>CAWAQJ010000017.1:0-143918 GCA_963784175.1 uncultured Actinomycetes bacterium | reverse complement strand
GACGGCATGCAGCACCGCGCCTTCTTCAGCTTCCGCTAGCCGACCGGCCGGCAGAAACGAACCGAGGAGCGCCCGGCAACGGGCGCTCCTTGCTTAATCGGGTCGGAGCCTTAAGACTGCCTCTGCTGTCAGTATCGCGATGCCTCGATGGCCGTGCGGGGCAGCAAAAGGGGGTACCAAATGCTTGGGAGGCATGGACCGCTCGCGGTCCTCGTCGCCGCCCTCATGGCGCTCGTGCTCGTGCCGGGCTCCATGTCGGCGACGGACGGGGCCGGCGAGTCCCAGCCGGGGGTGGATGCGCTGTCGATCGCGCTCGACCACGTCACGACAAATGCGGCCGATCTCGGTGTAACGCGCGCCGACGTCGCCAACCTCGTTGTCACGACCAGCTACCGGAGCACGGCGAGCGGCGTGACGCATGTGAACCTCAACCAGCGCTTCCGGAGCCTCGAGGTCTTCGGAGGCCACGTCACGGTCAACGTCGGCAGCGACGGCAGGGTCGTCTTCGCCGCCGGGAGCCTCGTCGACGGCCTTACCTCGGGCGCCTCGGGCGACGAGGATCTCGGGGCGACGCAGGCTGTCGAGGCGGCGGCCGAGGGTCTCGACCTCGACGACCCGGCGAACCTGCGCATTCTCAGCCAGAGCGACGGCCCGGCCCAGAAGACGGTGGTCTCCAACGGGGGCATCTCCGAAGGGCCCATCCCGGCTCGCCTGGGCTGGCAGTCGACCTCGGACGGGCTTCGGCTCGCGTGGCAGGTCACGATCGACGACTCGTCCGACGTCCACCTCTGGAACGCCACCGTGGACGCCGAGACCGGCGAGTTGCTCGCAGCCGAGGACTGGACGAACCAGGACAGCCTCGGGGATCTTGC
The DNA here is from genome assembly GCA_963784175.1 of uncultured Actinomycetes bacterium. Taxonomy (GTDB): domain Bacteria; phylum Actinomycetota; class Thermoleophilia; order Gaiellales; family Gaiellaceae; genus JAIBJN01. The sequence continues at coordinate 143,046 of CAWAQJ010000017.1, read as the reverse complement.
GCAGACGCTCGCACGCACGAACCTCACGGCACAGGCGGCGACCGTCTATCCGGTCTCGCCCAACCCGGTGGTCGACGGGTCGAGCTACCGCGTCTTCCGGCTCCCTGACGAGAGCCCGAACGACGCACCGCGCCAGCTCGTCGAGAACCCTGCCGATGGGCTCGCATCGCCGTTCGGCTGGCATGACACCAACGGCATTCCGGGCGCCGAGTTCACGATCACGCGCGGGAACAACAACCACGCGTACCTCGACCAGGACGACAACGAGCAAGAGGACTTCGGCGGCAGCCCGAGCGGTGGCCCGGGCCTGGACTTCGACTTCCCGGTCGATTTCTCGCAGCACTCGCAGGCGTATCGCGAGGCTGTGACCACCAACCTCTTCTACGGCTGCAACATGATCCACGACGTCCTCTACCGCTACGGGCTCGACGAGGCAGCCGGCAACTTCCAGGCCAACAACTACGGCCGCGGCGGCCTCGGCGGTGACTACGTCCGCTGCGAGGCGGCCGACGGAAGCGGCACCAACAACGCCAACTTCTCCACGCCGACGGAGCCGACGCCCGGCACCGGCGTGCCACGGATGCAGATGTACCTGTGGCCCGGCAACCAGCTCGGCCGCCAGAACCAGCTCGTCGTCGACGGCGTCGGCGAGTTCGGCGCCACCTGGGCGCGGTTCGGCCCGCCGGCCACGCCTGCCGGACTTCCCGGTCGGACGCTGGTCTACGTCGGTCTGGGCTGTCTGGCCTCGAACTACCCGAGCCCCGCTCCCGCGAGCTGGATCGCGGTTGCGGACGGAGGCACGGGAGCGTCCGAGTGCCAGTTCCTCCAGCGGGCGCACGCCGCCGAGGCGGCTGGCGCCGATGCCCTCGTCGTCGTGCACACGTCGGACAACCCGCCGATCATGGGCGGCTCCTTCGTCGCGGCGCCGCCCGGCATCCCGACCATCGCCGTCGGAGCGACCGACGGCGCGGCGATCAAGGCCGCCATCGCGGCGGGGCCGAAGACCGGCAACGTCCGCAAGCACCCTGCGCATCCGGGGATCCGGGACGGCGACTTCGACACCGGGATCATCTTCCACGAGTACGGCCACGGCGTCTCCAACCGCCTCACCGGCGGTCCCGCGGTCAACTGCCTGAGCGGCAACGAGCAGGCGGGCGAAGGCTGGAGCGACTACCTCGCCATCTCGTTGCTCCTCAACCCGGAGCTCGACGATCCGGCAGGGACCCGTGGGCTCGTGCCGTACGTGCTCTTCCAGGAGAACCGTTCCGGCAACGGGCTGCGCCCGAGGCCCTACTCCCGCACCATGGAGACTCAGCCGTTCACGTACGACAGCATCAAGACGAACGGCTGGCTGAACGGAACCTCGCTGGCGCTGCCGCACGGCCTGGGCCACGGCTGGGCGGCGGTCCTCTGGGACATGACCTGGGACCAGATCGACAAGCACGGCTTCAATCCGCAGGTCTACGAGGCCTGGAACACGGGCGGAAACAACCGTGCGATCCAGTACGTGATGGACGGGCTGAAGATGCAGGGTTGCGGGCCCGGGTTGGTCGTCTCGAGCCGGGCCATCATCGCCGCCGGCGACGAGCTCTCGGACGGCGAGGACACGTGCATGTTGTGGGCGTCGTTCGCCCGCCGCGGGCTCGGCTTCAGTGCCGTTCAGGGAACGACGAACCGCGACGACAACAACGAGGCGTACGACACGGCCCCGCAGTGCCTGCGCGGCTTCCAGAGCCCGGTCGTGCAACCGTACGGCGCGCTGAACGAGGTGGATGCCGGCGATGCCGTGCCGCTCAGGTTCACCGCGGACGGCTACAAGCAGCTGGACGTTCTCAAGGACAGCGGCTCGCCGTTCTCGCGCAAGGTGGACTGCGCGACGCTCCGGGTTCCGAGCCAGGACCCGGCGTTCATCACCCCGCGGGAGTTCCCGGTCGACACCGTGACCCCGGGGAACTCGCAGCTGACCGTGAACCCGCAGGGTGTCTTCCACTACAACTGGAAGACGCTCGAGGAGTGGGCGGGGACGTGCCGTGAGCTCGTGCTCACGCGCGACGACGGTAAGCAGCACCGCGCGTTCTTCCGCTTCCTCTAGGGAGGCCGAATCCGACTGGAGGGGCGCCCGGAATCGGGCGCCCCTCTACTTCTCGTGCGGATCCGCGAGCGGCGCGGGGTGGCCGAGCATGGAGAGCTCGGCGATGTCGCGGCGGAAGAGCAGCGCCACCGTCCAGTCGACGATCACCCGGAGCTTTCGCGAGACGAGCGGGAGCTGGAACAGGTGGTACGTCCGCGTGATGAACCAGCCGATGAAGCCGCGGAAGCGCAGGCCGAGCACATCGGCGATCCCCTTGTAGCGGCCCAGCGTCGCCACCTGGCCGAGCATCCGGTAGCGATAGGGCTTCGACTCGCCCTTGATGTTCTTCGCCAGCCGGCGGGCCTGGCGGAGCGCGTGCTGGCAGGTCGGTGGGTCGGGGTGGTCCGGGGTTGCCTCGTTGGGGACGCGGGCGCAGTCGCCGAGCGACCAGACGTTCTCGCGCCCCTCGACCTTCAGTGTCGGGCCCACGACGACGCGGCCCTTGTCGTCCAGCGGGAGGCCGAACTCGGCGAGGAGCGGGCTCGAGCGCACGCCGGCCGTCCAGACGAGCGTGTGGGTCTCGAAGCGCGTCCCGTCGGAGAGAACGGCGCCTTCGGCGTCCACCGACTCGAGCGTGGTCGAGACCCGGATGTCGACGCCGCGCTTGGCCAGCTCGCGCGCGGCGTACTCGCCGAGGCGCCTCGGGATCTCCGGGAGGATCTTTGGCGCCGCGTCCACGAGCACCCAACGCTGCGGCGCTTTCTTCAGCCCGGGGTAGTAGCGCATCGCGTCGCGGACGAGGTCGGAGAGCTCCGCAAGCGCCTCGACGCCTGCATAGCCGGCGCCGATGAAGACGAACGTCAAGTGGCGCTCCGGCTCGTCCGGGTTGGCCGCGGCCGCCTCCAGCTCGCGCAGGACGTGGTTGCGGAGGTGGATCGCGTCGGCGAGCGACCTGAAGCCGATCCCGTGCTCGGCCAGGCCCGGGACGGGGAGCGTGCGGGAGATCGAGCCGAGGGCGACGACGAGGTTCTCGTAGGCGAGGTCGAGCTCGGCCCCCTCGGCGACGACGCGGACGGTGTTCGCAGCCTCGTCGAGCTGCGTGATCTCGCCGAGGATGAGGTCGGCGTGCGGGCACATCGCGCGCAGCGGCACGACGACGTGGCGCGGCTCGAGCGTGCCCGATGCCGCCTCGGGGAGCATCGGCGTATAGAGCATGAAGTTCTCGCGGCTCACGATCGTCGCGCCCGCCTTGCCCAGGAGGCGCGCGACGTAGCTCCCCGCGAACCCTCCGCCGAGCACGAGCGTGCCCCCGCGCGCGTTGCGAGTCGTCATGGCGGCAGTCATATCATCGGTCTCGTTACCCAGATCGCAGTCATCGGGAGCGGCGCGGAGTGGGCGCCCCAGGCCGAGGAGGTCGGGCGGCTGCTCGCCGGCCGAGGCTGTGTCGTCGTGTGCGGGGGTCTCGGCGAGGTCATGGAGGCGGCTGCGCGCGGCGCCAAGGACGCGGGCGGCACGACTGTGGGGATCCTCCCGGGCGAGAGCACGAGGGACGCCAACCAGTGGATCGACTACGCGGTGGCGACCGGGACCGGCCATGCGAGGAACCTCGCGGTCGTCGCCTCGTGCGAGGCCGCGATCGCCGTCGGCGGACGCTGGGGCACGCTCGCCGAGATCGCATACGCGCGCCTCCTCGGACGGCCCGTCGTCGTGCTCGAAGGCGGCCCCGAGGTCGAGGACGAGGGCGTCGAGCGCGCAGGCTCTCCCGCCGAGGCGGTCGAGGCGGTCCTTCGCGCCGCGGGGGCCGGCTAGTGGCCCTCGAGATGCGCGAGCGCCTGCGAGCGCTGCGGCGCCCCGCTCGCGGCGGATGCCGACGCACGGATCTGCTCCTACGAGTGCACCTTCTGCCCTCGCCTGCACGCAGGCCATGAGCGCCGTCTGTCCCAACTGCGGCGGCGAGCTCGTCGCCCGGCCGCGCCGGCTCGCGCTAAGGGTTCATCGGCTCTGCCGGCACCGAACTGAGCAGGGGGTTGATGCGTGCGTTTGCGCACAATTGTCAGCACTTGCGGCTCGCTCGGGTCGCCCTCGGCGCGGCCGCCCCGGCGCAGGGCGCCGTCAGCTGCGGCTTCGCCGTCGGGCACGGCGACGTCGAGCATGAGCGCCGCCGGCGACTCGGCCGCGATCGCCGTCGGCACGGGCGCGAACGCTCGGCCGCATCGTGGTCGGCGTGACCCCGTGCGGGGCTTGCGACCACGCTCCTGACCGACACGATCGTGGTCAACGGCTCCACGGGCGCCGAGAACGTCACGGTCGACCTCAGCGGCGGCCAGTTCGCCCCGGGCGTGCGGTCGAGGGCTCCGGCCTTTCGGAGATCGAGTTCGTCGTCGACCTCTCGACGGGCGTCTCGACCGGGTCACCGTCACCGGAGCGCGGGCGGCGACTCGGTCACGCTCGGCGCCTCCGGCGCTGAACCTCAACGGCGACGACGACGTCGACGTCACGCTCGCCAACGTCGAGCTCGGGACGATCACGGGGAGCGACGGCGCCGACACGCTCTCGGGCGCCGGCGACGTCGGTCACCGGCGGCCCGACCTCGCTCCTCCTCACGATGAGCGGCGACAGCGGCGACGACACGCATCGCGGGCGGCCAGGGCGACGACACGATCACCGGCGGCACCGGCAGCAACGTCCTCTCCGGCGGCGCGGGCGACGACACGATCACGGGCGGCCAGGGCGACGACAGCCTCGCCGGCGAGGATGGCGGGGACACGCTGACGGGCGGCCTCGGGAACGACGTCTTCGACGAGGGGACCGACACCAACGGCACAGACACGATGGCCGGCGGCGGCGGAAACGACACGGTGACGTACAGCGCGCGCTCCGCAGGCGTCCTCGTCACGCTCGACGGTGTCTTCGACGACGGCCAGGCCGGGGAGTCGGACAACGTCGGCACCGACATCGAGAACGCTGTTGGGCGGCGCCGGCGACAACGTCATGATCGGAAGCGGAAGCGCCAACGACCTGACCGGCGGCGGAGGCAACGACATCCTCGACGGCGCCGGCGGCGACGACACCTTGAGCGGAGGCCTCGGCAACGATCGCGAGACCGGCGGAGCCGGCAACGACTTCGTCTTCGGCGACGACGGAGACGACGTGATCCTCGAAGGCGCCGGAAACGACGCGGTCGCGGGCGGAGGCGACACCGACCTGCTCGACTACTCCGGCGTGACCGGAGGCGTGGCGCTCTCGCTGGGAGATTCGTCTCCGCAGCCCACCGGCGGTGCCGGCACCGACCAGGTCACCGATTTCGAGAACCTGACGGGCGGCAGCGGAGCCGACGTCCTCGGCGGCGACGCGGGTTCGAACGTCCTGTCCGGCGGCGCCGGCAACGACATCTTCCACGGCGACGCCGGCGACGACCTCATCGACGGCGACCTCGGCACCGACGGCGTCGACTACTCCTCGTTCACCGAGGATGTCGTCGTCGTGCTCGGCCCCGTGAGCGGGGCGAGCCCGGGCTCGGCGGCGACGGCGACTATCGGGACGGACACCCTGGTGGCCATCTCCAACGTCACGGGAGGCTCCGGGAACGACTCGATCACCGGCGAGGCCGGCGCCAACGTCCTGAACGGGAACGACGGCGACGACACGCTCGCCGGCCTTCGGGGGAACGACACGCTCGACGGCGGACCCGGGTCGGACTCGCTGGACTATTCGGCCGCGGATGCCGGCATCACGCTGAACCTCGCCAACCTCGCCGCCCAGAACACGGGAGGCGCGGGAACGGACACGCTGCTCGCCGACGAGAACGTGATCGGCTCGCCGTACGGCGACGTGCTCACCGGCACGGTGGGCGACAATGTCTTCGACGGAGGCGCGGGTATCGACACCGCCGACTACTCGACCTCGTCTGCGAGCGTGACGGTCGACCTGTCGGTCACCGGGCCCCAGAACACCGGGAACGCCGGAACCGACACGCTCGCCGCGATGGAGAACGTCACGGGCGGTTCGGGGAGAGACACCCTCACCGGCGACATCGGCCCGAACGTCCTCACCGGTGGAACAGGGAACGACACGTTGCGCGCGAGCGCCGGAGGCGACGTCCTCGACGGCGGCACGGGCATCGATACGGCCGACTACTCACTGCGTCCGCCGGGAGTCACCGTGAACCTGACAGCCGGATTCGGATCGAGTCCGGGCGCCCTCGACCTCGTTACGGCGATCGAGAACGCGATCGGAAGCACCGGTCCCGATCTCCTGGTCGGCGACGGCGCGGTGAACACGCTCGACGGCGGCACGGGCGACGACAGGCTTCGCGGTCTCGCCGGGGCGGACGTCCTCACCGGAGGCGCCGGGTCCGACACGGTCGACTACTCGACGTTCTTCCCCACGAACCAGCGGATCGGCGTGGTCGTGAACCTCACGACAGGCGACGCGGTCGGGGACGGCGCGGACTCCCTCTCGCTGATCGAGAACATTCGCGGCTCCAGCTTCGACGACCGGCTCGTTGGCAATGCCCTCGTCAACACCATCCAGGGCGGGGCCGGGGCCGACTACCTTTCCGGCGGCACCGGCAGGGACGTCCTCAGGGGCGGCGACGGCAACGACACCCTCCACGCGCGCGACGGCTTCCGGGACCAGGTCTTCGGGGACGCCGACCGCGATCGCGCACGGGTGGACCGGGGCCGCGACACCGTGCGCAGCATCGCCGTCTTTCTCCGCTAGGCAGCGCCGAGCATCCGGCGGAGGAGCGTGAGCGCGGCCTCCTTGTCCAGGAACTCGTTGAGGTTGCCGCATTTCGGCGACTGGACGCAGGACGGGCAGCCGTCGGCGCACGGGCAGCCGGCGAGGAGCCGTTCGGTGTCTGCGACCCAGCCCTCGAGCTCGTCGTAGCCTCGCCGCGCGATGCCGACGCCGCCCGCGTGGCCGTCGTAGACGAAGACCGTGGGGCGGCCGGTCTGCGGGTGCAGGTTCGTCGAGAGGCCCCCGATGTCCCAGCGGTCGCACATGGCCCAGAGGGGGAGGATCGCGATCATCGCGTGCTCGGCGGCGTGGAGGGCGCCGAGGAGCTTCGGGAGCGGCTCGAGGCCGTCCAGCTGCTCCGGGTCGGGGACGTACCAGATCGCCTCCGTCTCGAACGTCGTGGGCGGGAGGTCGAGCGCGACGAGATCGAGCGTCGCCTGGTCGCGCACGGACTTCTTCTGGTAGGCGACGACCTGCTCGGTGACGCTGACGCGACCGAAGAAGACGTCCATGCCGAGCCGCCGCGCCTCCAGGTCGGCTTCCTCGATCGCCGTCATCGTCTCGCGCTTCGCCTGCGTGTAGTAGTCGCTCGCGAACGGCTCCACGACCGCGGCCCGCCCTTCGAGGTCGAGCTCGAGCACCCGGAAGGACTCGCCCATGTGGAGGTAGATCGCCCCTTCGTGCACGGTCGAGGGGGCGCGCTCGCGTTCGACGATGCCGAGGACCGATCCGGTCGCCGCGTCCACCACGGTCACCGACTCCGGGCTCGCCGAGCGCAGCCCGATGCGCCCGGCCGGATAGTCGCGGCCGGCCCAGACGATGCCGGCCTTCGTCTTCCGCAGCTCGCCTCCCTCGACGAGGACCTCGGCCCGCTCGAGCGCGGCGTCGCCCAGCGTCTCCCTGTCGCGATCGTCGAGCGGCGCCTCGAACGCGGCTGCGAGGACGTGGCCGTCGAGGATCCGAGGATTGGAGTGGTCGAGGATGGCCGACTCGACGCGGCGCCCCAGCAGCGCCTCGGGCTCCCGCATGAAGAACTGGTCGAGCGCGTCCTCGCTCGCGACGAGCACGGCGAGGCCATGGCTGCGACGGCCGGCGCGCCCCCACTGCTGGCGCAGGCTCGCCACCGTGCCGGGGAACCCGACCGAGATCGCGCAGTCGAGCAGCCCGATGTCGATCCCCAGCTCGAGCGCGTCCGTCGCCGTCACGCCGAGGAGCTCCCCCTCCACCAGACGCCGCTCGATCTCGCGCCGCTGCGCGGGCGTGTACCCGGCCCGGTACGGCGAGAGCCGGGCGGCGGTCTCCGCGTCGAGGCGGTCGACGGCGAAGCGGTGGATGAGCTCGGCCGCCTTGCGGCTCTTCGCGAAGCAGATCGTCCTCAGGCCGCGCGAGACGAGCTCGGCCAGCAGCCTCGACCCGTCGCCGAGCGCGCTCGCTCGCAGCTGCAGCGCCTCGTCGAGCACCGGTGGGTTCCAGAACGCGATCGTCCGGGTGGCCCGCGGGGCCGCGTCGTCCTCGATCACCGTGGCGTCGGCGCCCAGGAGCGAGCGGGCCAGCTCGCCTGGGTTGGCGATGGTGGCCGAGGCGAGGAGGAACTGCGGGTCGGCGCCGTAGATCTGAGCAGCCCGGCGCAGGCGCCGGAGGACGTTCCCGACGTGCGAGCCGAACACGCCCCGGTAGACGTGCGCCTCGTCGACGACCACGTAGCGGAGGTTCGCGAGCACGTCTCCCCAGCGGTCGTGGTGCGGGAGGACGCCGACGTGGAGCATGTCCGGGTTCGTGAGGATCACGTTCGCCCACTTGCGGATCTGCCAGCGTCGCTCGTGCTCGGTGTCGCCGTCGTAGATGGCCGGCTTGACGCGCGGAACGCGGAGCGCGGTCAGCGACCGCGCCTGGTCCTGGGCCAGGGCCTTCGTGGGGTAGAGGTAGAGGGCCCTCACCTTCGGCTCGGCGGCGAGCGCGTCGAGGACGGGGAGGTTGAACGCGAGCGTCTTCCCGCTGGCCGTGCCGGTCGAGACGACCAGATGCTCGCCGCGGCGGGCGGCTGCGAGCGCCTCGGCCTGGTGGGCGAAGAGCTCGGAGATCCCGGCCGCCCGCAGGGCGCCCTCCAGCTTGGGGTGGAGCTCGGGGAGGGGCACGAGACGCGCCTCGCGCCCCGCAACATCCGTCAGGTACGCGAGCTCCTCGCCCTCGAGCACCTCCGACCAGGTCACGGTGGCCACCCTCACGATGCTAACTTCACCCCGCGTTGGTACCCAGGTGCCTCACCATCGCGACCTCGGATTCGGGCGGGGGAGCGGGCATCCAGGCAGACCTGAAGGCGTTCGCGCGCCTGGGCTGCCACGGCATGAGCGCGATCGTCGCCCTCACGGCCCAGAACACCACCTCCGTCACGGCGGTGCACGAGGCGCCGCCGGCCTTCGCCCGTGCCCAGCTCGACGCGATCTTCGACGACATCGGTGTCGACGCCGCCAAGACGGGGATGCTCTTCAGCGCCCAGATCATCGAGGCGGTCGCCGACTTCCTGGCGGAGCACCGGGTGCCGCTCGTGGTCGACCCCGTCATGGTCGCCGCCTCCGGCGCGAAGCTGCTCGAGGACGATGCCGTCGACGTCCTCGTCCGCGAGCTCTTCCCGCTGGCCACGGTTGTCACGCCCAACCTCCACGAGGCCTGCACGCTGGCCCAGGTCTCCTACGACGACGCTGCCGACCGCCGGGATCTCGCGGAAAGGATCGTCGCTCTCGGCGCCCCGGCCGTCGTCGTCACCGGCGGCCACGGCACCGAGGCCGTGGACTGGCTCTACGACGGCGACCGGCACGTCGCCATCCCCGTCGAGCGCTACGGCGAGGAAGCCACACACGGCGCCGGTTGCACCCACTCCGCGAGCCTGGCCGCGCTCCTCGCCCGGGGCGAGAGCCTCGAGGATGCCGCGCGCGGAGCTGCAGAGATCGCCACCGAGGCCGTCCGCAACGGGCTGAGCGACCTGGGCGCCGGATCCGGCCCGGTCGACGTCTTCCACCTTGAGGCTGTCGGAGCTCGGGGAGTTCGGGCTCCTCGCTGAGCTCGAGCGCCGCGGCCTCGTCCGCGGCCAGGACGCCGAGGGCGCCGTCCTGGCCGACGGCGTGGTCGTCACGCAGGACACGCTGATCGACGGCGTCCACTTTCGGCTCGACTGGATTCCGTGGCGCGACCTGGGCTACAAGGCGGCGGCAGTCAACCTGAGCGACCTTGCAGCGCTGGGCGCCGAGCCGGAGGCGCTGCTCGTCAGCCTGGCGTTGCCGCCGGAGACGGACTCCGGCGACGTCGTCGAGCTCTACGAGGGCCTGGCGGAGCCCGGCGTCCCGTTGGCCGGGGGAGACACGACGCGCGCCGAGACGCTCACGCTCACCGTGACCGCGGTCGGACGCAGCGAGCGCGTGCCGGGGCGCGCGGGCGCGGTCCCGGGCGACGTCCTCGTGGTCACGGGCCCGCTCGGCGCGGCCGCCGCCGGGCCTCCATGTGCTGCGCGAGGGCCTGGAAGGGTTCCCCGAGCTGGTCGAGCGCCACCGGCGCCCGCCGTTGCGTCTGGAGGAAGGCCGGCGCCTCGGGCGCGTGGCGCACGCGGTCGTCGACCTCTCCGACGGGATCGCCGGCGACGCGGCCCGGATCGGCGAGCGCTCGGGCTGCCGGATCGTGCTCGTGCCCGAGGCCATCCCGCGCGCGCCGCGGATCGAGGAGGTCGCCGACCTCCCGTTCTGGGCGATGGGCGAGGACTACGAGCTGCTGGCCGCCGTGGCGCCCGAGGACGGCGAGGAGCTCGGCTTCGCGGTCGTCGGCTCCTGCGCGGAGGGCGCGGGTGTGGAGCCTGCCGGCCTCGCCGGCTGGGACTCGTTCAGGCCGCCGGCCTGAGCCAGCGTTCCCACGCGCTCTCGTAGTGGCTGCGGGAGCGGGCGCCGACGACGCTGTCCCTGGCCTCGCCGGCCTCGAAGAGCATCACGGTGGGGATCGAGAGGACGCTGTAGCGCGCCTGCGTCTGGGGGCTCTCGTCGACGTTCACCTTGACGAACTTCACGCGCTCGCCGTGCTCGTCGGCCATGTCCGAGAGGATCGGGTTGACGACGCGGCACGGGCCGCACCACGGCGCCCAGAAGTCGACGATCACCGGCACGTCGGCCTGGAGCACCTCGCGCTCGAAGTCGTCGTCTCGTGACCTCAGCCAGCTCAGCCACAGCGCGCCACTATAGCCAGCGCCCCTACAGGCGCCCGCGGGCAGCCGCAAGGCGCAGCGCAGGGACCCGGAGCATCGCCTCGAGCACGATTCCGGGGCCCATCTTGGAGCCGCCCTCCTCGCGGTCGGCGAAGAGAATCGGCACCTCCTCGACACCGAAACCGGCGCGGATCGCCCGGTAGACCGTCTCGACCTGGAAGGCATAGCCCTTCGACTCGATCCGCTCCGGGTCGATCGCCTCGAGCACGTCGCGCCGGTAGACCTTGAAGCCCGAGGTCGTGTCCTGCACCGGGATCCAGAGGATCGCGCGCGCGTAGAGCGAGCCGCCGCGGCTCACGGCCCGGCGCAGGAGGCCCCAGTTGCGCGTCCCTCCGCCCCGGACGTAGCGCGAGCCGAGGCCGATCCCCGCCCGCCCGGCGGCCTCGACGAGGCGCGGAAGGTCGGCGGGATCGTGGGAGAAGTCGCAGTCCATCGTCGCGACGAGATCGGCGCCGGACTCGAGCGCGCGCCCGAACCCGGCGATGTAGGCGGGCCCGAGCCCCTCCTTGCGCTCGCGGTGGAGGACGTCGAGGTTGCCGAGCTCGGCCGCGAGGCGATCGGCGAGCTCACCGGTCCCGTCGGGCGAGGCGTCGTCGATCACCAGCACGCGGCCGTCGAGGTCGTGCTCGGAGAGAACGCCGAGGATGGCCCGCGCCATCGGCTCGAGGTTCTCGCGCTCGTCGTAGGTGGGGAGGCAGACCACCAGCACGCGTCTATCATCGCCGCCGTGCCCGCAAAGCTGCCGACCAATGCCGCCCTGGCGGAGCAGTTCGAGCTCCTCGCCGACATGCTCGAGCTGGACGGAGCCGACGCATTCCGGCTCGCCGCCTACCGCCGTGCGGCCTCCCGGATCCGGGAATCGGCCGTGCCCGTGGCGCAGCTCGCGATCGACGGCAAGGCCACGCGCCTCTCGGGCATCGGCGGCACGATCGAGGCAAAGATCGTCGAGATCACGGAGACGGGCGACCTGGCCGCGCTGGCCAAGCTGCGGGACAAGCTCCCCTCCGGCCTCGTCGACGTCATGCACGTCCCGGGCCTGGGGCCCAAGACCGCGCGCAAGCTCTGGGGCGAGTTGGGCATCGAGTCGCTCGACGACCTCAAGGCCGCCGCCGAGCAGGAGCGCCTGCGCGACCTGCCGGGGCTCGGTCCCAAGAGCGAGGAGAAGGTGCTCAAGGCGCTCGCCAAGCCGGCCCGCGAGTCGGCGGACACGGGCAGGACGCTGCTGGGCAAGGTGCTTCCTGCCGTGCGCCGCGCGGTCGAGGAGATCGAGGAGAGCGGGCTCGCCGAGCGGGTCTCGGAGGCCGGCAGCGTGCGCCGCCGCGCCGAGACCTCACGCGATCTCGACCTGATCGCGACCGCGGAGGACCCGCCCGCGCTGATCGCCTTCTTCGCCGAGCGGCCCTGGGTGGCCGACGTGGTCGCGAAGGGGTCGACCAAGGCCACGGTCGTTTCCCACGACGGCCACCGCTTCGACCTGCGCGTCGTCCCGCCGGAGCACTACGGCAGCCTCCTCCAGCACTTCACGGGCTCGAAGGATCACAACGTCGCCCTGCGCGAGGAGGCCGTCCGGAAAGGGCTGTCGATCTCCGAGTACGGCGTCAAGAACGTGGAGACCGAGGAGGTCTTCAGCGCCGCCGGCGAGGAGGAGCTCTACGAGCACCTCGGCTACGCCTGGATCCCGCCCGAGCTGCGCGAGAACCGCGGCGAGCTCGACGCGGCCCGTGAGCGGCGGCTCCCGGAGCTGGTCGCGCTCGGGGACTTGAAGGGCGACCTGCACATGCACACGGACTGGTCGGACGGCCGCGGGACGCTCGAGGAGATGGTGCTCGCGGCCAAGGAGCGGGGCCACTCCTACATCGCTATCTGCGACCACGCGAGGCGGCTCCGCGACGGTCGGATCGACAAGCAGACCGAGGAGATCGCCGCCATGAACGAGCGCGTCTCCGGGCTCACGGTCCTCGCGGGCATCGAGGTCGACATCCGCGCCGACGGGAGCCTCGACTTCGACGACGAGGCCCTGGCGGAGCGGGACTGGGTCATGGCCTCGATCCACTCCGGGTTCGACGGGCCGCGCGAACGGCTCACCGACCGCATCACCGCGGCGATGGAGAATCCGCACGTCGACTGCATCGGGCACCCGACCGGCCGCAAGATCAACCGGCGCCCGCCGTACGAGCTCGACCTCGAGCGCGTCTTCGAGAAGGCGGTCGAGACGGGCACGTTCCTCGAGATCAACGCACAGCCCGACCGGCTCGACCTCACGGACAACCATGCGCGGGCGGCGGTCGAGGCCGGCGTCCGCCTCGTCGTCTCCACCGACGCGCACCGTGTCCACGAGCTCGACAACCTCGAGCTGGGCGTCGCGCAGGCGAGGCGCGGCTGGGTAACCGCGGATCAGATCGTCAACACACGGACGTGGGCGCAGGTCAAGAAGCTGATGAAGAAGTCCTGAGCGCCTTCCGCGCGGCTGGTCTACGAACGACGCACGTGGGCGCTCACGATCTCCCACAAGCGATCCACGTCCCGAGCGGTCGTCCAGGTCTGCCCGACCGCCACGCGGATGAAGTGCCGGTCGCCCACCTGGGACGGCGTGACGTAGACGCTCTGGTCGGCGTTGATGACCGCCGCGAGTGCGTCGGTAGCGTCGTTCCCGTCGCGGTGCGCGAAGCAGACGAGCGCCAGGGGCGCGGGCGCGACGCGCTCCAGGGCGGGCTCGTCGTCCACACGCTGCGCAAGGTCCGCCGCAAGGCGGATGTGCTCGGCGATGTGATGCCGAATCCCGCGTGCTCCGTAGTGTCGAAGGACCCACCAGAGCTTCAGGGCGCGGAATCGGCGGCCGAGAGGAACGTGCCAGTCGCGGTAGTCGATGACGGCGCCCGAGTCGCTGGCCTCGTTCCGGAGGTACGGCGGGAGGATGCTCAGCGTCGAGATGAGCGGCTCCCGATCGGCGACCCAGAGGACGTTGCAATCGAAGTTCGTGAACATCCACTTGTGAGGGTTGAACGTGTACGAGTCGGCGCGCTCCGACCCAGCCTGAAGGTGGCGCAGCTCGGGTAGGCACATCGCCGACCCTGCCCAGGCAGCGTCCACGTGGTGCCACATGCTCTCCCTGCTCGCGATGTCCGCGATGCGCGCAACCGGATCGATCGCTCCGGTGCCGGTCGTCCCGATCGCGCTCGTGACGATCGCGGGCGTCAGGCCGGCCGATCGATCTCTGGCGACTGCCTCCTCCAGGGCGCCGGCGCTCATCGCGTAGTCCGCATCGACGTCCACGAGGCGTATGTGCCGGAAGCCGGCGATCCGCGCGCCGCGTTCCACGGACAGGTGAGCCTGGGAGGATCCATACGCAACGAGCTGGTCCGTGCCCGCCCCGGCCGCCACGGCGCGCGCGCGGGCTACGACGTGCATGAGATGCGTCGAATCGGAGGTGCTCATCTGGATGACGCCGCCTCCAGGCCCGACGGATGTCTTCCAGGTTTCGGGGAGGCCCAGGAAGTCGACCAGCCAATCGAGCACCCGACTCTCGACCTCGGTGAGCGCGGGGCTCGTGGCCCAGAGCATCCCCACGGCACCGATGCCTGCCGAGGCGAGCTCCGCGAGTATCGAAGGGCCCGACACGTTCGCCGGGTACAAGGCGAACCAGCCCGGCGACTGCCAGTGGGTGATGCCCGGCATCACCACGTCGTCCAGGTCGGCCAGGAGGGCGTCGAACGGCTCCGGCTCCTCCGGCACGGCGTGCGGGAGCTTGGCCTCGATGTCTCCCGGTGCCACGCCCGATGGAATCGGAAGCTCGCCGACCCGCTCCATGTAGTCCGCCACCCAGTCGACGACCTCTCGGCCGTGCCGGCGGAACTCGTCCGGGGTCATGTGGAAGTTGTCTGTCATCAAGGGAAAGACGCGTTGGCGGAAGGAATCATTCCGCACGTCGCGCCTGGGAGCTCCTACAGGAGGCGTAGGAGCCCGGCCAGCTCCGGCGGGCCGGGCACGACGAGGTCTGCGGCCTTCGTGAGCTCGTCCGGCCCTTCGTCGGAGGTGACCGCCACGCGCACCGCGTGGTCGAGCCCGGCGGTGACAAGCCCGACGAACGCGTCGAGGTCGGTCGTGTCGTCGCCCGCGTAGAGCCCGCGCCGGGCGCCCGACCGCTCCAGGAGCGCTCTGATGGCCGTGCCCTTGTCCGCGGGGACGGGCGGGCGGATCTCGAGCACCTTGCGGCCCCAGCGCGCGTCGAGGCCGGCCGCCCGTGCCTTGACGGCGACGGCTTCCAGCTCGGCGCGGGCGCGCTCCTCGTCCTCCGCCTCGCGGTAGTGGTAGGAGAGGGAAAGCGCCTTGTCCTCGACGGGGAGCCCCACGGCCTCGCGGAAGCGCCGGATCTCGCCGGCGAGCTCGGCCGCCCGGGGATCGAGCTCCAGGCCGTGGTTCCCGACGTACTCGATCCCCTCCACGCCGACGAGGCGGCGCGCATCGGTGCCGGCCCGTCCGCTGACGCAGGCAACGAGGAGGTAGCGCCCGACGAGCCGTTCCAGCTCGGTCCGGGTGTCGTCGGGAACGGCCGCCAGCTCGGGGCGCGAGACGATCGGCGCCAGGGTGCCGTCGACGTCGAGGACGATCGCGCTCCGCTCGGGAGCGCTGGAGAGCGGGGCGAGGAGCGCGGCGGCCTCCATCGGCCCGCTTAGGATAGGGCCGTGCGGTCGGCCAAGCGCTCCCTCCTCGTTCTCACGGGGATCGGGGTCGCCTCGGGGTTCCTGAGCGCGCTGTTCGGCGTCGGCGGCGGATTGCTCGTCGTGCCGCTGCTGGTGATCCTCATGGGGTTCACGACGCGCGAGGCGACTGCCACGTCGCTCGCCGCCATCGGCATCACCGCACTCGCCGGGGTGATCTCGTACGCCGTGCTCGAAGACGTGGACTGGGGCGCCGCCGCGCTCGTCGGCTTCCCCGCGCTCTTCGGGTCGCTGGCGGGCGTCCAGCTCCAGCACCGCGTCACGTCTCGCATGCTCACGCGCCTGTTCGCATTCTTCGTCGCCGTGGTGGCGGTGCTCCTCTTCTTCGAATGAGCACCGGGACGATCATCGTCGCGCTCGTGCTCGGCTTCGGGGCCGGCGTCCTCTCGGGCATGTTCGGCGTCGGCGGCGGGATTCTCTTCGTGCCGACGCTCGTGTTCGTCGTCGGTCTCGGCCAGCTCGAGGCCCAGTCCACCTCGCTCGCCGCGATCATCCCCGTGGTCGTGTTCGGGGCCTGGCAGCAGCATCACGCGGGAAACGTCCGCTGGCGCCCGGCCCTCATCGTCGGCGTCGTCTCCGTCCTCGGCGTCTACGGAGGCGCGTCGCTCGCCATCTCCCTCGACGAGGACCTCCTCCGCAAGCTCTTCGCCGGGTTCCTGCTCGTGGTGGCCGCGCAGCTCGTCTGGTCGACGCGTCGACCGTAGAATTGAAGGCGCACGATGGGTGACGACCTTCTTTTCCCGCTCGTGGATGAGCCGATCGGCGCGATCGTCGACCGGATCCAGTCCGAGGAGGCGGCGATCGCTGCCCTGGCCGCCTCGCCTCGGCGCCAGCTCGCGTTCCGCACCTTCGCGTACGTCCGGGTGGGGATCCTCCTCGGGCGGATCTTCGTGGAGCGCGACATCGAGGCGCCCGCGGGGGAGGGAACCTGGGTCGACCAGCTCCTCGCGGAGCCCGAGGTGTTGGAAGCGGTGCGCGCGGAGGTGAGGGCCGTCGCGGACGAGGTCGCGCGCGACTCGAGCCTCGAGGGCACCGAGCCGGTGGGGCCCGACGAGGCCGCTCGCGAGCGTTTTCGCGCGTTCGCGCGCGGCTTGGGGCACTAGCTTCGTCGCGCGGCCGTCCCTGCCGATAATCTCTCGATGGTGGCCCACCGCGTCGTCTACGTGACGATCCTTGCCCTGGGCGTCCTCGTGCTGGGGGGATCGGCAGCCGCGCAGAGTGCGCCGGCCTCCTCGTCGAGCGCGTTCGGCGTGCGCGTCGTCCTGCCCGGCGGCGCCGGAGAGACCGCGGGCGGCGTCTCCGCGCCTCCGCGCGGGGGCACCACGCTCAACGGGTGGAGCTACGGCGACGGGGCCGTCTCGGCCGGCTGGCTGAGCACCGCCGCCAGGACGAGCGCCTCCAGCACCGCCACGGCGAGCGGCAGCGCCACCATCCAGTCGGTCTCGCTCTTCGGGGGGGAGATCACGGCCGACGCCGTCTTCGTCCGCTCGACCGCGCGCGCGTCGGGCAAGGGGGCAAGCGGCTCGCTCGACGAGTCGTCGGTGTCGAACCTGGTTGCGCTCGGGTCGTCCGTGCAGACGGCGCCGAACACACGCGTCGCGCTGGGCGACTGGGGCTACATGGTCGTGCTCGAGAAGGCCGTCGTCCGCCAGAACCAGTCGAGGCTCGGCTTCCGCGGGTTCGCGACCGGCCTGCACGTCGTCCTCACAGCGGCGCACGGTGGCCTGCCCGCCGGCACGGAGATCATGGTCGGCTACGCCGAGGCGGCCGCGAGCGCCCGCAAGGCCGCTCCTCCGCCTGCATCGCCGCCCCCGCCCCCGACGACGAAGCCGCCTGGGCAGGGACCGCCGCGTGAGCCCGTGGCATCGCCCCCGGGGACGGCGCCGCCGCCGACCGTGCAGAACCCGCCGCAGGGCGTGGAGCCCAAGCTGACGGCGGCCGGCTACGTCTTCCCCGTCTACGGCCAGGCGTCGTTCGGCGACGACTTCGCCGCGGCGCGGGCAACCACCGGCTGGCACCACGGCAACGACATCTTCGCCCCGCTCGGCGCTCCGATCCTCGCCGTCGCCGACGGCACGCTCTTCCTCGTCGGCTGGAACGACGTCGGCGGCAACCGGCTCTGGCTCCGTGACGGCGCCGGGAACGAGTTCTACTACGCCCACCTCTCCGCGTACTCACCGATCGCGCGCGAGGGCGCGCAGGTGAAGGCCGGGGACGTGATCGGCTTCGTCGGCGCGACCGGAGACGCCGTCGGGACGCCCCCGCACCTCCACTTCGAGATCCACCCGCTCGAGTTGCTCTGGATGGGCTACGACGGGGTGATCAACCCCTACCCGTACCTGACCGCCTGGCTGCGCCTGGACGACGTCGCCTTCGGCGGGTGGACGCCGCAGGAAGGTCGGGCGCCCGAGGCCGGCGCCGTGCTCTTGCAGGCCGACGACATCTCGGCGCTCTCCGGCCTGGGCGACGACTCCCTCTCGTCCTACCTCGTGATGCCCGACCTGTTCGGCGAAGGGCAACCCGGCCCGACCATCGTCGGGGCCGAAACGGGCTTCAGCGGCTAACCGCGCCGCCTGCCCCGCCGGGGTGCCTGCGCTCTAGTTGTCGCTCGAGGACTGCGCCTCGAACGGCTGCTCGGGGCCGAGGACCTTGTCCTTGATCCACTTGCGCGTGTCGGGGCCGGTCGCCGGGTTGAAGAGAACGCCGAGCGTGATGCCCACGAGAAGGAGCGTGACGTTGCGCCCGGAGTGGGACTCCTTGCCCTGCGCGCGCTCTCCGGCCTTGCGGAGCTCCTCGACGGCCTTCCGGAGCTCGTCCTGGATGTCCTTGTCCTTGGCGACGCGCATGGCAACGGCCTGTGCTCCCTGGTTGCCGAGGAGCTCGTCGTAGATGCTCTTCGCCGAGGAGTACGCCTTCTTCACGTGGTCGTGGAGCTCGTCGTCTTGTGCGATCCGCTCAACGTAGGGCCGGGCGGTATCGACCGCGCCGCTCACTTTGTCTTTCATGCCAGTCCTTTCGTCTGTTCGCCGAGATTATCTACCCGACGGCTGCCTCAGGAAACTCTCGTGCCACGTCCTGTGGGAATGCGGCCTCGAGCACTTCTTCGATCCTGTCCGCGAGCACGAAGTTCATCGAGTTGCGCACGTCCTTCGGCAGCTCCTCGAGGTCGGGCTCGTTCTGGCGCGGGAGGATCACGGTGGAGATCTCGGCCCGCTCCGCGGCCAGCACCTTCTCCTTCACGCCGCCGATCGGGAGCACCAGGCCGGTGAGCGTGATCTCGCCGGTCATGGCGACGTCTTCGGAGACCGGGACGTTCATGGCCAACGAGGATAGGGCGGTCGCCATGGCGACGCCCGCCGAGGGGCCGTCCTTGGGCACGGCGCCTGCGGGCACGTGGATGTGGACGTCGCGCTCCGCGAACCAGTCCGACGCGAGGCCGAGCTGAGCCGAGTGGACGCGCACCCATGAGAGCGCCGCCTGGGCCGACTCCCGCATCACGTCGCCGATCTGGCCCGTGATCGTCAGCCGTCCCGAGCCCGGCATGGCGGTCGCCTCCACGAAGAGGACGTCCCCGCCGACCGGCGTGACCGCGAGCCCCGTGGCGACGCCGGGGTCCGACGTGCGCCTGCGCACCTCGGCGCGGAAGCGCGGCGCCCCGAGCCAGGCGCGTACGCGCCGCTCGTCGACCCGGGCTCCCTTGCGCTTCCCCTCGGCGATCTCCCGCGCGATCTTGCGGCAGATGGCGGCCAGCTCGCGGTCGAGGTTCCGCACGCCCGCTTCACGCGTGTACTCGCGGACGATGTGGTGCAGGGCGTTCTCGGAGATGGTCACCTGCTTCCTGTCCAGCCCGTGCGCCTCCAGCTGCTTCGGGACGAGGTACGTGCGGGCGATCCCGACCTTCTCGTCCTCGGTGTAGCCGGCCAGCGGGATGATCTCCATGCGGTCGCGCAGCGGCCCGGGGATCGGCTCGAGCTGGTTGGCGGTGCAGATGAAGAGCACCTGCGAGAGGTCGAAGGGAAGGTCGAGGTAGTGGTCGCGGAAGCTCGAGTTCTGCGCCGGGTCGAGCACCTCGAGCATCGCGCTCGAGGGATCCCCGCGCCAGTCGGCGCCCATCTTGTCGATCTCGTCGATCATGAAGACCGGGTTCTTGGTGCCTGCGTCGCGGAGCGCGCGGATGATCGTCCCGGGCATCGCGCCGACGTAGGTCCGGCGGTGGCCGCGGATCTCGGACTCGTCGCGCACGCCGCCGACCGACACGCGGACGAACTTCCGTCCCAGCGCCCGTGCGATCGACTGCCCCAGCGAGGTCTTGCCGACGCCGGGCGGCCCCACGAAGCAGAGGATGGGCCCGGAGAGCTTGTTGGTGAGCTTCTGCACGGCGAGGTGCTCGAGGATTCGCTCCTTGACCTTGTCGAGGTCGTAGTGGTCTTCGTCGAGGATCGCCCGCGCGGCCCCGAGGTCGAGGTCGTCCTTGGTCGTCTCGGTCCACGGCACGGAGATCAGCCACTCGAGGTACGTGCGGATGACGCCGTACTCGGCGGCGGCGGGCGGGAGCTTCGCGAGGCGGTCGAGCTCGCGCCGTGCGGCCCGTTCGGGCTCCTCGGGGAGGTTGGCCTCCTCCAGGCGCGTGCGTAGCTCCGTGATCTCGGCCTGCTGCTCGTCGCCCTCTCCCAGCTCGTCCTGGATCGCCTTCAGCTGCTGGCGCAGGAAGTACTCCCGCTGGGACTTGTCCATCTCCTCGTGCACCTGGGACTGGATCTTCGTGCCGAGCTCGATGACCTCGAGCTCCCGCGAGAGCATCCCGGTGAGCTTGCGCAGCCGCTCCTCGACCTCCACGGCCTCGAGAAGCTCCTGCTTCTGCTGGGTCGAGAGGCGAAGGGTCGACGCGATGAGGTTGGCGAGACCGCTCGGCGACTCCGCGTTCGCGGCTGCGAGCAGTAGCTCCTCCGGCAGGTAGGGCGCCATCGAGATGATGCGACCGAAGAGGGACTCAACCGTGTGGGCGAGCGCCTCGACCTCCAGCTCGGGGCCGGGGACGTCAGGCAGCTTCGTGAAGCGGCCGGCGAGATAGGGCTCCGTCTGCTCGACCTTCTCGAGCTTCACGCGCTCGAGCCCCTGCACGAGCACCCTCAGCGTCCCGTCGGGGACGCGCACCATCTTGTGCACGACGGCCGACGTCCCGACCTCGTGGAGGTCCTCGGCGCTCTCGGCCTCCTCCTCGCTCGAGCGTGAGGTGACCAGCGCGATCGTCTTGTTGGCGTCGACCGCCTCGTCGATGAGCCGGATCGAGCGCTCCTGCCCGATGGCGAGCGGCGTCATCGAGGTCGGGAAGACGACCGTCTCGCGCAGCGGAAGGATCGGGAGCAGCGAGGTCCCCTCGTCCAGGGTCTCGACCTCGTGTTCCTCGACGACGCTCATCGCGCGTCTCCCTTGTTCACCTTCAGCCGGATCGGCCCGCTCGCCCGCTGGCGCAGGGGCAGGACGATCGTCAGCAGGCCGTGCTCGTAGCTCGCCTCGGCTGCGGTCGTGTCGATCCCGTCGCCCAGCGCCAGCCGGCGCTGGAAGGGTCCGTAGTCGATCTCGATGTGCTCGTAGCGCCGCTCCCCGCCGGCGTGCCGCTGTCGCTGGCCCGAGATGACGAGCGCGCCGTCGGCGACGGAGATGTCGACCTTGTCGGGGTCGACGCCGGCGAGCTCCACGACGACGTGGACGGCCGGCGGATCCTGAGTTCGGTAGACGTCGACACGCGGCCGGAAGCCCGTGCGCTGCGGCGAGAGACGGTGGAACCAGAGGTCGCTGAAGAGCTCCTCCATCTCGCCTCGAAGCCGTTCGATGTCCCTGCGTGGCGGCATGCGACAATCGTAGCCATGCCGCGCATGCTCAAAGTCGCCGGAGCCGGAGTCGCGCTTGCCGGCTACGTCTGGGTCGCTGCCGTGCGGCTTGCTCCCGGCGTCCGGGCGCGCAAGGCGGCCCGGCGCTCGCTGCGCCGCACCTGATCCGGGCGGTTGCCCGGGTCGGCTAGCCTCGGCGCCGTGGAGCGTTGGACGCGCGCGATGATCCGGTACCGGTGGGCCGTGGCCGCGGTCTGGGCGGTCGTCTTCCTCGTCTCGTTGGTCGCCATGGCGGGTCTCGCCGACCTGCTGACGAACCGCTTCTCGCTGCCGGGGACGGACACGCACCGCGCCGAGGTGATCCTCGAGGAGGAGTTCGGCCAGAAGACGACGGGCTCGTTCACGATCGTCGCGCGTGGCGAGCCCGGCTCCGCCGAGCAGCTCCTCGGGCCCGTGCAGGAGGCGGCCGCCAGGGCCTCCGCCGAGCTGCCGACGTCCGAGGTCGCCGCGGTGCAGCCCGTCTCGGACTCCGTCGTCACGGCTCTGCTGGTCTCCAACCTCGAGCCGGCGGACGCGAAGGGCCACACCGACGACATGCGCGGGGCCGTCGGCGAGATCCCGGGCGCAGAGGTCTACGTCTCCGGCCAGGCGGCGATCGAGCACGACCTCGACCCGGTCTTCGCGGAAGACCTCTTCGTCGGCGAGGTGCTCATCGCGATCCCGATCGCGCTCCTCATCCTCGTCTTCGTCTTCGGGACGCTCGCGTTCCTGCTGCCGTTCATCTTCGCGGGCGCGGCCATCCCGACCACGCTGGGGATCATCTGGATCGTCGCCAACTTCATGGAGCTGACGACCTACCTCCAGAACCTCGTCATGCTCATCGGCTTCGGGATCGCGATCGACTACTCGCTCCTCGTCGTCTACCGCTACCGCGAGGAGCTCCAGAAGGGCGGCTCCAAAGAGGACGCGATCGTGCGAACGATGGAGACGGCCGGGCGCGCCGTGGTCTTTTCGGGATCCGCGGTCGGGATCGGCCTGGCGCTGATGCTCTTCATGCCGCTGCCCTTCATGCGCGGCTTCGGCATCGGCGGCCTCGTCATCCCGCTCGTCTCGGTCGTCTGCGCCCTGACGCTCCTGCCGGTGCTCCTCTACTTCCTGGCGGCGAGGCTCGACCGCGTGCGGCTCGTCCCCAGGCGCATCGTCGAGCGCCGCGACGACCCCGAGTCGAACATGTGGGCGCGTCTCTCGCGGACGATCATGAAGCGCCCCGCGATCGTCGCCGCTACGACGACGACCTTCCTCGTGCTCCTCGCCCTGCCGGTCTTCACGCTCCAGGTCGGACCGGGCTCGAACGAAGGTATCCCGCAGGACCTCGAGGGGATCCGCGGACTGAACATCGTCACCGAGGAGCTCGGTGCCGGAGCGCTCGCGCCGACGGCGATCGTCATCGACACGGCCCGCCCGCGCGGCTTCGAGGACGAGGACGTCCAGGCGGCGCTGGCCCGGCTCGAGGAAGGGCTCTCGGCCGATCCGGAGGTCGCCCGCGTGTCCTTCGACCCTGCGAGCCCGCAGAACGTCGACTCGACGGGGCAGTACCTCCACATCGAGGTGACCGGCCGCAGCGAGTACGGGGTCCCGGCCGCGCTCGACTTCGTCGACAGGCTCCGCGACGACATCGTCCCGGCGGCCGGCTTTCCCGCCAACGTCGACGTCTTCGCCGGAGGAGGCCCGCCGAGCGGCGTCGACTTCCTCGACCTCACCTACGGCGCCTTCCCGTGGCTGGTCCTCGGCGTCCTGCTCCTGACCTACATCCTGCTCCTGCGGGCGTTCAGGTCGCTGCTGATCCCGCTGAAGGCGATCATCCTCAACCTGCTCTCCATCGGGGCTGCCTACGGCCTGCTCGTCATCTTCTTCAAGTGGGGTGCGGCCGACTGGTTCGGGCTCATCTCGTTCGACCAGATCGAAGGCTGGATCCCGGTCTTCGTCTTCGCCATGGTCTTTGGTCTCTCGATGGACTACGAGGTCTTCCTCGTCAGCCGCATGCGGGAGGAGTGGGACGAGACGCAGGACAACGTGCGCGCGGTGTCGCTCGGGCTGGCGAAGACCGGCCGCATCGTCACGGCCGCCGGCCTGATCATGTTCGCTGCGTTCATGGGCTTCGTGGCGGGCTCGATCGTCGGGCTCCAGCAGTTCGGGTTCGGGCTCGCGACCGCGATCCTCATCGACGTGACGATCGTGCGCGCGCTGCTCGTGCCGAGCGCCATGGCGCTCTTCGGCCGCTGGAACTGGTGGCTGCCGGCGGGCGTGGCGAAGGTGTTCTTCGTCAAGCCTTCACCTCTCCAGCCGAAGTCACCGGGCCCGCCTGCGCCGAGCGCGACCGGCCGCTAGCAGGCCGCGCCGAGCGGGATCTCGAGCCGGCGAGGGGCCGTCTCGCCGTCCACGAAGACATCGAGCGGCGCGCACGAGGGCTTGGTGGCGAACACGAAGCCCGACCAGAACGTGACGGGCCCCTCGGGGCCGGCGGTGCTGCTGGAAGGGCCGCCGGGGCGGCAGGCGGTGAACGTGACCGCGGGGTGGCCGTCGGCGTAGTCGACCCGCCCTTGCGGGAGCGGTCCATACCCGAGGGACACGTATCCACTCACGGTGTCGGGCACGCGAACGGTCACCCGGTGGCCGCCTCTCACTAGGACCGGGAACTTCTGGCCGTCGAAGGAGGCGAGCACCTCCGCAGTCGTCAGCCGAGCTCCGCCGACGAGGACGAACGGCCCAGCTACGAGGTTCCCCGGGTCGAAGAAGGCTCCGCCGAACTCGGCCTCGGAGCGAGTGGAACAACGCTCGCGCACGGGCTCGGGGAGGGCGCGCGCCACGAGCTCCCCTGCGCCGGTTTCGGTGCTTGTTGCGGTCGAAGCCCTCGCGGTAGGCCCCTCGGAGCCGTCGGTCTCCTCACCCGAGGTGCATCCGAACAACGCCATCACGGCGATCAAGCCGATGATCGCTGCTCGTTGCATTTCCATCTTCGATACACCGCGTACGTGTGGCGGGTTCCCGTAGTCTGTCGCGCCATGGAGCTGGAGGTCATCGAGGGCAACATCGCGCAGCTGGAGGTCGACGCGATCGCCAACGCCGCCAACAACCATCTCTGGATGGGCGCAGGCGTGGCCGGCGCGATCAAGGGTGCCGGAGGCGACGAGATCGAGCGCGAGGCGGTGGCGAAAGGCCCGATCGAGATCGGCGACGCGGTCGCCACCGGCGGCGGGAGCCTGCCGGCCCAGCACGTCATCCACGGCGCCGTCATGGGGCAGGATCTGCAGACCGACGCCGACCTCGTTCGCAAGACGACCAGGCGGACGCTGGAGGTGGCCGAGGAGCTCGGCGCCCGCTCGCTCGCTCTCCCGGCTTTCGGAACGGGCGTCGGGGGCTTCCCGCTCGAGGAGTGCGCCTCGATCATGGTCGACGTGGCCCGCGCCCACGAGCCGGGGTCGCTCGAGCGCGTCGTCTTCGCCGTCTACGGCGACGAGGCCGAGGAAGCCTTCCGCGCCGCTCTGGCCGAGTAGCATCAGGCCGGCATGGAGGGCGGAGCGATTCGGGCGCGCGGTCTGATCTGCGCCGGTGGGGAGGCGACCCGCCTCCAGGAGCTGACCCGCATCACCAACAAGCACCTGCTTCCAGTGGGGCGGTGGCCGATGGTCTACTACCCGCTGCAGCTGATGCAGCTGCTGGGGATCCGCGACGTCCTGCTCGTGACCGGGCAGGCGCACGCGGGCGACTTCATCGACCTGCTCGGCGACGGCCGCGTGCGTGAGCGCGACGGCGACGGCCTCCTCTTCGACCTCGATCTCACCTACAAGGTGCAGACCGAGCCCGGCGGGATCGCGCAGGTCGTCGGGATGGCGGAGTCGTTCGCGGCGGGCGAGAGCCTCGTGGTCTGCCTCGGCGACAACATCTTCGAGCATGCCGAGTCCGGCGCCGTGGGCTCGTGGGCATCGGATCCGGACGGCGCGTTGATCTTCGTCAAGGACGTGCCCGACCCGGAGCGCTTCGGGGTGGTCGTCTACGGCGAGGACGGCGGCGTCACCGACGTCGTCGAGAAGGCGGGCGTCGTCGACACGCGCTACGACTCGCCGCCTTCGAGCGACGCGGTGGTCGGGCTCTACTGCTACCCGCAAGACGTCTTCGAGATCATCCGCGGGCTCGCGCCCTCCTCGCGCGGCGAGCTCGAGATCACCGACGTGAACCGCTCGTACGCCGAGCAGGGCCGGCTTCGCTCGGCGCGCGTGAGCGGCTGGTGGCACGACGCCGGGACGCACGAGGCGCTCGGTCAGATCGGGAACCTCATCGACGACACGGGCGCGAACAAGCCGGCGTGATCCCAGGGATCCAGATCCTGCCGCTGCGCTACTTCCGCGACGAGCGCGGCTGGTTCACCGAGGTGAGGCGCGAGAGCCTCCTGCCGCACCGAACCGTGCAGACCAACGTCTCCTTCTCGCGCCAGGGCGTGATCAGGGGCCTCCACTACCACGAGCGCGGCCAGGACGACCTCTTCGTCTGCCTCACGGGAACGGCTCGCGTCGTGATTCTCGATCGCGAAACCGACGAGACGTTCACCATGGACATCGGCGACGACAACCCGGTCGCGGTCTACGTCCCGGGCCGTCATGCGCACGGCTTCGAGGCGCTGACGGATCTCCTCTTCTGCTACCACGTCACGCGCGAGTACGAGCCCGCCGACCCGGACGAGTACGGGATCCCGTGGGACGACCCGCGCGTCAAGCACCTGTGGAGCACGGACAGCCCGATCCTCTCGGAGCGCGACAGCGCGTCCTGATCACGGGCGCCGGCGGCCAGCTGGGCGCCGCGCTGCGGGAGGTGTTTCCGGACGCCCTCGCGCGCTCTCGCGCCGAGCTCGATGTGACGCAGCCGATCGCCGTCGACCCCGCCCCCGAGCTCGTCCTGCACGCCGGCGCCTGGACCGACGTCGATCGAGCCGAGTCCGACGAGGAGGGCGCGTTGCGCGCCAACGTCGAAGGGACGCGCAACGTGGTCGCCCTCGGGGCGCCGGTCGTGTACTTCTCGTCGGACTACGTCTTCGACGGCTCCAAGCGGGAGCCGTACGTCGAATCGGACGAGCCCGGTCCCCGCTCCGCCTACGGGCGCTCGAAGCTGCTCGGCGAGCAGGAAGTGCGGGACGGATGGATCGTCCGCAGCTCGTGGCTCTTCGGCTGGACGGGGCACAACTTCGTCCGCACGATGCTCCGTCTCGGCCGGGAGCGCGACGAGGTGACCGTCGTGGCCGACCAGCGCGGGTGCCCGACCTTCGTCGGCCATCTCGCTGCGGCGACCCGTGAGCTCGTGGAGCTTCCCGGCGGGATCTGGCACGTGGCCGCCGAGGGAGAGGCCACCTGGGCCGAGTTCGCCGAGGCGATCTTCGAGGAAGCCGGCCTCGACTGCCGCGTCGTCCCCATCACGACGGAGGAGCTGGACCGCCCGGCGCCGCGGCCCGCCTACTCCGTCCTGCGGAGCGAGCGCGAGGGTGCGCCGCGGCTCCCGCACTGGCGCGAGGGGCTGCGGGAATGCCTCGAGCGCCTCGGCGTGTGAGCGTCCCGCCTGGGCTCGAGTGGTGGCGCGAGGAGCCGGACGGCTTTCTCTGGATCCAGCACCTGCCCGACATCGTCGGCGAGTGCGCGCATCAGTGGTCGCTCGAGCTCGGCGAGCCGTTCCACCTCGCGCACGTTTCCTACGTCGCGCCGGTCGAGCTGAGCGACAGCACGTCGGCCGTGCTGAAGATCAACTTCCCGGAGGAGGAGAGCGAGCACGAGGCGGACGCGCTCGCACACTGGGACGGTGAGGGCGCGGTTCGCCTGCTCGGTCGCTACGACGAGCGCCGCGCGCTCCTCGTCGAGCGGTGCAAGCCGGGCACGCAGCTCTGGGAAACCCGGGACGGCGACGACGTCACACGCATCGTGGCCGACGTGCTGCAGCGGCTGTGGAAGGCGCCTCCCGCCAACCATCCGTTTCGGCTGCTTGCGGACGCGGCGGCCGGCTGGGTGCAGGAGCTACCTGAGGCGTGGGAGCGGCTCGGGCGCCCGTACGAGGAGGAGCTCCTCGAAGAGGCGATCGCCTTTCTGCGGGAGGCTGGTCCGACGCAGGGCGAGTCTGTCGTCCTGCATCAGGATCTGCATGGAGGGAACATCCTCCGCGCCCGGCGCGAACCGTGGCTGGCCATCGACCCCAAGCCACTCGTCGGCGAGCGCGAGTTCGACACGGCCTCGTTCCTGCGCGACCGTCGCTGGGAGCTCCGGAATACGCCCCTGGCGAGCATGAGGGTGCGCCGCCGGCTCGACCTGCTCGCCGCCGAGCTCGACCTCGACCGCGACCGCATGCGCGGCTGGGGCATCGCGCACGCGCTCGCCTGGGGCATGTCCGGCAAGCCCGAGCAGGATCGCGACATGGCCGCGTGCGCCCGCTGGCTCGCCGCGGCCTAATCGGGTTCGGTGGACTTCGCCCCGCGCGCGACTACGATCAGTGACGTGCGCGTTCTCGTCACCGGCGGCTGCGGGTTCATCGGCAGCCACTTCGTCAGGCGTCTTGTCTCCAACGGGGACGAGGTCGTCGTGCTCGACAAGCTGACGTACTCCGGCCGCAAGGAGAACCTCGACGGCTTCGACTGCGACGTGCAGGTGGGCGACATCGCCGACCCGGAGGCCGTCACGCGTGCCGCCGAAGGCTGCGACGCGATCGTCAACTTCGCGGCGGAGACACACGTCGACCGTTCCATCCTGGGCGCCACGGACTTCGGCCGCACCGAGTTCTTCGGGACGCAGGTGCTGCTCGAGGAGGTACGCCGGACGGGCGCGCGCTACGTCCAGGTCTCGACCGACGAGGTCTACGGCGACCTGGCCGACGGCGGCTCGGCGTCCGAGACCGATCCCGTGGAGCCGTCGAGCCCGTACAGCGTCGCCAAGGCCGCCGGCGATCTCCACATTCCCGCGTATGTGCGCACGTTCGAAGTCAACGCCTCGATCACGCGCGGCTCGAACACGTACGGCCCGAACCAGTACCCGGAGAAGCTCGTCCCGCTGTTCGTCACCAACGCGCTGGACGGCGAGCCGCTCCCCGTCTACGGCGACGGGAAGCAGATCCGGGACTGGCTGCACGTCGAGGACCACTGCGCCGGGATCGACTTCGTCCTGCGCGAGGGTGCGCCCGGCGAGGCCTACAACGTCGGCGGCGGCAACGAGCGCGAGAACATCGAGATCACCCAGCGCATCCTGGAGCTGACCGGCGCCGATCCGTCGCTCGTCCGCCACGTCACGGACCGGCCCGGCCACGACCGCCGCTATTCGCTCGACTCGTCCAAGCTCGAGCGCCTCGGCTGGAAGCCCGAGCGCGCTTTCGAGGACGGCCTCGCCGAGACGGTCGAGTGGTACCGGGAGAACCGCGCCTGGTGGGAGCCGATCAAGTCCGGCGAGTACCTCGAGTACTACCGGCGGCAGTACGCCGAGCGCCTCGCCTAGCTAGTCATCCCCGTCGTCGCGCTTGGGCTTCTCGCCGCGGCGACAGTCGCGCAGCGCTTCCTTGATCTCCCGACGGTTGCCCTGGAGGTCGCGCGAGCGCTCCAGGTGCGGCACCGCGTCGTCGCAGCGGCCGAGCTCGACGAGCGTCCGTCCGAGGTTGTACTCGGCATAGGCCTCGTAGCGGAAGCCGTCGGAGTACGTGCCGCGCAAGGCCGGGACGGCGCGTTCCAGGAGCGGAAGCGCCTCCTGCCAGCGGCCTTCCTCCATGAGCGCGAAGGCCTCGTCGTTCAGCTCGGCCGCCTGCTCGACGCTGACCGCGCTCGCCGGGCCCGTGGGCGTTGTGGTCGTTGCGGCCGGCTCGGTCGCCTGGCTCACGGTCGTGGTCGGGGGTGGCGCCGTCGTTGTCGGTTGGGTCGGCGTCTGGGCGGCCGGCTGTGGGGGGTCGTCCCGGAAGAGGAGGAGCGCCGCCCCCAGGCCGACGATCGTCAGGAGGATGACTCCTGCGACCAGCGCGGCGAGTGGTGCAGCGCTCGGCCGGCGGGGCGCTGCCGCGACCGGAGGAGGCGGCGGAGGGCCCTGCAAGGCCTGGGCGAGGGCGCCGACGAACGCCGTTGCGGTCGGGAACCGGTGCACCGGGCTCTTGGCGAGCGCGCGGGCGAAGACGGCGTCCACGGCCTCGGGCAGGTCGGCCTGCTCCGACGCGGGCGGAACGATCTCGTGGATGTGGGCGGCGGCCTCGGCGGTGGCCGATTCGCGCTCGAAGGGGCGCCTGCCGGTGAGGAGCTCGTAGGCGACCACGGCCAGCGCGTAGCGGTCGCTCGCGGCGGTCGTCTCGTGGCCCTGCGCCTGCTCGGGCGCCAGATAGCCGGCCGTCCCGAGCACCGTTCCGGGCGCCGTCATTCCGGCCGTCTCGTCCATGACCCGCGCGATCCCGAAGTCGACGACCTGCAGCCTGTCGGCGCTGTCGAAGAGGAGGTTCGCGGGCTTCACGTCACGGTGGACGATCCCGTGGCTGTGGGCCGCGTCGAGCGCCTCCGCCGCCTGCGCGAGCCACGCGAGCGCCCGATCGGGCTCGACGGCGCCGTGCCCGGCGCGGTCGGCCAGCGTCCCGCCGGGAAGGTGCTCCATGACCATGAAGGGGCGGCCCTCGTGCTCGCCGACGTCGAAGATCGTGACGACGTGCGGCTCGCCCGAGAGTCGCGCGGCGGTCAGCGCCTCGCGGCGGAAGCGGACCCGGAGGTCGGGGTCCTCGGCCAGCCGTTCCGCCAGCAGCTTGACGGCGACGACGCGCTCGAGCTTGTGGTCGTGGGTGACGTAGATCTCGCCCATGCCGCCGCTGCCCACGAGGCGTGGAGCGTCGTAGCGGTCGGGAAGGATGCCGGTGGGGGCCGCCACCGTCATAGGCTGTACCGAACCCGGAGGGCGTCCAAACGTGGCACCCTTCAAGGAATCCTTACTGCTTCACCGTAGCCTGACTGTCGATAGGGGTCTTATGCGGCTCGTTTCTCGTCTCACCGTGTCCGGCATTGCCGTTCTCGTCGCGCTCGTCCTCGCGGCGACGGCGCAGCCTGCGGTCACGTTCGTGATCAAGGGCCGCGGCTGGGGTCACGGCATCGGTCTCTCCCAGTACGGCGCCTTCGGGCTCGCCCAGAACGGCCGGACGTATTCGGAGATCCTCGCGCACTACTACAAGGGCACCACCCAGGTGAACCGCTCGGCCACGATCCGTGTCCTGCTCGTCGCCGGCTCCGGGTCGCTCCAGCTCGGCTCCGACGCCACGTTCAACGGAGGCGGCGGCGCCTTCTCGGCCGGGACGTGGGTCGTCAGCGCGGGTGCTGCCGGGAAGATCAAGCTCGTCAAGGGCCCGACGAC
The DNA here is from genome assembly GCA_963784175.1 of uncultured Actinomycetes bacterium. Classification (GTDB taxonomy): domain Bacteria; phylum Actinomycetota; class Thermoleophilia; order Gaiellales; family Gaiellaceae; genus JAIBJN01. Next base: position 112,057 of record CAWAQJ010000017.1, on the reverse strand, counting down.
GCGCACGGTCGCGGACAACACCACCTTCACCCGCGGAACGGCCTCGCTCGAGATCGGGGGGTCCAAGTACCGCGGGTCGATCACGATTCGCCGGTCGGGCTCGACCATGTGGGCGCTGAACACGCTCGGCCTGAACGACTACGTGAAGGGCGTCGTCCCGCGCGAGATGCCGAGCTCCTGGCACGCCGAGGCCCTGAAGGCGCAGGCGGTGGCCGCGCGCTCGTACGCGCTGGCCGCGGGCGGGCACTGCACGTGGTTCTCGACGAGCGTCATGTGCCGCGACACGCGCGACCAGGTCTACGGCGGCCAGAGCGGTGAGGCTGCGTCCTCCAACGCCGCGGTCGACGCCACGGCCGGGAAGGTGCTCGCTTCGGGAGGCGCGGTCGCGACGACGTTCTTCTTCTCCACCTCGGGCGGCCGGACGGCGGCGAAGCACCACGAGTGGGGCGGCAGCCCGATCTCGTACCTCACGAGCGTCAACGACCCGTTCGACAACATCTCGCCGCACCACGTCTGGGGGCCGATGGACTCCGAGGTCGATTGCCCGCCGACCCCGGGACGGGACTGTGTCTGGACGGGCTCCCACGCGAAGGCGATCCTCGGCTCGCGCGCGCCGAACGGGCTCACCGACATGACGGTCGCCGCCCGCAACGGGTCGCTCCGCGTCGCGAACGTGACGGCGACCGGGGCGTCGGGCACGACCTCGATCTCGGGCGCGACGATGCGGTCCGTCCTCGGGCTCCGCTCGACGTGGTTCACGATCGGCGTCATGCGCATCACCGGCGGCGGCACGATCAACAAGGGCCAGACCAAGGTGCTTCCCGCGCTCGCGAGGAACCTGTCCGGCGTCCACCTTCAGCGCAGGCGGCTGAACGAAAGCGCCTGGACGACCCTGCGCGAGATCTCCGGAAACGTGAACATCAGCGCGCATCCCGCTGTCACGACCCTCTACCGGCTGATGTCCGCGTCCGGAGCGACCGCCGCGGTGCGTGTCAACGTCCGCCCGGCGGTGGCGTTCTCGGAGGAGTAAAACGAGCCGGTCGCTGAGCGGCGTGTATCGCGTCCTCTACGCCGCGCCCGGCGGCGGAGTCGCGGGCACGAGCTCGACCCTGACCGTCGTCTCGGGCTAGCCCTCGGCGAGCAGCTCGCCGGCGGGCACCTCACGGATCTGGCGCGCCGGGTTGCCGACGACCACCGCGCGCGGCGGGACGTCCGCGAGGACGACGGCGCCCGCGCCCACGAAGGCCTCCTCGCCGATCTCGATTCCCGGCAGGAGCACGGCGCCGCCTCCGACGCGCGCGCCGCGGCGGACCGTAGGGCCTTTCATGCTCGTGAGGCGCTCCTCGGTGCGCCCCATGAAGTTGTCGTTGGTCGTGACGACGCCGGGAGCGATGAAGACGTCCTCCTCGAGCGTGGAGTAGGCGGTGACGTAGGCGTTCGCCTGGATGCGCGTGCGCGCGCCGACGGTCGTGTCGTTCTCGACGAGCGATCCGCGGCCGACGACGACTCCGTCGCCGAGGTCGCAACGTTCCCGCACACAGGCCTGGTCGCCGACGATCACGCCGCTTCCGAGGCGGGAGCCGGCGAAGACCACAGCGCACGCCAGGATGCGCGCGCCGTCCCCGACCACGAGCGGTGGCAGCTCTTCGACCTTCGCGGTCGAGCGAGCGCCGAGCGACGGGTGCTTCCCGACGACGGCGTTGTCGCCGATCACGACGTCCTCGCCGAGCACGGTCCCCGGATAGACGACCGCGCTCTCGGCAACGCGCGCCTTCATACTCGCTCGCGCTCGAGCGAGGCCTGGAGCTGCTCCAGCGTGCGAACGACGGCCAGCCCGGCGCGTGCTGCGGCGAGCGGGTCGCCCTCGCCGCGCAGCAGGGAGAGGAAGTGCTCGCATTCGAGGCGAAGCGGCTCCGCGTTCGGGACGCGCGGGCTGTAGATGTCGCCGATTCTCGTGCTCCACTCGCCGAACGTGCGGAGCGACGGCTCGGCCGCGCTGTCGTAGACGGTCACCTTGCGGTCGAGCTCCATGTCGTCGAAGACGGCCATCTTGTCCTTGCCCACGACGGTCATGCGGCGCATCTTGTGCGGGTCGAGCCAGGAGAGGTGCATGTGCGCCGTCTTTCCGGACGGGAAGCGCAGATAGCAGAACACGACGTCCTCGACCTCGGGCTTGAGGAAGGACTCGCCGTGCGCGGAGAGCTCCGTGGGCTCCTCCTCGAGGAGGTGGAGGATGACCGAGAGGTCGTGGACGCCGAGGCTCCAGAGCGCGTTCTCGTCGCGCCGGATCGTGCCCAGGTTCACGCGGTTGCCGTAGACGTAGAGGATCTCGCCGAGCTCGCCAGAGTCGACCAGCTCTTTCAGCTTCGCCACGCCGGGGTGGTAGAGAAGCAGGTGGCCCGGCATGAGCACGAGGCCGCGTTCCTCGGCGATCGCGACGAGCTCCTCCGCGTCTTCGGCGGCGAGCGCCATCGGCTTCTCGACGAAGACGTGCTTGCCGGCGGCGAGCGCCTTCCGGGCCAGCTCTGCGTGCGTCGGGACCGGCGTGGCCACGACGACGGCGTCGACGCTTTCGTCCTCCAGCAGGTCCTCGAAGCGGGTCGTCGGCCTGGCGGCGGGATAGCGGGCGGCTGCGCTCGCCAGCTTCGCCTCGTCGGCGTCACAGGCCCAGGCGAGTCGCGCCAGCTCGTTGAAGTTGCGGGCGAGGTTCGAGCCCCAGGGGCCGAGACCGGCGATCCCGACGGTCGGGGGCGCTAGAGCTTCCAAACGCGTCCGTTCTGCGTCCCGTTCGTGCCCGTGGCGTTGCGGAAGTCGACGACCAGCGATGCGCGCTCGGCCAGGTCGTCGTAGTTGATGCCGGAATGTGCGGTGACGATGGCGACGCAGTCCGCCGAGTCGATGGCGCCGTCGAGTGACTGCGAGACGAGCCCGTGCTCGGGCAATTCCGGAACGTGCGGGTCGTGGTAGGAGACGATCGCGCCCTCGTCGCGCAGGAGCTCGACCAGCTTGAGCGCCGGCGACTCGCGCAGGTCGCCGACATCGGCCTTGTAGGCGACGCCGACCAGGTGCACCTTGCTGCCGTTGACCGAGCGCTCCTGCGAGTTGAGCGCCCGCGTGATCTTCTCCAGGCAGAAGTACGGCATGTTCTCGTTGACCTTCCCGGCCAGCTCGATGAACTCGGTGTAGAAGTCGAACTCCCGCGCTTTCCAGGAGAGGTAGAACGGGTCGACCGGGAGGCAGTGGCCGCCCAGGCCGGGGCCGGGCTTGAAGCTCATGAACCCGAAGGGCTTGGTCGCGGCCGCCTCGACGACCTCCCAGACATCCACGCGCATTCGGTCGCAGAGCTGCGCGAGCTCGTTGACGAGTGCGATGTTGACGGACCGGAAGATGTTCTCCAGGAGCTTGGTGAGCTCCGCGGTCTCCGGCGAGGAGACGGGGAGCACGGTGTCGAGTGCGCGCTCGTAGAGGGCGCAGGCCCGCTCGGTGCAGCCCTGCGTGATCCCGCCGACGATCTTGGGCGTCGTCTTCGTCGTCCAGTCGGTACGGCCGGGGTCGACGCGCTCGGGCGAAAAGGCCAGGTGGAAGTCCTTGCCGACCTCCAGGCCTGGAGCCGCGAGCAGCGGGAGCACGTCCTCGCGAGTCGTGCCCGGGTAGGACGTCGACTCGAGCACCACGAGGTGACCCTTGCGCAGGCGCTCGGCGATCATCCCAGCGGCGCTGAGGACGATGGAGAGGTCGGGCTCCCGGTTGGGGGAGAGCGGTGTGGGAAGCGCGACGAGGATCGCGTCCGTCTCGCGCAGCGCGTCGTAGTCGGTCGTTGCGGCGATCATGCCCGCCTCGATCAGCGGCGCGAGCTCCGCGGACGGGACGTCCTCGATGTAGCTCTCGCCTCGCTGGAGCGCGGCGATGCGCTCCGCGTCGACGTCCACGAGGACCACGCCGACGCCGGCCTCGGCGAAGACCTGCGCGAGCGGGACGCCGACATAGCCGGCGCCGACGATTGCGACCTCAGCGCTCATCGCGACTCATCGTACAAAGCAGGTCAGCGATCCTCTCCGACGCCCGTCCGTCTCCGTAGAGCGCGGGATGCTCCGGTCCCGGGGCCGCGTTGCGTGTGGCCGCGACGATCTGCTCCGCGTCGCTTCCCACCAGGCGGTTCCAGCCGGTCTCGAGCGTCTCCACCCACTCGGTCGTCGTTCTCAGGGTCACGCACGGCACGCGGTACCAGTACGCCTCCTTCTGCACGCCGCCGGAATCGGTGAGGACGACCCGTGCCTGTGAGGCCAGCGCGGCGAAGTCGAGGTACCCGACGGGCGGGAGGACGCGAACATTGTCCGGAAGGGCGATGCCGGCAGTCTCGAGGGCGGCCGTCGTGCGCGGGTGGGCCGGGAAGACGACCGGCTCGTCGAGCTTCGCCAGCGCACCGGCGATGCGCGCCAGCGGATCGGCCTGGACGTTGGCCTCGCGGTGCAGCGTCAGGACGAGGTAGCCGCCCGGCTCCACACCTGCCCGTTCGAGTGATTTCGAGCGCTCGCGGGCAAGCGGGGCCAGCCGCAGGTTGGCGTCGTACATGACGTCGCCGACCTGGTGGATGCCCTCGGTGATCCCCTCGGCCGCGAGGTTCGCGACGGCGACGTCCGTGGGGACGAAGAGCAGGCTGGAGAGGCGGTCGACGAGCATCCGGTTCAGCTCCTCCGGCATGGAGCGGTCGAAGGAGCGCAGGCCTGCCTCGACGTGGGCGACCGGCACGAGCAGCTTTCCCGCTGCCAGAGCGCCCGCGAGCGTGGAGTTCGTGTCTCCGTAGACCAGCACGGCGTCGGGCTGCTCCTCGACGACGGCCGCCTCGATCCCCGGGAGCATCTTGCCGGTCTGCTCGCCGTGCGTCCCCGAGCCCGTCTCGAGCATGTAGGCCGGCGGCGGCAGCTCGAGCTCGTCGAAGAAGACGGCCGAGAGCTCGGGGTCGTAGTGCTGCCCCGTGTGCAGCACGACCTCGTTTACACCGCGCTCACGCAGGGCAAGTGAGAGCGGTGCGGACTTTACGAACTGCGGCCGGTTGCCGACAACGGAAAGGATTCGCACGACGCCGGCGAATGTAGCCGAACGCCATGACCACCAAGATCCTCATCGGCAGCCTCAGCCTCATCGTCCGCCCCCTCGGCAACAGCCGCAAGCTGGCCTGGTACGCCCAGCGCCGCCTCGGCCGCGCCTAGTCCTTTCCAGCCACGCCCCGGGTCTGACCCCGGCCACGACCGCCAAGGGCAGTGCTGTCAGTTGGGCCTGACGACTGTTCTTCTGCCCGAAGCCGCTTGTCTCCGCGGGGTGCCTGTCCTCCGGGATAGGTCACGGGTCTGACCCCGGTCGTGCCCGTCGGGGACACGGCCAGGTGCCTGGCACCGGGGCATGGCTGCGGGGCGACTGGCTTGTTCACGGCGCTAGACTGAGCCGCCGCGGGCCGTTAGCTCAGTTGGTAGAGCAGGGGACTCTTAATCCCAAGGTCGAAGGTTCGAATCCTTCACGGCCCACCTCAGAAAGCCCCGCCTGCGGCGAACGTGGGGCTACGCCTTCTCCATGTCCTCGATGCGTTCTGCGAGCAGATGAAACGAACGCTGCGTCGCGACGACCAGACCCATGAGCAGCTGATTCATCTCGTCCACCGGCGGTGCGATTCCAGAACCGCTCGCAGCCTGCGCCTTCTCGTAGGCGGGCAGCGACTTCACCTCGCGCCGGAAGACGTTGTCGATCTCGTCCCCTAATGCCATGGCGCCTCCTGTTCGATTGCGGCAACTCTAGAACGGGTCGCTGAACCGGGCTCGGGCCCTCAGCCAAGGATCAGGCAGTCGACCTCGGCACGGAGACGTGCCCTGCGCGAGTCGTCTCCAGCAGTGCGTGAGGGAGCACTGGTGTTCCAGATTCACGGCGCGCGCGGAACGTGAGGAGAAGCGATCCAGCCAGTCCGAGCGCGGCCGCGACGAGCGCCGCGGCGGTCAGCAGGAGGCCGGAAGCAAGGGCGAAGTTGACCGCAACGCCCTTCGAGACGTCGAGCGCGTACAGCACGCCGGCCGTGGTCCCCATGCCGGCGACCGCTCCACCGGCCGTGATGGGCAGGATCGCCGTCGCAGCGCTCAGACACATGACGGCCAGCGCCAGTGTCGGCGAGAACGGGACACCGAGGGCGCTGAGCAGGAAGGTGCTGCCGAGGGCCCGCGAGGTCCAGCAACCCAGGAGCAGCACGCCCGCGACGAGCGTCGCCCGCGAGAACCGCGTGCTGTCAGCGACCCGCCGGTAGACGTTGTGGAGACGGTCCCAGCGTCCGACGAGCGGGAGGCGTGCCACCCGCTGTCCGAGCACGATGATCCCGAGGCAGCCGACGCAGAACAGGACGACGACTATGAGCGGTCCGCGGAGCAACGGGCCGGACGTCACGAGGGCGGTGATGGCCAGCGGGAGCATCGTCACTGCGTCGATCATGCCGAGAGTGACGATCGACACGGCAATCGTCTCGAGCCCAACCGTCACCCCACCGAGCCGGCGCAGGGTGAAGATCTTCACGACGTAGTCGAGCCGGAAGGGCAGAACCACTCCGCTCGCAGCCGCCGCTCCGCAGGATGCGAGACACCGTGCGCGGTCGGGACGCTCGTCGACTGGGGAAGAGCTCGTGCCAGCCGAAGGCGCGGAACCCGAAGCTGGCGAGGTACAAGCCTCCTGCGAGGAAGACCAGGGGGACATGTCCGCCCTCCAGGGGCCAGCTCGCGCCGCTCAGGTGTCGAGCGACGAGGACGCATGCGCCCAGCGAGAAAAGAGAGAACGCAAGCCCACCGAGAAACCTCCAGCGATGCCTGAGGCGATGCAGCAGCCAGCGTGCGCCCGTGATGTCTGCGACTCCAACGCGAATCTCCACCAGCAGCCCTCGCGGCTCGAAGCTTTGTCGCCGACCGAGACGTCTTGGTCGGCCAGGTACTGCTCCAACCCGCTTTGCTGAGGGTGGCCCTGTTCGCGGCGCCGATTGTTAAGGCCCGCGCGATGAATCGCCGCGCCGCTGAATGAGGCGCGTTGACGACAAGCGTACCCCACTCGGGCGTCCCACGCTGTTGAGCTAGGCCGGCCGCTCGGACTGCGCTTCGGGCTGTCTGAGGGACGGCTGCAACAGGAGATGGCTGTCGACGACCGCCTGGGCGACGTCGACCAGCTTGTGGCCGTTGTGTTGAGAGTGGTCGCGCAGCATTTCGAACGCTCGGCCAGCGTCGATTGCGTGCCGCTCCATCAGGATTCCCTTCGCCTGTTCGATCGTGGCCCGGCGCCCGAACGCGCCCTGGAGAGTGTGGTACTCGCCGAAGCGCTGCAGCGTGATGTCGATCGCGCTCTGCAGCTCGTCGGGCTCACTGTCCACGATGTAGGCGAAGACGCCGCGCTTGGCGGCCTCGTGCACGTAGGAGGGGTCTTTGGCCGAGAGCAGCGCGATCACGGGGCAGGAAGCCTCGCGGACGATCTCGGAGATCAGCTCGAGCGCGTGCTCCGAGTGCAGGCCGAGTCCCACGAGAGCGACGTCAGGCCGCTCCCGCGCGGTGACCGCGCCGACCTCCTTGACGTCGATCTCTCGCGCGATCACCTCATGTCCGAGCCCGGCCACGACCTGGGCGAGCAGGGCGAGCCGATCGCGCCTCTCGTTCGCAATCAGAACGCGCAGGTGCCGGATCTCGTCCCCAGCCATTTCCAGAAACCAATTTAGCGCGGTCCGGGCGGCCACGGAACGGGCGTGGAAGCGTCCCTACGAGGGTTTGGCGAGGAGCAAGCTCGTCGTTGACCCGGGCCTCGGGAACGCGACGGCCCAAGAGACGATCTCCCCGGAAGCGAGCGCGACCGGATTGAGCGCCGCGTCGAGAGCCGGGTCCGCTTTCCGAACGGGTGCGGTTGTCGTGATCGTCTTCATCAGATGCCTTTCGTGCAAAAGGAAGGCCCGCAAGGCGCGGGCCTTCCCTGCATCGAGCCGGGGCAGTTACGCCTTGATGGCTCCGTTCGACTTGTGGGCGATGACCTCGCCGTCCGTCACCTTCGGCGGATTCTTGAGGATCTCGTCGAGCTTCTCGTCGCGCACCCAAGTGGCTGCGACACGAGTCGACTCGTCGGCCTGGGCCGAAGTCTCGAAGAAGCCGATGGAGCTCACGACGCCGTTGCCGGCCTCGATGAGGTAGTAGCCGTTGAAGCCGGGCAGGTCGCTCAGGCGGGGAAGGAGGGTCTCGCCGACCTTCTTGGTGAGCTCGTCGGTGCGATTCTGGTCGACACCTTCGTAGCGCCTCATGGTGACATGCATTCGATCTCCTAACTCTCGTACGGAGGGGAGAGCCCGTGTTCGAGCTCTCCTTGGATTGCATTTAGGCCTATGTGACAGGCGAAGAGGAAGAGAGTCGGAGCCTCGACGGCTTCTATGTGCGGGCCTTACGTGTCAGCTACTGTAGCAGACTTCTTGATAACGTGGATTGACATTACTACGTTAGTCTACGTAATCCATCTCATAGGAGTGAAGATGAGCCCGTTCTCGGTCACCCTGCAACGCGTTCCTGATCGGGAGCTCGGTCCGCTCTTGACCCAGCTGGCGCAGGCGGGGTTTCGCAATCCGATCATCAAGCCCGTCGATGCCGACCGAGCACCCGGCGACGAGGCCGTTCCCACGGGTGGGCAGCGGGCGGATCTTGCAGAAGGCTGGCGGCTCGTGCGGGAGCGGGAGGGCGAGTCGTATCAGTGGCCGGAAGAGCGCGATCTCTACGCCCGCTACCGAGTGTTCATGGGCACGACGCGTTCCGAGGGCGCCGTCCACATCGGACTTGGCGAGACGATTCGCAAGAACAAGTGGGGACGCGACCGGAAGTACGTCGTCGCCTTCCTGAGCAGCGGATCCCCGCAGCAGCCGCTGGCCGAGTTCGTCGCAACCGACGACTACGAGGAGACGCACGAGCTCGTCGCAGTGGTTCGTGGGAGCGACGGGGGGCGGCGCATGTACGGCGCCGCCGACGCCCTTCCCGCCGTTTACCGGGAGGGCTTCCGAACTCAGATGTACAGCGACCGGATCATCTATCGAGGCGTCTGGAACAAGGTTGTAGTAGTCGCGCACGAGGACGACGACGAAGCCATGCTCAACCACGCCCTGCTTCAGAGCCGGCGGCGTTACCCGACGTAGAGCGACTAGATCGACTCTCGGAGCGCGTTTGCCGCCGATTGCAGACGCTCGCTGACATCGGCCAGCTCGCGCGCCGCGAGGTCGATGCGCTCCTGCTGGGTGTCCGAGCGCTCGCGGTCGCTTTCAGCCCGGTCGCGAACCTCTTTGAGCTCGCCCGCCATCTCTTCCACGGTGTGAGTGAGCGCGGCCAGCTGGTTCGCGACGCTGGCGATGTCCTCCTCGGCGGTCATGTACGCCGAATTCTACGGCGTTTTCGTGGCTTTCTCCTGGGGCTGAGCCCGGTAGGCGTCCAGGCGCTCCGCCAGCTCTCTCGGGCGGCTCAGGCTGATGTAGTGGCCGCCGTCCATCTCGTCCGGCTCGATGCCCAGGCGCTCGCGGGCGACCCGGCGCTGGAACTCGGCCGTGAACATGCGATCGTCGCGGCAGAGCAGGACCCTCGTCGGAACGTCGGGCCAGGCCTCGAGCGGCCACGGCTCGATCATCGCCTTCTCGGTCTGGCCGCGCTCGTGGCGCTTCGCCTCCGCCTCCAGCTCGGGCGGGACGTCGTGGTAGAAGACGTCCTCCTCGCCGGAGTCCTCGTAGCCGGTGTTCCTCCACCACTCGATCCCGGTCTCTCCGGGCAAGGGGATCATCGCCGCCACCAGGACGAGCAGGTCGACCGGGCGCCTGGCGCAGACCAGCGGGGCCGTCAAGGCACCGAGCGAATGCCCCACGACGACGAGGTCGCGCCGGTCGCCCACGGCCTCGACGACCGCGTCCGCGTAGTCCCAGAGGCCTGCCGCCTCGTCCTCGGTCGGCAGGTCCGGAGCGACGACCTCGTGACCCAGCGCCTCCAGCTCGGGCGCGACCAGGTGCCAGTCCCAGCCGCCGCTGCCGCCGCCGTGGATCAGGACATAGGTGGCCACGCGGCCAGTGTCACGGATCTGCGCCCCAGTCGGAGACGGAGTCGTGTGTAGTCGCCGTGGTCAGGCGGCGCTTGTCCAGGCCGTTCGGGGCCATCGACCACACGTCGTTGCTCGTCGTCGTGAAGCGCGTGAACGCGATCCGCCCGCTTCCCGGCCCCCACACCGGGCCGAAGTCGCCGACGTCGTTGTTCGTCAGCCGGCGCACCCCCGTGCCGTCGAACGCGATCACGTAGAGCTCCGTATCGTTGCCGTCCCAGAGCTCGAACGCCAGGAGGGCGCCGTTCGGCGACCAGGTCGGCGCCGTAACGCCCCGGCGGGTCGAGAAGAGCAGCCGCCTCCCGCTCCCGTCGGCCCGCGCGAGCCGGATCTGGCTCCCGCTGGCGTGCGAGCGGACCCAGGCGATCCAACCGGTCGAGGAGAAGTCCGGGCTGTGGTCGGCTGCCCGGTGGTCGGTGAGGCGCCGCAGACTGCCGCCGGCGGCTGCGATCGTGTAGATCTCGGCGTTCGTGCGCGTGACGTAGCGCGTGAAGGCGATCCGCTTCGAGTCGGGCGACCACGCGGGCTCGACGTCGACGATGGTGTTGTTCGTGAGCCTGCGCCTGCCCGTGCCGTCGGGCTCGACGACGGCGAGCTCGGCCCGCCGGCCCGCGCTTTCGAACTCGAACGCGATCAGCTCGCCGTCGGGCGCCCAGGCCGGGTTCGACTCGGCGACATCCGTGTTCGTAAGGCGGCGAAGGGTCGTGCCGTCGACGTCGAGGCGCCAGAGATCGTCGTGTCGCCCGGTGCGTCGGCGCACGAAAGCGAGGCGGCTGCCGTTCGGCGAGATGACTGGCCCGAAGTCGATCACCGAGCCCGACGTGAGCCGGTCCTTGTCCGTGCCGTCGCCTTCCATGACCCAGACGTGGGACGCGGACGGGCCGAGGCTCGTGTACGCGACGTTCGACGCCGCGGCAACTCCGCCCGCAGCAAGGCCTGCCGCGAGTGCGGCCGCCGCGAGCAGCCGGTGCGAGGGCCCCATGCCGCTGTCCTCCAAGCGGATCATGACACCCCGCCTGGGCGGTGGACAAGGCCTCGCTGGTGCCGCAGGGCGCCATCCGGACCTGACACGATGCGCGCCGTGTTCCGCGCCATGCTCCCGAGGCTGATCTTCGCCTGGCTGTCGAACGTCGTCGCGCTCTTTGTCGCCACGTGGATCATCTCGTCGGCCGACTACGGCGACGACTTCTGGGTGCTCCTGGTCGCGGCGCTCGTGTTCACGGTCGTGAACGTCTTCGTTCGCCCGCTGGTCATCCTGCTCGCGCTTCCGTTCGTGATCCTGACCCTCGGATTCGCCCTGATCCTCATCAACGTGCTCATGCTCTACCTGACCGACTGGATCGTCCCCAGCTTCGAGACCGGGAGCTTCTGGGCGACCCTCGGCGCGGCGATCATCGTGTCGATCGTCAACCTGATCCTGAACCTCGTCCTCAAGCCGGACGAGCGCCTGCGCGACCAGCCCGTCTGATCCTCAAGCGCGGGGTCCCCGCGGCCGATCTTCTAGCCGATGGCCCAAGCCACCCGCCTTCAGGCGCTCCTCGACCTGTCCAGGAGCCTCTCATCGAGCCTCGAGCTCCGTGACGTCCTGCGCGAGTTCGCGACCCGCGCGGCCGAGCTGACGGGCGCCACGGCGGCGGAGCTCTCGCACTACGACCCGGTGAAGGGCGCCCTCGTCATGCTCGTCGAGTACCGCCACGGCGTCGACGAGATCACGACGACGGGCGGGCAGGTCTACCACCTGAGGGATTACCCGGCCACGCGACACGTCCTCGACACCCAGGAGGTCGTGCAGATCCGCGTCTCGAACCCCGCCGACGATCCCGCCGAGCGCGCCCTGCTCGAGCATCAGGGCCAGAAGTCGCTCCTCATGCTGCCGCTCGTCGCGCGCGGGGAGACGCTCGGCCTCATGGAGATCGTCGACGCCAACGACCGCGTCTGGGACAAGGACGACGTCGAGTTCTGCCGCGCGCTCTGCGACATCGTCGCGATCGCCGTCCGCAACGCGGTGCTCTTCGCCGAGCTGCAGGAGACGGCGGCGCGGGACAGGCTCACCGGCCTCTACAACCGCCGGCTCTTCGAGGAGCAGTTCGAGGCGGCCGTCGCGCGCAGCCTGCGCACCAAGGAGGACCTCACGCTCCTCGTCGTCGACCTCGACGGGCTCAAGCGCATCAACGACATCAGCGGGCACGGCGCCGGCGACAACGCGCTCCGCACGCTCTCCGACGCGCTGCGGGCGACGATCCGCGCCACCGACGTGGCGTGCCGGATCGGCGGCGACGAGTTCGCCATCGTCCTTCCCGGCTCCACGGCCGACGATGCGGTCGGAGTTGCCGAGCGCGCCCAGGAGATGCTCGCGGAGATCGGGCGCGGGCAGTACAGCTTCTCGGGCGGCATCGCGCGCGTAACGCCAGCCCAGTCCTCCGCCGAGGACGTTTTCCGCTCGGCCGACCTGGCTGCCTACCGTGCCAAGGCCGCCGGTGGAGCGCGCACGCTCCTCGCAGTCGAGACCAGGGCCGCGGCCGAGATCTAGGCGCTCGTCGAGGCCCTCGAGGCCGACCGGCGCCGCGCCCCGAGGTCGAGCCGCTCGTCGGCATGCTCGATCAGGAGCGGGTCGTGCGTGCCGCAGACGACGGCGGCACCGGTGTCCCGCGCGAGATCGAGCAGCAGCCGGGCGACTGCGAGCGCGTTCGCCTGGTCGAGCCGCGCCGTGGGCTCGTCGGCGAGCAGCAGGCTGGGGCGTGCGGCGACCGCGCGTGCGACGGCGACCCGCTCGCGCTGGCCGCTGGAGAGATCCTCGACGCGCCGTGAGGCCTCCGCGGCGAGCCCGACGGCCGCCAGCGCCTCGGCCGCTCGCGCCCGAGCCTCCTCCGCGTCGATCCGGCGCAGCGCGAGGCCGAGCTCGACGTTCTCCGCGGCCGTCAGGAACGGCACGAGGCCCGTCTCCTGGCTGACGAGCGCGATGCGGTCGGCACGGAAGCGCGCACGCCCGTCGCGGTCGAGGTCGGAGAGGGCCTCGCCCAGCACGTGGACGCTGCCCGCCGTGGGCACGTCGGTTCCCGCCAGGAGGTGCAGAAGCGTCGTCTTGCCCGAGCCGGACGGCCCGGTGACGGCGGTCAGGCGCCCGCCGACGAAGGCCGCGTCCAGCTCGAGCAGCGCGGAGGCCGCCGCGGCGCCCTTGCCGTACGTGCGCGAGAGGCCTCGCGCCTCGGCGACGGTCTCGCCCTCGCCCGCCGGGCGGAGAAGCGCCGGCTCCTCTTCTGCCGCCGCGACCACGTCGTCGCCCTGCACGGCCTCGAGGACGATTCCCTCCTCGTGGAGCCGCGCCGTGGCGTGCGAGCGAATGCCCGTGCGGCGCAGCAGCTCCTCCGAGAGGCGGAGCCAGCCGCCCCGGCCGACGACGATCGCCTCGTCGCGGCCGTCGGCAAGCGCGGCTTCCTCGCTCACCCGTCCATCCCGGACGCGCACGATCCGGTCGGCGATCGCCGCCGATTCGGGATCGTGGCTCACGAGCACGGTCGTCGTCCCCCCGTCGCGGGCGAGCTCGGCGATCGCCTCGTAGACGAGGCGCGCGCTGGCGGCGTCCAGCTCGCCGGTCGGCTCGTCCGCGAGGAAGAGCCGCGGCTTGTGTGCGAGCGCCGCACAGACGGCGACCCGCTGCTGCTCGCCGCCCGAGAGCTCGCGGGGATGGGCGTGGCGGCGGTCGAGGAGCGCGACCCGCTCCAGCAGGGCGTCCGCACGCACGTGGCGCTCGCGGGCGGTTGCTCCCGCGAGCCCGAGCTGGATGGACACGAGCTCGCGGATCTCGAGCTCGGCCGCGAGCGCGCGCCAGTAGTGCTGGTCGGCGTAGCCGAGGAGCTCTGCGCGGTACCGGGCGCGGCCCCGCCGCCCGAGCCTGGTCAGGTCGCGGTCGTGCACCCGCACGCTTCCAGCCGTCGGCTGGTCGAGCGCGGCGAGCATGCGGAGGAGAGTGGACTTGCCCGAGCCGCTCGGGCCGAGCACGACGCAGATCTCGCCCTCCTGCACCTCGAGCGTGAGCCCCTGGAGGGCCACCACGCCGCCCTCGGGCGCCGGGTAGACGCGGAAGAGATCGCGGATGTCGACGGCGGCGCTCATATCCGGCGTGAGGCGGCGGTGACGAGGGTTGCGGCCGCGAGCGCGCCCCCGCCCAGGGCGACCGCGAGCACGGGCCACGTGACTGTCGCGTGGAGGGGCAGGTCGGTCGCGCGTGCGTCGGCCGTGACCGCGACGAGGTCGACGACGAGGACGCCGAGGATCGCGGCCGTGACGAGGCCTCCCGCCAGGCCGACGCCGACGACGACCAGGCTGCGCAAGCGGACGACGCGCCGCAGGAGCGCGGGCCTGGCGCCCTGCTCCTCCAGGTCGTCGAGGTCGCCGCGCTCGTCCCGGACGTCGGAGACGACGCCGAGCAGCACCCCGACGAGCGCGAGCCCGAGCGCCACGATCGCTGCGGCGAGGAGGGTCAAGAGCGTCCCGCGCGCGAGCGGGTCGTAGCGCAGCGAGCGCTCGAGGGCCGTGCGCGAGTCCACGGCGAGCACGTTGAAGGGCCGGCGCGCGAGCTCGGCGGCAAGCGCGTCCCGCGCCGGCTCGCTGTCCGCGCCGAGCCAGACCTCGTTCGCCACGGCCGCGCCCGGGCGCGTGGCGTTGAGCGCGGTCGAGAGCATCTCGCGGTCGGCGACCACGAAGTCGTCGCGCGTCCCGGGGAACCGCTCCGCCACGGCCGCGACCTGGACGGTGACCTGCTCGCCGGCGATCCGCAGCACGAGCTCTCCGCCGGGCGAGGCCGCGGCGGCCACGCTGGGCGAGGCGATCGCGAGCACCGGCTCCTCGTCGGTCGGCTGCGTGGGCCGGAACCGCGTTGCGGCCTGCTCGCTGAGCACTCCCGTGAGGGCCACGTCGGTGCCCTCGCGAACCGGCTCGATGCCGTTGACGCCGATCCAGTCCTCGTAGCGGTCGACGACGACCGGGCCGCCGGGGGTCTGCGCCATGAGGGGGCCGATCGTCAGCGCCAACTCCCGCGGCCTGCCCTCGCCGCCGCGCTCCTGGACCCTGACCGGCGGGTTCAGCGTCACGGCGACGACGCGTCCGCCCCGCGCCTCGGGCGGCACGGCGACACGGAGGGTCGAGCCGTCCCGCTCGGCATCGCCCAGGACGAGGTGGACGTAGCCGCCGGCCGGCGTCTGCACGCTGGCGGTGAGGCCCACGCCCTCGCCGCGGGCGGCGACCTCGAGCCGCGAGGCGTCGTCGGGAATCGCCGGTCCCCGGATCTCCGGGTCGTCGGCGGTCTCGACGCGGCTTGCGAGCGTCGCCGGCGAGACCGCGCTGAAGTCGTCGCGCCAGCCGCGAAGCGCCGGGATCGCCTCGGGGTCGAGCCCGAGGATGGTGATGCCCGTGCGGCCGCCGGCGCGGCTGACGTTGCCCGAGAGGCGCAGCACCGGCTCGACGCGCACGCCCTCTCCCAACTCGGCGAGGCGCTCGGGCGTGGCGGCGTCGTTGACCTGGATGAGCCGGGTCAGGTCTTCCCGCAGCGTGAAGTCGAGCGGGACGGCGTACGCCGCCTGCTCCTCCTGGCCGCGCGCCAGCGTCGAGCGGTAGCTCTCGGCGAAGACGGCAAGGCCGACGCTGACGACGAGGAACGCCGCCGCGACGGCCGCGTGGCCCGGGTGGCGCGCCAGCGAGAGGGCGGCGAGGCGCAGCCCGACCGACCGTCCGCGGGATGCGCGCTCGAGCAAGAGCAGGCCGGGGCGCAGGAGGCGCGCGCAGATGACCGCGGCGACGAAGGTGACGAGCCCGGGCAGGAGGACGAGCGCGGCGGCCGTGCCCGACTCCTGGGCCAGGGTCTCCTGGTCGAGGTCGCCGCGGAGCAGCGTGACGGCGATGACCGCGACCGCGCCCAGCGCGGCCGCGTCCAGGGCCGAGAACGAGCGCCGGCCGAAGGCCATGGGCTTGGCCCGCAGTGCCGCCACGAGCACGAGGGCGAGCGCGCCGGCGACGGCTGCCGCGACCAGGAGGCCGGTGCTCGAGAGGGTCGAGTGCGCGAGCACCTCGCCCACGGGCGCGCCCGCGCGTGACGCCACCACCGCGCCTGCCGCGGTCCCGAGAGCCCAGCCGACGGCCGTGCCGACCACGGCGACTGCCGCCGCCTCGGTCCCCGTGAAGAGGGAGAGCTGCCAGCGCCTGGCGCCGAACCACGTCAGCCGCCGCCGCGCCGCCTCGGTGTCGCGGCGCATGCTGACCGCGGCCAGGATCGCGAACGCGAAGAGAAGCGCCGCCGACTCGCCGCCGACGAGCAGGAGCCTGCGCCCCGCCACCTCGCTCGACTCGGACGCGCTCTGGAGATCGGCGAGCGGCGCGGTCAGGTCGGCGGCGAAGGACGTGTTCTGGAAAGACGTACGGGCCTGGGCCACGTCCTCGGCGAAGCCGTCGATGTTCCATGCGCGTACGTCGCCGGGACCGAGCGGGACGACCCAGGCGTAGCTGCGATACACGTTCTCGAGCTCGGGCGAGTCGACGAGCCCCTCGACGCCCTCGGCGAGGACGAGGGGCGGCGGCGCCGGCCGGTGATAGTCGATCGCGTCGCGGTAGAAGGGGCTGAGCGCCGCGCGGGCCCGCTCGGTCTCGGCCGGAGCGACGAAGTCGCCGAAGAGGACAGGCGAGCGGATGGCGGCCGTGCCGACCTCGACGAGCCGCAGGCCCTCCACGTTGGGGAGCGACCCGGCGCCTCGCAGTCGCACCACCTCGCAGCGCTCTGGCTCGCAGGTTCGCGGGAGACGCCCCGAGCGGAGCGTCACCCAGTCGTCCAGGCCGTCCACCGCGCCGAGGCCGATGTAGCGGCCGGCGATCGTGCTCTCCCGGTAGAGGACGAGCGCGGACGGCTCCGCGGTGGTCGCGCCGGCGAGCGATTTCCGCGCGCTCTCGTCGAGTGTCGAGTACCCCTCGGTCTGGGCCGGGATCCCGAACCAGCCGGCGCGCACCGCCCGCTGGGCGGCGGGGATCTCCTCGATCGCCCGGCCGACGCTCTCGTCCTTGGCCACGACCGTGCCGGCCAGGACGGTCGCAATCATCGCCGCGCCCGCAGCCACGCCCGCGGCCGCGAGGAGCGCCGTCGGCGCCCGCCTGGCGATGCGGACGGACGCCAGCTTGAGCGGATAGGCGAGCGTGCGCAGTGCTGTCACTCCGTGAACGCTGCCAGCAGCCGCTCGCTTCGACCAGTCATGTTGCTACGTCCTTGGTTAAGCTGTGCTTATGCTCGATGTCCGCCGCCTTCGCGTCCTTCGGGAGGTCGCCCTGCGCGGGTCGATCGCGGGCGCGGCGGAGTCGCTCCGCTTCACGCCCTCCGCCGTCTCCCAGCAGGTGGCGAAGCTCGAGCGGGAGGCAGGTGTGCCGCTGGTCGAGCGCGGCCCCAGGAGCGTCAGCCTCACCCCCGCCGGCTGGCGGCTCGTGGAGCATGCCGAGTCGATCCTCGAGCGCCTCGCGGCCGCCGAGTCGGAGCTGCGCGAGCTCGCCGGGTCGCCTCCCGAGCTGCGCGTGGGCGCGAACACCACGGCGGCGGTCAGCATCATTCCCGACGCGCTCGCCCGCTTCACGGCCGTCCGGCCCGACATCGAGGTGACCGTGGCAGAGTCGGATCCGCTCATCTCGCTCGCACGCCTGTGCGCGCGCGAGCTGGACCTCGCGATCGTCTTCGAGTACGACCACGTTCCTCTGCCCGAGGACCCGCGGATCGCGCTCGAGACCCTCCTGGAGGAGTCGATGCGCATCGTGCTTCCCGCAGGGCATCCGGTGGCGCGCCAGCGCGCGGTGCGGCTGCTCGACCTGGCCGACGAAACCTGGATCCGCAGCACACCGCGCTCGTCCTGCCATCCCTTCACCGAGCGCGCCTGCCGCGCTGCCGGCTTCGATCCGCGGATTCGCTTCGAGTTCGACGACTACGCGGCGATGCAGAGCCTCGTCGCCTCGGGCGCGGGCGTCGCCTTCGCGCCGGACATGGGGCTCACCCGCGTGAACCCGGGCGTGGCCGTGCGGCCGATCGCCTTCGGGCCGAAGCGTCGGGTGCACGCTGCTCTTCGCGCAGGCGAGGGCGGCTCCGCGGGCATCCCGGAGATGCTCGCGGCCCTGCGAGAGAGCACCGCGGCCCGCGAGCCGCTGTTCCCCGCCGTCGCCGGCGCCTCCTAGCCGCAACGGTTACCGCCTCGTCCGGCGGGGCGTATCCGTAACCTGACGGCATGGTGGGGGGTCGCCTCGTCGCCGCCGTGCTCGTCTTCCTGCTCCTGACCGGGTGCAGCGGCGATTCGGACGAGCAGGACGGCGCGCCGCCGACCTCGTCCGGCGCAACGGAGACGACGCCCGCACCTAGCAGCGACACCGGGGAGACGGAGGCCGGAGGTCCGCCCGGCCGCGGAGGCCCGCTCTCGCTCAGGCTATTCGCGTCGGGACTCGAAGCTCCGGTGTTCGCGACGGGCGCGCCCGGCGAGCCCGGCCGTCTCTACGTCGTCGAGCAGATCGGCCGGATCCGCGTCGTCGAGGGAGGCGACGTGTTGCCTGAGCCGTTCCTCGATCTGGTCGGGGACATCGCCTACGGCGGCGAGCAGGGCCTGCTCTCGATGGCGTTCCATCCCGACTACGAGACGAACCGGCTCTTCTACGTCAACTTCACCGACCCCGAGGGCAACACGCGCGTGAAGGAGTACCGCGCGGGCGGCGCTCAGCCCGTCGAGACCCGCGAGCTCCTCTACGTCCCCCAGCCCTACGCGAACCACAACGGCGGCCAGCTCGCCTTCGGGCCGGACGGGCTTCTCTACGTGGGCATGGGCGACGGCGGCGACGGCGGCGATCCCGAGAACCGTGCCCAGGATCTCTCCAGCAGGCTGGGCAAGCTCCTGCGCGTGGACGTCGACGCGCCGGGCGCGGAGTGGGAGATGGTCGGCTTCGGCCTGCGGAACCCCTGGCGGTTCTCCTTCGACCGGGTCACCGGCGACCTCTGGATCGGGGACGTCGGCCAGAACGCCGTCGAGGAGGTCGACTTCGTCGCGTCCGACCAGGTCGGCGACGTCCACAACTTCGGCTGGGACGTCTTCGAAGGCTCCGCGCCCTTCGAGGACAAGCCGTTGACTCCCGCGGGGACGCTCGTCGAGCCGATCACGGAGTACACGCACGACGACGGCTGTTCGGTCACGGGAGGCTACGTCTACCGGGGCGCCGCTGTCCGCCGCCAGGCCTGGGGCCGCTACTTCTACGGCGACTACTGCTCGGGCAAGATCTGGAGCGTCGCGCACATGGACGGCGAGATCAACCGCCGCGGTCATCCGTACACGGTGCGCAGCCTGACCTCCTTTGCCGAGGACCTGGACGGCGAGCTCTATCTGCTCTCGGCGGACGGCACGATCTATCAGCTCGTCCCGCGCTCGTAGGCACGGCGCCGGAACTCCTCCCGCTCGTTCGGTGTAGAACGGGTGCAGTGGGGGACCGGCCACTGGCGGAGGACGACCGAGTCGCGCAGGCGAAGCAAGGAGACACGCGTGCGTACGGCACGCTCGTGGACGAGCACCAAACGATCGCGTTTCGCACCGCGTACCTCATCACCGGCTCCGCAGCCGATGCCGAGGACGCCGTGCAGGAGGCCTTCGTCAAGGCCTATCGCGCACTCGGCCGCTTCCGCCAGGGAGCGCCGTTCCGGCCCTGGCTGCTCTCCATCGTGGCCAACGAGGCGCGCAATCGCCGCAGATCGGCCGGCCGGCGCGAACGGCTTGCGCTGCGCGCGGCCGAGGATCCGCTCTCGGGGGGCGCGGTCCCGTCCCCCGAGGCGGCCCTCCTGGACGCCGAGATGCGCGAGGAGCTGCTGGCTGCCGTGAACGACCTGCGTGAGGACGATCGCCTGGTGATCGGCTGCCGGTACTTCCTCGGGCTCTCCGAGGAGGAGACCGCGGCGACCCTCGGCTGGCGGCGCGGCACCGTGAAGTCCCGGACGTCGCGGGCGCTCGACCGCCTCCGCGAGCGGATGGAGGTGGAGCGATGACCGAGCTCGAGCGCTCCCTCCGCCTGCTGGGCGACGGACTGGCCTTCCCCGAGGCGCCCGACGTCTCCGAGGCGGTGCAGCGGCGCCTCGCCGACACGCGCCCTCAGCGCCGGCGCCCCAGCCGCCGGGCGCTCGTGTTGGCCTTTGCGGTCCTCGCCGTGGCGGTCGGTGCGGTCATGGCCGTCCCCCCGGCGCGCACGGCTGTGCTCGAATTCTTCGGGCTCCGCGGTGCGACCGTGCAGCGGGTGGAGTCGCTCCCGACCGTTCCGACGCCCGATCCGGCGCCGCCTGAGCTTCTCCTGGGGGACGCGCTTCCCATCCAGGACGACAGTCCGTGGGTGACGTCGCCGGGCGTGCTCGTGCCCACCGCGCTGGGACAGCCCGACGGCGCCTACGCGGCGGAGGAGCCCTACGGCCTTCGCCTGACGCTCGTCTACGGGCCCGGGGACGGCGTGCCGCGCTCGCAATACACCGGTGTCGGAATCCTCGTGACGGAGTTCGACGGCGCCATCGACACGCGGTACCTCGACAAGATGGTCGATGTCGGGACGTCCGTCGAACGCCTCACGATCGACGGGAACCGCGCGCTCTGGCTCGAGGGCGGCCCGCATTTCGTCGTCTTCAGGACGGACACGGGCGAGATGGGCGAGGACATGGGCAGGCTCGCGGGCAACACGCTCCTCGTCGAGCACGGGACGAAGCTCGTGCGCATCGAGGGCGAGATCGACCGCGAGCGCGCGATCGAGATCGCCGAGTCGCTCGAGCAGCCCTAGGCCGCTGCGGAGGCTTCGCCCATCAGGTCGGCTTCGACGCGGGCGCACACCTCCGCGGCGAGGTCGACGAAGGCCCGTGCCGCCGGCGAGCGGTAGCGGTCGCGGTGCCAGGCGAGGCCGATGCGGCGGGGCGGCACGCTCTCGAGCCCGATGACGACGGTCCCCTCGTGGGCCGGGTCGACCGTGAGCAGCGGGACGAGCGCGGCGCCGACGCCGGCCGCGACGAGCTCCTGGATCGTGCCGTTGTCGTCGGAGCGGAAGACGATCCGCGGCTCGAGGCCGGCGTCTCGGAAGCGGTTCTCGATCTGGTGGACGCTGCGGCACTGGCGGTTGCCGATCAGCGGCATCGCCGCCACCTCGCGCAGCGAAGGGGGCTTCGGACGCGTGGCGAGCGGCGAGTCTGTGGGCAGGACGACGACGTAGGGGTCGCGCATGAGCTCGAAGCTCTCGAACGGGCCCTCCTCGGCCGGGAGCATCACGAACGTGAAGTCGAGCTCGCCCCGCTCGACCGCGTCGAGCAGCGCGCCGTCGTCGGCGGCCTCGGTGAGCTGGATGGAAACGTCCGGCCACGTCTCGGTGAAGGTCCGTAGCAACCGCGGCAGGACGCGGGCGCCGACGCTCTGGAACGTGCCGACGCGCAGGGTGCCGACCGACCCCTCGGTGAAGGCGGCGAGATCGGCCTGGGCCGCCTGAAGGCGCGCGACGATGCCGGCTGCGTGGCGCAGGAGGAGCTCGCCCGCCTCGGTGAGCGAGACGCGGCGCGGTCCGCCCGGCCGCTCGACGAGCCGCTGCCCGACCACCCGCTCGAGCGCCTGGATCTGCTGGCTGACCGCGGACTGGGTGTAGCCGAGGCGCTCCGCGGCCCGGCCGAACGAGCCCTCCTCGGCGACCGCCTGAAGCGCGGCGAGATGCCGCAATTCCACCCCGAGCCATCCATCAGACCGCATAATCGAAATGAATCATAACTTGACTTGTGCTAATCGACCAGCGGGCCGATGCTGAGGGTATGGAAATCGCCCTCATCCTCCTCTTTCTCCTGCTAGTCGGGCCTCTTGCCGTCCTCTTCGGTGCGGATTCCCGCGTCGACGAGCGCAAGCGTCTCGAGTGGCGGCGCTCGTAGCTCCGCCCAGGCCGCGCTACGGCTCGACCCACGGTGTCTCGCCCGATTCCCGTGGGCCGAGCCGCGGCGCGGTGACACTCGCTGAGACGCCTCTAGGCGACCCGACGACAGCTGCCGGTCGAGTTTTCTCGCCCGAGGTGAAAACATTTCCCTTCGGTGGAGACGGGGCTGGCAGGCAAGCGCGTGCTCGTAACCGGGGCGTCCGGCGGGATCGGCGCTGCCTGCGCACGCGCGTTCGCAGCCGAGGGCTGCCGCGTCGGCGTGCACTTCCACCAGGGCCGTGAGCGGGCCGAGGCGGTCGCGGCCGACTGCGAGGGCTCGGTGCTGCTCCAGGCAGACCTGCGGCGTGAGGACGACGCAGACCGGCTTTTCGCCGAGGCTCGAGAGCAGCTCGGCGGCCTCGACGTCTGCGCCGCCGTCGCCGGCGTCTGGCCCGAGGAGGACGTGCCGCTGTGGGAGCTGTCGCTCGACCGGTGGCAGGAGACGCTCGCGGCCAACCTCACCGCCACGTTCCTCACCGCGCGCGGGTTCCTGCGCGAGGTGGAGCGCGCCGGCGGAGGAAGCCTCGTGCTGGTGGGCTCGACGGCCGGGATCTACGGCGAGGCCGGCCACGCCGACTACGCCTCGGCCAAGTCCGCGATCGTGAGGGGGCTCCTCCTCAGCCTCAAGAACGAGGTCGTGCGGGTCGCCCCCGGCGGACGCGTCAACGCGGTCTGCCCGGGCTGGACGATCTCGCCCATGACGCGCTCCACGCTCGACGACCCGAGCGTCATCGACAGGGCGACGCGGACGATGGCGCTCCGGAAGGTCGCGCAGCCCGAGGACGTCGCGCGCCAGATCGTCGTGCTCGCCTCCGACGAGCTCTCCGGGCACGTCACGGGGCAGGTCGTGGTCGTGGCGGGCGGCATGGAAGGCCGCGTCCTCCACAACTGATTTGGAGGGCTTGACGAAACGGCGGCGGTGCTGCCGGCGCTGCTCGCCCCGATGCCGCGTCCTCAGTCGCGCCCGTACCTTCCAGGTACGAACGCTCCCTGCGTCCTTGCCTCGGAACGACCATCGCACCCCGGCAGCGAGCACCGTTCCGCCAAACCCTCCTAGTGCCGTTCGGCGCGAGCCCGAAACTCTTTCCGCGCTTCCTCCGTTAAGACCGCGAACCAACTAGGAGGAGAGCATGTATATCGGCGGCGGCCTTCTGGCCCTCATTCTCGTCATCATCATCCTGATCCTGATCTTCTAGGCTCGGGAGCCGGGCGCCGCGCACTCGCTTCGAGCGCGCGGCGCCCTTTTTCATGGTCCGACACGACGGGCGCCGAACGGCGCCCGCTTTGACGTCCTGGAGCTCGGAGACGCCGAGGGGCGGACCGAAGCCCGCCCCTCGGCAGGGAGGAGGAAGCGAGGGGCCTCTAGTAGGGAGGCCGGTTGTACGGATCCTGGTGAACGATCGTCTCGCGTCGCCAGGTCCCGACGCCGCCCCACGTCGACCAGAAGACGAGCGAGAGCAGGAAGCCCACGATGCCCACGATCATCAGGATCCAGCCGACGGTTGCGATGTCGATGCCCTGAACGTCTGCCGTCACTGCGAACGCGAGAATCGCGCCGACGGCAACGAGGAAGATGCTTGCGCCGATACCCATGCTCGATGTGCCTCCTTCGGGGTTCAGAAGGAGAACGGTCGAGCCTCAAGCAGGGATACGGTGCGTTAGGGTTCTCCCGGGCCGCGAGACCCTGCTTGCTACGTGCGAAAGCGCTCGATCATCCAGATGACGCTGGTCGGGGTGGCCGTCGGCGCTGCCCTGGCGGTCGTCGCGGTTTTCATACCCTGGCTGCCTGACGCTGCCTCCAAGCAGGCGGGGATCATCGACTCCGTCTACTGGGTCGTGACGATCATCTGCGTCGTCATCTTCGCGCTCGTCGCCGGTGTGACGTCCTACGCGGTCTACAAGTTCAGGGCGCCGCCCGGAGACATGGACGACGGGAGCCCGATCCACGGGCACACGGGCCTCGAGATCGTCTGGACGCTGGTCCCCACGATTCTCGTCACGTTCATCGCGATCTACTCGGGCGTCGCGCTCGCGCAGTCCGAAGACCTGCCCTCGGATCACCGGGTGGTCGAGGTGACGGGCGAGCAGTTCGCCTGGACGTTCACGTATCCGGACATCGAGGTCGAGGGCGGCCGCCCGCTCACGACCGGCGAGCTCGTGGTCCCCGTCGACCAGGCCGTGGAGTTCCTGATCACCTCGAAGGACGTGATCCACTCGTTCTGGGTACCTGAATGGCGGATGAAGCAGGACGCGGTCCAGGGAGTCACGACGCGGACGGTCGTCGAGCCGACGGAGATCGGCGAGTACGACGTCATCTGCACCGAGCTCTGCGGGCTCGGGCACGCCGTCATGCGCTCGCAGGCGCGCGTCCTCTCCATGCCCGACTTCGAGGCGTGGGTCGAGGAGCAGCAGCGGCTCGCCCGCGAGGGCGGGTCAGTGCAGGGCAAGGCGCTCTTCACCCAGCAGTGCGGCTCGTGCCACACGCTCGCCGATGCGGGCACGACCGGGGAGGTCGGCCCGAATCTCGACGAGGTCCTCCAGGGCGCCGACGCCGACTTCGTCATGGAGTCGATCGTCGACCCGAGCGCTAGCATCGCGGAGGGTTACGAGGACGCGATGCCGGACAATTTCGGAGAAGTCTTCACTGAACCGCAGCTCGACGGGCTCGTCGAGTACCTGCTCGAGGCGACCGGAGGAGGGCGCTAGTGGCCGTCGAGGTTCACGGCGTGGAGCACGAGACGGCTCACGCGCCGCCGCCGCCGCGGCGAGGCCTGCGCCGGCTGACCGGCCCCGGGTGGCTCCGGGTCCTGTGGACCGTGCCGCTCGGCTGGATCTTCGCGACGCTGCTCGTGATCGGGGCGCGCTCGGCCATGGGCTTCGACCCGCTCTGGGAGCTTCAAGTCCTCATCGTGGCCTGGACGGTCATCGTCCCGCTCGCGTTCCTCGCCGGCCTGGGTGGCTTCGACTACTGGGCCTACTGGATCTCCGGCAAGCCGACCCGGCCCGAGGATCACTCCAGTCACGGCGCGCGCACGTGGAAGGACTACTTCCGCGTCAACACCGATCACAAGGTGATCGGGATCCAGTACCTGGTCACGACGGTCTTCTTCTTCGTCGCGGCAGGGCTGATGGCGATGTTCATGCGCGCCGAACTGGCGCGTCCCGGGATGCAGTACGTGGACACGAACACGTTCAACGGGCTGTTCTCGGTGCACGCGTCACTGATGATCTTCCTCTTCATCATCCCGGCCTTCGCCGGGCTCGGGAACTACGTCATCCCGCTGATGATCGGCGCGCCGGACATGGCGTTCCCGCGCCTGAACGCGCTCTCGTTCTGGCTGCTGCCGATCGCGGGCCTGATCATGCTGTCGAGCTACCTCGTGCCCGAGGGAGGCGCGTTCGCCGCAGGGTGGACGAACTACGTCCCCTTAGCGGTGCATCAGGCGGACGGGAACCTCATGTTCCAGATGGGCGTCCAGTGGGCCGGGGCGTCCTCGATCATGACCGCGCTCAACTTCCTGGTCACGATCATCACCATGCGTGCGCCCGGAATGACCTTCTGGCGCATGCCGCTCCTCGTCTGGGCGAACTTCGCCACTTCGACGCTCGTGGTGCTCGCGACCCCGTTCGTGGCCGGCTCGCAGTTCTTCATCATGTTCGACCGGGTCCTGCACACGAACTTCTTCAATCCGCAGCTCGGCGGCGACATCGTCGCCTACCAGCACATCTTCTGGTTCTACTCCCACCCGGCGGTCTACATCATGATGCTGCCCGGCTTCGGCATCGCCTCGGAGGTGATCTCCGTCTTTGCACGGAAGCCGATTTTCGGCTACCGCCTGATGGCGCTCTCGCTGATGGCGATCCTCATCCTCGGGTTCTCGGTCTGGGCCCACCACATGTTCGTCTCGGGCATGCAGCCCTGGATCCGCATCCCGATGATGGTGACGACGCTCGTGATCGCGGTGCCGACGGGGATCAAGGTCTTCAGCTGGCTGGCGACGCTGTGGGAGGGGCGTCTCCATTTCAAGACGCCCATGCTGTTCGCACTGGGCTTCGTGTCGATGTTCGTGATCGGCGGCCTTTCGGGCATCTACCTCGGCTCGGTTCCGGTCGACATCCACGCGAGCGACACGTACTTCGTCGTCGCCCACATCCACTACGTGCTCTTTGGCGGCTCGCTCTTCACGATCTTCGCGGGCATCTACTACTGGTATCCGAAGATGACCGGGCGGATGTACAACGAGCGCCTGGGCAAGATCCACTTCTGGCTGACGTTCGTCGGCTTCAACGTCACCTTCTTCCCGATGCACTGGGTGGGCCTGCAGGGGATGCCGAGACGGGTGGCCGACTACGCGCCGGAGTTCGGGAACTGGAACATGGTCATCTCGATCGCGTCGTTCGGCCTGGGCGCCTCGACGATCGTCTTCCTCTACAACATGATCGTGAGCTGGCGACGCGGCGAGCCGGCCCCCAGCAACCCGTGGCGCGCGCTGACGCTCGAGTGGCAGGTGTCCTCGCCGCCGCCCATCTTCAACTTCGACGAGATCCCCCAGGTGGTCGGGAGCCCGTACGAGTACGGCGTCCGCGGAGCGCGCCATGCCGTTCTCAACGGCGACCGCGCCCACGTGGAGGAACGGGAGAAGGTCGAGGCATGAGCGACGTCGACCCGTACGCGGAGAAGGCCCCCGAGCCTGCAGGTGAGCGCCCGCGCCACATCCTCGTCCTCGCGAACGAGACCGTGGCGGGCAAGACGCTGCTCGACGCGATCGAGGAGCGCTCTTCCGCGGGCCCGATCCGGGTGACGGTCGTCTCGCCGCAGAACGATCCGCGCGCCGGTTACGTCGTCTACGAGGAGAGCCGCCGCTCGAGCGCCGACCGCCGCCTGCGCAGGACCCTCGACCTCCTCCACGAGGCGGGGATCGCGGCGCGCGGCGCCGTGGTCGACCCCGATCCGCTGCAGGCGCTCAGGGACGCGCTGCACCAGTACGCGCCCGTCGACGAGGTCATCATCTCCACCCATCCCGGCGCCGTCCGCTCGAGTTGGCTGCGCGGCGGTCTCGTCGACCGGGCCCGGAAGGCGGCGGGAGAGATCCCGGTCTCCCACGTCGAGGTCGATCTCGCCTCCGAGCGCGAGCGCGCGCACGTGCTCGTGATCGCGAACCAGACCATCGTCGGCGGGCCGCTCCTCGCGGCGCTCCGCGAGCGCGCCCAGGCCGGCCCGGTCGAGTTCACCCTCGTGGCCCCTGCCGACCAGCCCGGTGTCCAGCGGCGGCTCGATCTCGCACTCGCCGAGCTGAAGGCGCTGGGCATCGAGGCGACGGGCCACCTCGGCGATCACGATCCCGTGACGGCCGCGATGAACGCCGTCCACGACGAGCAGGTCGACGAGATCATCGTCTCGACCTTCCCGGAGGCAAGCTCCGGCTGGTTGCGCCGGAACGTGGTCGGCCGCATCGAGAGCGGCGCGGAGCTGCCGGTGAAGCACGTCGTCGTCGAGCCCGAGCAGGCGGAGGCGCTCACCTAGTGGCGACACTCGAGCATTCCCACGACCACCCGCCGGTGGCGCACCAGAGCTCGCGCGTCGATTCGCGCCTCCTCGGGATCTACTTCTTCATCGCCTCCGAGGTGATGCTCTTCGGCTCGTTCTTCAGTGCGTACTTCTTCGCGAGGGTCGTTGTCGGCGGCGACGGGGGCTGGCCGCCCGAGGGCTACGACCTCCCCGTGTACCTCGCCTTCCTGAACACGGTCATCCTGGTGACCTCGAGCTTCACGATGCACTGGGCCCTCCAGTCCGTGAAGCGCGGCAACCGGTCGGGGCTGATCGCCGGGCTGACCCTTACGTTCCTGCTGGGGCTCACGTTCCTGCTCATCCAGGCGCGCGAGTACACGCGCCTCGGCTTCGCGCCGTACGACAACGCATTCGGGTCGACCTTCTACGGGCTCACCGGACTCCACGGTCTCCACGTCTTCGTTGGGCTGAATCTCCTGCTCTACGCGCTGATCCGTTCGACGAAGGGACACTTCGGCCCGGAGACTGAGAAACACCTGGGCGTCGAGCTACCAGGGATCTATTGGCACTTCGTCGACGTAATGTGGATCGTCGTGTACGTCACGGTCTACGTGATCTAGCGCCGTAGGCCGGCACAAGGAGGCGCGTCATGCGCAACCCGTTCCGGAGTGAAGCTGAGGCCTTCAGCTTCGTGCTCGTGTGCGCGGGGCTCTTCGCCGTCGTGGCCGTCGCGGGGGTCATCTTCGGCGGCTGGGTCGCCCTCGGGGTCTTCCTCGTCCTTGCCGTCGGTCTCGCGTTCTACATCAAGGGTGCGCCGAAGGAAGCAGAGCATCCCGTGCTCGCCCACGGAGGCGGAGACCGCCGCGGCATCCTCGTCGTCGCGAACGAGACCGTCGCCGGCCGCGCCCTGCGCGGCGAGGTCGTCCGCCGTGCAGAGGGCGACGCGGACGTCCTCGTGGTCTGTCCAGCGCTCAACTCGCCGCTTCGCCACTGGGCCTCGGACGAGGACGGCGCCCGCGCGCTGGCCCAGGACCGCCTGGAGGAGTCGCTCGGCGCGCTCTCCGCCGCCGGTGTCGAGGCCCGGGGTGAGGTCGGCGACGCCGACCCGATCCAGGCGATGGACGACGCGCTTCGGACGTTCGGCGCCGACGAGATCGTCATCTCGACGCATCCGCCCGGGCGTTCGAACTGGCTCGAGAAGAAGATCATCGCGCGCGCGTCAGAACGTTACGACGTTCCCATCACGCACGTCGTCGTCGATCTCGAGGCGGAGCGGGAGGCCGGCTGACCGGAGGGTTCGGCGAAAGGTGGCGGTGCCGCCGGGCCGCGCTGCTCGCCCCGAGGACTGCGTCCTCAGTCGCGCCCGTAGCTCATTCGCTACGAACGCTCCCTGCGTCCTTGCCTCGGAACGACCATCGCACCCCGACGGCGAGCACCGTTCCGCCAAACCCTCCTAGCCCGAGGTCTCGGCGGTCGTCGTCTCGGCGGTCGTCGTGCCGCTGTCGCCGCTCGGGTCGCAGCCCTCGATGTCCTTCCCGGCGACGCTCGCGACGTAGGCCGCCACGTCGACTGCGTCCTGGCCCGTGACGATGTCCGCCGGCATGGGCGGCGCGGCGAGGTCGATCTGCCCGAGGACGACCGAGAAGATCGTGTCCTCGGCGAAGCCCTGCTTGCACGAAAAGCCGAGCGCCGTGTCGAGGTTCGGCCCCACGTTGGCCACAGTCCCCGCGTCGGCGAGCGTGTGGCACGAGCCGCAGTTCTGGACGAAGAGCTCCTTGCCGCTGCCCGTGTTGGCGCCGTCGAGGCCCGTTACCTCGTCGTCACCGCCGCAGCCCGCGATCCCGAGAGCGGCGAGCGCAAGCAGCAGGACGGCGAGCCGGCGCGCCACGGTCTACGGACGCGGTGCTCCGGCGGCGCCGACGCTCTCGAGCGCCTCCGCGCGGGTCTCGTGAATCGGGAAGACCCTGTTGAGCCCCGTGATCTCGAAGATCTTGGTGATGTTGCGGTCGCTGCAGACGATCGAGAGCTGGCCCTCGTTCGGCCGCAGCCGCTTCACGCCGCCGACGAGCACGCCGAGCGTCGTCGAGTCGATGAAGGTCGTGTCGGTGAGGTCGACGACGACCTCCTTGCCACCCTTGTCGATCACATCGAGGAGCTGTTGCTTGAATTCGGGGGCGGTGTAGAGGTCGATCTCGCCCGTCAGGGCGATGACGTAGACGTCGTCCCCAGCCTGCTCCGTCTTGATGTCGAAGTTCATGTGCCCCTTCTCCTGAGTCGCGGGTGCGTACCTTAGCCGCTCTATTCCCCGTCCGACCCGGCTCCCGAACCCCCCGCGCCCTCGTCGCCCGTGCCGCCCTGGTCGAGGCCGGCGATGACCTTGAGGCTCTCCACGCGCTGCTCGATGAGCTCCGCGTTCGGGTTGTTGGGCGCCTTGTCCAGGAAGGTCTCGTACGCCTCGACAGCGGTCGGGTAGTCCTGCGCGGTCTCGGCGGCCTGGGCGAGCTGGAGGAAGAGAAGGGGCTCGTCGTCCACGAGCTCGGTCAGGTCGGCGAGGACGTTCTGCTGCAGGATCGCGCTGCTCTGCACCTCGGAGTTGGCAGCGTTGGCCCGTGCCTCTGCCTGGGCGCTGACGGAGTCGGTGATCTCGTTGCCGAGGATCTCCTGGAGGAAGGGGCTGTCCTCGGGGGCGAACGTCTTCGGCAGCGAAGCCTCGGCAGCCTCGTTCGAGGCGATCGTCGCGCGATCCTGAGCATCCCCGATCTGGCGCGCGTAGAGCGCGGCGAGGGTGCGGAGCGCGTCGGCGTCCTCCGGGCGCATGGTGCGGTAGCGCTCGAGTGCTGCGATCGCCTCGTCGGTCTCGCCGTCGCGCTGCGCAGCGGTCGCGAGGTCGAGGCGCGCCTGGGGATCGTTCGGCTTCTCCTGCACCGCCTTGCGCGCGTCCTCGAGGTTCGGGCCCTCCGTCTGGGCCTGCGTGTTGAGGAGGTCCGAGAGGTAGTCGCCGATTCCCGAACCGCCGGCGCCGACGCCGAAGAAGACGAAGCTGCCGGCGAAGGCGATCGCGAGGAAGAGGAAGACCCATTTCGCCCGACGCCGAAGCTTCGGGAAGAACATCAGATCTTCGGCGCTGGCGGCGCTTCGCTGAGCAGGCGGCCGCGTGCGGCGCTTGCGCTGCGTCGAAGATCTTGCCATTCGAATCCTCCTTCCTCGTATCGAACCTCGCCGTCGACGAGGGTGAGGAGCACCCGGTCTGGCGAGCCGCCGAAGACGACGGCGGTGGTTGGCTCCTCCCAGGGGAGGAACGGCGACCCGGCGAGCGAGACGACGGTCAGGTCGGCGCGCTTTCCGGGGGCGAGCGAGCCCGTCTCGGTGTCGAGCCCGAGCGCGCGCGCTGAGCCAAGAGTAGCGAGTTCCAGCGCCGAGTTCGCGGTAAGGGCGTCGGCCCGGCGCTCCCGGACGCGGGCCGTGTAGACGGCCGTCCTCATCTCCTCGAAGAGGTCGAAGGACGGCGTCGAGGCGGGACTGTCGGTTCCCAGGCCGACGCGGACACCGGCGGCGCGCATCTCCGCAAGAGGCGCGGCGCCACATCCGAGGATGGCGTTCGAGCGTGGGCAGTGGGCGACCGCCACGTCGTGCTCGGCGAGGAGCGCGATCTCGTCGGCCTCCACGTGGACGCAGTGTGCGGCGAGGACAGTGGGGCCGAGCAGGCCCCGTCCCGCGAGGAGGCGGATCCCCGTTTCGCCGGCCGGGGCGACCGGCACGCCCGGCGCCTCGGCCATGAGGCCGGTGCCGTGGAGGAGCCACTCCTGCTCGGCCTCGCTCTCGGCGAAGTGCGTCACGACGGGGAGACCGAGGCCGGCGCACGCGGCATAGACGTCCGCGCTGACGCTGTAGGGCGCATGCGGGGAGACCCCGAGCCTGACGCGGTCGGAGAGGGATCCCTCGATAGCCTCACGCAGGCTCTCGAAGCGCTCGAGCGCGGCGTCCGGGTCGGCGCCGAACACCTCGAGCGCCACAAGGGCGCGCAGCCCGAGCTCGTCACACGCCGGCGCGGCCGCTCCCGTGAAGCTGGCGTCCGCGATCGTCCCGATCCCCGAGCGCAGGCACTCCGCGGCGCCGAGGCGCGCGATCGCGACCGCGTCGCCGTCGAGGAGCCGGGCCTTCCGCTGGATGTGCAGGGCGATCCAGGGCGCAAACGACAGCGTGTCCCCGAAGCCCGCATAGACCGCGTACTCGAGGTGGGAGTGCGCGTTCACGAAGGCGGGGACGATGACCGCGTCGTCGAAGCGCCTCCGCTCTCCCTCGAGGTCGGCGGCCGGGCCGACGGCGACGATGCGCCCGTCGGCGACCGCGACCCCGCCCTCGCGCACGGGCTCCCCCTCGACCGGGACGACCCAGTCGGCCTCGTAGACGACCGGGCTCACTACCGCTCGGAGCTCGCGAACGCCTCTCGGCGGGCTGCGATCTGGTTGGCCCAGCGTTTCTCGAAGAAGGCCGCAACCCAGATGGACATCTCGAAGAGCAGGAGAATCGGGATCGTCTGGATGGCCGTGGACACGAAGTCGACGCCGGGCAGGAGCACGCCCGCGACCACGCAGAGCCCGAGGCCGATGCGGCGGTTGCGCCGAAGCTGCGCGGAGGAGGTGATCCCGAGGCGAACGAGGGCGAGGATCACGATGGGCAGCTCGAAGAGGATGCCCATCCCGAAGATGCTCGTCGCGGCGAACGAGTAGTAGGGGCCGGCGCGGATCTCGTTGCGGTAGAGCTCGCTGTCGAAGTCCAGGAGGAAGGGGATCGCGGCCGGCAGCGCCACCCAGTACGCGAAGGAGGCGCCGGCGACGAAGAGGATCGTCCCGGCGACGACGAGCTTCGCGACCACGGTCTGGCTCGTCTCCTCGAAGGCGGGCGCCAGGAAGCCCCAGAGCTGCCAGAGGAGGATCGGCAGCGCGATTGCGAGGGCGGCGAGGAACGCGACCTTGAACGACGTGGAGAAGGCCTCCAGCGGGTTGAAGGTGAGCGGTTCCGGCTTGGCGCAGATTTCGACGCCCGTCTCAGGCCCCGTGATGCAGCGCAACGGAAGCGGCCGGTTCAGCCAGCCGATGATCGTCGCGCGGAAGATCCACGTGAAGACGAGGGCGCCGAGGAGCGCGACGCCGGAGATGATGATGCGCGTCCGAAGCTCGTCGAGGTGCTCGACCAGCGTGACGCGGTCGGCATGCCCGAGGCGCCGCGGCAGGCGGGGCATCGGAGGTCCCTAGGTCTTGCTGCTCGGGACCCGCTCGCCCTCGGGCTGCTTCGTGCGGTCCTCGGACGTGACGGTGGAGGCGGGCTCGGCGATCTCGACGCGCTCGGGCTCGTCGTCGTCGTTCCCCGTCAGCGAGTCCTTGAACTCGCGAATTCCGTGACCGATCGAGCGGCCCATCTCCGGGAGCCGCTTGGGGCCGAAGATGAGGAGCAGGACGAGCAGGATGATGACGATTCCCTGCCAGCCGATGTTTCCGGGCATGGACTCAGGATACCAGCATGAGAGCGGATGGCCGCCACACGCCAGCAGCTACACTGTCCCTGTCACGAAGCGGCTCTCCAAGCCGTTTCCCGATAGACACCGGGGTGTTACAAGCATTGTCTCTGCTCGAGATCAAAAATCTGCACGTCGCCACCGAGGACGGGACCGAGATCGTCCGCGGGCTCGACCTCGCCGTGGATTCCAACGAGGTGCACGCGATCATGGGCCCGAACGGCTCGGGCAAGTCCACGCTCGCGTACGCGCTCATGGGACACCCCGCGTACCAGATCACCGGCGGGGACATCCTCCTCGACGGCGAGTCGATCCTGGAGCTCGGGGCGGACGAGCGCGCGCAGCGCGGCCTCTTCCTCGCGTTCCAGTACCCGCACGCCGTCCCGGGCGTGACCGTGGCGGCCTTCCTGCGCTCGGCCGTCAACGCGATGCGCAAGGCCGCGAACGGCGGCGAGGACGACCCCGTGAAGATTCCCGAGTTCCGCAAGCAGCTCGACGCTGCCATGAAGGAGCTCCAGGTTCCGAAGGAGATGGCCGGCAGGTATCTCAACGACGGCTTCTCGGGCGGCGAGAAGAAACGTGTCGAGATCCTGCAGATGGCCATGCTCCGCCCGCGGATGGCGGTGCTCGACGAGACCGACTCCGGCCTCGACATCGACGCCCTACGGGTCGTTGCGTCGGGCGTGCGGAGCCTCGTCGGCCCCGAGACGGGCGCTCTCGTGATCACGCACTACCAGCGGATCCTGAACTACGTGAAGCCCGACTTCGTGCACGTGTTCGTCGACGGGCGTATCGTTCGTGAAGGCGGGCCCGAGCTCGCCGAGCAGCTCGAAGCCGAGGGCTACAAGGCTTTCGGAGTAGAGGAGGAGGCAGCCTGATGGCGACTCCAGAGATCGTCACTCCAGAGACCCAGGTCGTTGCGGAGATCGGCAACGACTACAAGTTCGGTTTTCACGATCCCGAGAACTACTTCTTCAAGTCGCAGCGCGGGCTCTCGCGCGAGATCGTTGAGGCGATCTCGGCGCACAAGGACGAGCCCCAGTGGATGCGGGACTTCCGTCTGAAGTCCTACGACTACTTCATGGCCCGTCCGATGCCCGAATGGGGCGGCGACCTCTCGGGCATCGACTTCGACAACATCTACTACTACATCAAGCCGACCGAGAACCAGGCGAAGTCCTGGGAGGACCTGCCGCCCGACATCAAGCAGACCTGGGATCGCCTCGGCATCCCGGAGGCCGAGCGCAAGTTCCTCGCCGGCGTCGGCGCGCAGTACGAGTCGGAGGTCGTCTACCACAAGCTCCAGGCCGACCTCGAGGCGAAGGGCGTGCTCTTCCTCGACATGGACTCGGGCCTGCGCGAGCACGAGGAGCTCGTCCGCCAGTACTTCGGGACGATCATCCCGCAGAACGACAACAAGTTCGCCGCGCTCAACTCGGCCGTCTGGTCGGGCGGGTCGTTCATCTACGTGCCCCCCGGCGTCTCGATCGAGATGCCGCTCCAGGCCTATTTCCGCATCAACGCGGAGAACATGGGCCAGTTCGAGCGCACGCTGATCATCGTGGACGAGGGCGCCTACGTGCACTACGTCGAGGGCTGCACCGCCCCGATCTACACGACCGACTCGCTGCACTCGGCGGTCGTCGAGATCATCGTCAAGCCGGGCGGTCGCTGCCGCTACACGACGATTCAGAACTGGTCGAACAACGTCTACAACCTCGTCACGAAGCGCGCGGTCGCCTACGAGAACGCGACCATGGAGTGGGTGGACGGGAACCTCGGGTCGAAGCAGACGATGAAGTACCCGGCCATCTGGCTCATGGGCGAGGGCGCGCACGGCGAGGTGCTCTCGATCGCCTTCGCGGGCGACGGCCAGCACCAGGACGCGGGCGGCAAGGCCGTCCACGTCGCGCCGAATACGACCTCGGTGATCACGTCCAAGTCGATCTCGAAGGACGGCGGCCGCTCCAGCTACCGCGGGCTCCTCGAGGTGGCCAAGGGCGCTCACGGCGCGCGCTCGAAGGTCGTCTGCGACGCGCTCATCCTCGACGACGAGTCGCGCACGGACACGTACCCGTACATCCGCATCGACGAGAACGACGTGGACGTCGGGCACGAGGCCACCGTCTCGAAGATCGGCGAGGAGCAGCTCTTCTACCTCATGAGCCGCGGGCTCTCCGAGGCCGAGGCGGCCGCGATGATCGTCTCGGGCTTCGTCGAGCCGATCACGAAGGAGCTCCCGCTCGAGTACGCGGTCGAGCTGAACCGGCTCATCCAGCTGCAGATGGAGGGATCCGTTGGGTAGCACGTGGGCTTCGAAGGAGGGGGCCCACGGGGGAACCATGGGTTCCCCCGTGTTACAGATGGAGGGTTCGGTCGGTTGATCGTCGAGCGGACGGACTTCGTGTCCGTGCCGGTCACAGACCTCGAGCGTTCCACGCAGTTCTACGAGGAGACGCTGGGTCTGGTGCGGACACCCGGCGTCGTTGGCTGGCCGGAGTTCGAGACCGGCAACGTCAGCCTGTACCTCGTCGACCCGTCCAACGTCGGCCAGCCCTTCACGGGGCCGCACACGGCGCACATCGCGCTGCGGGTTCCGAACGTCGCCGAGGCGCGGCGCGAGCTCGAGGCGAAGGGCGTCGACTTCCAGGGCGAAACGCTGGACACGGGCGTCTGCCACATGGCGTTCTTCCGCGATCCGGACGGCAACGCGCTCATGCTGCACAGGAGGTACGCGCCGAGTGAGTAGGGAGCAGGCACTCGAGCGCTACCACGCGCTGCCGCTCCCGAGCACCTCGGACGAGCACTGGCGCTTCACGAACCTGCGGGGGTTCGACCCGGAGGCGTTCTCGGTCAACGGCGCCCAGGCCGTTTCGGGCGGCGAGAGCATGCTCGAGATCGACGCGGCCGGTGTCGCCGAGGCGACCGAAGGCGGCATCGAGATCGTCCGCGCTCCGGAGGGGATCACGTTCGCGCCGCTGGAAGACCACGAGAAGCTCGGGACCCTCGTCGAGGCCACCGACAAGCTCACGGCGCACAACGCGGCGCTCTGGAAGCACGGCCTCCTCGTCCATGTCCCCGCAGGCGTCGAGCTGGAGAAGCCGCTCTACGTCCGCGTCGGCAACTCGACGCCGGGCGGAGCCCACTTCTGGCGCCTCCTCGTGGTCGCCGAAAAGGGCGCGCGCTTCACGCTCATCGAGGAGTCGGCGTCCGCCTCGACCGACCTGGAGTCCTACTCCAACGCGGTCTCCGAGATCTTCGTCGAGGAAGGCGCGAAGCTCGAGTTCGTCTCCATCCAGAACCTTTCCCGCGAGACGTGGCATTTCGCCACGCACCGCGCCACCGTTGCCCGCGACGCCGAGCTCGACTGGGTCGCCGGGGGCTTCGGCTCCCGCAAGGGCAAGGTCACGATCGAGAACGACCTCGCCGGCGCCGGCGCGACCTCGCGGGTGACCGGCGCGTACTTCGCCGACGGCGAGCAGCACCTGGACTACGACACGCTCCAGGCTCACCTGGCGCCGAACACGACCTCGGACTTCGCGTTCAAGGGTGTGCTCCGCGACAAGGCCACCGCCGTTTGGCGCGGGATGATCAAGGTGGCGAAGGACGCGCAGCGCACCAACGCCTACCAGGAGAACCGCAACCTGCTGCTGTCGCCCGACGCGCACGCGGACTCGATTCCCGGCCTCGAGATCCTCGCCAACGACGTCCGGTGCACGCACGGCGCCACCGTCTCGCAGGTGAACCGCGACGAGCTCTTCTACTGCATGGCCCGCGGGCTCTCCAAGGAAGAGGCCCAGCTACTGATCGTGCGCGGGTTCTACCAGGAGATCTTCGACCGCATCGAGCTCGAGCCGGTGCGCGACGCGCTCCAGAGTGTGCTCGAGGCGCGCCTCCTCGCGGCCTAGCCGCCTTGAGTTGCTGCCAGCCTCCGCGCGGCTACACCTCCCTCTTCTCCAAGCGTGCCGCCCGCAGGGACGTGCGGCGCTACGAGCGCAAAGGGCTGGACGACACCGCCGAGCGGATGGTCGGCTTCCTGCGTGAGCGCGGGATCGACGGCGCCTCCCTCCTCGAGATCGGCGGCGGCGTCGGGGCGATCCAGGTCGAGCTGCTCAGGATGGGCGCAGCTCGCGCGACGAACCTCGAGCTCTCGCCGGAATACGAGGCCGCGGCGCACGAGCTGCTTCGCGAGCGCGGCCTCGATGACCGGGTGGACCGGCGCCTGGGCGACGTCGTCAGCGACCCGGAGCTGGCCGGCCCGGCCGACGCCGTGATCATGCACCGCGTCGTCTGCTGCTATCCGGACTACGAGGCCCTCGTCGGAGCCGCAGCCGGGCGCGCGCAGCGGTATCTGGTCATGAGCTTCCCCCGCCCGCGCCCGCTGCTTCGGCTGGTCTTCGGGACGATGAACGTCCTCGCGCGAGTGCTCCGCTGGGAGTACCGCTCCTGGGTGCACTCGCCGGAGCGCGTCGTCGCAGCCGCTGAGCGGCACGGGCTCGCGCTCGTCGCGGAGTCCAAGGGCTTCGTCTGGCAGGCGGCTGCGCTCGAGCGGCCTCAGCGTGCGTGACCGCACGCGGCCGGTCACGCGCCGCGACCCGTGGCGTCACGATCGCGGTCGTATCGTCTCTCGAGCGGAAACGGCGGCAACCAGGACTCGCGACGGATGGTCCAGAGCTCGTAGGTCGGCCTCAGTTGGTCAGGGGAATCCAGGGATCCCAGGTTCACTTCGATTTCGTCTGCGCTGCGTGCGAAAACGGAGGAGCCGCAGCGGGGACAGAAAAACCGCCCGAGGTAGTCGCGTGTCTCGCCGTCGATCGTCACCGCATCCTGGGGGAACACCGCGGAGGCGTGAAAAAGGGCGCCATGATGCTTGCGGCAGTCGAGACAGTGGCAAATGCCGACCCGGTAGGGGAGTCCCGACGCCTCGATTCGGACGTTGCCGCACAGGCAACCGCCGGTGAATCGGTCCATGCTCCGTCTCCTCCAGAATCAAGCGGTCGGAATGGATACCGAGATGCACAACCAGCGTACGTGAGCGCCGGAAGGCCGTCGGTACGATAGGTCCCATGGCCGTGACGGCTCAGCCGAAGCTCGACGCGCGCAAGCTGCGCGCCGACTTCCCCATCTTCGAGCAGCAGATTCACGGCAAGCCGCTCGCCTACCTCGACTCGGCGAACTCCTCGCAGAAGCCGCGCCAGGTGCTCGACACGCTGCGCGACTTCTACGAGACGTCGTACGCGAACGTCCACCGGGCCGTCTACGAGCTCGGGCTCCGCTCAGACGCGGCCTACGACGGCGCCCGCCGGAAGGCGCAGGCGTTCGTGAACGCCGAGACGACTGCCGAGGTCATCTTCACGCGCAACGCGACCGAAGGGCTCAACCTGGTCGCCTACGCCTGGGGCCTCGACAACCTCGGCCCCGGTGACCTCGTGCTCGCCACCGAGCTCGAGCACCACTCGAACTTCGTTCCGTGGCAGTACATCGCCGGGCGCACGGGCGCCGACTTCGCGGCCATCCCGATCGACGACAACGGGGAGCTTCGCCTCGACGCGCTCGAGGAGCTGGAGAAGCGCGGGCGCGTGAAGCTCATCGCCGTCGGGCTGGTCTCGAACTCGCTCGGCACGATCAACCCGGTCGAGCGGATCTCGGCCTGGGCGCACGAGCGCGACGCCGTCGTCGTGGTCGACGCTGCGCAGGCTGCTCCGCACAGGCCGCTGGACGTTCGCGCGCTCGGCTGCGACTTCCTGGCCTTCACGGGGCACAAGATGTGCGGTCCGAGCGGCATCGGCGTCCTGTGGGGGAAGCGGGAGCTACTCGAGCGGATGTCACCGTTCGAGCTCGGCGGCGAGATGATCAGCAAGGTCACCGTCGAGAAGACGACCTGGAACACGCTGCCGCACAAGTACGAGGCGGGGACGCCGCCGATCGCGCAGGCGGTCGGCCTGGGCGCCGCCATCGACTACCTGACGGAGATCGGGCTTCCGGCGATCGAGGAGCACGAAGCCGAGCTGACCATGTACGCCTGGGAGCGGCTGTCGGAGGTTCCCGGCCTGACGCTCTACGGGCCGCCGCCCGACCGGCGTGCGGGCATCGTCTCGTTCAACCTCGAGGGAGTCCATCCGCACGACGTCGCGCAGGTCGTCGACGCGGACGGCGTCGCAGTCCGCGCCGGCCATCACTGCAACCAGCCCCTCATGACACGGCTGGGCGTGAACGCCACGACACGCGCGAGCTTCTACCTCTACACGCTCCCGGAGGAGATCGACAGCCTCGTCGACGGCCTGCTCAAGGCGCGTAAGCTCTTTTCATAGATGAGCGAGCTCGACAGCCTCTACCGCGAGGTCATCCTCGACCACTACAAGAACCCGCACGGGCACGGGGTCATCGACGACGCCGACGCCGTGGCGGAGGGGCAGAACCCGCTCTGCGGCGACGAGGTCTCGATCGCAGTCGCCTTCGAGGGCGACACGATCGCGGACGTCAAGTTCCAGGGGCGGGGCTGCGCGATCAGCCAGGCGGCGACCTCGATGCTGATGGACATGGTCAAGGGCCGCACGGCCCAGGAGGTCGCCACCATGTCCCGCGACGAGCTCCTGGAAGAGGTCGGCATCCCGCTCTCGCCGGTTCGCCTCAAGTGCGCCCTCCTCGGCCTGGGCGTTCTCAAGGTCGCGCTGCACAAGGGCAAAGGGACCCCGCTCCCCGACGAGTGGGCCGGGCTCGAGGAGCTCGAGCTCTCCTAGTCGTGGGCGAGTTGATCGTCGGCCCGGTCGAGGACTTCCCGCCGGGCGAGGTGAGAATCGTGCGCGACGGCCAGCTCACGATCGGCGTCTACAACTGCGACGGCGAGTTCTACGCGATCGAGGACCGCTGCTCACACGACGACGGGCCGCTCTGCGAGGGTGACTTCGAGCCCGCCGAGTGCGTGGCCATCTGCCCGCGGCACGGCTCCCGCTTCGACGTTCGGACGGGCCGGGCGCTGACGCTTCCCGCGTACATCCCGGTCGACACGTTCGAGGTGCAGGTCGACGACGGCGTCGTGCGCGTCGTCGTGCCTTAGCCCCTTCGGGACTAGACTGGCCCCGATGGGAGCGAGAGAAGAGCGGGTCGCCCGGAACGAGACCCTCTTCCGCGAGGTCAACGAGCGCATCAAGCAGGTGAACGTCGGCCTCGCGACGGTCGAGGCGACCGACTACCTCTGCGAGTGCGGTGACGAAGGCTGCACGGACCCGATCAGTCTGACGATGTCCGAGTACGAGGCGGTCAGGGCCGAGCCGACGCACTTCGCCGTCGTCTCCGGGCACGTCGTGCCCGACATCGAGCAGGTCGTCGCCAGCACCAACCGTTATTCGGTCGTGGCGAAGACGGCCCCGGACGCAGTGAAGGTCGTCGTGGCCGAAGACCCGCGTTCCTAGGCCGAGGTCGCTCCCCACTCCTCGGCCGGCATCTCGCGCAGGAGCTGCGCGAACGACCAGCGGTGGCCTTCGAGATCCTCGGCGTCGTAGCGCCGGTCGCCGTAGGGCTGGTCCTCGGGCTCCGCGTGGATCGTTGCCCCGGCGTCTCGCGCGCGGGCAAAGTGGGCGTCGACGTCCTCGACGTACACGTGCGTGAGGTCCGTGTAGGCGCCCAGGGCCTTCGGGCTCCGGTAGTCGGGGCCGGGATGGCCCAGGAAGATCTCGCCGTCGCCGAGCGTGAGCTCCGCGTGTGTGACGGTCCCGCTGTCGTCGGCGAACCGGAGCCGCTCCTCGAACCCGAACGCCTTCGAGAGCCAGTCGATCGCGGCTGCGCCGTCCTCGTACAACAGGTAGGGCGTGATCGTCTGCATGGACGCTCCTTCCCTGGTGGTCGTCCTGACGGACCACGTATCATGGCCGTAACCACGGAAAGGGGGTGGTCCGACTTTGATTTCCGACAGTACGGGCAGTGGAGGTAGTCGCAGGTAGGGGCGTGTCCCTAGGACCTACGGGGAATCGCCTAGCCAGCGTGGGGGACATCCCAGCGCCCCTGCCACTCCAGGCGATCTACTGAATCGGGGCCTCCTTCGGGAGGCCTCGATTTTTTGTCTAGGACGGCATGACGCGATAGCGCGTGCGGCCGCCGAGGCGGCCCGTGCGGACGATGCGGACGAACTCCTCGCGCGAGACGAGCTTGTCGATCGGCTCGTCGCCCCAGAGCACCTCGAAGGTGAACTCCCCGGGGAGCTCGTCCTCGAGCCACTCGAAGGTGCGCGCCAGGCGCTCCACCCCCGACTCGTTGAGCGTCCAGCTGACCGCGTCCCACTCGGTGCCCTCCACGAGGATCTCGTGGACGCCGGGCATCTCGAGCAGCCACGGTCCCTTCTTGCCGACGCGCTCCGCGTCCAGGCGCATGATGTCCGCCCGCCGGCTCTCACCGGCGATGCGCTTCGCTTCATCCTCGTCGAGCCGCTGGGCCGCAACCACGGCATAGAGCTCCGAGGTCATAGCCTCAGCTTAGGAGCAAAAGACCGTTTAGGAAACTGCTCGGCGAATTTGCTCTTTGATGCCGATCGGACGGACGTTGTAGACCTCGGTCACGGGCCTGATGTCGCCGACGTTGTCGCCGAGGTCCAGCATCTCCACCGCAGAGCGCGCACCGTGGAACGGAGGCAGGACCTGGCCGACGGTCGCACCCGCCTTGAGCAGGCCCGGTGGCATCTGGAACGCCAGGCGCCGCTTTCCGAGCGTCTTGCGGATCAGCTCGTGGAGCTCGACCCAGCTGAGGCGGTCCGGCCCGCCGACGTCGAACGTCCGGTTCGGCGCCTCCTCGGCCGAGACGGCGGCCGTGAACAGTGAGGCGACGTCGTCGATCCAGATCGGCTGCATCCGGTGGCGGCCGAGGATCGGGGTCACCGGCGAGTAACGGACGACCTTGATCTGCTGGGCGAGGATCCCGCCGTCGCGCCCGAAGATGAAGCTCGGCCTGAAGATCACGTGCTCGATCCCCGAGTACTTGACCGCCTGCTCCTCCTCCCACTTGGCGTGGAAGTAGGGGGCGACCTCGCGACCCTCCTCTGCGCCGAGCGCGCTCTGGAGGACGAGACGCGTGACGCCCGCCTCCTTGGACGCCTCCACGAGGTCGCGCGTCCCCTGGATCATGATCCGCTCGAACTCCTCCGGGCGACCCAGCAGGATGGCCACGAGGTGCACGACCGTCGTGCACCCCTCGACCGCGCGGCGCAGGCTGTCGGCGTCGGTCATGTCGCCCGGCACGACCTCGCAGCCCCAGCTCCGGAGCTGCTCCTGCCTCTCCGGGCGGCGTGCGAGCACGCGAACGGGCAGCTCGGCCGCCCTAAGGGCGTGGACGACCTTCGTCCCCACGAAGCCGGTGCCGCCGGCGACGAGGATCATCGCTTGAAGTTCTTCCAGTAGCGGCTCGGCGTCGGGCCGATCTGGCCCTGGTACTTGGAGCCGAGGTCGCCCGTTCCGTAGGGGTGCTCGGCCGGCTCGGACAGCTGGACGAACGAGACCTGCCCGATCTTCATCCCGTAGTAGATCGTGATCGGGAGGTTGGCGACGTTCGACAGCTCCAGCGTGACGTGGCCG
Organism: uncultured Actinomycetes bacterium; assembly: GCA_963784175.1. Lineage (GTDB taxonomy): Bacteria > Actinomycetota > Thermoleophilia > Gaiellales > Gaiellaceae > JAIBJN01. Next base: position 69,393 of record CAWAQJ010000017.1, on the reverse strand, counting down.
TCCCAGCCGGGGTCGATGAAGCCCGCGGTCGAGTGGATGAGAAGCCCGAGTCGGCCGAGCGAGCTCTTGCCCTCCAGTCTGGCGACGAGGTCGTCCGGCAGCGTGATGCGCTCGAGCGTCGAGCCGAGCACGAACTCGCCGGGATGGAGGATGAAGGCCTCGTCGGGCTCGACCTCGACGAGCTCGGTGAGCTCCTCCATCTCCTGCTTGACGTCGATGAACGGGTAGCGGGAGTTGCGGAACACGCGGAAGAGCTTGTCGACGCGAACGTCGACGCTCGAGGGCTGGAGGAGCTCCTCCTCGTAGGGCTCGATGCCGATCCGGCCCTCGTCGAGGAGCCGCTTGATCGTGCGGTCGGAAAGGACCATGGCGACTGCCAATCTATAAGCTCCTGACGTGGCTACGACCCGGACAATCGAGCTGAAGACAGACGTTCCCGGCCCGCGCAGCGCCGAGATTCTCGCCCGCAAGGAGCGCGTGATCGCGGAGCCGCTCTCGATCTACCTGCCGCTCGTGATCGCGGAAGCGCGCGGCGCGCGTCTCACCGACGTCGACGGCAATACGTTCGTCGACTTCGCGGGAGGCGTCGGCTGCATGAACGTCGGCCACTCGCATCCGCGTGTGGTCGAGGCGGTGCGCGAACAGGCCGAGCGGTTCACGCACACGGACTTCACGATCATCCCGTACGAGAACTACGTCGGCCTGGCCGAGCGCCTGATCGAGCTCACCCCGATCTCGGGTGAGGTGCGCGCCGGCTTCTTCAACTCCGGCGCCGAGGCCGTCGAGAACGCGGTCAAGTTCGCGCGTGCCTACACCGGGCGTCACGGCGTGATCGGCTTCGAGGGTGGCTTCCACGGCCGCACGCTCCTGGCGCTCAGCCTCACGTCGAAGACGCATCCGTACAAGGCGGGCCTCGGGCCGTTCGCGCCGGAGGTCTATCGGGTTGCCTTCAACGACCTCGACGCTCTCGAGTTCGCCTTCAAGGCGCACGTCGCGGCCGAGGACGTCGCCGCGCTCGTGTTCGAGCCGGTGCAGGGCGAAAGCGGGTTCATCGTCCCCTCGCAGGAGTGGGTCGAGGGCGTGCGCCGGCTCTGCGACGAGCACGGCATCGTCATGGTCGCCGACGAGGTGCAGACCGGCTTCTGCCGTACCGGCAAGACCTTCGCCATCGAGCACTTCGGCGTCGAGCCCGACCTGATGACGATCGCCAAGTCGATTGCGGCCGGGCTGCCGCTCTCGGGCGTCGTCGGGCGAGCCGAGATCATGGACGCCCCCGGAGACAGCGCCGTGGGTGGGACGTATGTCGGCAACCCGGTCGCCATCGCGGCAGCGCACGCAGTCCTCGACGTGATCGCCGAGGAGGGGCTGAACGAGCGCGCGCAGGCGATCGGCGAGACGATTCGCGCGCGGATGGAGGCGTGGCGCGAACGGTTCGAAGCCGTCACGGACATCAGAGGCCTCGGCGCCATGCTCGCGATCGCGATCGAGCGCGACGGTAAGCCGGACGCCGACCTGGCCACGGCGGTCGCCGAAGGCGCCGCGCGCAAGGGTCTCCTGCTCCTGAAGGCCGGCATCTACTCCAATTGCATCCGGGTGCTCGTCCCGCTGGTCATCGAGGACGCGGAGCTCGAAGAGGCTCTCGGTGCGTGGGAGGAGGCTCTGCAGGAAGTACTTGCCTAGGCCGGGCGGGGCGGTAGGGGCGACACTGTGGCGGTGAGGGTCGGAGAGCTGATTGCCGACCGCTACGAGCTCGAGAAGCTCGTGGGCGAGGGCGGCATGTCGAGCGTCTATCGGGCGCACGACAACGTGCTCGAGCGGAGTGTGGCCATCAAGGTCCTCCACGAGCACTACTCGAGCGACCCCGAATACGTGGAACGCTTCCGGCGCGAGGCACGGGCGATCGCGCGCCTGGCCCATCCGAACGTGGTCACCGTCATCGACCGCGGCGAGTGGGACGGCCGCCAGTTCATCGTCTTCGAGCACGTCGCAGGGGAGAACCTCAAGAACGCGATCGAGCGGGTCGGCGCGCTCCCGGTGAGGCGCGCGCTCGTCCTCTCGATCCAGATCGCACGCGCGCTCGCCTACGCGCACGAGCTCGAGATCGTCCATCGCGACGTCAAGCCGCACAACGTTCTGCTCGACCAGGGCGGAACGGCGAAGGTGACCGACTTCGGCATCGCCCGGACACTCGACGTGGAGGAGGCGCTGACGCAGACCGGGACCGTGCTCGGCACGGGCCAGTATCTCTCTCCCGAGCAGGCGAACGGCGGCCGTGGCGACGAGCGCTCCGACCAGTACTCGCTCGGCGTCGTCATGTACGAGCTCCTGACGGGCGAGGTGCCCTACACCGGCGGGAGCCTGATGGCGATCGCCATGCGCCACGTCAACGACCCGGTCCCGAGCGTGCGCGAGCGCAGGCCGGAGGTGCCCGCGCGCCTCGATTCGGTGGTCGCGTGCACGATGGCGAAGAGCCCGGAGGACAGGTTCCCCTCCATGCAGGCGCTGGTGTCGGCGCTCGAGGCCTGCCTCGCCGAGCTTCCGGACACCGAGCGCGTGCGAGACCTCCAGGAGGACACGGGCGTGATGGCGCCGCCGGCACCGCCTGCGAGGCCGCCCGTACCGCCGCCGGTCCCGACCGCTCCGGACAGGTCGAGGCGGAGGCCTCCCCGGCGCGCGGGCCCACGGCTGCTCGTGACCGTTCTTGCAGTTGCCGGGATCCTCGTCGCAGGGCTGATCGCCCTCCAGGCGACTCGCGACGACGGCGTCACGGGCCTGCTCGACGGCGGCGGAGGCGGGAGCGAGACGCGTGTGCCGCTCCAGGCGGTCGCCGACTTCGACCCGTTCGGGGACAACGGCGCGGAGCATCCGGAGCTGGTCGAGTTCGCCACGGACGGCAATCGCGAGACGGCCTGGTCGACGGAGACCTACAACAGCTTCGACAAAGACGGCGTCGGCGTCGTGCTCGACGCCGGCAGCCCGGTGGAGCTCTCCCGGCTCGTCGTCGTCACCGACACCCCGGGCTTCACCGCGATGATCCTCGCCGGAACGAAGGTGGGAGGGCCGTTCGAGGACGTCTCGGAGGCGCAGGAAGTTGAGGCGCGCACGTCGTTCGAGGTCGACACGCGCGACGAGGCCTTCCGCTACTACCTGGTCTGGATCACGGCACTCGCGAGCTCCGCGCACGTGAACGAGGTGCGCGGCTTCCGCTCCGCGTAACCCCTAGTTAGGGAGGGCTCGACGAAAGGAGAGCTGTGCCCCCCCCCAGACCCCCCGACGGCGAGCCACCTTCCGCCGAGCCCTCCTAGTAGCGGAGCGCAGCGCGGCGGTCGCGGCGCTCAACGGCGAGCTCCACCAGCCGGTCGAGGAGCTGCGGGTACGGGACGCCCGAAGCCTCGAAGAGCTTTGCGTAGACGCTCGTGGCGGTGAACCCGGGGATGGTGTTGAGCTCGTTGACGACGACCTCGCCGTCGGGCCGCACGAAGAAGTCGACCCGCGCCATGCCCTCGCAGTCCGAGGCGACGAACGACCCGACCGCCAGCTCCTGCACGCGTGCGGTCGACTCCTCCGAGACGCGCGGCGGGATGACGAGCTCCATTCCGCCGTCGGCGTACTTGGCCTCGTAGTCGTACCAGTCGCTGGCGAGCGGGACGATCTCGCCCGGGATCGAGGCGACGGGATCGGCGTTCCCGAGCACGCTGCATTCGACCTCGACGCCTGCCACGAACTCCTCCACGAGGATCTTCTCGTCGTGGGCGAGCGCGAGCTCGACTGCGTCCTGGAAGTCTGCCTCGTCGCGAACGACGCTGATGCCCACGCTCGAGCCGAGCCGGGCGGGCTTGACGACGCAGGGGAAGCCGAACGGGCTTGCCCCCTCCTCGCCCGTACGGATCGTCAGGCTGCGCGCCACCGGGATCCCCTTGTCCCGCATCACCGACTTGAAGAGGTCCTTGTCCATGCACAGTCCCGAGGCCGTGACGCCCGCGCCGACGTAGGCGACGCCCGCGAGCTCGAGGACGCCTTGAACGGCGCCGTCCTCGCCGAACGGTCCGTGCAGGACGGGAAAGACCACGTCGACGCCCGCTGCCTCGTCGGCTGCGAGATGCCAGGGGCCCTCCCGCGGGATCTCGAGGGGGACGACGTCGTACCGGTCGGGGTCGAGACCCTCGATCACCGACCGCGCGGAGTTGAGCGAGACCTCGTGCTCGCTCGAGCGACCGCCCATGAGCACCGCTACGCGCAGCTTGGCGATCTCGTCGCTCCTAGCAGGAGGCCTGGCCGACCTTGATCGTCACGGTCGAGCCCGACTCGACGAGCGTGTTGGCCTCCGGATCGGTGTCCTGGACGATCCCGACCTGGCCGGGGTCGACGACCACGACGCACTCGACCTCGACGGCGAAGTCCTCCGCCTCCAGGGCGTCCTGCGCGTCCGCCTCCTCCATGCCCTCCACGGCCGGGACCCGGACCATCTCGGGCCCGGTCGAGATCGTGATCTGCACCGTCGAGCCGCGCGCTGCCTCCACGCCCGGGTCCGGGTTTTGCGCGGAGACGAGCCCCGCCGGCGTCGAGCTGGACGGCGCCTCGACGACCTGTACCTCGAAGCCGGCCGTCTCCAGCTCCGCCCGTGCGCTGTCCTCGGACTGGTCGAGCACGTCGGGCACGGGGATCAGCTGACTCCCCTTGGAAACCCTGACCGTGACCACGGAGCCTTCGTCCACGAGCGTCCCGGCCTTCGGGTCCAGCGACGCGACCACGCCGACGGGGCGCTGCGAGGAGAAGACGTCCACGCGCCTCGGTTGGAGCCCTAGATCCTCGAGAGCGGCGGCGGCCTCCCCATATGTTCTGCCGGCCAGGGCGGGGATCTCCACCTCGTTCGGCCCCGTCGAGACCACGATCGTGACGGTGTCGCCTTTCGCGATCCGGCTTCCGGCCGGCGGTGACTGCTCGATGACGATTCCCTGCTCGACCTCGGTCGACGCCTGCTCTTCGACCTCGGCCTCGAGCTCCGCGTCCTCGATCTGCGCGATCGCCAGGTCGCGCTCGATTCCCACCACGTTCGGCACGCCGACCGGCTCGGCTGCCTCGAGCTGGTCCTGGATCTGGTTGTAGACCCACCAGCCGGCGAGGATCGCGGCCGCGAGCAGGAGCCCGACGAGGAGCCACGGAACCCAGCGTTTTCGCCTCCTCGGAGGCTCGTCGTAGGGACTGCTCGGCGGATAGGTCGGAGGCCGGTGCTGCGGAGGAATCGGGGCTGGCGCCACGCGGGTGGGGCTCTCGGAGAGCAGCTCGGTCGCTTCGCCGACCGCGGCCCCGGCGAGGATGGCGGTGGCGGCCGTCGCGGTCGAGCGGGAGATCGGCAGCCCGGCCTCGACTCGCTCGAGGTCCTCGATGAACTCCTCGGCGGTCTGGTAGCGGTCCTCAGGATCCTTGGCGAGGGCGCGCAGGACGATCTGGTCGAGCTCGGGCGGAATCTCCGGGCGCAGGCTCGACGGCGGCTTCGGCAGCTCGTTCACGTGCTTCATGGCGATCTCGATCGCCGAGTCGCCGGTGAACGGCACCTTGCCCGTGAGCATCTCGTAGAGCACGACGCCGGCCGAGTAGAGGTCGGACGCGGCCGTCACCGGCGCGCCGCGGGCCTGCTCGGGAGAGAGGTACTGCGCGGTGCCCATGATCGAGCCGGCCTCGGTCATCTGCGAGGCGCCGTGCCGCGCGATGCCGAAGTCCGTCACCTTCAGCCGCGGCTCGTTCGCCTTCACCTGCTGGTCGGCGGAGACGAGCACGTTGTGCGGCTTGATGTCGCGGTGGATGATCCCGTGGCGGTGCGCGAAGCGGAGGGCCTCGAGGAGCTGCTTGGCGTACCCGATCGCCGTGTGCACCGGGAGCGCGCCGTGGGTCATGATCAGCTCCTTGAGGCTGCGGCCCTCGATCACCTCCATGGCGATGTAGTACGTCCCCTCGGCCTCGCCGCGGTCGTAGATGGAGACGATGTTTGGGTGCGACAGCCCGGCTGCTGACTTCGCCTCGCGGCGGAAGCGCTCGATGAAGAGGTCGTCGCCCGCGTAGCGCTCGTTGAGGATCTTGATCGCGACGCGGCGCCCGAGCTCCTCGTCCTCGGCGAGGTAGACGTTGGCCATGCCGCCGGAGCCGAGCTTGCGCAGGATCCGGTAGCGGCCGTCGAAGAGCGTGTTTATGAGGGTGTCCGAGAGGCCGGCCATGAAGGTTGGACCTTCGACAGAGGTTAGGTGTTCCTCCCCAACACCGCTTCGATGATCTCCTTGGCTATGGGCGCCGCCGTCGCGCCTCCGGTGCCGGACTGGTCGGTGAGCGCGACAGCCACGGCGACCCTCGGCGCATCCGCGGGCGCGAACGCGATGAACCACGTGTTGTTGCGGCCGGCCGCGCCGGTCTCGGCGGTGCCGGTCTTGCCGGCGACGGACACGCCGGGAATCTGGGCAGCCGTGCCCGTGCCCGATTCGACCACCAGCGTCATCATGGCGGTCAGCTCGGCTGCCGTACTCGGCTCGATCGCCGTCTTCCACTCCTCCGGGCCGAACCGCTCGATCACGTCGCCGTCGGGCGCCGTGATCCGTTGCACCAGCCGCGGCTCCATGACGACGCCGTCGTTCGCCACGCCCGCGGCGACGAGCGCCATCTGGAGCGGGGTCACGATCAGGCGCTCCTGGCCGAAGGCAAGGCGGCCGGGATCGACCTCGGAGGGGTCGTCCGGCTTGTACAGGCGGCCGTTGCGGTAGAGGCCGCTGATGAGCACTTCGTCGGCGGGGAGCTCGATCGGCGGCCGGTCGTAGAAGCCGAAGCGCTCGGCGTACTCGAGGATCGTGTCCGCGCCCAGCTCCTTGCCGAGGTTGCAAAAGACGGAGTTGATGGAGTTCTCGAGCGCCTCCGCGAGGGTCACGCGGCCGAATGCGTTCAGCTCGCCCTGGTCGGAGAAGTTGGTGACCCGCTGGCCGAAGAGCGTGCAGAAGCCGGGGTCGTCGAACTCGCTGTCGGGCGTGAAGGCGCCGGTGTCGATCGCGGCAGCGGCAGTGATGACCTTGAACGTCGAGCCGGGGACGAAGCGGCCGGCCGTCGCCCGGTCGAGTAGGGGCGCGGCGGGCTCGCACGGCGCCGTGATCCGCTCGATGGCGCCGAAGTTCTCCTCGACGAGGTTCGGGTGGAACGACGGCGAGGAGGCGAGCGCCAGGACCGCGCCGGTGGTTGGGTCGAGCGCCACGGCCGCCCCGCAGTCCCCGGCGAGGCCGTTCATGGCCGCCCGCTGGGCGTTCATGTTCAGCGTCGTGACGACGTTGTTCCCCTCGCGGGTGATGCCCTGGAGCTTGTCCAGCGTCGTGTCGATGATCGTGCTCAGGTTGGCGTTCGAGCCGGTGAGGAAGTCGTTCATCGACTGCTCGAGGCCGGTGCGAGAACGCGTGATCGTCGAGTAGCCGACCGGGTGCGCCGTGAGCGGCCCGCGCGGGTAGCGCCGGACGTACCAGGTGCGGCCGTCCTCGAGCTTTCGCTGGCGGTTCCGCGCCAGGACGGTCGTCCCGTTGGCCGCGTAGATGAGCCCGCGCTTGACCTCCAGCTCGCGCACGACCAGCGAGGGGTTCCCCTGGCGCGCCTCCAGGTCGGGAGCCCGCCAGAGCCAGTACGTCGCGGTCGCGATCAGCGCCACGAACAGGAAGGCGAAGACGTAGAACAGGCGGCGGATCTGCGGGTTCACCGCTGTTCACCCCGGTTGACGCGGTCGGAGACCATCAGGAGCAGGGCGAGCACGATGAAGTTGGCCACCACGCTGGAGCCGCCGTACGAGACGAAGGGCAGCGTGATTCCGGTCAGCGGGATGAGGCCGAGGACGCCGCCGATGATGATGAACGCCTGGACGGCGACCGCTGCCGTCAGGCCGGAGGCGAGCAGCTTGGAGAACCCGTCGTCGGCCATCATCGCGACGCGGAAGCCGCGGAAGGCGAAAAGGAGGTAGAGCAGGATGACCGCCGCCGCGCCGGCCAGCCCGAGCTCCTGGGCGATCGCCGAGAAGATGAAGTCGGTCTCTACGAAGGGGATGTAGGGATTGCCCTCGGGCGTGAGCAGGACGCCGTTCCCGAGGCCGGAACCGAACACGCCCCCGCTCGAGATCGCGTAGATCGACTGGACGAGCTGGTACGTGTCCCCCTGCGGGTCGCTCCAGGGGTCGAGCCAGCCCTGCACGCGGGTCTGGACGTGCGGGATCACCTGGTAGAGGGCGACGGCCCCCGCGAGGAAGAGCCCCATGCCCACGGCCACGAACGACCAGCGTGCGGTGGCGGTGTAGAGCATGACGAGGAAGATGGCGAAGTAGAGGAGCGCACCCCCGAGGTCGCGTGTCTGGAAGAGCACGAGCATCGCGCCGCCCCAGATGAGGAGCAGCGGCCCCAGGTGCTTGGGCGAGGGCAGGCGGCCGCCGCCGACGCCGTACGAGAGCATCTCCCGGTTGTCCCGCAGGTAGCCGGCGAGGAAGATGACGATCAGGACCTTGGCGAGCTCGCCGGGCTGGAAGACGATCGGCCCGATGTCGACCCAGAGGGTCGCACCGTTGATCGTGCGGCCGATCCCCGGGAGCGCGGGCAGGACGAGCAGGACGATGGCCGACACGCCCAGGATGTACTTGATGTTGTCGAGCTCGCGGTAGTCCCGGAGGAAGAGCACCAGGCCCGCGAACGCGATCACCCCGACGACGACCCAGAGGCCCTGGCGGAAGGCCAGGTCTGGGTCGATGCGGTAGATCTCGGTGAGCCCGATGGCGCATAGGAGGCCGCCCAGCGGAAGGAGGTAGGGATCCGCGTCGGGGAGCCGGACGCGCAGCAGGATGTGCGCGACGACGAAGAGCGAGACGAAGAACAACGCGTACGAGAGCGAGCCGGCGGAGACGACGTCCTGGCGCGCGATGTAGACGGACGCGAAGCCGGCGGCCGTCAGAAGGCCGACGAGGACGAGATTCAGGAGCTCCCGCGTGCGGAGGCTCATCGTCGGCTCAGGGGACGGCCTCTGCCTCGTAGCCGTTCACGCGCGACAGGGCGCGCTCGTACGAGACGAGCTGGTGGTCGAAGAGCTCCGCACGCTCCTCCGGCGAGAGCTGGGCCGCCTGGAGGCGGCTGACGTAGCGCTCGCGGTAGAGGCCGACGCCCTCGCTGAAGTCGAAGGGGACGCCCTGGTAAACCGTGATGTTGCCGTCCGCGTCGGCGCCGACGAAGTAGGCGCGGGAGAGCCCGAACAGCGCTCCCCCGAGGATGAGTGCGACGAAGGCGACCGCGAGCGTCGCCCAGAGGATCCGCCGGCCCCAGTGCGACCGTCTCCGGCGTGGCCGCGGCTGCGCGGCGACCGGCTCCGCCTTCTGCACGGGCGCCATGTCGGTGAGCGTGTCCTCGAGCTCGTTCGTCTCCTCGGCTGCGTCGGACGGCGGCTCGGCGACCAGGGTCTCCTCGATCGCCTCGTCGCCCTCGACCCGGAAGAGGACGACCGTGATGTTGTCCTCGCCGCCGCCGGAGTTCGCCGCTCGGACGAGGCCGCGCGCGATCTCGTCGAGCGTCCCGGCTTCCTGGGCGATCCTCAGGATCTCCTCCTCGGGCACCATTGTCGTCAGCCCGTCCGAGCAGAGCAGGAAAACGTCTCCCGGCTCCACGTCGACCGTGACCTTGTCCACGTCGACCTCGGCGTCGGTCCCGAGGGCTCGTGTGATCACGGAGCGCTGCGGGTGCGCGTCGGCCTCTTCGGGAGTCAGGCGGCCGCTGCGCATGAGGTCGGCGACGAGTGAGTGGTCCTCCGTCAGCTGATCCAGCTCGCCGTTGCGGATGCGGTAGGCGCGCGAATCGCCGACGTGGCCGATCGAGACGCGGCCGTTCGTGAGGATCGCGGCGGTGACGGTGGTGCCCATCCCCGAGGCCTCGGCGTCGGTCCGCGCGCGCTCGTAGATCCGCCGGTTCGCCTCCTGGATGATCGCCTCGACCCGTTCAGCGGGCTCCAGCCGGTCGGCGTCGTGATACTCGCGGAACGCCGCCGCCGCGAGCCGGGACGCGACCTCGCCGGCCTGCGCGCCGCCCATCCCGTCGGCCACCGCGAAGATCGGCGGGTCGAGGACGAAGCTGTCCTCGTTGCGGCGGCGCACGCGCCCCGCATCGGTGCGTCCCGCGCTGTCGCCGAGCCTCATCGCTCGTACTCCAGCTCCGTGTCGCCGACCTGCAGCCGATCGCCCTCGTGGAGCCTGCGCCGCCCGTTGACGCGCTCGCCGTTCACGTAGGTCCCGTTCGTCGAGCCGAGATCCACCACCCACGTCCCGTCGAGGCCGCTCTCCACGCGTGCGTGATGGCCCGAGGCGTAGTCGTCATCGGGGAGCGGCACGACGTTGTCCTCGGCGCGGCCGAAGGTCATGGGCACGGGCCCGGGCTCGAACGCACGTCCGACGGGGATCGCCTTCGAGCGCACGACGACCAGTCGGCCCGGCGCCATCCCGGCCTCCGCGCGCGCCTGGGCGACCTGCGCCGGGGCGAGCACGAAGCTCTCCTGGGGCGCGGCCGGAAGGCCCCGCGCTGCCGTGCGCACGACGCGCCAGATGAAGATGTAGAGAAGGACGATGAAGGCGGCCTGCAGCGCGATGAGGAGGGGTTCTACGGACACGCCGTACCTCTCAGAAGCCGCGCTCGAACCGAAGCTCGGTCGTTCCGAGCACGAGGGTGTCGTCCGGCTCGAGCTTCGCCCGCTTCACGCGTTCCCCGTTGACCGTAATCCCGTTCGTGGAGCCGAGATCGACGATCCAGTAGGCCCCGTCCTCGTGCCGGATCTCGGCATGCCGGCGCGAGACGTTGGGGTCGTCGACCGGGATGTCGCTGTCGCGTGACCGCCCCAGCACGAGCGCGCGGTTGGCCAGCTCGTGACGCTTTCCGCCGAGGACGAGCGCGGCCGACGCGTGGGCCAGGTCAAGCGCAGCAGCGTCTTCGGAGGAGACGGCCTCGGTGTCCCCCGCCGGCGGCTTGAAGATCTTCGTCTCGCTCGGAGCCGCCTGCGGCACGACCTCCGGCGGGACGTCAGCGCGGCCTCGCTGGGGCTGCACCATCCTGGTGGCGATGCCGAACTCGCCGACGCTCAGGTCGTCGTCCTCCTCCATGAGCACCACGGGCGTCGTGAGCAGCGCATAGCCCTCGCGGCGGGCATGCTCCGAGAGGTAGTCGGAAAGCTCCGTGAGGAGCGAGTCCTCGTAGTTCCCGAACTGGTCGCGGTCGCTCGGCGAGAGGTAGAGCGTGTACTCGTTCGGCACGTAGACGCGCGAGACGGAGATGGTCTTGGCGTCGTCCATCTCCTTCGCCAGCTTCCGGGCAAGCTCCACCGGCTGCACGTGCGTGCGGAAGGCGCGGCCGAAGACGCCCTCGACGAGCGACTCGATCCGGTGCTCGATGCTCCGCAGGACGCTCATAGGAAGCGGACACCATTGTGCCCGCCGGGCACTCTAACGACGCTCTCGAAGCAACGGATACGCGAGCGCACCCGTTGCGAGCCAGGCTGCGGGCACAGCCCAGGCGGCGGCGACGGGCTCGCCGCCCGCCGCCAGCGGAGCGAGAAGCAACGCGCCTACGAAGGCGGCGCCCCAGCCTGCGACACCCCAGAGGCCTCGCTCCCGCGCAGGCTGCGCAGCGAGCGTGGCCGCGACGAGCACGAGCGTGACGGCAACCATCGTCGGCCGGCTCGTGACGAGATCCGTGACCGATCCGAGGGCCGCGCCGGGGCCCTCCGTGCCGCGGAGGCTCGCCGTGCCCGGCGCGTCCTCACCGGTGAGGGGCATCCGTGAGCCGGCGGCGATCGCCGTTCCAACTGCTGCGAGGACGCTCGCCAGCGCCAGTGCTGCCTGTCTGACGGGGCCGCGGGCCTGGAGCGCGACCACGGGCACGAGCGGCAGCAGGTGCACGAGCGCCAGCAGCGGGCCGGCGACGAAGAGGAGCCCGGAGCGCGCGTCGCGCGCGAAGAGGAGCAGCCAGGCGACGGCCAGCGGTACGTAGGCGAGTGCGAGGCCGAACGAGACGTTCCCCAGGGGCAGCACGGGCACTGCGAGCGCGGCGGCGAGGCCGACGCGCGGGTTCACGAGCGCCAGGAGCGCAGCGATCGCGCCCAGGAGGAACGGCCAGCCGCCGGGGAAGAAGGGCAGGAGGAGCGCCGATCCTGTTGCGAAGGCGGCCGCGAGGATCGCGTGCGGCCCCTGTGCCTGGAGCCGGGCCGGGGACGACACCGCCCGGCGGCGCTCGGAGTGGTCCTCCTCGACGGCGTGGAGCAGGTGGAGCGCCTGCCTTGCGGTCGGGCGCTTGCCCGGGTCGGTCGAGAGCATCCGGTCGACCGCGCGGCAAAGCTTGCGCGGGAGGTCGGGCCGCAGCTCGGCGAGCGGCTGGGCGCCCTGCTCGACCCTGCGCGCCGTCTCGAGCGGCGAGACCGCCCAGAAGGGATGGCGTCCGGCCAGCGCCTCCCAGAGGATGACGCCGAGCGACCAGACGTCCGCCGCGCCGGTCGCCTCTGCGCCGCCGAGCCTCTCCGGGGCGATGTAAGCGAGCGTCCCGGGTACATCGCCTGCGGCCGTGAGCGTGTCGGCCTCGTCGATCTGGGCCATCCCGAAGTCCAGGAGCCGGATGGAGATCTCGTCGCCGCTCTCGACCATGACGTTGGCCGGCTTCACGTCACGGTGGATGACGCCCTTCGAGTGAGCGTGGGCGAGCGCCTCGAGGATCTGCACGGCGGCCTCCACGGCGCTCCAGTCGTCGAGTGCGCCGCCCCGGAGGGCGTCGCGGAGCGTGCAGCCGGAGATGAAGGGATACGCGACGTAGACGTGGCCCTCGTCGCGCGCGAGCGCGAGCGCGCGCAGGCATCTGGGATGCCGGAGGCGCGTCGCGGCCTCGACCTCCCGCTCGGCGCGCGCGCCGGCCTTGCCCTCGCGTGCGATGATCTTCAGCGCGACCTCGCGGTCGGCCTGTTCGTCGCGGGCGAGCCAGACGGAGCCCGCGCCGCCGCTCCCCAGCGGCCGCAACGGGCGGTAGCGACCGAGAACGAGGTTGTTCTCGCTGAGAGCGACTGCGTGTTCCACGGACACCCCGGCACTTGGCGGCGGCTCCCGAAAGTCCTGCAAAGTCCGAGGTGGGTGGTAGACTCGGCCGCTTCTTCGACCCCGAGCGGCCAGTGTTCGACCGAGAGAAACCCGAGACCGAGAGCGACATCGAGTTCGACTTCTTCGACGAGTCGCCAACCGTCGAGTCGACTCAGCGCGGGGAGGGCGGCGGGCCGCGGAAGCGACGCCGCTTGCCGACGCGACCGCCGAAGCCTCCCGGCGGGCCCCAGCTCTACCGGCTCGGGGTGCTGATCGCAGGCGCGATCGTCCTGGCAGTCATCCTCATCCTGGTCGTCAACAGCTGCCGCAAGAACCAGAAGGTCTCGGCCTACGAGGACTACGTCGAGAGCGTGAGCACGATCGCGGCGGAGTCCGAGGATCTCGGCAAGCAGCTGAACACGCAGCTGACGACGCCGGGCATCACGCTTGAGGCTCTGCGGGAGGACGTGGAAGGCCTCCGGCAGCAGCAGGAGCAGCTCCTGCGACAGGCGCAGGACCTCGGGCCGCCGGGGCCGCTGCTCGAGCAGCAGGAGAGCCTCGTCGAGGCGATGCAGTTCCGCGTCAACGGGCTCGACGGCCTGGCCACGGCTTTCGCCCAGGTGGCGCAGACGAGCGATCCAGACGAGTCGGGCCAGCTGCTCGCCTCCCAGGCGCAGCGCCTCGTGGCGAGCGACGTCGTCTACGCGGACGGCTTCCAGTCGCCCACCGAGACCGTGCTCGAGGAGCAAGGCGTCTCCAACGTGCCCGTGCCCGCGTCGAAGTTCGTCCAGAACCCGGAATTCGGCAGCCCGACGCAGTGGAAGCAGACCGTGGCGCGCTTGACGCAGGCTCCCGAGTCCGGCGGCCTCCACGGCAACGGCATCCAGGCCGTGCGGGTGCAGGGCAGCGACCAGCAGCTGTCGCCGAGCCAGGACAACTCGATTCAGGCGACCAGCGACCTCGCGTTCGAGGTGCTCATCCAGAACTCGGGTGACAGCCAGGAGACGCAGGTCGAGGTGACGCTCACGGTCCTGCAGGATCCGCAGATCCAGAAGCAGCAGGTCATCGACGTCATCAACCCGGGTGAGACGAAGACCGTCACGTTCCGCAACTTCGGCGAGCTCTCGTTCGGCACGAGCACCACGCTCAAGGTTTCCATCGAGCCGGTCCAGGGCGAAACGAACACGGGCAACAACACCGCGGAGTACCCGGTCATCTTCACGTTGGGCTAGCGCCGGCGCTAGGCTAGGGCCCGATGTCGGACCTCTCCGACGCGGCTCCCTGGATCGCCATCGGCGCCGCTGCGGCGGCGGTCGCCGCGCTCCTCGTCTCGCTCGCCTTCTATCTGAAGCTGCGCGCCGTGCGGAAGGCCCAGCTGGTGCTGCTCGGCTCCAACAAGGACGACCTCGTCAACTTCGCCGTCTCGCTCCAGACCAGGATCGACGATCTCCACCGCGTCGTCGACGAGGTCGCCGCGGCGCTTGCCCGCATCGATCGGCGCGTGGACGGATGCCTGTCCCACACGGCCCTCGTCCGCTACAACGCCTACGAGGACGCGGGCGGACATCAGTCGGCCTCGCTGGCCTTCCTCGACGGCGCTCGCTCGGGCGTGGTCATGAGCGCCATCCAGGGGCGCGACTACGCGCGCATCTACGTCAAGCAGCTCGACCGCGGCAAGGCGCCCGTCGCCCTTTCGCCGGAGGAGCAGGAAGCGGTCGACCGCGCGATGGCACAATCGGGATGACGTACCGCAAGGCCGACATCCGACCCTACGAGCCCGGCGACGAGCCGCTGCTCTTCGGGCTTGCGAGCCTCGATCGCGGGGCCGATCACCGCACGCTCACCGTGCTCGAACGGGAGACCGTCTTCGTCGCCGAGCTCGAAGGGGCGCCCGCCGGGTATGTGGCGCTCGAGCGCGAAGGCGAGGCCGTGCGGGTCGACCAGCTCTTCGTCAGCCCTGAGCACGAGGCGGAGGGCATCGGGCGCCAGCTGCTCGAGTTCGCGGAGGGATTCGCCATCTCGGAGCGCGCTCTCTCGCTGCAGGTCGTTGTCGCGAGCGCCGATCGGCGGGCGTCGGCCTTCTATCGCGGCCGCGGGTTCGTGGAGGCGGGAGAAGATCTGCTCGAGCTCGTGTTGCCGCGGCCCTAGAGTCGTCCCGCTCATCTACGATTTGCGCCAATGCAGCAGGTTCTCGTGCTGAACGCGAGCTTCGAGCCCCTCAACGTCTGCACGGTCCGGCGTGCGCACGTGCTCGTCTACAAGGGGAAAGCGGAGATGATCGAGGAGCTGCGGCAGCCGCTCCGCTCGGCCTCGGACACGTTTCCCTGGCCCCACGTGATCCGGCTCCTGCACTACGTCCGCGTGCCGCGCGCCGTGAAGCGGAAGATCTCCCGGCGGGCGCTCTTCGCGCGCGACGGGCACAAGTGCGTCTACTGCGGCTCCGCCGGCCGGCTCACGCTCGATCACGTCGTTCCGCGCTCACGTGGCGGCGACTCGGTCTGGGAGAACGTCGTCACCTCGTGTGCGCCGTGCAACCTGCGCAAGGGGAACCGTCTGCCCGAGGAGATCGAGATGCGCATGCATGTCACTCCCCGTGCGCCCACGCCAGCGCTCTTCGTGACCCTCTCGGCGTCGCGCATCCCGGATCGCTGGCAGCCGTACCTCGCTGCCTACGCCTAGGCGAAAGGGGGCGAGCCGGAGCCCGCCCCCTTCGGAGCGATCAGGCGTCGTAGTAGAGGGAGAACTCGGCCGGGTGAGGTCGTAGAGCGACGACGTCGACCTCGTTCTCGCGCTTGTAGTCGATCCAGGCGCGGAGCACCTCCTCGCTGAAGACACCGCCGCGGAGCAGGAACTCCTGGTCGCGCTCGAGCGCGTCGAGCGCCTCGCCGAGCGAGCCCGGAACCTGGGCGATGTCGCCGCGGGCGTCCTCGAAGAGGTCGAAGTCCGCCGGCTCGCCCGGGTCGAGGCCTTTCTCGATGCCGTCGAGCCCGGCCATGAGCATGGCCGCGAACGCGAGGTACGGGTTCGCCGTCGCGTCCGGGCAGCGGAACTCCAGCCGCTTGGCCGACGCCGAGTCCGAGTACATCGGGATGCGGATCGCGGCCGAGCGGTTGCGCTTTGAGTAGACGAGGTTCACCGGCGCCTCGTAGCCGGGCACGAGCCGGCGATACGAGTTGGTCGTCGGGGCGCAGAAGGCGAGCAGCGCGGGGGCGTGCATGAGCAGGCCGCCCACGTACGCGCGGGCGAGCTGCGACAGGCCCGCGTAGCCGGACTTGTCGGAGAAGAGCGGCGTCCCCTCCTTCCAGAGCGACTGATGCGTGTGCATCCCCGAGCCGTTGTCGCCGAAGATCGGCTTCGGCATGAACGTCGCGCTCTTCCCGGCGAGGCGTGCGACGTTGCGGACGACGTACTTGTAGGTCATGACCTGGTCGGCCATCCGGGTCAGGCTCTGGTACCGGAGATCGACCTCGCACTGGCCCGCGGAGGCGACCTCGTGGTGGTGGAACTCGCACGGGATCCCGAGGCGCTCGAGCGTCAGCACGATCTGGGTGCGCAGGTCGTGCAGCGTGTCGTGGGGGGCCGGCGGGAAGTACCCGCCCTTCTCACGCACGGTGTAGCCGAGGCCCGGAGAGCCCGAGTTCCAGTGCCCCTCCGCCGAGTCCACGCTGTAGTGCGCCTTGTGCGGCGCAAGCTCGTAGGAGACCTCGTCGAAGACGAAGAACTCGCACTCCGGGCCGAAGTTCGCGGTGTCGGCGATCCCCGTCTCGCGGAGGTGCTCCTCCGCCCGCCGCGCGATTCGCCGCGGGTCGCGCCCGTAGGCCTCGCCGGTCGTCGGGTCGGCGATCTCGCACACGAGCGACAGGGTCGACGCCTCCGTGAAGGGGTCGAGCACCGCGCTCGCCGGGTCGGGCATGAGCAGGAGGTCGCTCTCGGCGATGCCCTGCCAGCCGCGGATCGACGAGCCGTCGAACCCCAGCCCCTCCGTGAACGCGGACGGGCCGAACGCGCTGACGGGCAGTGTCATGTGCTGCCAGGCTCCGAACAGGTCCGTGAACTTGAGGTCGACCATCTGGGCCTTCTGCTCGAACGCCCAGGCAACCGCCTCCTCCGCCTCCGGCTGCGCGCCGTTCGCGAGGTATGCCTTCGACTCCATCTCTTGCATGCCGCCTCCTTCTGGTCCACGAAAAAAGCCCCAGCGGTCGAATCGACCTCTGAGGCTCCGTCGCCTTCTACGGGGCGCCGCCGTCGGCGCCTCGCACCACTCACGATAGCGCGAACCCTGGACGGATCTCAAGGCCGGCGCTATCCTCGGCGGCAGCGTGCGATTCAACAGAGTCTGAGACACCAGGTGTCGCGGTCCCCCTCCTAGGGGCGCCGCTTTTTAGCCCCTGCGTTCGACTCGACTTTGAAGGAGCATGCCGATGACCGCCGTTCGCGTTTCCGATCTTCGCAAGGACTTTCTTCGCCGCGACGGGCGCCGCCTGCGCCGTGAGCGCGTGCCTGCGCTGCGGGACGTCTCGTTCACGATCGAGCGCGGCGAGTGCGTCGCGGTCCTGGGCCAGAACGGGTCGGGGAAGTCCACCCTCGTCCGCCTGCTCTCGACGCTCCTCCTCGCCGACGGCGGGACGGCGAGCATCTTCGGGCACGAGATCTCGGACGACCCTCGCGGCGTGCGCAGGCTCGTCAACCGCGTGTCGGTCGAAGCCTCCTTCTTCAAGAAGATGTCCTCGGCCGAGAACCTGGCCTACGCCGCGCGCTTCTACGGGATGACGCCAGGCCAGACGGGGCCGCGGATCCCCGAGATCCTCGAGCGCGTCGGCTTCCCGGTCGACCGCCGCGGCGAGCCGATGGAGAACCTCTCCCGCGGCATGCAGCAGAAGGTCGCGCTCGCGAGAGCGCTCCTCACCTCGCCGGTGCTTCTCCTGCTCGACGAGCCGACCACCGGGCTCGACCCGCGCTCGCGGCTCGAGGTGCGCGAGTTCATCCGCGAGATGCGCGTGACGCACGACGCGACCGTCCTCATCTGCACGCACGACCTCGACGAGGCGGAGGCGCTCGCCGACCGGATCGGGATCCTCGCCCGAGGCCGGCTCGTATGCCTCGCCCCCGCCCCGGAGCTCAAGGCGCGCTACGGCGCTGCGACGCTCGAGGAGGTCTTCTTCGCCGCGACCGGGAAGGCGATCGAGGACGAGGAGGAGGTCGAAGGCGCATGAGAGCCACGACGCACGTACTCCGCACCGAGCTCGTCGGCCTCGTCGGCGTCGTCGAGCGCAACACGTACCTCATCCGCCGCTACGTCTGGTGGGAGGTTGCGTTCTTCCTCTGGACGGTCGCCAACACGCTCACGATCGTCTTCATCGCCGAAGGTGTCGAGGCCTCCGGCGGGCAGATCGACGTCGAGCGGATGACGGCCGTGCTCCTGATCGGCGCCGTCATCTGGGCCTATCTCGGGATGATCTTCGAGATCCTCACGGAGACCGTCGCCTGGGAGCGCTGGGAGGGGACGATCGAGTACACGTTCATGGCGCCGCTTTCGCGCCCGGTGCACCTGGCGGGGATGGGCCTCTTCGCCATCGCGTACGGGCTCGTGCAGTCGGTGCTGCTCTTCTCGGTGGTCGCGTTCTTCTTCGACCTCTCGCTTCCGGGCGCGAACTTCGCCGCGGCGCTCGTCGTGCTCGCGGTCGCGTCGATCTCGTTCGTCGGGATCGGGATGATGACGTCGGTCCTGCCGCTCATCTCCCCGGAGAAAGGGACGCAGCTCGGGTTCATCGCACAGGGGATCCTGCTCGTCGTCTCGGGCGTCTACTACCCGGTGACCGTCCTCCCTGAATGGATGCAGTGGATTGCGACGATCTCGCCGGCGACGTATGCGCTCGAAGGCGTGCGCGATGCCATCCTCGAGGGTGACGGCCTCTCCGAGCTCACGGACGAGATCTGGCCTCTGATCGTCATCGGCGTGGTCTCGATCCCCGCCGGGCTCGCCGTTTTCGGCCAGGGCGAGCGCTATGCCAAGCGCCACGGCAAGCTGAAGCGCTCGGGGTAGACGGAGCCTGGGCCTCGTGTAAACTCCGACCGTCATTCGAGGCGACGAGGCCTCGGGCGGATGTCCGCCCGGGGCTGTTTGCGTTTAAGAGGAGGTTCATATGGCGCAGGTCGAGACCGGCAGGGCGACGAGCGACCCGGCCGCGCGCAAGGAGGTACTGAAGCGGATCAAGGACGAGGACGTGGGCTTCGTCCATCTGTGGTTCACGGACATCGAGGGCCACCTGAAGAGCTTCGCGGTCACCGTGCCCGAGATCGAGGGGGCGTTGGACGACGGCATGGGGTTCGACGGATCGTCGATCACAGGCTTCAACGCGATCGAGGAGTCGGACATGGTCGCCATCCCCGACCCTGCGACCTTCCAGCTCATGCCCAACGGCGGTCACAAGGTGGCGCGGATGATCTGCGACGTCGTCACCCCGGACGGCCGGCCGTACATGGGCGACCCGCGCCACGTCCTCCGCCTCGCGCTCGAGCGCATGGAGAGCATGGGCTTCGACACCTTCAACGTCGGCCCGGAGCTCGAGTACTTCCTCTTCAAGTCGGACGACAGCACGGAGACCCTCGACGAGGGCGGCTACTTCGCCATGACGACCATGGACGCCGCGAGCGATCTGCGCCACGACACCGTGCGCGCGCTCGAGTCGATGGGGATCCCGATCGAGTACGTCCACCATGAGGTCGGCCCGTCCCAGCACGAGATCGACATGCAGTTCGCCGACGCGCTCTCGATGGCCGACCACACGATCACGTACCGGCTGGTCGTCAAGGAGATCGCCAAGAAGGCGGGCTACCACGCGACGTTCATGCCGAAGCCGATCTTCGGCGAGAACGGGTCGGGGATGCACACTCACCAGTCGCTCTTCTCGGACGGGAAGAACGCGTTCTTCGACGCGGACGACGAGTGGAGCCTTTCGGAGGTCGGCAAGGGCTTCATCGCGGGGCAGCTCAGGCATGCCCGCGAGATCTCGGCGATCTTCGCCCAGTGGATCAACTCGTACAAGCGGCTCGTCCCCGGTTACGAGGCGCCCGTCTACTCCGCCTGGTCGCGACGCAATCGCTCGGCCCTGATCCGCATCCCGCTCTACAAGCCCGGCAACGAGCAGGCGACGCGCGCCGAGATCCGGTGCCCGGACCCGGCCTGCAACCCGTACCTCACCTTCGCCTGCCTTCTGCACGCGGGGCTCGAGGGGATCGAGAAGGGCTACGAGCTCCCAGCGCCGATGGAGAGCAACCTCTACAAGCTGAGCGCGGAGGAGCGGAAGGAGCGCGGCATCGTCGCGCTGCCCGAGACCCTGGGCGAGGCGATCGACGAGCTCGCCGGCTCGGACCTGGTCCGCCGGGCGCTCGGCGACCACATCTTCGACGCCTACGTGAAGCTCAAGCGGCAGGAGTGGGACGAGTACCGGGTGCAGCTCACGCCCTGGGAGCTGGAGAAGTACCTCGCGGTCTTGTAACTCGCTGTCACGAGGCGTAACATGGACAGCGGTGTCGCCGCTTCTCCTAGAAGCGGGGGACTGACTGACGGCCGACTGCGAGCTGCTTCTCTGAGCAGCTCGTGGTCGTTAAGGAGCCAGAACCCGGCTAGGTCCGGGCGACGTTGCTCTCGACGGCCGAGAGAAGCGCGCGCTCGAGCTCGACGAGCGCGAACGGCTTCATCAGGTACGCGAGGGGGCGAAGGCGCTCAGCACCGGGCGAATCGGGATAGATGCTGGCGCAGATGATGGGAAGCTCTCTGCGGCGGAGCCTCAGCGCACGCGCCGTCGACAAGGCCGTGGGGTCGGCCGGCTCGATGAGCAGGACGTCGACGTCTGCATCCGCGAGTGCTCCGCCGCTGCGCATATCCGCATAAACGGGCTCGAAGCCCAAACGGGATACGACGTGGCCGAGCAGTGCTCGGACCTCCGCGTGGGGCTCACAGATCATGACTTTCACACACTCACCATCGGACTCGATCGGGGGGATTTCGCCGGGAGTCGGTATGGAAGCGGTATGACCGTTGTGTACGCTCTTTCGGGTTTCAGGTCATAGTGTTGTTTCCATGATTTGGAAGGCCGCGAACCAGACGGATGAGATCGGCTAGTCCGCTCGGATGGCTCGCATCCTCGTCGCCGAGCCTGACCCGGACGCCCTCGCGCTGATCCAGCGTGCAGTCGCGGCCTCGGGTCACGAGGCCGTGCTCTACCGCCCCGGCTCGGAGCTGCCGGACGTCGACGTGATGCTCTTCGAGCCGAGCATGGGTCAGCGGGTGATCGCGCTCGCGAAGGTCCTCGGCTCGGCCTCGCCTCCGGTGCCGGTCGTCGTCGTGAGCATCCAGCCGCCGGAGCTCGCCGTGCACGAGCTGCGGCCGGTGGCGTATGTGCTCAAGCCCTTCTCGCTCGACGAGCTCCGTGCCGCCGTGGAGAAGGCCGTGGGCGTTTCGGGCGAGCGCCCCTAGCGCTCTGCATCTAGAGTCAGGTCATGGCCTGTGCGCGGATCCTTCCCAGGAAGGGGTCGTCCTCGTTGTCTGGAAAGGAGCCCGCATGACACGCGCGCACGTGCTCGTCGTCGACGACGACGCGGACATCCGCGGCCTCGTTCGCGAGCTCCTGGAGCGTCAGGGCTACCAGGTGACCGAGGCCTCCAACGGCAAGGATGCGCTGCGGGCGTTCTACGCGACGCCGCCGGACGCCGTCCTCCTGGACGTCTCGATGCCCGAGCTGGATGGTTGGCAGACGCTCGAGCGCATCCGCGACCTTTCCGACGTGCCGGTGGCGATGCTGACCGCCCGGGCGGCCGAGCTGGAGAAGGTGCGCGGCCTCAAGGCGGGCGCCGACGACTACGTCACCAAGCCGTTCGGCCGGCAGGAGCTGCTCGCCCGTATCGAGGCCATGCTCCGCCGGGCCGGAAGCCGGGCCGAGACTCGCGAGACCTACGCGGACGCGCTTCTGACCGTGGACTTCGCGCAGCGAAGCGTGGCAGTCAACGGCACCGAGGTCGCCCTGACGCCGCTCGAGTTCCGCCTGCTGGCGGCCTTCGTCCGGCATCCGGGCCAGCTTCTCTCGCACGACCAGGTACTCGAGCTGGTGTGGGGCGACTCGTTCGGCGCGTCCCGCGACCAGGTCAAGCTCTACGTGGGCTATCTCCGCCGCAAGCTTGAGGGCGCCGGTGCCGACGGAACCGCCATCGAGACGGTTCGCGGCTTTGGCTACCGCTACAAGCCCAGTGCTGCCTGAACGCGCTCGCCGAGCGCCTGCGGGCTGAACGGCTTCGTGACGTAGTCGTCGGCGCCGGCGTCGAACCCGCGCTCGAGGTCCGGCTCCTGCACGCGCGCGGTCAGGAGGATGATGGGGATCCCGGTCGTCGGGGCGTGCTCGCGCAGGCGGCGGGTCACCTCGTAGCCGTCGAGCCGCGGCATCATCACGTCGAGCACCGCGATGTCCGGGGTGCGGGCCAGGGCGAGGTCCAGCGCCGTCTCGCCGTCGGGCGCCGACAGCACCTCATAGCCGTCGCGTTCGAGGCGGAAGCGTACGAGCGCGAGGATGTCCGGATCGTCGTCTGCGACGAGGACGAGCGGGCGCACGTCGTTCACGACGCCACCTGCGTCCGCTCGGGGAGCTCGGCGTGCCGGTGGAGCGGCAGGCTGACCTGGAACGTGGTGCCCTCGCCCTCCTCGCTGGCGACGGTGATTCGCCCGGAGTGGGCCTCGACGATCGCCTTGGAGATGGCCAGCCCGAGACCCGTGCCCTGAATCGCCTGCTCGGTTGCCGTGGACGTGCGGAAGAAGCGCTGGAAGAGGAACTCCTGCTCGCCTGCCGGGATTCCCATGCCGCTGTCGCGGACCTCGAGGACTGCCTGCTTCTTGAGCGCACGGACGCGGACGTCGACGCGCCCGCCCTCCGGCGTGAACTTGATCGCGTTCGAGACGAGGTTGTCGAGCAGCTGTGCGATGCGCGCGCGGTCTCCCGCGATCAGCGGGACGGGGCCGGTGGCGAGCGTCAGCGTGATGCCCTTCGCCTCGGCCTGGGGGCGAGCCGTCTCGACGCTCTCGGACGCGACGTTTCCGAGGTCGAGGGCGCCGAGGTCGAGCACGAGCTTGCCGGCCTCGACCTGGGCGAGGAAGAGGAGGTCGCCGACGAGGTGCAGGAGGCGGTGGGCGTTGCGCTCCACGACCCCGAGGAACTGGCGCTGGTCGCCCGTGAGCTTCCCGGCCTCTCCGTCGAGGAGGAGCTCCGTGTATCCGCGGATGGACGTCAGCGGGGTGCGCAGCTCGTGCGAGACGAGCGCGATGAACTCGTCCTTGAGGCGGTCGAGCTCGCGCAGGCGCTCGTTCTGGGCGGCCAGGTCGCGCTGCGCGGCCTCGGCGTACGCGCGCGCCTCCTGCTCGACGGCGAGCAGCCGCTCGCGGTCGCGCTCGGCCTGAATGCGGTGGGTGACGTCGCGGTCGGTCCCCTGCCAGCCGATCACCTCGCCGTCCTCGTCGAGGACGGGAGTTCCGTTGCTCTCGAGATGGCGGACGCTTCCGTCGGCGTGCTGCCAGCGCATGACGAGTCCCGACCAGCCGGTCTTCTCGACCGTGCGCTGGGCGATGGCCTCGGCCACCTGCTCGCGGTCCTCCTCGACCAGGAAGTCGATCCAGTTGCGGCCCATGAGCTCCTCGGGCGTGATGCCGAGAATCCGCTCGACGGCCGGATTCGAGTACGTGTGGACGTTGTCGGCGTTGCTCGCCCACACCCACTCCTCCGTCGTCTCGACGAAGGCGCGGAACTTGGCCTCGCTCTCGCGGATGGCGGCCTCGGCGCGCCTGCGCTCGGTGACGTCCTGCCCGATGGCGGAGAGGCCCACGACCTTGCCCTCCGAGTCGCGGATGGGCGAATAGGTGAACGCGACGTGGACATCCGCGCCGTCCTCCCGGTGGCGGACCGTCTCGAGCTGGACGACGCGCGCCTCCTGGACGACCTGGTCGACGAGCCCCAGCGCCTCGTCGCGACGCTCGGGCGGCATGAGCAGCGTGATCGGCTTTCCGATCACCTCGTCGGCCGTGTAGCCGAACATCCGCTCGGCGCCGTCGTTCCAGCTCGTGAAGCGCAGGTCGAGCGAACCGCTCATGATCGCATCGTCCGAGGACTCGATGATCGCGGCCAGGCGAGCGCGTGTCTCCTCGGCGGTGCGTCGCTCGGTGATGTCCAGGATGAAGCCCTGAACCCACAGCGGCGTCCCCTCGTCGTCGCGGACGAGGATCGTCTCGTCCAGCACCCACACGGTCCGTCCGTCCGCGGTGAGGTAGCGGTACTCGGAGCGCAGCGGCTCACCGGTTTCACGCAGGTGCTCCGCCTCGGCGAGGACGCGCTCGAGGTCGTCCGGGTGCACGGCGTCCGAGAGCAGGTTCGGGTTCTTCACCCACTCCTCGGTCGGGTACCCGAGCAGCTCCTCAACCTGCGGGCTGACGTAGAGGTTGCCGACCGTCTCCTCGACGGGGCTGATGTACGTGACGAGCGGAAGGTGCTCGACGAGCGTCCGGTAGCGCAGCTCGGCCTCGCGTACTGCCGACTCGGCGCGGCGGCGCTCGGCCAGCTCGTCCTTGGCAGAGGTGTAGAGCCGTGCGCTTTCGAGCGCGAGCGAGGCGAGGTGGGCGAAGCGCGAGAGCAGCGCCATGTCGGAGGGATCGAAGCCGCGGCCGCGTTCGCTGTGTGCGATGCCGAGCACGCCCACGACCTCGGTGCGCGAGCGCAGGGGCACCCCCGCGACGCCGTGGATGGGCATCCCGTCGTAGGTCGACTTGCGGCCCTCCCAGGCCTGGTAGTCCTCGACCGTGAGTGGCTCGCCCGACTCCCAGACGCGGCCGGCGAGGGCCTCGCCCTTCGCGAGGCGGTGGCCGACGTTGCCGGCGAAGACTCCAGTGCCGACTGCGACTCGGAGCTCGTCGTCGTCACGGAGATAGACGTAGCTGTTGGTCGTGCCGATCAGCTCCCCGGCCTGCCGGGCGATCTGCTCGAGGAGCTTCTGGACGTCGAGCTCGTCGATGAGCGCGAGGGCTGTCTCGTGGAGCGCCTCCAGCTCGGCGTGCTGTCCCTCGAGCTGGTGCCTGGCGGTCACCTGGGGCGTGACGTCGACCAGGAACCCCTGGGCGTGGATCGGTCGCCCCGACTCGTCCTTGGCGACCGTGACCTCGTCATGGATCCAGACCTCGTGCTTGTCCTTGGCGACGATGCGGTACTTGGTCGCGAACGACTCGCCCGTTTCCGCCGCGCGGCGCCGTTCCTCGAGCGTTCGCTCCCGGTCCTCGGGGTGGAGGATCTTTCCGAAGAACGCCGGATCGCTCATGCACTCGAGCGCCGTGTAGCCGGTGAGCTCCTCGATCTGCGGGCTCATGTAGACGCACGAGCTCGTCTCGTCGAGCCGGGTGATGTACATGACGAGCGGGAGCTGCTCGACCAGGCTGCGGTAGTTGCGCTCGGCCTCGGTCAGACGGACCTCGGCGCGGCGTCGCTCGTCGAGCGCCGTGGACAGTGCAGAGGCGTGCTCCTCGAGCCGCCGGTGCCGGT
Organism: uncultured Actinomycetes bacterium; assembly: GCA_963784175.1. GTDB lineage: Bacteria > Actinomycetota > Thermoleophilia > Gaiellales > Gaiellaceae > JAIBJN01. The sequence continues at coordinate 43,740 of CAWAQJ010000017.1, read as the reverse complement.
TGTCGAGCGCCCGGGTGACCTGCCGGAGGATCGGGAAGAGGGCTGCATAGAGGAGGAGGAGCGCCAGGGCGAGCGCGATCGCGATCGGCGTGACCGTCTCGCGCACGTCGGCGGCGACCGGGTCATAGGCGACGTACGCTTCGAAGACCCCGGCCGGATCCTTGCTCTCGCCGAGGTGGACGGGAACGTACGACTCGACGGCCTTCACGTTCTCGCCGCTCCCTCCTTCGGCATTGAGGGTCGTGACTTCCTGCACCGTCTCCCCTGCGAACGCGCTCTGGAGCGAAGAGGTGGAGTCGCTTCGACCGCCGATGATCTCCGGGTCCGTCGAATACGTGACCACGCCGCTCTCGTTGACGAGCTTGAAGCGCAGGAGCGTTCCTACGAGCTCGGGGTCGATGGCGGCGTCGAGCTCCTTCCGTCGCTCGGTCGTAACCGGGCCGGAGAAGTCCGCTGCGGTGAGCTCGGATGCGATCCGCGTCGCCACCTCGCTCGTGCGTGTCTCGATCTGTCGTTCCGCGCGGTCCTCGGCTTCACGGCGGACGACCCAGAAAATTGCGACCCAGGCGAGCGCGAGCGCGATCGCGCTGTAGACGGCAAAGCGCAAGACGAGACGCGGCGGTCTCGCCGTCGTCGAGGCCGAGGGGGTCACGAAATCCTTATCGGTGCGGCCAAACCCTTGCTTGAATGTCGCTAGTGGACAGATCTGCGCGGCATTTGCGACTGCTGACCGAGACGATAGCGGCGGTCAACTCGACCCTCGATCTCGATGAGGTTTTCGAGCAGATCGCGCGCAAGGTCGCCGAGGCGCTCGAAACGGATGCGTGCTTCGTCTACCTCTACGACGAGGCTGCCGACGAGCTCGTGTTGAGGGCGTCGTTCGGCACCCGAGTCGAGGACATGACGCGGGTGCCGAAGATGCGACCCGGGGAAGGGATCACCGGCACCGCGGCCTCCGAGCGTGCGCCCGTGATGATCCCGCGCGAGGCGCACCTCGACCCTCGGTTCAAGCGCTTTCCCAACCTGCGCGAGGAGCACTACCAGTCGATCCTTGCCGTCCCGATCCTTGCGCGAGAGCGGCTGGAAGGCGCGCTCAACGTCCGTACCGAGACGCCGCGGGAGTTCAGCAGGGAGGAGATCGACCTGCTCATGGCCATCGCAGGGCAGGTCGCGCAGGCGATCGAGAACGCCAAGCTGTACGACCATGCACAGCGCCGGGTCGCCGAGCTCGAGGCGCTGGCGGCGATCTCCGAAGCCGTCTCCGAGTCGCTCTACCTGGAGGAGTCGCTCGAGGCGATCGTGAAGACGACGGTCGAGGCCGTCGGTGCGACCGGTGCGGCGCTCGTCCTTCAGGACGGCACGATCGCGTGGCCCGAGGGCCGGGCGGGCGAGCACGCCATCCGGCTCCCGCTGCGCTGGAAGGGCCGGCGCGTCGGCGAGCTCGTCTGCGACCGCGACACGCCCTTCACGTCCGAGGAGCGCCGCCTGCTCGCCTCGATCGCCCACCACGCGGCGGTCGCCCTCGAGCACGGGCGCGCGGTCCTGCGCGGCGTCCTCGCTCAGGAGATCCACCACCGGGTCAAGAACAACCTCCAGACCGTGGCCTCGCTGCTGCGGCTCCAGGCCGCCAGTGCCGACGAGATCGACCCGCGTAAAGCTCTCGGCGACTCGGTCAACCGCATCCTCGCCATCGCGGCGGTGCACGAGGTGCTGACCGAGCAGCGGGACGACGACGTCGACCTCGGCGAGCTCGTCGAGCGCCTGCGGGCCATGCTCGTCCAGGGCCTCGGCGCCGGGAAGCAGGTGAGCTCCAAGGTGGAGCAGGTCTCGCTGCACGGCGGCCGCGCGACCGCGCTCGCGCTCGTCTTCTGCGAGCTGCTCGGAAACGCGCTCGAGCACGGCGGCGACGAGGTGCGCGTCGAGCTGGGGCGCGCGAACGGCCGTGTGCTCCTCACCGTGGCCGACAACGGTGCGTGGGACGCGGCTTCCCGCGAAGGCACCGGCCTCTCGATCGTGCGCGCCCTCGTGACGGAGGAGCTCGACGGCGAGCTGGCTCTCGTCGCCGATCACGGCCTGCGCGCGGAGGTCGCGTTCCCGGCCTCGTGATCGCCGCGCCCCGCTCCCGCCCCAATGAATTACTCGCGCGTGTGTGGGAGACCCACCTCCCCGTCCCTTGGCTCGAGCCTAGCGCCCCGGGGCGCGCGGGTGGGACGCCGCTTTGCGCCGAATGTGTGCCGATCGTGTCCGCAGGCGCGGCCGCGGCGGGGAGGTGGCCGATCTGAGGATCCTGGTCGCCGAGGACGAGACGATCATCCGCCTCGACCTGCGGGAGATCCTCGAGCGCGCCGGGTTCGAGGTCTGTGCCGAGGCCCGCGACGGCGAGGAGGCGGTGGCGCTGGCCGAGAGCGAGAAGCCCGACCTCGCCATCCTCGACGTCAAGATGCCGCGGCTCGACGGGATCGAGGCGGCGCGGCGCATCCTGACCGACCGGCCGATCCCGATCGTGATGCTCACCGCCTACGGCCAGCAGGAGCTGGTCTCGCGCGCGGTCGAAGCGGGCGTCTTCGGGTACCTCGTCAAGCCGTTTCGCGAGACGGATCTCCTGCCGGCCATCGCCGCCGCGCGGGCGCGCCACGAGGAGCTCTCTGCGCTCAGGGAGGAGGCGGAGTCACTCGCCGAGGCGCTCGCAACCCGCAAGGTCGTCGAGCAGGCGAAGGGCCTGCTGATGGAGCGTGACGGGCTCTCCGAGCAGGACGCCTTCGCGCGCCTGCGACGGGCCAGCCAGGTCTCCGGGAAGTCGATGCGAGTCGTTGCCGAGGCGCTCGTCGCCACCTTCGGCGACGCACGGCAGTCCTAGCGGCTACGGCCAGCGCGTTCGCGCCGGGTTCAGGTCGAGCGGCCCGCCGTCCCGGCAGGCGGTCGTCTTGTACTCCGGCGGAAGCACCGGCTGGACGTTCCGGACGATGAACTCGGCGATCGCCCTCGCCTCGGCCGGGGTCGCGCCCAGGCGGATCGCCGTGTTCTCGTTCGACTGGAGCGCGTAGCACTGGGCAACCGATTCGTCGCGCTCGCCGGCCAGGTGCCAGGCCTCGTGCGACAGGACGTTGACGGCGACCGCCGCGTCCTCGACGGCCTTGGGGCACCTCGCGCCCGAGGCAAGACAATCGAGGCCTGGGACCTCGCTGTTCATGAGCGAGCGGAGGCGGGAGCAGGTCCGGCTCGAGAGGTTGGCTTCGTCGGTCGGCCGGCCGTCGGGAGTGAAGGCGACCGAGCCGTCGTGCGCCGAGACATCGGTCAGGGAGGCGATCGTGCCGGGGCAGGCGATCGCGACGTCGCGGCCCGCGATGACGCTCGCGATCTTCGCCAGCCGTTCCTCGTCGTGCTGCCGGTCGCGATACGGGCCCATGTAGAACCCGAGCGCCGCGACGGCGGCGAGAACGACGAGAATTCGGCTCGCGGTCATCCCGAAGAGGTCGGCAATCCGCCCTCCCCGCTTGAGATGCCGGGCGCGCTTACGACTGCGGTCCCGCGACCTCCTCGAGCATGCGCTCCCAGCGGTCGAACAGCGAGGTCAACTCGGCCCGGGCACGCCCGTGCGCGGCGATCATTTCGGCGTCCGACCAGTCGTCGGCGAGCTTCTGCTCCAGCTCCGCCACCTCGCGCTCCTTCCCCTCGATCTCCGCTTCCAGGACGCCCAGCGGGTCGGGGCCGGAGCGTCTCGGCTTCTCGGCCGGGCGTGCGCGCACCTCCTTTGGCGTTGGCTCGGCCGGCGGAGCCTCTCGCTCCTCGCGCGCACGCACGAGGTCCGCCCAGCCGCCGTCGTAGACGCGCACGGTGCCGTCCTCGATCGCCGCGGTGCGCTGCGCGACGGCATCGAGTAGCGCGCGGTCGTGGGAGACGAGAAGCACTGTTCCCTGGAAGCCCTCGAGCGCGGCCTCGAGCGTCTCGCGCGAGTCGAGGTCCAGATGGTTCGTCGGCTCGTCCAGGACGAGCAGGTTGGCGCCCGAGGTGACGAGGATCGCCAGGCCGAGGCGGCGTCGCTCGCCGCCGGAGAGATCGCGCACCTGCTTCATGTGTGCGTCCCAGCCCGAGAAGAGGAAGCGTCCGAGCAGCATCTGCGCCTGCGGACGGGTGAGCCCCGTCATCCTCTGGACGCATTCGAGGACGCTCCCGCGCTCGTCCAGCTCGAGCCCGTGCTGCGAGAAGTAGCCGACCTCGACGCCGTGGCCGAGCTTGAAGCCGCCTGCGACGGCCTCCTCGATGAGGGTTGTCTTGCCGCTTCCGTTCGGGCCGACGAGCGCGACATGGTCGCCTCGCTCGAGGGCGAACGTCACGTCGGTAAGGAGCACCTTTCCGGGGACCGAGACCTCCGCGCCCTCGATGACCAGGACGTCGCGGCCGCTTCGCTTCGGCTCTCCGAAGTCGAATCCGAGCGAGCGCGACCGGCGGGTGAGCAGGTCCGCCTCGGCGCTGGCCTCCTTGCGCTCCTTCGTCAGCCTGCCGATCTGCGTCAGCTTGGCCTGGGCCTGCTTGGCCTTGTTCTTCTTGTACCGGAACCGGGCCACGAAGCGCTCGAGGCGCTCAATGTCGACCGCCACCCGGTCGGCCGTCTTCTGCGCGTGGACGGCACGCTGCGCCTTCTCCAGTCGCCAGACGTGCCAGGGGCCGGGGAAGTACGTCGCGCGGCCGGCCTCGAGCTCCAGCGTCGCGTTCGTCACGGCCTCGAGGAACCAGCGGTCGTGCGCGACGATCATGCACGCGGCGTCGAGTGAGGCCAGCTCGCGCTCGAGCCACTCGAGGCTGGCGACGTCGAGGTGGTTCGTCGGCTCGTCGAGCAGGATCAGATCGGGATCCCCGGCCAGGGCGCGCGCGAGCGAGGCGCGCGTGATCTCGCCGCCCGAGAACGAGGCCAGGCTGCGGTCGAAGTCCTCTTCCCGGAAGCCGAGGCCTCTCGCGACGGCGCCCATGTGGTCGCGCCACGCGTAGCCGCCCGCGTGCTCCAGGCGCGCCTGTGCGCGCGCGTAGGCGCCGAGGGTCGCCTGGTCGCCGGCTCCTCCGGCCATGGCTTCCTCGAGGCGCGCCAGCTCCGCTTCGGTGGCGAGCAGGTCGGAGGCGCCCGAGAGGACGTACTCGCGCAACGTCAGGTCTCGGTCGAGAGGCGGCCGCTGGTCGTGCAGGGCCACCCGCGTCCCCTTCTGCAGGATGAGCTCGCCGCCCTCGATCGAGGTCTCGCCGGTGAGCATCCGCAGGAGCGTCGTCTTGCCGGCGCCGTTGGGCCCGGCCAGCGCCAGACGGTCGCGTCGCTCGAGCTTGAACGACACGCCGTCGAAGAGCACGTCTCCCGCGAACTCCTTCCGCAGGTTGGATGCGATCACCACGGCCATGCCCGTATGGTCGCACGCACGTGTGAACCTCCGGACGGCGGGGAGGCTCAGGTTAGGATGGCCGGTATGAGCGACACGGAGCGCTGGAGCGAGCTCGGACAGCAGCTGAGGGTCGATTCCGTCCGCGCGGCGGCGGTCACGAAGTCGGGGCACCCGACCTCCTCGATGTCGGCGGCCGACCTGATGGCCGTCCTGATCGACAAGTACCTGCGCTACGACTTCGCCGACGCGGAGAACCCCGCCAACGATCACCTGATCTTCTCGAAGGGGCACGCCTCTCCGCTCCTCTACTCGATCTACAAGGCGGTCGGCGCAATCGAGGACGAGGAGCTCCTCACGTTCCGCAAGTTCGGGAGCAGGCTCGAGGGGCATCCGACCCCCGTCATCCCCTGGGTGGACGTGGCCACCGGCTCGCTGGGGCAGGGGTTGCCGATCGCGGTCGGAGTCGCGCTGGCGGGCAAGCGTCTCGACCGGATCCCGTACCGCGTCTGGGCGCTCTGCGGCGACAGCGAAATGGCCGAGGGCTCGATGTGGGAGGCGTTCGAGCACGCGTCCTACGGCAAGCTCGACAACCTGATCGCCATCATCGACGTCAACCGGCTCGGCCAGCGCGGCGAGACGATGCACGGCTGGGATCTCGACTCGTACACGCGCCGGGCCGAGGCCTGTGGCTGCCACGCGATCGCCATCGACGGCCATGACGTCGAGGCGATCGACAAGGCTTACGCGGAGGCGCTCGAGGTCGAGGGGCGTCCCACCGTGATCGTGGCCAAGACGCTCAAGGGCAAGGGCGTCAAGGCGGTGGAGAACAAGGAGGGCGCGCACGGTAAGGCTCTCGACGATCCCGAGGCGGCGATCGAAGAGCTGGGCGGCCTACGCGATCTGAAGGTCGACGTTGCCAAGCCTGAGCGCGCCGAGCCGCACGTCTTCCCCACCGGAGCGCTCGAGCTGCCGAGCTACGACCTGGGCGAGGAGGTGGCGACCCGCAAGGCCTACGGCGACGCGCTCACCGCGATCGGCGCCGCGGACGGCCGCGTCGTCGCCCTCGACGGCGAGGTGTCGAACTCGACCCATGCCGACATCTTCGCCGCCGCCCACCCCGAGCGCTTCTTCGAGATGTTCATCGCCGAGCAGCAGCTCGTCGCCGCCGCGGTCGGGATGCAGGTGCGCGGCTGGAAGCCGTTCGCCTCCTCCTTCGCCGCCTTCTTCACGCGCGCCTACGACTTCATCCGCATGGCCGCCGTCAGCCGCGCCACGATCGCCATCAGCGGGTCGCACGCCGGCGTCTCGATCGGCGAGGACGGCCCGTCGCAGATGGCGCTCGAGGACCTGGCCATGATGCGCGCGGTCGGCGGCAGCACCGTGCTCTACCCGTGCGACGCCAACCAGACCGCGAAGCTCGTCGCCGCCATGGCCGAGCGCGAAGGCATCAGCTACCTCCGAACGACCCGCGGCGCGACGCCGGTCCTCTACGAGGCGGACGAGCAGTTCGCGATCGGCGGCAGCCGGGTCGTCCGCGCCTCGGACGAGGACGACGTCACGATCGTCGCCGCCGGCATCACGGTCCACGAGGCCCTTTCCGCGGCTCAGACCCTCGCAGACGAGGGGATCTCGGCGCGTGTCGTCGACTGCTATTCCGTGAAGCCGATCGACAAAGCCGGGCTGGCGGCGGCTGCTGAGGCAACCGGAGCGATCCTCACCGTCGAGGACCACTGGCCCGAAGGCGGGCTCGGGGAGGCGGTGCTCGCCGCGCTCACGGGCCTCGACGAGCGGCCCCGGGTCGAGATCCTCGCGGTCGACGGAATGCCCGGGTCGGGGAAGCCCGCGGAGCTCCTCGCCGCAGCCGGCATCGACGCCGAGCACATCGCGGACGCGGCCCGCAAGCTGGTTCGCGCCACCGCGCTACGGTAGGGGTGGAAACCTCGCCGACCGGGAAGGACGGCAGCACATGACACAGTCCCGACTGCATCAGCTTTCGGCGCTCGGACAGAGCGTCTGGATCGACACCCTCTCGCGCGACATGCTGCGCTCCGGCCAGCTCGCGCGCCTCATGGAGGAGGACGCCGTCGTGGGCGTCACCTCGAACCCGACCATCTTCCAGAAGGCGCTCGCCGAAGGCGACGCCTACGACGACCAGCTCCGCCAGGAGCTCCAGGAAGAGCGTGACCCGAAGGAGCTCTTCATTCGCCTGGCCGCGAAGGACATCACCGAGGCATGTGACCTTCTCCGGACGGTCTGGGACGGCGGGGGCGGCAAGGACGGCTACGTCTCGATCGAGGTCGACCCGACGCTGGCCTTCGACACCGAGGGGACGATCGCCCAGGCCCAGCGCCTCCACGACCTGATCGACCGCCCGAACCTGTTCGTGAAGATTCCGGCGACCGAGCCGGGGCTGCCCGCCATCGAGGAGATGATCGCGCGCGGCCGCTCGATCAACATCACCCTCATCTTCTCGCTCGAGCGCTATGCCGCCGTGGCCGAGGCCTACATCCGTGGGCTCGAGCGCCTGGTCGAGTCCGGCGGAGACCCGTCGAAGATCGCCTCCGTGGCGAGCTTCTTCGTCTCCCGCGTGGACACGGAGGCCGACCGGCGGCTCGACGAGATCGGCGGTCACGACGAGCTCAAGGGCAAGCTCGCGATCGCCAACGCCAAGCTCGCGTACCAGCACTACGAGGAGATCTTCTCCGGTGACCGCTGGCAGACCCTGGCCGAACGCGGCGCGACGACGCAGCGGCCGCTCTGGGCCTCGACGTCGACCAAGAACCCGGACTACCGCGACGTCATGTACGTCGAGGATCTGATCGGTCCCGAGACGGTGAACACGATGCCGCTCGAGACCGTCGCGGCCTTCCAGGACCACGGGAAGGTCGAGCTCACGCTCGAGCGGGAGATCGACGAGGCGAAGCGAGTCTTCGAGGCGCTTGAGCGGGCCGGAGTCGACTACGACGACGTCACGGCGACGCTGGAGCGCGAGGGCGTCGAGAAGTTCTCGGACTCCTTCGACGAGCTGCTCGAGGGCATCCGGGCCAAGTCCGGCGAGCTGATCCCGGTCTAGCCATGCCGCCCGTCGAGGCCGCCGAGCTCGTCGAGCGGATCTGGGCGCGCGACGCGTCGCTCTGGACGGGGAGCGACGAGGCCCGCTGGCTCGGGTGGCTCGACGAGCCCTCCCGCCATCCCCGGGAGCAGATGCGCGAGGAGCTCGCCAGGCTGCGAGGGCTCGACGTCTCCAGCTACGTGCTGCTGGGGATGGGCGGCTCGAGCCTGGCGCCGGAGGTCATGCGCCGGGCCGTCGGCGCGGACGCCTTCCACGTCCTCGACAGCACGCACCCGGCCGCGATCCGCTCGCTCGAGAGCCGCATCGACCCCGACGACACCCTGTTCATCGTCTCGTCCAAGTCGGGGACGACGCTCGAGACGCGCTGCCATCTGGACTACTTCTGGCACAAGGACCGGAAGTTCGCGGCCGTCACGGACCCGGGCTCGGAGCTCGAGGCGCTCGGCCGCGAACGCGGCTTTGCGGCGGTCGTCTGGGGGGAGCCGACGATCGGCGGCCGCTACTCCGCTCTCTCGCCGTTCGGCCTCGTCCCGGGCGCGCTCATGGGCCTCGACGTCGAGCAGCTCATGGAAGGCGCCGCCGAGATGCAGGAGGCTTGCCGCACGGACAGGAACCCGGGGGTCGATCTCGGTCTCGCGCTCGGGCACGCCTGGCTCGAGGGTCGCGACAAGGTCGTCGTCCCGGAGGGGAACGGCTTCGGCCTCTGGCTCGAGCAACTCCTTGCGGAGTCGACGGGGAAGAACGGCAAGGGCCTCGTGCCGGCGCCCGGCGAGTCGCCCGAAGGGGCCGACCGGCAGGAGCGCGAGGTCGAGGTCGGCGGCGTCAGGGAGCTGGGCGCCGAGCTCTACCGCTGGGAGTTCGCCACCGCGGTCGCCGGGACGATCCTCGAGATCAACCCCTTCGACCAGCCCAACGTCCAGGAGGCGAAGGATCGCACGCTCGAAGTCCTTTCCGGCCACGGCCAAGTGCCTGGCACCGGGACGCGTCCGGAGGGGACAGCGGCGGTGGAAGAGCTGTTGGCCGGCGCGCAGCCCGGCGACTACATCGCCGTCCTGGCCTTCATCGACCCCGAGCGCGAAGGGGAGCTGCGACCGCTCGTGGAGCGGGCGCGGAGCACCGGGTGCGTCGTCACCGTCGGGCTCGGCCCGCGGTACCTGCACTCGACCGGCCAGCTGCACAAGGGCGGCCCGCCGAGCGGGCGCTTCGTCCAGGTGGTGGACGACCCGGGCGAGGAGCTGGCGATCCCCGGGCGGCCGTTCGGCTTCCGCACCCTGATCCACGCGCAGGCCGAGGGGGACCTCGCCGCCCTGGAGGAGCGGGGACGCCCTATCGTTCGCGTGACACTCGACGACCTGGAGGCGCTATGAAGCTCGGAATGGTCGGCCTCGGCCGCATGGGGGCCAACATGGTTGAGCGTCTGCGCCAGGGCGGGCACGAGGTGGAGACCTATGCCCGCACTGCGCCGGAGCGCACGGCCGACTCCCTGGTCGAGCTGGCGACGAAGCTCGAGCAGCCCCGGGTCGTCTGGCTGATGATCCCGTCCGGGGACCCGACGGAGAAGACGTTCCAGACGCTGCTGCCGATGCTCGAGGACGGCGATACCGTCGTCGACGGCGGGAACTCGAACTTCCGGGACTCCATCCGCCGCGCCGAGCAGGCGAAGACGAAGGGCGTCAGCTTCCTCGACGCGGGCGTCTCCGGCGGCATCTGGGGCCTCGCCGAGGGCTACTGCATCATGGCCGGCGGCGAGGAGAGCGCGTTCCAGGCGGTCGAGCCCGCCCTGGCCACGCTCGCCCCGGAAAGCGGCTACGCGCACGTCGGGCCCTCCGGCGCGGGCCACTTCGTGAAGATGGTGCACAACGGGATCGAGTACGGCCTCATGGAGGCCTACGCCGAGGGCTTCGATCTCCTCCAGGGCATCCCCGACTTCGAGCTCGACCTCCAGCAGCTTGCAGCACTGTGGCAGCACGGGTCCGTCGTCCGCAGCTGGCTGCTCGAGCTTCTCGACCGCGCGCTGCAGGCCGATCCGGGCCTCGAGGAGATCCGCGGGTACGTCGAGGACTCGGGCGAGGGCCGCTGGACGGTGCACGAGGCCGTCGACGCGGCCGTGCCCGTGCCGGTGCTCGCGCTCTCGCTCTTCGCGCGCTTCTCCTCCCGCCAGGACGAGTCCTTCGCGGCCAAGGTGAACGCCGCCCTCCGCAACCAGTTCGGCGGTCACGCGGTCGAGGCCGCGAAGGCCAAGGCGGCGGAGTGACGGAGGTCGCCGAGAACCCGCTGCTCGAGGGGCTCCGCATGCGGCGCCCGCCCGAGCCGTGCGCGCTGACGATCTTCGGCGCCTCCGGGGACCTCACGCAGCGAAAGGTCATGCCGGCGCTCTACGCGCTGGCGTTCCGCCACCTGCTCCCCGAGCACTTCGGCGTCGTCGGCGTCTCGCGCACCGAGATGACGGTCGAGGAGTTCCGTGAGCGGATGCGCCAGGCCGTCGTCGAGCACGCGCGTGACGAGTTCCGCACGGACGTCTGGGAGCGTCTCGCCGACGGGCTCCAGTACGTCGCCGCGAACTTCGGCATCGAGGGCGGCGAGGACGAGCTCGTTGCCGCGCTCACCGACCTGGACGAGACGCGCGGCTGCGCGGGCAACCGCGTCTACTACCTCGCCGTCCCGCCCGAGGCCTTCGACGACATCGTCACGGCGATGGGCCGCCGCCGCGCGGCAGGCGGCTGGACGCGCCTCGTCGTCGAGAAGCCGTTCGGCTACGACCTCTCGAGCGCGCAGGAGCTGAACGCGCTCCTCCGCACGTACTTCGACGAAGAAGAGATCTTCCGCATCGACCATTACCTGGGCAAGGAGACCGTCCAGAACATGCTGGTCCTGCGGTTTGCGAACGGCATCTTCGAGCCGATCTGGAACCGGCAGTTCATCGACCACATCCAGATCACGGTCGCCGAGTCCCTCGGCATCGAGGGAAGGGCGGGGTTCTACGAGAAGGCCGGGGCGATCAGGGACGTCGTCCAGAATCACATGCTCCAGCTCGTCGCGCTGACCGCGATGGAGCCGCCGATCGACTTCGCCGCCGAGTCGGTGCGGAACGAAAAGGTCAAGGTGCTCAAGGCCCTGCACACGCCCGGCCCGAAGCACGTCGTGCGCGGGCAATACGGCAACGGCTTCATCGAGGGCGAGGAGGTTCCGGGATATCGCGAGGAGGAGGGTGTCGCGCGCGAGTCTCAGACGGAGTCCTACGTCGCCGCCAAGCTCTACGTGGACAACTGGCGCTGGGCCGACACGCCCATCTACATCCGCACCGGCAAGCGCCTCCCGCGCCGGGAGACGACCATCGCGATCCAGTTCAAGCGCGCTCCGCACCCGCCCTTCGAGGTCGACCTCGAGTCGCCGCTGCGCCCGAACGTGCTCCTCATCCACATCCAGCCTGACGAGGGCGTCTCGCTCGCCATCGGCGCGAAGGTGCCCGGGCAGGGGCTCTCGATCCGCACCGTGCACATGGACTTCCTCTACGGCGGCGCGTTCCGCATCGGGCTGCCGGAGGCCTACGAGCGCCTCATCCTCGACTGCCTGCTCGGCGACGCGACGTTGTTCACGCGTGCCGACGAGGTGGAGGAGCAGTGGGCGATCGTGGACGCGATGGTGGCCCCGTGGCGCCGCGACCGGCCGCACTTCCCGAACTACGCGGCCGGGACCTGGGGCCCGACCGCCGCCGACGAGCTCCTCCACCGCGACGGCCGCTCCTGGCGGAGGCACTGACGCCGTGGCCGTCGCGCTGAGCAGCATCCGCGAGATCGAGCGCGAGCTCGGACAGCTGCGCGACGCGTCGACCGCTCCGGGCGCTGCGCCGCTCCTACGGACGAGCGTGATGACGCACATCGCCTGGGTGCCCGAGCGCTGGGCCGAGCAGGCCCGCGGCACGCTCTCCGGCCTGGCCGAGCGGCATCCGTCCCGCACCATCCTCCTCTTCCCGTGCCCCGACGAGCCGGAGGACCTGCTCGAGGGCGAGGTGGACTTCCGCTGCTTCGTTCGCGGCGGCCACGAAAAGGAGATCTGCTCCGAGGTCATCTCGATCCGGCTGTGCGGGAAGCGCGCCGCTGCGCCGGCCAGCGTCGTCATGCCGCTGCTCGTCTCCGACCTGCCGGCGTTCCTGCGCTGGCGTGGGCCGCTCCCCTTCGGCGCCGAGGAGCTCGAGCAGATGGTGGGGGTCGTCGACCGCCTCGTCGTCGACTCGCGCGAGTGGACGGACGTCCCGGCCGACCTCGCCGGGCTGCCTGCGCTCTTCGATCGCCTTGCCGTCTCCGACATCGCCTGGGCGCGGACGCTTCCCTGGCGCGCAGGCGTCGCCGAGCTCTGGCCGGACGTGGCCGAGGCGCAGACGATCCGCGTGGCCGGCCCCGAGCCCGAGGCGCTCCTGCTCCAGGGCTGGCTCTCGACTCGGCTCGGTCACGAGGTGCGGCTCCAGCACGAGCCCGCGGGAGAGATCGAGCTCGTCGAGGTCGACGGGCGCGAGGCCCGAACCGGCCGCGCCGAGCCGAAGACGTCGAGCGACCTGCTCTCGGACGAGCTCGAGGTGTTCGGGCGCGACCGGGTCTACGAGGAGGCCGTACGGAGCTTCTCGTCGGACCCGACCTAGCGGCGCTCGCCGCGGGGTGGATCGCGGAGGCGTCGCGCGGGCGCAGCCCGTTCCGTATCGCGCTGACGGGGGGATCCACGCCGCGCGTCGTCTACGAGCGGCTTGCGAAGATGGAGCTCGACTGGCCTGCGTGGCACGTCTGGTGGAGCGACGAGCGCCTGGTGCCGCCCGAGCACCCCGACTCGAACGAGCGCCTGGCACGTGAGGCGCTCCTCTCCCGTGTGGAGATCCCGGAGAGCCAGATTCATCCGCTGCGGTCGCTCGACGCTCCGCTTCCCGACGCTTTCGACCTCGTGCTCCTCGGCGTCGGCTCAGACGGCCACACGGCCTCGCTCTACCCCGGCCACGACGAGGAGCTCGCCGATCCCGGCCCGCTCGTCTACGTCCCGGTGCCGGGGATGGAGCCGCTGCACCCCCGGATCACGTTCGCGCTCCCGTACCTGAACACGCAGCCCCTGGTCGCGGTGATCGTGGGCGGCGAGGACAAGCAGGAGATCGTCGCGCGCATCCTGGCCGGAGACGAATCGCTCCCGGCCGCGCGTGTGCAGGCCGGGGAGACGGTCGTCCTCACGGACGAGGCAGCCGCTCCTCGATAGCCTCGCCGACGGCCAGCACGAGCGCGTCCTCGCCGGGACGTGCCGCGATGTGGAGCGACGCGGGCAGCCCGTCCTCGGCCGTTCCGCAGGGAAGGGCGAGCGCCGGCCAGCCCAGCGCGTTGAACGGCCGCGTGAGCGAGATCATCCGCTCGCGGAGCGCCAGGTCGCCGATCCCGACCGGCGGGGCGACCATCGGCATCGTCGGCGTCAGGAGGACGTCGAAGCCGTCGAGCGCCTCCAGCGCACGCTCGCGGTAGGACTCCCGCTCCGCCTGCGACGCGGCGACCGCCTCCTCCCCGACCGCGAACGCGGCCTCGAGCTTGCGGCGGACGTTCTCCCCGTAGAGGCCGGGGTGCTGGGCGAAGAGCTCGGGGTGCAAGAGCTCGCGGTGCACCTCGGCGGCCTCCACCTGGAAGGCCGGGTTGAGGTCGCCGGGGAGTGGGAAGTCCACGTGCTCGACGTCCCGGAGCAGCGCTGCGGCCTCCTCCACACGGGCGCGGACGAGTGGGTCGGCGAGCTCCGTCCAGGCGAGGGCGGCGCGCACGTTTCCGGCAGGGGCCCGGGCGAGCCCGGCCAGCGCGCTCATCGCGCCCGCGCAGGCCGAGACCGAGCGTGCCATCGGCCCGACCGTGTCGAAGCTGGGTGCGAGCGCGAAGACCCCGTCGGCGGGCACCACCCCCCAGGTCGGCTTGAAGCCGACCACCCCACAGCAGGCTGCGGGCAGGCGGATCGAGCCCGCGCTGTCGGTCCCGAGAGCGACCTCGCAGAGACCGGCGGCGAGCGCAGCGCCGTTCCCGCCGCTCGACCCGCCCGGGATCCGGCCCGCGTCGAGCGGGTTGATGACGGCGCCGAAGTGCGGGTTGTCCGAGGTGATGCCGTAGGCGAACTCGTGCAGGTTCGTCTTGCCCACGACCGCGTAGCCGGCCGCCTCGAGCTTCGTCACGCAGGACGCCGACCGCTCCGGGACGTGGTCGCGGTAGATCGCCGACCCGTAGGTCGTTACGAGCCCCGCAGTGTCGATCAGGTCCTTGACGGCGAGCGCGATGCCGTCCGGCCGCTCCTCCGGGACCGCGAGGAACGCGCGGTACGGGTCAGCCGACAGCGTCGTAGATCACCGCGACGGCGAAGGAGCCGGCGAGGAGGACGAGCGAGATCCCGAGCAGGATCAGGCCGAGCTTCAGGTTCTTGCGGTTCAGCTCGGGATCCATCAGCTCACCAACACCGGGTCGATCGCCATGGCGACGAAGAGGAGCGCGAGGTACGCAAGCGAGTAGCTGAACAGCCGCCGGGCCCGCGCCGGCGTCGTCTGGCGCTGCAGGGCGAGGGCGAGGCCGATGAAGACGAGCCCGAGGATGAGCGCCGAGACGAGGTAGACGGCGCCAAGCGTCCGCCCGAGGACGGGCAGGAGCGTCACGGCGACGAGGACGAACGAGTAGACGACGATCGAGCGCGTCGTCTCGCGCTCGCCGCGCACGACCGGGAGCATCGGGATGCCCGCCTCGGCGTAGTCGCGCTTGATCAGGAGCGCGAGTGCCCAGAAGTGCGGCGGCGTCCAGAAGAAGACGATCAGGAAGAGCGCCAGCGCGACGAGGGTCAGGTTCCCCGTTGCAGCCGAGTAGCCGACGAGCGGCGGCACGGCTCCGGCGGCCCCGCCGATGACGATGTTCTGGGGCGTCGTCCGCTTCAGCCAGCGGGTGTAGACGAGGACGTAGAACAGGTTCCCCGCCAGCGCCAGGAGAGCGGCGAGCACGTTGACGAAGCTCGTCAGGACGACGTAGGAGAGCGCCGAGAGGGCGAGGCCGAACTCGAGCGCCCGCTCGGGCGGCACCCGGCCGGAGGCGACCGGCCGACTCGCTGTGCGCTTCATGTGCGTGTCGATGTCGCGGTCGAGAACGTGGTTGAGAGCGCTGGCGCCGCCGCAGGCCAGCGCGAGCCCGCCGAGTGTCGCGAGCGCGAGGCCGGCCGGCGGTAGCCCGCCGGCGCCCACGATCATCCCGCCCGCGCCCGTGATGAGGAGCAGCACCATGATCCGCGGCTTGGTGAGCGTCAGGTAGTCGCGCAACGAGCCGGCCGGCACTCGCGTCCCGCCCCTGAAGGAGATCGCGGTGGCCACGGCTGCCGCTGCGAGCGCCGCGGCGCCGAGGGCGATGTGGAGCCACGCGGGCGCATCCGCGAGCGCGGCAAGCCCGGCGAGGGAGAAGAGGACGAACGACGTGCCCGCCGAGACGACGAGCTCGGGGCGGTCGGGGTGCGCGAGCCGGGCGGCGAGCACCGTCGCCGCCAGAAGCGCGAGCGTGACGTGCGCGGAGACGTCGTGGGCGAGGCCCCACGCGCCGGTCGCCACCACCGTCGCCACGCCGAAGGTGCCGGCGACGGCGGTCAGCCGAAGCCAGGGACCGGGGCGCGCTGTCATTCCTGCAGCCCTCCGATGCGGAGGCGCAGGTCGCGGAGCGGGCGCGGGCTCGACACGTAGGGCACCTTCTCGAAGTTGTAGGCCGCCGGCGGGGAGGCCGCATACCACTCCAGCGTGTCCGCGCGCCACGGGTCGTTGCCGACGCGCGGGCCGCTGCGCCAGCTCTTGGTCGCGTTCCAGAGGAAGACCAGCAATGAGATCGCCATGAGGAACGACCCGAGGGTCGAGATGAGGTTGTACCACTCGAAGAGCCCACCCCGGTCGTACGTGTAGACGCGCCGCGGCATCCCCATGAGCCCGAGCATGTGCTGCGGGAGGAAGGCCGCGTTGAAGCCCACGAACATGAGCCAGAAGTGCGTCTTGGCGAGCTTCTCGTCGTACATGCGGCCGGTGATCTTCGGGAACCAGTAGTAGGTCCCGGCGAAGATCCCGAAGACGGTGCCACCGAAGAGCACGTAGTGGAAGTGCGCGACCACGTAGTACGAGTCGTGGACGGCGTAGTCCACCGGATAGGCGGCCAGCATGATCCCGGAGAGGCCGCCCATCGTGAAGAGCGCGATGAAGCCGAGGCAGAAGAGGAGCGGCGCCTGGAGCCAGAGGCTCCCTCGCCACATCGTCGCGAGCCAGTTGAAGATCTTGATCGCCGTCGGGATGGCCACGGTCAGCGACGTGACCATGAACCACCACTGGAGCGGCTCGGCCATCCCGACCGTGAACATGTGGTGCGCCCAGACGAGCATGCTCGCGAAGGCGATGCCGATGGTCGAGAAGGCGATCGCCTTGTACCCAAAGATCGGCTTGCGCGAGAAGACGGGGATGATCTCGGACAGCATCCCCATCGCAGGCAGCACCATGATGTAGACCTCGGGGTGCCCGAAGAACCAGAACATGTGCTGCCAGAGCAGCGCGCCCTGTCGGCCCTCGAAGAAGCTCGTGACCCCCTGGCGGTCGAGGAGGAGCATCGTCACTGCGGCGGAGATGGCCGGCAGGACGAGCACGAGCAGGACCGCGTAGGCCTCGATCGACCAGACGAAGAGCGGGATGCGCATCCAGGTCATCCCGGGCGTGCGCATGTTGTGGATCGTGACGATGAAGTTGATCGCGCCCGCGAGCGAGGAGAGCGAGGTCAGATGGAGGCCGAGGATCCAGAAGTCCTGCCCGGTCGTCGGGCTGAACTCGTCGGTCGAGAGCGGCGAATAGGCCGTCCAGCCCGAGCTGGCGGCGCCGCCGTCGGCGAAGAAGCTCGAGAGCATGACGAGCCCGCCGAGCAGGAAGAGCCAGTAGGAGAGAGCGTTCAGCCGCGGGAACGCCATGTCCCGCGCACCGATCATGAGCGGGACGAGGTAGTTGCCGAAGCCCGCGAGGATGGGGACGACGAAGAGGAAGACCATCGCCGTCCCGTGCATCGTGAAGAGCTGGTTGTAGTCGTTCCGCGTGATGAAGTCCTGCTCCGCCTGCGCGAGCTGGGTGCGCATGAGCAGCGCCATCAGCCCCGCCGCGAAGAAGAAGAAGAACGACGTGACGATGTAGAGGATCCCGATCCGCTTGTGGTCGACCGTGGTCAGCCAGCTGGTGACGCGGCCTTCGCGCCAGCTGGGGGCGACGGTCTCGGTGCGAACGGCCACTAGCGCTCTCCGTCCTGCTCGGGCTGTTGCGGCGCGGCCAGCTGCTCGTTCGAGCTGATGTAGGCGATCAACGCCTGCACCTGGAACTCGGGCCAGCCGCGGCCGACGGGCGGCATGTAGTTCTCGGAGTCGGGCGAGTCGAGGCCCTCGTTCAGGAGCACCGTCAGCTCGTCCGGGTTCACGAGCGCGGAGTTGTTGGCGATCGGCGGGCCGATGTCGCCTTCGCCGGAAAGGCCGTGGCACTTGGCGCACACGCGCTCCCACGACTCCCGGCCGAGGGCGAGCTGCGTGGCGCCGGGCTGGTCCTGCCCGGTGAGGAGCGTGAGGCGGTCTGCGTACTCGGCCTCGGAGACCACGTCCACGGTGGTCGGCATGACCGCGTGGAGGATTCCGCAGAGCTCGGCGCACTGGCCCTCGAACGTCCCTTCCCGGTTCGGCGTGAAGCTGAGCGTGTTCGTCCTGCCCGGGATCGCGTCGCGCTTCCCGGTGATCTCGGGCACCCACCAGCTGTGGATCACGTCGTAGGAGACGAGCTCGAGCGTGACCGGGCGGTCGACGGGCAGCACGAGCGTGTCCAGCGAGATCTGCCCGTCCGGATAGACGTACTGCCAGTAGAACTGGTGGCCCTCGACGCGGATGACGAGCTCGTCCGACCGGTCGCCTCCCGTCGCCTGGACGGCGGAGGAGCGGGCGAGGACGACGATGGCGATCCCCGCCAGGATGACCGCGGGGATGATCGTCCAGATGATCTCGACGCGGGTGTTGCCGTGGATCTGCGGCCCCTCGGCGTCGGGCGGGGTCGAGCCGCGGCGCCGGAAGCGGATCACGAAGAGGACGAGCGCCGTCTCGACCGCGACGAACACCACGGCGCAGATGGCGAAGACGAACCAGTAGAGCCAGCGGATAGCCTCGCCGCTGTCGCTGCCGGTCGAAGGCGGCCCGAAGCCGGGGTCCGCGGCCAGCGCGATCGGCGCGGACGCGAGTGTGAGCGCCGCGAGCGCGGCGATGACGGCGGGCTTCGTCCGCATAGCCGCTGCGATTCTATTGGGCGGGGCGGGAGCCTGACTTCGGCACAAAAGTCACTCTTTCGGGGGAGTTGAAAATCCCCCGAAATGTGGTTCAGTGAGTCCTGACGGGGTACCTCCTCAGCGGCGAGGAGGAGCCCCGGATCGGCATCGCCGGAAGCTGGGAGAGGTTTTCGCGCGCCGAGGGGAGCCTCACGGGGGAAACTCGTTTCCCCCGTGGTTCCCCGGCTTCCTCGCTCGCACTCGAGGAGCCGGGGCCACGAATCACGAACTAGGCTTCCGTCCGATGGACGAAGCCTGGCTCGTACCGCTCCCTGCCGATGCCACGGGACCGGTGGAGGTCTTCGTGAACGGCGTCCGACAGCAGGAGGGCGCCGACTACGTCGTCTCGGGCGGGATGCTGCGCTTCTCCAAGCCGCTTGCGCGCGAGGGAAGGCTCGGCCTCTGGCGCTGGGCGAGCATGTTCTTCGGCGTCGCCGGCACGTACCGCAAGAACGACTCCGTGGACGTGATCTACGACGTGGGCGGCCGGCGAACCGTGGCCTCGGGCCTGACGATCATCCCGCCAGGCGGGCCAGCACAGCCCCGCTCCCGGTGACCGAGACCGCCGTCGGGACGAGCGCGACGCCGTACTTGCGCGCCAGGTCCGGCTGCTTCGAGACGTCGACCGTGACCACGCGCCGGCCCTCGGCGCGGAAGCGCTGCTCGAGCGCGCGGCAGTCGCTGCAGAGCGGGTGCGTGAACTGGAGGACGACCTCCCCGTCGGGCGAGAGGCCGAAGTCCTCGAGCTCGATCCGGTCGAGGCGGTGGGAGCGAATCCCGCGCAGCCTCGCGCCGATGCGGTAGAGCTCGCAGCCGGCGCAGAGGCCCGTGGCGGCGGCGAGCAGCGCGAGTCCGGCGACGAGCAGGGCCAGCGCCCAGCCGAGCGTCGTCAGTCCGACCACGTGCGCGAGAGACGCCGAGCCGAGCACGACGACGCCGACCATGTTGGCGAAGCGCGGCGGCCGGGAGTCCTCGATCGGCCCCTCGCCGAAGCGCGGCTGGACGAGCTCGAAGTAGGCGAGGCACGGAAGGCAGTACCGCCGGCCGAGCGTCAGGCCGACTGCGAGCTGGAGGGCGAGGATCGCGAGGAGGGGCCACCAGCCGGTGACCACCGAGACGAGAGCGAGCAGACCGATCGTCGCCTGGTTGAAGCGTGGCCCGCGCGAGTCGATGACATCCAGGTCGCGATACGGGTCGGCAGTTCGTTCACGCTTCATTTTCTGAAGCTTACCCGGTGGGTGAGGCGCCGATCGTCCCAGTCGCTATCCTCATTCCAAGGGCGTGGAACGCGAGCAGATTGACGATCTGAACACCGGCTTCGTCGAGGAGCTCTTCGCCGAGTACCTGGCCTCCCCCGAGTCGGTCGACCCAAAGTGGCGGGCGCTCTTCGAGGAGAACCCCGAGGCGCTGCTCGAGCACCTCCCGCTCGTCCAGAGGCTGCGCGAGCTGTACCCGGACGGAGTGCCCGGCGGAAACGGCGCTCCCGCGGCCGCTGTTTCGCAGCCGGCGACCGAGGCGCCGCCCGACCGCCTGCTGCTCGGCGGCGTCGCCGCGGCGATGTCCCTGGTGAAGGCGCATCGCACCCACGGCCATCTCGCTGCGCGCCTCGACCCGCTCGGCTCGGAGCCGCCCGGCGACCCGGCGCTCGACCCCGACCGGCTCGAGCCGCGGCTGACGCCCGAGCTCATGGCCCGCATCCCGGCGAGCGTCCTGCGCCTGTACGTCCCGGCCGAGACGCTGGTCGAGGCGCTGCCGGTCCTGCGGGAGACCTATTGCGGGACGATGGCGTTCGAGCTCGAGCACATCTCGAGCCACGAGCAGCGGCTCTGGCTACGGGAGGCGATCGAGTCGGGCACGTTCCGCCAACCGTTCTCTCCCGACGAGAAGAAGGCGCTCCTCCGCCGGCTGTCGGACGTCGAGGGCTTCGAGCGGTACCTGCGCC
The DNA here is from genome assembly GCA_963784175.1 of uncultured Actinomycetes bacterium. Lineage (GTDB taxonomy): Bacteria > Actinomycetota > Thermoleophilia > Gaiellales > Gaiellaceae > JAIBJN01. The sequence goes on along the minus strand of CAWAQJ010000017.1, from coordinate 23,022 downwards.
GCGCCTTCCTGGGCCAGAAGCAGTTCTCGATCGAAGGGCTCGACGTGATGGTGCCGATGCTCGACGAGGCGATCGAGCTGGCGGCCGACGACGGCGCGCGGCGCGTCGTGCTCGGCATGGCGCACCGCGGCCGGCTCAACGTCCTCGCCCACACGGTCGGGCGCGAGGTCGACGCGATCCTGCGCGAGTTCGAGGGCGAACGCGTCCTAGAAGCCGTCTCGGCCGACCTGGAAAGCGGCTCGGGCGACGTGAAGTACCACCTCGGCGCAGAGGGCGTCCGCGAGACGCCGAGCGGCGAGGTCACGGTCTCGCTCGTATCGAACCCGAGCCACCTCGAGTTCGTCGACCCGGTCGTCGAGGGCGAGACCCGCGCGTCGCAGACGGATCACAGCTCGGCCGCCGGCGAGCACGATCCTGCGGCGGCCCTCGCCATCCTCATCCACGGCGACGCTGCCTTCCCCGGCCAGGGAGTCGTGGCCGAGACGCTCAACCTCCAGGAGCTCGCGGGCTACAGGACGGGCGGGACGCTGCACATCATCGCCAACAACCAGGTGGGCTTCACGACCGATCCCGACGAGGGCCGCTCGACCCGCTACTCGAGCGACCTGGCCAAGGGCTTCGACACGCCGATCGTGCACGTGAACGCGGACGACCCCGAGGCGGCGGTCTCGGCGATCCGCCTGGCCATGGCGTTCCGCGCGCGCTTCCGCCACGACGTCGTCGTGGACCTCGTCGGCTACCGGCGCTTCGGCCACAACGAGGGCGACGAGCCGAGCTACACGCAGCCGCTGATGTACAAGCTGATCGAGGAGCACCGCACGGTGCGCGAGCTGTACGCGGGCCGGCTCGCTCAGGACGGCCTCGTCACCCCGGAAGAGGTCGAGGGCCTCATGAACGAGGTTCAGGAGCGCATGCGGGCCGTGCACGAGGAGCTCAAGGCGTCGTTCGCAACGGGTGCCCGGCGCAAGGAGCGCCGCATCGGCCGCGGTGCCGACACACAGCTCGAGACGGCCGTGCCGGCCGAGCAGCTCGAGGAGCTGAACGAGCGCCTGCTCCAGGTGCCCGAGGGCTTCACGGTGCACCCGAAGCTTGCGAAGGCGCTCGAGCGCCGGCGCGACACGCTGGGCGAGCAGGGCGGCATCGACTGGGCGCAGGCGGAGGGTCTTGCCTTCGGCACCCTCCTCGCCGCCGCGACCCCGGTGCGGCTCACCGGCCAGGACACCGAGCGCGGGACGTTCTCGCACCGCCACCTGGTGCTGCACGACTACATGACGGGCGAGAAGTACGCCCCGATCCGGCATCTCCCGAGCTCGCGGGCCCCGTTCCAGGTCTACAACTCGCCGCTCTCGGAAACCGGCGCGCTCGGCTTCGAGTACGGCTACTCCGTCGCCGTCTCGCGCGCGCTCGTCCTCTGGGAAGCGCAGTTCGGGGACTTCGTCAACTCGGCCCAGGTCGTGATCGACCAGTTCGTCGTCTCCGGGCTCTCGAAGTGGACACAGAGCTCGCGCCTGACGCTTCTCCTGCCGCACGGGTACGAGGGCAACGGGCCCGAGCACTCCAGCGCGCGGCTGGAGCGCTTCATGCAGCTCGCCGCCCAGGAGAACATCCGCATCGTCAACCCGTCGACGGCTGCGCAGTACTTCCATCTGCTGCGCCGGCAGGCGCTGCACCCGAAGGGCAGGCCGCTCGTCGTCCTGACGCCGAAGGGCCTCCTCAGGCACAAGGAGGCGACGTCGCACCTGGAGGAGCTGAGCCAGGGCGGCTTCCGCGCGGTCATCGACGACCCGCGGCTCGACGCGGACGAGAAGCGCGAGATCTCGCGGCTCGTCGTCTGCACGGGGAAGGTCTACTACGACATCGTCGGACACGAGGCCTTCGGGGAGGCGGAGGGCGTCGCCGTCGCCCGGCTCGAGCAGCTCTATCCCTTCCCGGTCGCGGCCTACGACGAGCTGCTCTCCCGCTATCCGTCGCTGACGGAGGTCGTCTGGAGCCAGGAGGAGCCGCAGAACATGGGGGCGTGGCGCGCGATCCGCCACCGCCTGGAGGAAGGGCTGCCGGCCGAGGTCGACCTCCGCTACGTCGGGCGCCCGTGGCGGGCGAGCCCGAGCGAGGGCTACCCCACCGCGCACAGGCTCGAGCAGGACCGCATCGCGCGCGAAGCGCTCGGCGCCTTCTAGCCCTTACGGTGCTTGGATCTCGCGCAGGAGCGCGCGCATGTCCGCGACCGGCCCGAGGTGTGCGAGCTTGTCCGGGTTGGCGATCGAGCGGATCGTCTGCACGGTGCCTTCCGCGACGTCGAGCGAAAAGATGGCGATGAGCTGTCCCTCGCGGTCGAGGAACCGCGCGCCGGGCTGACCGTTGATCTCCGTGCGGCGGAGCGTGGCGCCGACCTTGATCAGCTGCTGGCCGAGGCCGAGCAGGAGCCGGGAGACGCTGTCGCGGCCGTAGATCGGCCGGCGCCAGGCCGGGCCTTCGCGGCTGCCGTCGCCGTAGACCACGACGTCGTGGGCCAGCAGCCCGAGGAGGCCGTCGGTGTCGCCGTCCTGGACTGCGTCGAAGAAGCGGTCGGCGAGGCGCTCCCGCTCCTCGCGCGAGGCCTCGAACCTCGGCCGCCGGTCGTCCACGTGGCGCCGCGCGCGCACCGCGAGCTGGCGGGTGTTGTCCTCGCTCTTGCCGACGACGTCGGAGACCTGGTCGTAGGCGTAGCCGAAGACGTCGTGGAGCAGGAAGACCGCCCGCTCGACCGGAGTGAGGCTCTCCAGGAGCACGAGGAACGCGAGTGAGAGCGAGTCGGCGGTCTCCGCGTGCTCGGCGGTGTCGGCGTCGGGGTCGGTCAGGAGCGGCTCGGGGAGCCACTCGCCGACGTACTCCTCGCGCTGGGCGCGCGCGGAGCGGAGGTAGTCGATCGAGAGCCGCGTCGTCACGGTGGAGAGGAACGCCTTGGGCGACTCGATCTCCTCGCCCTCGCTCTGCGCGCGGTGGTAGCGCAGGAAGGCCTCCTGCACGATGTCCTCGGCCTCGCCGACGCTTCCGATCATGCGGTAGGCGATCGAGAAGAGCAGCGGCCTGAGCTCCTCGTAGATCTCGTCTGTCGGTCTCTCGTTCATCGCGTCACACCCTGAGACGAGACAGCGCGGTCGTCTGTGACACGTCGGCCTCGGGTGTCACAGAGGCGTGTGCCCGTTCGTCTCAGAGGGTGAACCAGGGAAAGGAGACGACGATGAAAGTCTTCATCGCAGGCGGGACCGGAGCGGTCGGCAAGCGCCTCGTGCCGCTCCTTGCTTCCGCAGGACACGACGTCTACGCCACGACCCGCTCCGCCGGCAAGGTCGACGACCTCCGTCGGCTCGGCGCCGAGCCGGTCGTCCTCGACATCCTCGACCGCGAGGCCGTGGAAGCCGCGATCGCCGCGGCTCAGCCCGAGGTGATCGTCCACCAGGCCACGGCCCTCTCGGACATCGGCGACTTCCGCAAGTTCGCGGAGGAGTTCGCCCAGACCGACCGCCTGAGGACCGAGGGAACCGACAACCTGCTCGCCGCGGCCAAGGCGTCGGGCGTCCGCCGGTTCGTCGCCCAGAGCTTCACCAGCTGGCCGTACGCGAAGGCCGGCGGCCCCGTGAAGACCGAGGACGACCCGCTCGACCCCGATCCGCCCGAAGCCGCCCGCGGGATGCTCAGGGCGATCCGCCAGCTCGAGGAGCACGTCACCGGGGCCGAAGGTCTCGAGGGCGTTGCTCTGCGATATGGCGGGTTCTACGGCCCAGGGACGAGCATCACGGACGGCGGAACCCACGTCGACGCCATCCGCAAGCGGAAGTTCCCCGTCGTCGGCGGCGGGGCCGGGATCTGGTCGTTCGTCCACATCGACGACGTCGCCTCGGCCACGAAGGCGGCGATCGAGAGCGACGCGACCGGCATCTTCAACGTCGTCGACGACGAGCCGGCGCCGGTGTCGGAATGGCTTCCCTACCTCGCCGCCGCGATCGGCGCCAAGCCGCCCCGCCGCGTGCCGGCGTGGGTCGGGAAGCTGGCCGTCGGCGAGCTCGGGGTGTCGATGATGACCGAGACCCGCGGCGCGTCGAACGAGAAGGCCAAGCGCGAGCTCGGCTGGCAGCTTCGGTACCCGAGCTGGAGGCTTGGATTCAGGGAGGGCCTCACCGACGGCGTTCCCCACGAACAGGCGGTCGCCGTGTAGATCCGAGGGCGTAGACTCGCGCGGTGATCGACCCGACCGAGCGCTGGCCACGCGGCCACGAGGAGAAGCCCGACTACGCCGGGCTTCTCACGTATGGCGGCGCGCCCTACACGCAGGATCCCGCCGAGCTCGAGGGCGTCGACGTGGCGGTCGTCGGAGCGCCGACCGACGACCTCGTCTCCGACCGGCCGGGCACCCGCTACGGCCCGCGCGCGATCCGGTCGGCGAGCTTCCCGCCCGGGCCGCACCTGGAGGCCGGGATCGACGCCTTCGCCGCGCTCTCCGTCGTCGACTTCGGCGACGCGCCGGTCATCCCGGCCGATCCGGTGCGAACGCACGAGGCGATCGAGACGACGGTCGGCCAGGCTCTCGCCGCCGGCGCGATCCCGGTCGTGCTCGGCGGCGACCACTCGATCTCGGAGCCCGACATCCGCGCGTGCGCAGCCGTGCACGGCCCGGTCGGCCTCGTCCACTTCGACACGCACACGGACACCGGCAAGGAGGTCTTCGGCGTCGAGGTCTCGCACGGCACGCCGTTCTACCGGCTCGTCGAGCAGGGCCACCTCGACCCGCGCCGCTACGTCCAGATCGGCCTGCGCGGCTACTGGCCCGGCGAGGCCGAGTTCGACTGGCAGGCAGAGCAAGGCGTGACGAGCTTCTTCATGCACGACGTCAGGGAGCTCGGGATCAAGGCGGTCGTCCGACGGACGATCGAGATCGTCGGCGCGGGCCCGGTCTTCCTCACCGTCGACATCGACGTGCTCGACCCGGCCTTCGCGCCGGGCACCGGCACGCCCGAGCCCGGCGGGATGACGACCGGCGATCTCCTCTGGGCGTCGCGCACCGTCGCCGAGGAGCTCGACCTCGTCGGCGCCGATGTCGTCGAGGTCATCCCGACCGCCGTGGGGTCGGCCGACATCACGGCGCTGGCCGCGGACCGCATCGTCCGCGAGATCCTCACGGGGATCGCGCTGCGGCGACGCGCTGGAGCCTAGACGTCGTGCAGCGAGTCGACCGCCAGGGCGATTCCCGCCGCGATCTCCACCGCTCCTAGAAGCCGGCCGCCGGCTCCGAGCAGCGCGTCGGCCCGCGCTCCGCGCCGAATCAGGGTTGTCGCGAGAACGAGCGCGAAGGTCAGCGCGAGCGCGGCTACGGCCTCGCCCACGATGTCGTCTCCACCGGCGGTCAGGGCGAGCATGACCACGCCCGGCGTCAGGAGAAGAGGGAAGGCGACAGGGACGAGTGCCGCGCCCAGCCCGCCGAGCTCGGGCTCGGGTGCGGGCCGTGCGAGCACCAGGGCACGGGCGCCCTCGAGCGCCAGCACGACAGCGGCCGCCAGCCGGAAGGTCTCCGGCGTGATGTCGAGCGCGTCCAGGAAGGCGCTTCCGACCGCCGCGACGCCGGCGGCGGAGCCCAAGGCGATGAGTGCGCCGAGCCCAACCGCCGCGCGCCGTTCCGGCAGGACGAGTCGCACCCGGCACGGGTTCACGGATGCCACGAGCGCCAGGAGCAGGAAGGCGAAGCTCACCGCGCCGACTCCGCTTCCAGTACCTCGAGGGTCGCGAGCAGTCCTGAGAGCGGATGGCGCTGATGGTCCATCTGGGTGTAGCCGTCCTCCGTGAACCAGGCGCCGCGCGCGAGCAGAGGGCGCGGAGCGGTCTCCGCCTCGACCGGGTCGATCTGGCGCTCGATCGCGCGCCCGGCGGTGCAGCGCAACCGCGCTGACAGGTTGTCGGTCAGGTCGCCGAGACGGGGATCGACGACGCTCAGGCGCCAGAGCGCCGCCAGGCCTTCGGTCACGGTCCCGAGGCCCGCGCCGGAGGCCGGCTCGCCGCGAAAGACGCGGTTGAGACCTCCCTGCCCGCTTTGCGACTCGAGGCGGGAGTTGAGGCCGAGGATCCCGGCGAGATCGCGCGCGTATTCGATCTCCGGCTCGCCCAGCTTGTCCGGCCCGAGCTCCGCGAGACCGTAGGCCGACCAGTGGTCGGGGAACGGGAGCACGTAGCCCTCGACGTCGTCGCGGCGCGTGGCCACGAAACGCGCGAGCCGGCGCGCTGGCTTTCCCCATCCTTCGCCCGGAAAGAGCTCGTCGAGTAGCGCAAACGTCCAGAGCGCCTGGCCGGTGCCGAACTTGGCGTATTCGCCCGGGACGGCGCCCTCTGTCGCCAGGCTCCAGCGCCCGAGGACGCTGCCGTCGGCCTGTTGCTGGGCGGCGAGGAAGCGCGCGAGCCCGCGGATCAGATCGTCCTCGCTCTCGTCTCCGGTGGCGAGGCGGCGCTGGATCAGGGCAATCGCCAGGAGGCCGCTCGCGCCGAGCCGCGCGTCCTCTCCGGGCTCCGCAAACGCCGTCCAGTCGTCGGTCCGGAGGAGGTTCGCGTGCACGAAGGAAAGCCCGTGCTCGGCCGCCGACAGAGCCTCCTCGTCGTCGGTCTCCCCGGCGAGCCGGTAGAGGCCGAACATCACGCCGGCGTGCCGCGTGATGTTGTAGTCCTCCGAGAGGGCATCGTGCTTGCGGTCGTAGCCGTAGGTGTAGAGGCCGCCCGGCCGCACGCCGCGCTCGAGCCAACCGGCCGCCTCGGTGATTGCGCCGCGGGCGCCGGCGGGCGTAAGTGGAGGGCAGACCTCGGCCGGCACGACCATGACGCGGAGCGCGAGCGCCCCGAGCGCGAGGACGGCGGTGTAGAGCAACAGGCGTCGCACCGCGAGGAGGCTACGCGACCGCCCACCGGCGCTGGAGGGGGACGTCTGATCGATTGTCGTCTACAACGTGAAGACGCATCACCGGCTAGCGTCCGCCGGCGAGGCCCACAAGGGCGAGCGTCTCCTCGAGGCCTCGCACACCCTCTACGGCGCCCATTGCAGTCGTGGCGAGTGCGCCGACGGCGTTCGCGAAACGCGCCGACCGCTCGAGCTGCCAGCCCGCCAGGCGGCCGTAGAGGAGCCCGGCGACGAACGCATCGCCGGCTCCGGTACCGTCGACTGCGGCTACTGGGAACGCCCGGACAGCTCCCTCGAAGCCGTCACCGGACGCGTAGCAGCCGGAGGCGCCGCACTTGAGCACAACTGCCCCGACGCCCCGCTTCCGGAGCCACGAGGCGACCGCCGCAGGATCCTCCTCGCCCGTGATCGCACGGCCCTCGGGCAGGCTGGGCGCGAAAAGGTCGACGTGCGGCAGGGCGGCAAGAACACGCTCCCAGCGTCCCGTCGCATCCCAGACCGTGTCGAGGCTCGTCACGAGCCCACGCGACTTCGCCTCCGCCAGGAGGTCCGCGGCGGGCTCACCGTCGAGCGCCTCCAGGACGAGCGCGCCCGCGAGATGAAGGACTCGCCCCGAAAAGAGCTGCGAGCGGTCGAGCTCTTCGGCCCGCACGGACCTGCTCGCGCCTGGGAGGTGGAGAAACGTCCGCTCGCCGGAGGAGTCCACGAGCACGACGCTGGCCGACGTGGCGACGGCCGGATCGGTCAGGACGCCGCGGCGATCGATACCGCGCGCGTCGAGGAGAGAGAGGACGAAGGCGCCGAGAGCATCGTCGCCGACCTTGCCGACAACCCCGGCCGAAAGACCGAGCCGGACGAGGGCGCTGGCCGTGTTGAGCGCGCAGCCGCCCCCGTGGAGCGAGATCTCGTCGACAAGCCCCAGCGAGCCGCGGTCGGGAAGCTCCTCCACCGGGCGGGCGATGGCGTCGGCCACCAGGATTCCGAGACAGACGACGTCCATGGCGGATGGATAACGTATCCCGGTGGGCTTGGCATGAGGGCGCAGTTCGTCAGCGACGTCGAGGCTGCGGTCGGCGCCGCTGGGGTGATCTCCGAGCCGGAGCAGCTTCGTACCTACGAGTGCGACGGGCTCACGAGCCACCGGGTCGTCCCCGGGCTGGTCGCTCTTCCGGCGAGCACAGCGGAGGTTCAGGCCGTCGTCCGTCTCTGCGCGCGCGATGGCATCCCCTTCGTCGCCCGCGGAGCAGGAACGGGCCTTTCCGGCGGCGCCCTGCCCGTCGCCGAGGGAATCGTCATCTCGCTCGCGCGCATGGATCGGATCCTCGGGGTCGACCTGGAAAGCGCGCGCGTCACCGTTCAGCCGGGCGTCACCAACCTCGCGATCACGGAGGCTGTCGCCCCCCACGAATTCTTCTACGCTCCCGACCCCTCCAGCCAGCAGGTCTGCACGATCGGCGGCAACGTCGCCGAGAACTCCGGAGGAGCCCACTGCCTCAAGCACGGTTTCACCGTCCACCATGTGTTGGAGGCTGAGGTCGTCCTCGCGGACGGTGAGCTCGTCAGGCTTCGCGCGGGCGACCCAGGGCCCGACCTGCTCGGTGCCTTCATCGGCTCCGAGGGGACACTGGGCATCGCCACGGAGGTCGTGGTCCGCGTGCTCCGGCGGCCGGAGGCCGTGCGAACGCTTCTCGCCGGCTTCGACTCGACCGACCAAGCGGGCGCGGCCGTCTCAGGGGTGATCGCCGCCCGCATCCTCCCCGCGGCGATCGAGATGATGGACCGACTCACGATCGAGGCTGCGGAGGCGGCCGTGCACCCGGGCTACCCGGATGTCGCCGCCGTCCTGATCGTCGAGCTCGATGGGCTGACGATGCAGGTCGAGCACGATCTTGCGGCAGTCGAGCAGCTGTGTCTCGCTGCCGGGGCCGTGGAGATCCGCGTGGCGGCCGACGATGCCGAGCGAGCCCTCCTCTGGCTCGGGCGCAGATCGGCGTTTGCGGCGATGGGCCGGGTGAGCCACGACTACTACGTGCAAGACGGCGTCGTCCCGCGGACGCGCCTGCCCGAGGTGCTTCGCCGCATCGCCGAGCTCGAGCGTGAGCATGGTCTCCGGGTCGGCAACGTCTTCCACGCGGGAGACGGCAACCTCCACCCGCTCGTTCTTTACGACGCCCGCGAGCCGGGCCAGGCCGAGCGCGCCCAGGTGCTCGCCGAGGCCATCCTCGAGGCCTGCATGGACGCAGGAGGATCGCTGACCGGCGAACACGGGATCGGGGTCGACAAGGCCTGCGCGATGCCCAGCATGTTCGGTCCCGACGACCTCGCGGCGATGGGCCGCCTTCGGCTCGGCTTCGACCCGGCAGGGCTCGCCAACCCGGGCAAGCTTCTGCCGACGCCGCGCCTTTGCGGCGAGGTGCCGGGCCCCTACCGGGCACACCCCCTCGAGAGGGCAGGGCTTGCCGAGCGTCTTTGAGGCCGAGCCGCTCGCGATCGCCCAGGCTGCCGAGATCTTCGCGCAGGCGACGCGCGAGGGCCGGCGCGTGTCCATCGACCGCGCGGGCGGCGACCTCGTCGTCTCGACGCGCTACCTCAACCGGCTCCTCGAGCATGAGGCCGGCGACCTCACGGCCACGGTTGAGGCGGGCATGCGCCTCTCGACGCTGAACGAGCGCCTGGCCGAGCACGGCCAGATGCTCGCCCTCGACCCCCCCGGCGACCCGACGGTCGGCGCAGCGGTCGCCGGCGACCTCTTCGGCCCTCGCGCCCACCGGTACGGACGCGCGCGTGACCTCGTCCTCGGCGTGACGGTCGTCCTCGGCGACGGCACCGTCGCAAATGCCGGCGGCAAGGTCGTGAAGAACGTCGCCGGGTACGACCTCGCGAAGCTCTTCTGCGGCTCGCACGGTCGCCTCGGCTTGATCGGGCGCGTGAGCCTGCGCCTCCACCCCCGTCCCGAGACGAGTCGCACTCTCGCGATCCCCGTGGGAACGCCGGACGAGGTGCAGGGTCTCGTGCGGGCATTGCTCCATTCGACGCTCGCGCCGAGCGCGGTCGATCTCGTCTGGAGCGAAGGGGAGTCGACCCTCGCCCTCCTCTTCGAGGGCGGCGAGGCGGCTGCGACGGCCCAGCTGGCGCAGGGTCGCGCCCTCCTGGGTGGCACAGAGGACGGAGGGGTCTGGGACGAGGTCGCCGCCCGCCAGCTCGACTCACGTTCGCGCGGGGCATTCCCCGCAGCGGAGCTTCAGTCCGCGCTCGAAGAGCTGCCCACGGCTCTCGTTCGGATCGGCCCCACCTGCCACGCGTACCTGCCCCAGCCCTACGAGCAGCCGTGGTCGCCGCTTGCAGAGCGCGTGAGGAAGCAGTTCGACCCGGGAGGAGTCCTCGCGTGACGGGAATCGACCGCGAGCTCGTCAGCACCTGCGTGCATTGCGGCTTCTGCCTGCCGACGTGCCCGACGTGGGGTCTGTGGCGCGAGGAGATGGACTCGCCGAGGGGGCGCATCTACCTGATGGAAGGGCTCGCCGACGGGACGCTCCGACTCAACCCGACGGTTGTCGAGCACTTCGACCGCTGCCTCGGCTGCATGGCCTGCGTGACTTCGTGCCCGTCCGGCGTCCAGTACGACCGGCTGATCGAGCAGACGCGCGCGACGATCGAGCGCGAGTACGTGCGCCCACGCCGGGAACGCGCTCTTCGCTCCGCCGTCCTGGCCGTTGTCCCGCATCCACGTCGGCTGCGAGCCGCGCTGAGGTTCGCTCCGGTGGGGCGAAGGCTGCCGCTGCCCGGCCTCTTGAGCCCACTTGCCGACCTGGCGCCGACCTGGCGCTCGGCAGTCCGGGCGCCCGAGCTCACGGAGCCGGTCGGCGAGCGGATTGCCCGCGTGGGCCTCCTCACCGGCTGCGTCCAGCGCGTCCTCTTCGGCGACGTGAACGCCGCCACGGCCCGCGTCCTCGCCGCATACGGCTTCGAGGTCGTTGCGCCACGAGCCCAGGCCTGCTGCGGCGCCCTGGCGGTGCATGCCGGGCGGCATGACAAGGGCCTCGAGCACGCGCGGCAGACGATCGACACGTTCGAGGAGACCGGGGTCGATCTCGTCGTCTCCAACGCGGCCGGGTGCGGCTCAAACCTGAAGGACTACGCGCACCTGCTCGCGGACGACCCGAAGTATGCCGAGCGGGCGGTCACCTTCTCGGCCCGTGCGCGCGATGTCTCCGAGCTCCTTGCCGGGCTCGAGCCACGCGTGGAGCTGAAGCCGCTCGCACTCCGGGTCGCGCTCCAGGACTCCTGCCATCTCGCTCATGCGCAGGGCGTGCGGGCGGAGCAGCGGGCCATGCTCGCGCCGGTCCCCAGTCTCGTCCTCGCCGAGCCGGAGGATCAGGCGCTTTGCTGTGGCAGTGCAGGTATCTACAACCTCGTGCAACCGGAAGCCGCGCTCGAGTTGGGGCGGCGCAAGGCCGAACGCATCCTGGCCGTCGCGCCCGACGCCTACGCGGCCGCCAACCCAGGCTGCCTGGTGCAGGTGAGCGCGGCCCTCCGGCGGGCGGGGCGGCCGCTCCCGGCCCTCCACCCGGTGGAGCTCCTGGATGCGTCGCTCCGCGGCGTCGACGCTGCCGAACTGGTCGCGCAGGCGCGCCGTTGACGTGAGCTCAGGCTAGCCCGGCGTAGGGCTCACCGGCACGACCGCCGAGGTCGCCTGTGACTCGAGCGCCGCCGTGAAGAGGCGATGCGTCGCCGCCGCTTCCTCCGGTGTGGCGCAGTGGAAGGGCTGGGCCATGCCGTTCCGGCCGTGAGCGAGCTCGTCGAGGAAGGCGGCCCACATCTGGAGGACCGCGTCGGAGAAGCCGAACTCGAAAATCGCCCCGGTGATCGACGGGTACGCCGATTCCGAGCCCAGGTCGAGGACGCTCCAGGCCTGTGGCCCACCGGGCTCGTACTCCATCCAGCGCAAAGTCTTCGGCTGCTTGGTCGTGTACGCGATCGAGCCCTCGGTCCCGTCCACCTCGATGATCCAGGTGTTCGTCTCGCCCGGGGCGATCCGCTTCGTCTCGATCCGAAGCGGGAAGGAATCGCCCTCCGCCTCCACCTCGCAGAGGAGGAGAGCGTTGTCCCACGTGTCGCACGGAACCGTTCCTCCTCGGCCGTCCGGCCGCGAGCGGACCACATCCGACAGGATCGCGCGCACGTCTTTCGGGAACCAGCCTGCGCGCAGGGGCAGGTGCAAAGCGTGCATGCCCAGATCGCCCATGACCCCGTACTCGCCGTTCTGGTCGGCCCGCCGCTTCCAGTTGATCGGCTTGCCCGGATCGAGGTCGCTCGAATGCAGGAAGGCCGACCGCACCTCGAGCACACGCCCGTAGCGACGATCGGCGATCCAGCTCCACACGCGCTGGCCCCCCGGATAGAAAGGCAGCTCCGACGAGCAGCGGGCGAGGAGCTCGGGATGCGCGGCGATCTCTGCCTCGATCGCCTGGTTCGCGCGTAGGTCGATGCCGAACGGCTTCTCGCCCAGGAGGTGCTTCCCCGCCCGGAGGCACGCGACGTAGACCTCCTCGTGCAGGTGGTGCGGGACGGCGCAGTAGACCGCCTCGACCGAATCGTCCGCGAGCAGCTCCCGATAGTCGGAGACGAGCCGCGGCGTCGGATCGAGCCTCTCGTACCACGCGAGCACGTCCGGGTTCGGGTCGCAGACGACTGCCAGCTCGGGCCGGACGCCGAGGGCGTCGAGGTGCACCCACCGTGCGGCCGCGCTGGCGAACTCCCGGCCCATGAGCCCGCCGCCCACGAGCCCGAAGCGAACGACCTGGTCAGGCACGGGCGGTGAGGGCCGCGAGCGCCGCCTCGGCGGACGCGCCCTCGTGCACGATCGCCATCAGCGCGCGTGTCATCCCGGCCGGATCCGCATGCTGGACGACGTTGCGCCCGTAGACGATCCCGGCCGCGCCCTGCTGGAGGACCGCCTCGGTGCGGCGCATGATCTCCTCGTCCGACGCGCGCCCGCCGCCCCGCACGAGCACCGGCACGCGGCCCGCTGCCTCCACGACTCGACCGTACTCGCCCAGGTCGTCGGTGGGGTCGGCCTTGATGACGTCGGCGCCGAGCTCGGCGGCCTGGCGAACGAGGGTCACGACCGTGTCGGCGTCCCCGTTCACGCCGTAGCCGGCGTCGCCCGCCTTCATCGCGAGCGGCTCGACCATCACGGGCAGGCCGACCGGCTCACAGGCGGCCCGCAGCTTCGAGACGTTGCGGACGCACTGCCGGTAGAGCTCCGGCTCCCCGGGCAGGGAAAGGAGGTTGACGACGACGCAGGCGGCATCGAGGCGCAGTGCCCGCGCGACGGCGTCCTCGACGAGTTCGCTCCAGAGCGTGCTCGGCGGGCTCGCGCCGTACACGTTCGCGACGTCGGTGCGCAGCACGAGTGCAGGCTTGTGGGGCCCGGCCAGCTCCTGGAGCAGCGGAGCCTCGCCGGGGGAGAGCTGGATCGCGTCGGGCCCGGCATCCACGAGCGTGCGCACCGCCCGCTCCAGGTCTTCGATCCCGGTGAGGAAGGAGCGCTCGCCGAAGAAGCCGTGGTCGACCGCGACGTCGAAGCAGCGCCCGTCGGCGGCGAAGAGTCGGTTCAGGCGCGGGTTAGCGATACGCGATCACCTCCCGCCGGCCCGACTCGCTCGAGCGCACGATCGCGTCGCAGACCTCGGCGGCTCGATAGCCGTCCTCGAACGTCGCCCCGTGCGGTGCAACGGAGCTGTCCTCGGCGATCGCCGTCAGAAGGTGGTGCAGCTCGTGCACGAAGGAATGCTCCCAGCCGATGATGTGGCCGTGGGGCCACCAGTGCTCCCAGAAGGGATGGTCGGCCTCGGAGACGAGCACGCTGCGGAAGCCCTGCGCGCGCTCGCCCGGCCTCGAGTCGCGCAGGTGGACCTGAAGCTCGTTCAGCCGCTCGAGGTCGAAGGCGATCGAGCCCTTCGAGCCGTTGATCTCCCAGGCGAAGGCGTTCTTGCGGCCGGGGCAGAACCGCGAGGCTTCGATCGTGCCGACGGCGCCGTTCTCGAACTCGACGACCGACTCGAAGGCGTCGTCGACCTCGCGCCCCTCCTTGAACGCCCGCGTGGCCCCGCTCACCGACTCGATCTCGCCGACGAGATAGCGCGCCAGGTCGATCACGTGCGCGCCCAGGTCGCCGAGGGCTCCCGAGCCGGCGGCCTCGCGGTCGAACCGCCAGACCTGGTCGTCGATGTCGCCCCACTCCTGGAGATAGCGCCCTCTGAAGTGGTAGACGTCGCCCAGCTCCCCGGCCTCCAGCATCTCGCGCGCGAGTCGTACGGCCGGGACGAAGCGGTAGTTGAAGGCGCACATGTGCTTGACACCGGTCGCCGCAACGCGCTGCCAGACCTCATGGCTCTCGTCGGCCGAGCGCGCCAACGGCTTCTCGCAGACCACGTGCTTGCCGGCCTCGGCCGCTGCGATCGTCGGCTCCGCGTGCAGGTTATTCGGCCCGCTGTTGTCGATGAGCTGGATCTCGCCGTTTCCGAGCAGCTCGTGCCAGTCGGTCGTGTAGCCCTCGAAGCCGTAGCGGCGCGCCGCCTCCGCGACCGCCTCCTCCGTCCTCCCGGAGACCGTGACCAGCCGTGGCAGCAGCGGCGGCGGCCACGTCATGTAGGCGATCTTCCGGTAGGCGTTCGCGTGGGCCTTCCCCATGAAGGCGTAGCCGAGCATGCCGATCCCGATCGTCCGAAGCTCGCTCGGCCCGCCGGCCCGGCCCATCGTGAGGAAGCCGACCTCCGTCTCGTCGGCCATCCTCAGCTCCTCTCGTAGGCTGCGTCGAACGCAAGCGTGGACGGGGTGAAGTCGCTCCTGCGGACGAACGCCAGCGCGTCCTGGGCGCCCCATTCGCGATCCATGCCGGCATCCTCCCACTCGATCGAGAGCGGCCCCTCGTACCCGATCCGGTTGAGGGCGCGGAAGACCGACTCGAAGTCGACGTCCCCGTGGCCCGGCGAGACGAAGTCCCAGCCGCGTCCGACCTCGCCGAAGTTGAGGTGCCCGCCGAGGATCGAGCTGCGCCCGTCGAGAGTCTTCTTCGAGTCCTTGACGTGGACGTGGTAGATGCGGTCGGCGAACTCCTGCACGAATGCCGCCGAGTCGAGGGACTGGTGGGCGAAGTGACTCGGGTCGAAGTTGATGCCGAAGCTTTCCCGCCGGTCGATCGCCTCGAGCGCCTTCCGCGTGGTCACGAAGTCGTAGGCGATCTCGGTGGGGTGCACCTCGAGGCCGTAGCGAACGCCCTCCGCTTCGAAGACATCCAGGATCGGGCCCCAGCGCTCCGCGAAGTCCCGGTAGCCCGCCTCGACCCGCTCGAAGTCGTTCGGCGGGAACGAATAAAGGAGATGCCAGATGCTCGAGCCGGTGAAGCCGTTCACCTGGGTGACGCCGAACCTCGCGGCCGCTCGCGCCGTGTCCTTCACCTTGTCGGCCGCCCGGCTGCGGACGCCCTCGGGATCGCCGTCACCCCAGACGTCCGGGGGCAGGATCGCCCGATGGCGCTCGTCGACGGGGTCACAGACGGCCTGGCCGACGAGATGCGTCGAGATCGCAACGCACTGGAGGCCGTGGCGGTCCAGGATCTCGCGGCGGCCGTCCGCGTAACCAGGATCGGCAAGAGCCTCGTCGACGTCGAAGTGATCGCCCCAGCAGGCGAGCTCGAGTCCGTCGAAGCCCCAGGCGGAGGCCTTGCCGGCGAGCTCCTCCAGCGGTAGATCGGCCCACTGGCCGGTGAAGAGCGTGACGGGACGTGCCATTCTGGTCCTCCTTAGGCGGTAGTGGAAGCAGCGGTCGCTTGGCCGTCGGCCACGATGAGGTTGACGCCGGCCGCCTCGAACGCGTCGATCGTCTCGCGAGGGAGACCATCGTCGACCACCAGGGCGTCGAGCTCCTCCGGACGCGCGATCGCGAGCAGTGCGGAGAGCCCGAACTTGGACGAGTCGATGAGGCCGATCGTCTTCGTCGAGGAATCCGATGCGGCGTTGAGGGTGTCGGCGAGAGCCCGCCGCGTGGTCGTCAGCCCGTTCTCGAGCGTGACGCCACCGGCCGAGACGAAGGCGGTCTCCATGTTGAGCCCTGCGAGGAACTCTGCCGCCCACCGGCCGCCGATCATGCGGAGCGTCTGGTCGACCTCGCCGGGAGTGACGACGACGTGGATGGACTGGGCGTGAAGCTCGACGGCGATCGCCGGGGAGTTCGTGACGAGGGTGAGCGCGCGCGGCGGATGACGCTCCAGATGGCGGGCGAGCACGAGGCAGGTCGTGGACGAGTCGACGAAGATCGTCGAGCCGTCCTCGACGAAATCCGCGGCGCGCGCCGCGATCGCCTGCTTCGCGGACAAGGCCTGCTTGAGCCGCTTCGTCCAGTCGGTCGGCACACGGAGCTCCCTGGGACCGCTGCCGGGCGGGCGCGCGCCTCCATGCACGCGCTCGATGAGCCCGTCTCGCGCGAGTCGCTCGAGGTCCCGGTGAACCGTGATGGGCGCGACGCCGTAGTCGCGCGCGAGCTCGGCGACCGACGCGCCTCCGTCGCGCTGGATCCGCTCGAGAATGCTGGCTCTGCGAATGTCGGCCGGCATTACACCGTTCCTCATCAGGTCGCGGACGTCGGCGTGGAGGCCAGGGCGAGGTACCGCTCGGCGACGAGGTCTGCGAACGCCGGGTCGTTCACGTGCGTGTCGGCGAGCTCCAGCTGGATGTCGGGCCGAAGCGTGGTTCCGAGAGCGTCCAGGAACGCGGCATCGGCCTCCGGGAACCAGAGGTCGCCTCCCTCGACGTCGGCCAGCGAGAAGCCGCGGGTCGGGGCGAGGACGTGCACCGGGCCTTGCGCCCCGTTGAGCCGTTCGGCAACGATGCGGCCCAGCTCGGCCATCTCCCCCGGCTCGAGCCGGACGAGAGTGGCGACTGGATTGTGGTAGTAGCTCTGGCGCGTCCGGTATTCGGCGGGAAGGGTGTCGGGGGCGCCCTGGTTGAAGAAGTCGACGCAGCCGGGGACGACCACCTGCGGCAGGCCCCTCTCGCCCGCGGCCCGGAGGCGATTCGGCCCTGTCGAATGGAGCCCGTCCAGGAGGGAGTTTGCGACCTCGGAGAGCGTGTAGTCGATCACGCCGGCGAGCGCGCCCGCTTCGACGAGCTTCTCCATCGCGGGCCCGCCGACACCGTTCGCGTGGAAGATGACCGGCTCGTGGCCGGCCTGCTCGAGCGCCCTGCGGATACGCATCACCGCGGGCGTGGTGTGCCCGAGCATTGTGATGCCCACGCTCCGTCCACCCAGATCCTGGAGCGGGTGCCCGGCGTCACGAGCCATGCCCGCGACGGCGGCCGCCGCGTTGTCGAACACGGCGCGCGCGATCGGGTTGAGGCCGAGGATGTCGACGACCGAGTGCATGACGAGCACGTCGCTCTCGCCCACGAAGGGGCCGAACGCGCGGCGGCCCGAGGCGCTCGGCGTCACGATCAGCTTCGGGACGCCGACGGGAAGCGCGTGCATCGCGGCCGCTCCCAGGAGGGCTCCCTCCGCTCCGCCCAGGCAGAGCACCCCGTCCAGCCGGCCCTCGAGCCAGAGGCGAAGGCAGACAGCGCGCACTCCCTCTTGCATCAGCTCGACTGCCGAGCCTCGGCTCCCCGCCGACCGGATGCGCTCCAGCTCGTAGCCCCCCTCCCTGGCCACCTCCTCCCGGGTGATGTCGGCGCTCGTACCCGGCTCACCCAGGATCCCCGAGTCGATCACGACCGGCCGGACCCCGAGGCCCACCAGTCGCTCGCGCACGTAGGCGATCTCATCGCCCTTCGTGTCGAGCGTGCCGATCAGCGCGATTTGTGGCTCGTCCTTCACAGGCCCCCCGTCATGCCCGGTCGCGCCACTCCCGCGTGTGCACCTCGACCGGCACCTTCTGGAACTCCTCCAGCGCCGCGGCGAGGTGGGCGGCGTACAGCTCGTACGTCTGCTCGCCCTTCTCGGCGGTCGCCCTGAAAGGGTTGCCGATCACGCCGCTCGGCGTGAAGTCGCTGTGGTCCGTGGGGAAGAGGAAGTACTGGTACCCCTGGAACTCGACCTCCGGCGCCCCGTCCAGCTTGACGAATCCGTCAGGGAACCAGTCGGGGCGCTTGACCTTCTGGTTCACGGCCCGGTCCATCCGCACCAGCCGCTCGTCGTGGGCCATCACCTGGGCGGTCTCGAGCTCGCTGGAGTGCCAACCCGGCGTCTCCTCGGGCGGGTTCTCCATCACCGGGTCGATGAGGCCGAGATACCGCTCGGCGTAGAGCTTCGAGAACGTGACGAAGGCGCCGGTCTCGTACCGGATCCGCCGCAGCAGCGGGTCGATGATCTTCGTGTTCGAGCCGTGGTTGTTGACGAACACGAGCCGGTTGAACCCGTGGTGGATGAGCGAGCGCGCCACGTCGTGGTAGACGTCGAGCAGGATCTGCGAGCGGATTGTGATCGTCCCGGTCCCCTCGCCCGGCCCGTACATGTGCTGCGGCGAGTAGCCGAACCAGACACACGGCGTGTACAGGACTTCCGCCCGCTCGGCCGCGCGCTGCGTGATCTCGTCGGCCTGGATCGTGTCCGTCGCAAGCGGCAGATGGGGGCCGTGCTGCTCCAGGCTCGCGATGGGGATCATCACGATGTCCTTCTCGGCCAGGTAGGCCTGAATGTCCGGCGGGGCGAGATCGGCGATGTTGTAAGAAGGCAGCTCCATCGGACCTCCTACGCGGGTGCCGCCGCGGTCGTGGCCTGACGCAGGCAGTCGATCGACTCCTGCACGTACCGGTCGTACAGCTCCTCGGGAACGGCGCCCGTGCCGTGGTCGCGCAGGAACTGCTCGAGGCCCACGCTCGCGTCGGCCTCGGACGCGTCTCCGATCTCGGTGCGCTCGGAGATCCGGCTGCGATCGACCGTGGCCACGAACTCGACGGTGACATAGCCCTCGTAGCCGACCTCGCCGAGCGTGCGCAGAACCAGCTCCCAGTCGATCGCGCCCTGGGCGGGGGGCATGCGGTTGTTGTCGGCCACGTGGAAGTCGACGAGCTTGTCGCCGGCGGCCCTGATGGCGGAGGGCCAGTCGGCCTCCTCGATGTTCATGTGGAAGATGTCGAGGCAGACGCCGCAGTCGCCGCCGACGTCCTCCGCCAGCGCGAGCGCCTGGTCGCAACGGTTCAGGAAGTAGGTCTCGAAGCGGTTCAGCGGCTCGAGCGCGAGCCGGACTCCATTGCTCTCGGCGTGCGCCTGGCACTCCTTCAGGCTCTCGACCGCCCACTTCCACTCCTCCTCGGGAGTGGACATGGGCGTGACCTTGCCCACGGTCGACGGCACGACGGTCAGGATCGAGCCGCCGAGTGCCTTGATCAGGTCGATCGTGTCCTTCACGTACTGGACGCTGCCGATGCGCACGTACTTGTCCTCGTGCAGGAGGTCGCGTCCGCCGACCATGAGCGTCACGGAGCCCCAGCATTCGAGGCCGTGCTCGTCGAGCAGCGAGCGCACCTGCTTCGCGTCATAGAGCGCCGGCTCGCCGGAGATCTCGATTCCGTCGTAGCCGAAGCGGGCCAGCCGCCGGATCGTCGTCTCGATCGGCTCGGGCCGCATCCAGTTGTGCATCGCCACCTTCAGTGCCATTCGGTCCTCCTCGCGTTGCCGACTGCCTTACAGATCACAGATCGAGCTTGCCCGGGTTCATGATCCGGTTCGGGTCGAGCACCTCCTTGATCCGGCGCAGGACGTCGAGAGCGGGCCCGTGCTGGGCTCGCATGTACGGCGCGAGCTTGAGCCCGACGCCGTGGTGGTCGTTCATGACGCCGCCGGCGCCGAGCATGGCCTGGACGGCGTCCGCCCAGATGCGGTCGTGGAGGTCGATTGCCTCGGGCCCGCCGTCCGGGACGATGAAGCGGCCGTACATCATCGTCCCCCACGGGTACCAGTGGCTGAAGTGGACTTTGAGCGCCAGCCCGTGCTCGGCGTACGGCGCCTCGACCGCCTCCTTGACCGCCCGGTAGACGTCGTAGATGCGGGCATAGGGAGCGACCGCCTCGATCGTCCCCCAGATGGCGGGCAGCTGCGGATGGTGTGGCGGCTTGTAGAACTCGTAGCGGCGCTTCCACCAGGTCTCGCCGAGCTTGCCGTCGAGGACGACGGCGCCGCGCTCGCGGGCGAGCGCGAGCAGCGTTTCCGCCTCCGCGTCGGCAACGGCGGGCTCGCCCTCGAAGCAGAAGACCGTGCAGACCCCCTCCAGCTCCTGTTCGACGACGGGCCCGAGCGACGTGCGGGTGGCCACCTCGTCGTACATGCGCACGACGGAGGGCCGCAGGCCGCGGGCGATGATGGAGCGCACCGTGGCGATCCCCTCGGGCACCGATGCGAACGAGACCGCCTCGAAGCGGCGCGCCGCCGGGAGGGGCGCGAGCTGGAGGCTCGCGCGGGTGACGACGCCGAGCGTGCCCTCGGAGCCGACGAAGAGCTGCGTCAGCTCGGGCCCGACCGCGTGCCTGGGGACGCCGACAGTCTCGATCACGGTCCCGTCCGCGAGGGCGACGCGGAGGGAGAGGACGAGATCCTCGATCTTGCCGTAGCGCGTCGAGAGCACCCCGGAGCCGCGGGCGGCGACGTAGCCGCCGACCGTTGCCAGATCGACCGAAGCCGGATAGTGCGGGAGCATGAGCCCTCGCTCGTTCAACGCCCGCTCGAGCACCTCGCCGTTGACTCCCGCCTCGGCTGTCACGGTCAGCGATTCCTCGTCCACCTCGACGATGCGGTCGAGGCGCGTGAGGTCGAGGAGGATGCCGCCCCCGACCGGAACTGCGCCTCCCTGGCTTCCCGAGCCGCCTCCGCGGGGGACGACGGGGAGACCTCGCTCGTTGGCGAAGCGAAGCACTGCAGCGACGCCGGCCTCGTCGGCCGGCAGGACGGCGACGTCCGGGAGGCCGAGCGGGGTCCCGCTCGCCTGCGCCGCGAGCGCCTTCCAGTAGGTATCGGCGGCGTAGCGCTCGAGGTCGTCCGCGTCGGCGATGACCGCGTCGTCGCCCACGAGATCACGGAGGTCTTGCACGAGCGTCTCGCTTCTGGGCGTCCCGACGCTCATGACGACCGCAAGGACCTCCACGGCTCCTCGCCGGAGACGTCCACGAGCTCGTAGCCTCCCTCACCGGCGCACGGACCGAGAGCGACCGTCAGCCGCGCGGTCTCCTGCCCCGTGTTGAACGAGGCGTGGACGGTGCCCATCCCGATGAACACGGCCTCGCCGGGCCCGAGGACGGTCTTCTCACCCTCGAGCCACTGCTCGATCTCACCCGCCTGGACGACGATCACCTCTTCCTGGACGGGGTGCGTGTGGAAGTCGTGGCCGTGGCCCGGCTCCAGCGAGACGTCGAGCACCGTGAGCTGTCGCGCACCAGTGGACGGTGGCCGGCTGATCCACCCGAGGCCACCCCAGTCGAGCTGCTCGCGCTCGATGTCGGTCTCGTGGACGAACCTCCCGTTCATACGTGTTCTCCTTCCCGCCCGCGGACGGGGATCGCCTTGAAGCGCTTCACGGTCTCCGTCAGTGCGATTTCGGTCGGGAGCCGCTCCATGCTCGAGGCCCCGAAGAAGCCGACGACGCCCTGTGTGCGCTCCAGCACGTAGGCCGCGTCGTCCGGCTCGGAGATGGGGCCGCCGTGGCAGAGGACGAGCACGTCCGGCGCGACCTCCACGGCCGCGTCGTGCATTGCCTGAATGAGCTCGACCGACTCGTCGAGCGTCCTGGCGGTCTCGGCGCCGATCGACCCGCCCGTCGTCAGCCCCATGTGGGGGACGAGCACGTCGGCGCCCGCCCCCGCCATCGCCCGGGCATCCTCCGGCGTGAAGACATAGGGGCAGGTGAGCAGGCCGAGCTCCCGCGCGGCGCGAATCATCTCCACCTCGAGCGAGTAGCTCATGCCCGTCTCCTCGAGGTTCTGGCGGAACACCCCGTCGATGAGGCCGACGGTGGGGAAGTTCTGGACGCCCGTGAAGCCGGCCTCCTGCACCTGCCGGAGGAAGACCGGCATGAGCCGGAACGGATCGGTGCCGCAGACGCCGGCGAGGACGGGCGTCGACTCCACGACCGGCAGCACCTCGCCGGCCATCTCCATGACGATCGCGTTCGCGTCGCCGTAGGGGAGGAGCCCCGCGAGCGATCCCCGGCCCGCCATGCGATAGCGCCCGGAGTTGTAGATGATGATGAGATCGGCGCCGCCGGCCTCCGCGCACTTCGCCGAGAGCCCGGTCCCGGCGCCGGCGCCGATGATCGGCCGGCCGTCTTGCCCTGCGCCCTCAGGCGCGCCAGCGCCTCCTCCCGCTTCGTGCCCCACCTCGCCGGCCGTCCACGCCCGGTAGTGCTCGTGGAGGGTGTCCACCATGGCCTCGCGAAGCGGGATCGTTGACCTCGCTGTCGAGCTCGCGCACGTCCACGCCGGGGTCGAGCGTCTCGCGGAGCGCGTCGAAGAGCGCCCGGTCGGCCTCGGGATCGTAGAAAACCTGCCCCTCCACGTCGATGAGCGACGCCCGCGGAGCGGAATAAGAGCGTCACCGGCCGGTCGCCGGCGAGAGCTGGCGCCCGATGCGGCGTCCCAGTCGGCGGACCGCCGCGGTAATCCGCATGAGCGTGACCGTCGGGTTGTGTTTGTAGAGGAGGCGGTCGCGGAACTCCGCCGGCACCGTCTCCACGGGGCCGAAGTTGACCATGTCGCGCGCGCGCAGCGAAACCACCTGCGGGATCACGACTCGCCGGCGGCCTCGAGCCGGTCAGGCCGGCGGAGAGGACGCCGCCGACGAGGTCGTCGGCCGGCTCGATCATCGTGCATCCAGCGGAGGCGGTGATGAAGCCGCTCCGCATGAGCGCCTCCATCGACTGCCCGCCAGTGCCAGTCACATGGAAAACGAGCACCTCGTAGCCGAGCTCCTCGAGGCGCTCGCGCGCCGCGTCACGCAAGGGGTCGTGACGCCGAACATGGTCGGCCCGACGAGCGGCTTTCCGCCCTCGACCGGGGGCGGCTCCGCAGACGCATGCCCGCCATCGCGGCCGCTGCGTTGGCCAGGATGCGGGCCGAGACGGCGTT
>CAWAQJ010000016.1:0-72011 GCA_963784175.1 uncultured Actinomycetes bacterium | reverse complement strand
CGGGCGGCTTCTGCGCCGCGAGCCTGAAGCCGATCACGACTCCTCCTCGTAGGCCTCGTCGAGCAGGTACTTGCCCGGATTCATGATGTTGTTCGGGTCGAGGGTGCGCTTGATCTTCTTCATGACCTCGAATCCGCCGCCGAGCTCGAGCGGGACGAGGTCGACCTCGCCCTCGCGGCACGAGCCGTGGCAGGCCGAGATGGAGCCGCCGTGCTCGATCGCGATGCGGGCGATCTCCCGCTTGGCGTCGACCCACGCGGCCCAGCTCTCCTCGTCCCACTGCATCTCCCAGATGCCGATGTCGATCTCGGTCAGGTAGTCGCCCCAGGATTTGAAGGCCCCGTTCGTGTACGCGAACATGCCCCAGTCGTCGAACATGTCGAAGCGCTCGCGCAGGTCGGCGGCGATGGCATGCCACTTCTCCCGCACGGCCGGGAGCTGCGAGTAGAGGATCGACGCGTCCTCGCAGTGCCAGCTCATGGGCACGACCTGCCCGTCGCGGGTGCGCCCGTGGAGCGGCGTCGCGTAGCGGTCGTGGCGCGAGGCCCAGTCGCCCTGGGAGATCTCGTCGCCCAGGTACTCGCCGCCCGAGGCCTTGCCGATTTTCAGCATCCGCTTGGCCGAGGCGCGGACCTCGTCCTCGTTCCCGTACATCGCGACAGCGACGACGCCCTTCACGTGATCGGGCTGCGGGATGTAGGCCTCGTCGTCACGGCGCAGGTACTGGATCTTCCACTCGTCGAAGAGGACGACTCCGGCCAGCGTCGCCGCGCCCGAGCGGGCGAAGTCGCCGGTCGCCCGCCATGCGTCCTCGTAGGAGCGGTAGGCGTAGAAGGCGGAGAACTCCGCCTCGGGGCCGCTTGACGAGCTCGAGCGTCGCCTCCGTGGTGATGCCGAGCGTCCCCTGGTGGCCCATGAACAGGTGCTTGAGCTGGTAGCCGCTCGACGACTTGCGCACCTTGCGCCCGCCGCCGTCTCCTACGCGGATGATCTCGCCGGTCGGCAGCACCATCTCGAAGCTGATGACGAGGTCGCGTGTGTGGCCGTAGCGGCCCCCGATCAGCGACCAGCCGCTCGTCCCGATGCGCCCGCCGACGAGCGAGCACGGGTACGAGGCGGGGTTGTCCGGATAGATGAAGCCGTGCGGCCGGAGCTCTTCGGAGAGCTTGAGCATGTTGATCCCCGGCTGCACCGTGACGGTGCGGTCCTCGATGTCGAGCTCGAGGATCCTGTTCATCAGCTTCACGTCGACGACGATTCCGTGCTTGAGCGGCACGGCGCCGTCGGTGAGCCCGGTGCCGCCCGCCCGCGGCACGACCGGGATGCGCTCGCGGTTGGCGAGCTTCACGACCTCGGAGATCTGCTCGGCCGAGGTCGGGAGCACGACGGCGTCGGGCGCGAACTCGTCCCAGCGGTGCACCGGGAAGGGCGAGGGGACGCGGGCGCGGTTGAAGCGCGCCGAGCGGCCGGTGAAGACGTGCTCCTCGCCGCAGATCTGGACGAGCTCGTCGAGGACGCCGTCGGCGATCGCGGTCGCCATCAGACCTCGATCCCCGCGGAGGCGGCGACCAGCTCCATCAGGTCGACGACCTCGACGTCCTGCTTCTCGCCCTGCTCGGTGAGCGGGCGCTCCGACCAGACGCAGGCGGAGACGAGCGTGTCGATCTCGAGTGCCTTTGCCTTCTCGACGCGACGGCGGCTGATCTCTGCCGTCAGGTCGGGCCGCTCGATCCCGAGCCCGGCGCCGGCCCCGGAGCAGTACGACCACTGGGTCACGTGGTCGACGTCCTTGAACGTCAGCCCCGGAATGGCCCGCAGGATCTCCCGCGGCTCCTTGTGGATGCCCTTGCGCTTGTTCAGGCGGCAGGCGTCGTGGTAGGTCGCAACGCGGTCGATCGGCTCGGTCAGCTCGAGCTTGCCCTCGCGGATCAGCTCCGCGACGAGCTCGACGACGAGGACGATCTCGAAGTCGTAGTCCTCGCCGAAGTAGCGCGGGTAGTCCTCGGTGAAGGAGATGTAGTCGTGCGGGTCGATGACGAGGATCCGCTTCGCGCCGACCGCGCGCCAGTCGGCGACGTTGTGCTCGGCGAAGCGCCGCGCTTGATCCACGTAGCCCATTTCGGCGGCGGGCCCGCCGCAGCACCACTGCTCTCTCATGAGGCCGAACTCGACGCCCGCCTTCTTGAGGATCTGCGCCACCGCGCGCGGGACGGTCGTGCGGTAGAAGGCCGCCTCGCAGTCGCAGAACATCACGGTCTCGCCGCCGATCGGGAGGTCGAGGCCCTCGGCCCAGTCGGCCACGTGCTCCTGCGAGACCGGCGTCCCGTTGAGCACGGGCTCGCCCTTGTGTTCGTCGGTGAGCTCGTTCCACCGCTGCCACTGCGGCTGGTGGATCCCGCTCTCGACGGCGAGCGCTCGCACCGCCTTGACGAGGTCGACCGTGCGCGTGCGGAAGCGGTAGAAGTCGCCGGTGAAGAGGGTGTTGGGGCAGCGCAGCTCGCACGCGCCGCACTGCGTGCAGTGGACGTAGTCGCGGGCCACGTCCTCGATATCGAGGTGGCCCTTCTCCATCGCCACGACGTTGGCGTGGAAGGACGTGGGGGTGTGGGCCTCGTCGCGCGTGACCTGCATGACCGGACAGACCTCGCGGCAGAACTTGTGGCCCGACGAGTAACAGTTGTAGGCCGCGTTGCGCCATTCCGCCACGAACTCGGCGGTGCGCTCGTCGGTCCCCCCGGAGTCGCTGACCTGCTCGGTAGCCATTCGCCTCCTTCGCTGGGTAGCGGCGACTCTAGGGCGACTGCGATAGAAATGTCCAGTCATGTCGAACGGACGGAAACCGGTCATCGGCCTCTCGCTGGGGCTGCACGACTTCGGCGACTACGCCGCGGTCGGCTTCCAGCGGCCGGTCGCGCTTGCCGGCGGGGTCGGCTTCGGCCTCCCGCGCGTGAACGGGCACCTCGAGGACGCGCTCGACGTGTGCGACGGGATCCTCCTCGGCGGCGGCCGGGACATCGACCCCTCGCGCTACGGCCAGGAGCCGACCGAGCACCTCGCGCCGACCGAGCCGCTTCGCGACGTCTTCGAGCTCGAGCTCGCCGAGCGTGCGCTCGACCGCGGGCTGCCCATCCTCGGGATGTGCCGCGGGATCCAGATCCTCAACGTCGCCCTCGGAGGCACGCTCGTCCAGGACGTGTCGGTCAAGCCCGAGTGGGCCGAGCATCCCTCCGACCCGGGCTGGAAGGCCTGGAAGGAAGTCGAGCGCTCGTCGCTCGAGGGCTCCGACGAGGTGCCGCCGCATCCGCGCCACCCGATCTCGATCGAGGTCGGGAGCAGGCTGCATCAGGCGCTCGGGGTGGCGGAGATCGAGGTCGACAGCTTCCACCACCAGGCGCTCGACGAGGTCGCCTCCGACCTGCGGGTGGTCGCGACGGCGCCCGACGGCGTCGTCGAGGCGGTCGAGATGAACGGAGACGCCTACGTGCTCGCCGTCCAGTGGGAGCTTCAGGAGGAGTGGCGGGTCGACCGCCGCTTCCTCGAGCCGTTCGCACAGTTCGTCTCGGCAGCCGCGGAACGCTAGATGTCGGGCATCTAGGTGGGGATCCTCCTCGGCCTCACGGCCGCGTTGTCGTGGGGCTTGGCCGACTACTTCGCGGCGCTGGCCTCGCGCCGCACCGGCTCGTTCAGAGTGGTGCTCGGCTTCCACCTTGCGGCGATGGTGCTCCTCACCGCGCTGCTCGTGGCGACCGGGGAGGGGCTCTCGGATGTCTCCGGCGGCGACCTGGCCTGGTTCGCCTTCCTGGGCGTCCTGGGCGGGGTCTCCTACCTCGCCTTCTACCAGGCGCTCGCCATCGGGCCGATCTCGATCGTGAGCCCGATCGTCTCCGCGTATGCGGCTGTGACGGTCGTCTGCGCGGTGGTGATCGGCGGGGAGCGCCTTGCGGGCGGAGAGACGGCGGCGATCGTGGTCGTCATCCTCGGCGTCCTGCTCGCCTCCTCGGATCTCGCGCAGATGCGGCACCTCGAGCGCGTCGCCCTCCTGGGGATCCTGCTCGCGCTCGCAACGGCGGTCGTGATCGGCGCGTTCGTCTACGGCGTCGCCTACTTCAGTGCCGAGTACGGCTGGCTCGTGCCCATCTTCCTGGCGCGCGGCTTCTCGACGCTCTTCCTCGTGCTCGTCTCGCTGCGCGGCGGCGAGTGGCGCTTCCCCGATCGCTCGCCGCGGCTATTGGTGACGATCGTCGGGATCGCCGTCGTCGACACGCTCGGCTACGTCGCTTTCAACTTCGGCGTCCGTCATGCGGACACGTCCGTCGTAGCCACCGCGGCGGCGCCGTACGCGGTCGTGCCGATCGTCGCCGGCGTGATGCTGCTTCACGAGCGGCCGCGCACGACCCAGTGGGCCGGGATCGGGCTCGTGATCGCCGGACTGGTGCTGCTCGGACTGACCGCCTAGCGTGGCAGGGCGCCGACGATCGGCGCCCTGCCATCTAGCGTCCTAGAGCGGGCACCCCGCGCCGGGCGAGGGCTGGTCGATGCGAACGGGAAGCGCCGGGGTCGTCTTCGGCGCGAAGTACGTCGCGAAGAAGACCACGTCCCCCGTCCCTTCGTTCCGTGCGAGGTGGACGTCCTTCGGGTGCGTGGCGAAGGATTTGCCCACGCCGTACGGCATGGCCATCGTGCACTTCCTCGCGTGGTAGAGCGTCAGCGTGCCCTGCGCGACGACGTTGACGTTCTCACCGGGATGGGTGTGCCACCCGAGCGAGCCGCCCGGGGGGACGACGACCCTCTGCATGATGATCTCGATCGGTCCCTTCGTGTTGAGCTTGACGCGTGCTCCGTTGTCGAACTTCGTGTTCACCTGCAGGCGGTCGTCGAGCTCACCTCGGGCGGTCTCCGCGGTGACCATCCCGATGATCGGCGTCGCCAGGGCGGTCGCCGCCAACGCGCCGGCGGCGAGCAGTGCCAGAACGAGAATTCGTTTCCGCATGACATTCCTCCTTGCTGAGTTGGAAGTTCTGGTCGTTTCTCGAGCCAATGCCGGATGTGGCTACGGCATCCCGAACCGGGCGCACGCCTCGAGCCCGTACTCCCCCGAGAGCCGCTGGCCCTCGGAAGCGGCCTGGATCCAGGCGAAATACGCGTCGGTCCCGTCCGAGGTGCTGGCCGCCTCCGAAGCAGCCACCCACTCGTCGCTCATTCCCACGCCTCGATCGAAGCTCGCGAGGATCTCGGTCACGGCCTCTGCGTCTCCTGCGGGCGTCTCGAGCGCTCTGAGGTCAGTCAGCGCGCTCGCATAGGCGGTTCCGAGCGTCTCCGAGTAGCGCGCGATCTTGGCGTACTGGTACGGCGGCGAGAGAAGGCCCGGTTCCTGCATCGCCGCACGCTGCGTGTTCGCATCGGCGCAGATCGCGTCCGCCTTCGCAGTGAACTCGCTCCTGGACACGCCCCCGCCGGTGCACGCAGCGAGGAGTGCGATTCCCGCCGCCATCGAGCCAATCTGCCGCTTCATCTCTCCCTCCCTTCCGTGCTCGGTGTGACCGATGCGGCAGGGTCGCCACCGGCGGTAGGCGACCGCCTACGGACGGCGGCTCGGGACCTAAGATCGGGTAAAGAGCGTGGCCAAGAAGCCGACAAAGACGCTGCTATTCACAGGGATCGCGACCTGTTAGCTTCATCGGGCAAGGGTGGAGTTCCGAATTCTCGGACCGGTGGAGGCGATCGAACAGGGACGCTCGCTTCCGCTCGGGGCCCACAAGCAACGAGCCCTGCTCACCCTCCTGCTCGTGCACAAGGGCGAGGTCGTCTCGGCGGAACGCCTGATCGACGAGCTCTGGGGCGGGGAGCCTCCGCAGGCGGCTGCGAAGAGCCTTCAGGTCTACGTCTCCCAGCTGCGCAAGGTTCTCGGCGGCGGCGTGCTCGAGACGCGCGGGCGGGGCTACGTGCTCGAGGTTGCCGACGAGCAGCTCGACTCGCAGCGGTTCGAACGACTCCTCGACCGCGGGCGAGAGCTTGTGGCCGCGGGCGATCCACAGACTGCAACGGCGACTCTCCACGACGCCCTCGGCCTCTGGCGCGGGCCTCCGCTCGACGACGTCCGCTACGAGGATTTCGCGCAGCCCGAGATCGCTCGTCTCGAAGAGCTTCACCAGGCCGTGCTCGAGGAGCGAGCCGCTGCCGAACTGGCCCTAGGCCGCCACGCGGAGCTTGTCCCCGATCTCGAGGCTCTCGTTCGCCGGTATCCGCTCCGCGAGCGTCTACGTGCTCAGCTTATGCAGGCCCTCTACCAGTCCGGCCGCCAGACCGAAGCGCTGGCTGTCTACGAGGACGGGCGCCGCGTGCTCGGCGAGGAGTTCGGGCTGGAGCCGAGCCGGGAGCTGCAAGACCTCCAGCGCGCGATCCTGACGCAGGACCCGCAGCTCGACGCACCGCCCCGGAAAGACCGTGCCCCGGCCCGGACGGCGCGCCGGCGGAAGCTGATAGCGAGTGTCGGCGCGTGCCTGCTTGTAGCCGTAGGCGTGGCGGCCGCGATCGGGCTGACCCGCGATGGTGCAGATGAGACGGCCGTCGTCTCGATCGGCCGAAACTCGGTAGCCGTCATCGATGCCAGGACGAACCGAGTCCAGGCCAGCGTCCCGGTAGGCGATGGGCCCGCCAGCATCGCGGTTGCCGACGGGAAGGTCTGGGTGGTGAACCGAGATGCCCAGACGATCTCCCTCATCGACGCAAGGACGCGCGCGCTCGTCAAGACATTCGCGATCGGAGCGACCCCGTCCGACATCGCCGCAGGTCCGGGCGGCGTCTGGGTCGGCGACAGCGGTACGCACTCCGTGCTCGAGCTCGATCCCGACAGCGGAGCAGTCGTAAAGAGGATCGCCGCGCCCCCGCTGACCCCTCCGTCGCTCAGACCCGGCGTCCCCCTCGCTGGAGCAATCGCCGCCGATGCCCAGGCGGTCTGGTTCGCGAGCGGCAACGCAACGCTCTCTCGCATCGATCCGGCTGCGGGCGCGCTGCAGGCGAGGATCCGCGAAGGCGGGCCCGTTCTCGACGCCCCTCATCTCGCGGTGGGCGAGGGGGCCGTGTGGGTCTCCGCGTGCTGCGGCGTCGTGACGCGCGTCGATCCTCGCACGAACTCCGTCGCAGCGAGCATTCCGGTGCCGGCAGACGGTCCGATCGCAGCAGGTCTCGGCAGCGTTTGGCTCGCCGACACAAAAACGGGACTCCTGTGGCAGCTCGATCCCGACTCCCTCGTGAGCCCTAACCTCCCCGTCAAGACGATTGCCGTCGCGCGTGGGCCGCTCGACGTCACGGTCGGCGCAGGATCCGTGTGGGTTGCCGGCGGGGAAGGCACGGTCTCGAGAGTCGACGCCGTCTCGGGCGAGGTGCAGACGATCCGGCTCGAGGGAAGCCTCTCCGGGATCGCGTTCGGCGAAGGAGCGGTCTGGGTTGCGGTGAACTGACCCACTCCTCGACGCCGGGCTGGTGCTGCTCGGCCTGGTTTCCTGACCTTTCGGCCCGGGTATTTCGAGGCTGCGCCTCGTCCGAAAGGAGGAACCGGAATGTTGGACGAAACTCAGCTGCGAGACCTGTTGGGCCGCGATGTCGTCGACAGCGACGGAAAGTCGATCGGCAACCTCGAGACCTACTTCGCCGACCGGAGCACCGGAAGGCCCGAGTGGATCGGCGTCTTCGCCGGAACGTTCCGCCAGCATCACTTCCTGGTGCCGGTCGAGGGAGTCGTCAGCGAAGGTCCGGCCGTCCGCATCTCGTGGACAAAGGAGCAGGTGAAGAACGCTCCCGAGTACCGCGACCCCGAGAAGAGCATCTCGGAGGAGTTGGAGCGCGAGGCCTACCGCCACTACGGCCTGCAGCCGGCCGTCTCCGGCTAGCAGCCGCGGCCGCGCGTTTGGAACCCCCGGGCGGCGCTAGCTGCGCGGCCTGGTCTTCTGCGGGTCGTAGATCGGGAAGTCGTCCACCGTGGCGGAGACCGTGCCGTCGCCGAGGGCGACGTCAACCGTCTCGCCCTTGCCGGCGAAGCGCGTCTCGAGGACGGCCATCCCGATCACCTTGCCGAGCGACGGGCTCTCGGCCGGGCTCGTGAGCGTGCCTGCGGCCTCGCCGTCCTTGGTCAGGGCGGCCCCGTACTCCGGGACGTCCGAGCCCTCGACCACGAGCGTGACCAGGCGCTTCGGCGGGCTCTTGGCGGTCTCCTCGAGCGCCGCCTTGCCGTGGAAGTCGCCCGCGTCGAGGCGGATGACCTTGTCCAGGGACATGTCGAAGGGATCCGTCTCGTGCTGGAAGTAGTCGTAGCCGATGAAGATCAGCCCCGACTCGATGCGGAGCGTCTCGACGGCCGAGAGGCCGTACGGCTTGGCGCCGGCCTCCGTGAGCACGCCCCACAGCTCTGCGGCGTAGTCAGGCCCGGTGAAGATCTCGTAGCCCAGCTCGCCGGAGTAGCCGGTGCGGCTGACCCAGGCCGGGACGCGGCCGACGTGCACCTGGTGGGGAAGGAAGCGGAAGTACCCGAGATTCTCGACGCCCTCGTCGACGAGGTCGGCGAGCACCTCGCGCGAGCGCGGGCCCTGGAGCTGGACGTGCGGCAGCTTCTCGGTGATCGGCTCGATCGCCACGTCGAGGCCGGACACGACCTCGAGCATGTGGTCGAGGTCGGAGTCGAGCGCGGTGATCACCCAGGCGCTCGAGTCCGTGAACTTGAAGACCGTGCCGTCGCCGACCATCTTCCCGTTCTCGTCGCAGAAGGGCGCGTAGCGGATCTGGCCGATCTCGAGCCCGAGCATGTCGTTGGTGAAGATGCGGTCGGCCGCGGCGAGCGCGTCCGGGCCGCTGAAGTCCCACTTGCGCAGGGGCGACTCGTCCCAGACGCCGACGTCCTGGCGGACGGCCTGGTGCTCGGCGACCGCGTCGCCGAACTCGGTCGGCCAGTACCAGTTCTCCCACTCCATGAACTCGGCGCCGAGCTCGCGCTGGACGCCGTCGAAGGCTGTGCGAATGGTCCCTGCGTCGGTGCTCACGATCCCTCCTTCGCCGTTGGGCGCCAGCCTAAAGCGTCGGAGACCGCCGCTGCCCGGGCGAGCAGCGGCTCGAGCGCTCGGGCCATCGCCTCCTCGCCGAAGCGCGACGCCGGCCCCTGGAGGCCGAGGACGGCGGCGAGCTCGCCCCTGCTCCCGTGCACGGGAGCGGCGAGGGCGTTCAGGTCGTCCTCGCGCTCGCCGGCGGCCTTGGCCCAGCCCTGCCTGCGGACGCGTTCGACCTCGCCGGAGAGCGTCGCCCGGTCGACGATCGTGCGCTCCGTGAACGCGTGCAGGCGTCCCGGTGGAAGCGCGACGTCGCCGAAGGCAAGGGCGACCTTGCCCGTCGCCGTCGCGTGCGCGACGCTCGGCCGGCCGAGCGTCGCGACGCTCTGAACGGACGCCCCGCTCTGGACGAAGTCGACGGTGATCGCGTCCGGGTCGCCCGGCGCCGAGAGCGTGACGGTCTCGCCGGTCTCGTCAGCGAGCGCGCGCAGGTGCGGTCGCGCGACCTCGCGCAGGTCGAGCCGTCCCAGCACGGCGTTGCCGAGGTTCACGAGGCGCAGGCCGAGCCGGTAGCGGCCGCTCTCCGTCACATGCTCGACGAGGCCCGAGTCCGCGAGGGTGGCGAGCAGGCGGGACACCGAGCTGGGGTGGAGGCCTGTTCTGCGCGCCAGCTCGTTCGTCCCCAGCTCCCCGCCCTCGGCGAGCGCGTCGATGACGGCGGTGGCTCGCTCGACCGCGGCCACCCGGCGCGTGGCTGGTCGTCCCGTCCGGGCCATGGTACGGTCAGTATGTCAGTTTTGAAACGCTATTGCCCAGGAGGCAACACAACATGCCCGACCTGCCCGCCTCGCCCCGCTTCGTCGTCGTCGGAGCCGGGATCCACGGCCTCTCCACCGCCTACCACCTCGCGAAGGAGCTGCGCACGCGCGGGGCCGGCTCGGGCGCGGACGTCGTCGTCCTGGAGAAGTCGGAGCCGGGCGCGGGGGCCTCGGGCATCGCCTGCGGCGTCGTCCGGAACAACTACTTCCAGCCGGCCATGAGCGAGCTCATGCAGGCGTGCGTCGAGGTCTGGGAGTCCGACCCCGAGGCCTACGCGTACAACCCGGTCGGCTACATGGCCCTCGGGCCGTCTGCTCAGGAGTCCGACCTCGGCGCCACCTACGAGCGGCAGGAGGCGATCGGCTACCGCTCGACGTTCGTCACCGGCGAGGCCGAGGTCGACGCCTACATGAAGAAGATCTTCCCCGACTGGCGCGCGCAGGGCGTGACGGCGTGCCTGCACGAGCACCAGGGCGGCTTCGCCTTCAACCGGGAGTCCGTGCTCGGGCTGGCCGGGAAGTGCCGGGAGGAGGGCGTCGAGATCCTCACGGGCGTCGAGGTCAGGGCGCTCGAGCTCGCCGGGGACGGGACCGTGGGCGCGGTCGAGACGAGCCGTGGCCGCCTCGAGGTCGGCGAGCAGCTCGTCGTCGCGCCCGGGCCGTGGGCGAGGCGTTTCTGGTCGATGCTCGAGCTCCCGCCCACGATCGACGTGCGCACGCCCAGCGGCGACGTGATCGAAGACCAGCCGATGTGGACGTACTGGAACCTCCAGGAGGGCGAGATCCAGGTCGACCCGCAGATGTTCGCCACTGCCGACGGGAGCGCGCCGCCGGTCGTCCACCTCGACACCGACGCTCCGCTCTACACCGACGAGGGCGAGCTCATCACCGACGAGCTCTGGGGCATCTACTACAAGCGCGACCGCCACGGCGTCCAGGGCGGCGCCTCGCCGCTCGTCGTCGAGGGCGACGTCGAGCTCGATCCCTATCCGTCCACGACCGACGTCGACGCGAGCTTCCCGGACATGTGGTGCGCCGCGCTCTCGCATGCGATGAGCCGCTTCGAGGGCTGCCGCCCGCGCTACAAGATGGCCCGCTCGGGAGGCGTCGGCGCGTTCACCGCCGACAACTTCCCGGTCTTCGACTACATGCGCCCGAACGTCTACACGATCCTCGACTCGAACCACGGCTACAAGATGATCGGGGTCGGCCGCGAGGTGGCGAAGGTCCTCCTCGGCGACCACTCGAGCCTCCTGCACCCGTTCCGCTTCGAGCGTTTCGCCACGGGCGACCTCCACCCGGTCTCGAACTCGCCCTACCCCTGGTCGTAAGAGCCACGTCCGGGGTCTGACCCCGGGCATGGCCGTTTCGGCGGGACATGCCTGGGGAGCGGATCTCATTCGCCCTGCTCAGCGCGGCTGCCGCCGTCCACAGTCGTCCGCGGCGGCCACGGCCGGGGGTCTGACCCCATGGCATGGCTGAGGGGGACTAGCGCGGTCCGGGGCCGTCGTCGAGGCCCAGGCGGCGCGCGAGCCAGGCCTTCGTCGTCGCCTGGAGAAGCAGCGTGACCACGATGGCCATGGCCACCACGGTGACGAGCTCCGCCTCGTAGGGGACGCCCTCGGCGATGAGGATGCCGGCCAGCGCGGCCGGGACGACGCCCGTCTCCCGCGTCCAGGCGACGAACGCGATCTCCTCGCGCTGCCAGCGCCCACGCCGGTCGGGGAGCAGGCACGCGAGCACCGTGAGCGGGCGGGCGACGAAAATCAGCGCTGCGATCGTCGCCAGGGCCGGGAGCGCTTCGTCCGCGAGGTCGTCGAAGGGGAGGTTCACGCCCAGCGTGATGAAGACGAACATCACCATCAGGTCGGCCGAGGTGGCGACGAACGTGCGCATGTCGCGCTCGCGCTCCGAGTGCATGCCGAGCCCGAGCTCGTCCATGTTCGAGACGATCAGCCCGGCGATGAACGCCCCGAGGTACCCGCTCCCGCCGGCGAAGTCGATGGTGAAGTAGCCGCCCGTCACGACCAGGAGGACGGCGATCCCCGGTGATTCGCGCCAGACGCCGATGCGTCCGCTCGGAGATCACGAGCGCGAGGAGGACACCGAAGCCGATGCCGAGGGCCGTCGAGATGGCGATGTCGGTGACGAACTCCCACAGCGGGTCGGCGAGCGTGTTGCCCTCGCCGAGCACGAAGGCGGCCACGGCGAGCGCGAGCACCGCGCCGGTCGGGTCGTTCAGCGCCGACTCGGCGATGACGGTCTGCCGCACCTTCGCCCGCAGCCCCATCCGCTCGAAGAGCGGGATGAGAATGGCGGGATCCGTCGGCGCGAGCACGGCGCCGACGAGGAGCCCCGCTTCGAAGGGCAGGTCGAACGCGAGCGCTGCGACCGATCCCGTCACGACCGCCGTGAGCACCACGCCGGGGACGGCAAGCAGGCCGAGCCCGACCGCGACCGGTCGAAGCACGCTGAAGGCGAGCCCGAGCCCGCCGTAGAAGAGGATCATCGAGACGCCGAGCGTCAGGAGGATCTGGACTGCGACCGAGTCGAGCGGGAGATCGAGCTCGTCGAGCGCGTGCGGCCCGAGCAACGCTCCCGCTCCGACCAGCACGACCATGCGGGGTACGCGCAGGATCCCGGCCACGAGCTCCGAGGCGAGCCCCGCGGCGAAGCAGGAGGGCGAGGATCTCGATGACGTCGCGGGCCGACACCGTCGGGATTCTGCTCTCCGCCGAAGACGGTTGCGCGCCGACGCCCCGTGGGAAACGATCCCCTGCGTGCTCCTCGTCGTCTTCGCGCCGGCCGGTTTTCCTCAGGTCATGTTCTTCCTGACCCTCGCGATCGCGATGTACCTGACCGTCATCGAGCTGCGCGACTTCGAGCCTCCACCGGCCTGGCGGTGGTGGGCCTGGTGGCTCTCGCTCGTCTTCCTGACCCACTTCGTCGGCTATCTCATCCTTCGGGGCTACGCTGTCTACCGACGCCGCACCAGAGCCCGAGCGTAAGCCGTTCAGGGACCGTGCGCTCGGGCGAGTGGCAATGCTGCTCGTGGTCTTCCTGCTGGCGTTCATCGCGTTGAAGACCTGCGCGGCGCACGACGAAGAGGTCAGCTTCGAGGAGGCCGAGGCGATCGCGCGGGAAGAGGTCGACTTCGAGCCGGACAAGGTTCTCGTCCGTGGCGTGCAACGCGGGCTGGACGCGCACCTGTTCTGGGCCGTGTCCCTCTCGACGCAGAACGCCGCCGGCGTCAGAGAGGAGTGCGCGACGGTCATGGTCGACGCAGAGACCGGGGAGACGGAGAAACAACTGTGCTAGCCCCGGGCTGTGTGGCCTTTGCACACTCGCGCGGAGAAAAGGTGGGCTTCGGGCACCTGGGACACATCCGACGGGTTTCGTACGCTCGCCTGGCTCTGTCTAGCGGTGCATTAGCTGGCGTCGTCCCGAGGAGGACTTCCTGATGACATCCGCGCTGGCGTCCGTGCTGTCGACGCTTCTTGCGCAGGCTCCCACGCTCGAGGAGCTCAACGCCAAGGTCGACCTCGACAGCCTGATCCTGCTGGAAGTCTTCTACTTCTTCACCGTCGTGATCATGTGGCTGATCCACGTCGGCTTCATGGCGTACGAAGCGGGCGTCGCGCGCCGCAAGAACATCATGTCGACGGCGATGAAGAACATCCTCACCATCGCCGTCGTCACGCCGAGCTTCTACTACTTCGGCTGGTACATCTACGGCTGCTTCGAGCACGGCGGCCCGGCCGAAGGGCATGCCGGCCCGGCCGAGTTCCCCGGGTTCTGCGGTCTCACGGCGCCGTGGAGCGAGGGCATGGCGGGCAACCTCGAGTCCAGCCTCACCGGCCATCTGAGCCTCGTCTTCTTCCTCGCGTTCCTGCTCTTCTCGTGGACGACGGCCTCGATCATGTCGGGCGCGCTCATCGAGCGCGTGCGCCTGTCCGCGTACCTCATCCTCGCGGTCGTCCTCGGCTCCGGCGTCTGGATCATGGACGCGGCCTGGGGCTGGAGCGCGGGCGGCTGGCTCACGACGAACTACGGCTTCCACGACTCGATCGCCTCACTGGTCGTCCACGGCGTCGCAGGAGCCTTCACGCTCGGCGTCCTGCTGAACCTTGGTCCACGCATAGGCAAGTTCGACATCATGGGCCGGGCGAGGACGTTCAGACCGCACAACACGCACCTGACCATCATGGGTCTGATGCTGATCTTCACCGGGTTCTACGGGTTCTACGCGGCCTGCCTGTTCATCCAGTCGACGGCCTTCCCCGGGTGGCTCAACATCTACCTCTCGCCGACGACCCTCGGCACGATCGCCATGGTCATCACCTTCGGCTTCGCCGGCGGTTTCACCGGCGGCTGGATCGCGAGCAAGGGCGATCCGTTCTGGACGCTATCGGGCGGTCTCGCGGGCGTGATCTCGGTCTCGGCGGGCGCCGACGTGTACCACCCGTCGCTCGCCTATCTGCTCTCCGCGACGGGCGGCATGCTGGCCGTCTGGGCCGGCGGCTACATCGAGAAGTCGCTGCGTGTCGACGATGCGGTGGGGGCGGTGGCCGTCCACGGCGTCTGCGGCTTCTACGGCGTGTTCCTCGTCGGCATCTTCGCCGGCGGGTTCCCGACCGGGGTGAACAACATCCCCGTTTCGTTCGGCGGCCAGATGATGGGCATCCTCACGTTCTTCCCACTCGCCTTCCTGCCCGGCTACATCGTCAGCTGGCTGCTCCTGAAGACGAACCTGCTCCGCGTCCCGCCTGAGGTCGAGCTCGAAGGCCTCGACATGGCGGAGTTCCAGCAGGACTTCTTCCCCGAGTTCGAGCGCGTCCCCGAGGTCATCGTCCTCCCGGACGGCCAGGAGGTCGAGTCGGCGCCCATCCTCATCGAGGAGTACGGGCGGATCACCAACGGACATAGAGCGGGCGCCACCACGGAAAGGAGCTCGCTGTGATCGACAGCTTCCCGTTCGACAGCTGGGACGAAGTGACCACGACGTTCTGGACCTTCGGCCCGGAGGGCTCCACCGGGACGTACATCATGACCGTCCTCGGGATCATCTTCATGGTTGCCGCGATCGTCTACTGGGTCTGGCTCGAAGAGGTGAAGCTGAACGCTCAGGCCGCGCTGCTGCGCGGTGCGGGAGGCCTGCCTCCCGCAAGCCCGACGGCTCCGGGCCCCGGCTTCGCCGAGCCGCCGCTCGCAGGCCCCTCGACCGACCCCGGCCCGTAGAAAGGAGGCACGATGGCTCGTGAAAAGCAGATCCAGTTTCCCCCCGAACAGTCGCCCGTGCGCTGGCTGACGCCGGCCTTGCTCCTGGCCTCGGTCGCGTGCATCGTGATCGTCGTGATCATCCTGCTCGCCCACCCGAGCGGCGAGTTCATCGGCCCCTGGTAGAACGGCTCCGATCCCGGGTGGTATAACGAGTCAATGGCGCTCTATCTTCGCTGCGGTCTCTGCGGTCGACAGCAGGCGGACGGCCTTCTCTCGCGTGGATACTGGGGTCACCTCGAGGTGGCGCGGACTCGACGCTTCAGGCGTGCCCGACCTGCAAGGAGCAGCACTCCGACTGGGAGGAGCGGCTCCGGATCACGATCACGACGAGCGGCCCCGGCTACTCGTCGGTTCAGCAGGCGTCCTGAGCTGACCTAGGCCGATTCGCCGTCGCCGAGCGCCCGCTTGGCGGCCTTCTCGGCGGATGCGACCAGGGTCCGCGCGCGCGCGACGCGCTCCTCACCCTCCATCGTAGAGAGGTTGATCTCGACGAGGTTGGCCGCGACCCGAACGGCCGAGGAGGCGAGCAGCGATGCGGCGGCAGCGTCCCCGCGCAGGTTCGGGTTCCCGCAGACGGCGATCTCGGAGGCGAGCTCGGCCACGTCTGCCGCCGTCTCGGCGATCAGGAGCGGGATGTCCGCAGCGCGAGAGAGGGTCTCGCCGATCAGCGTGTTCCGCACCTCGGACTCGAGCTCCTCGGGCATGCGCATCGCGGTGAGCACGTTCTCGTAGGCCACCGCGTCCTCCGCTGCGAGCGGCGCGGCGCGATGGCGGAGCGTCTCCGCCTGGGCGACGGCGCCCGCCGCCCCGTCCCAGTCGTGTGCGAAGCGGGCGGCCATGGCCGCAAGGGACGCCGCCATCTCGGTCACGAACGCGGCGACGGAACCCCCGCCCGGCGCGGGCGTCTCCGCGGCGATCGTGTCGAGCAGCTCCTCGAACGGCATGTCCGTGTACGGCACGCCGCGATTCTTTCCGATCCGACGCCTTGGGCGTCGGGAGCTAGAAGAGCCCGACCGTCTTGCCGGTCTCGTCGATGTCGACGTTGAAGGCAGCCGGCGTGACGCCGTAGCCGGGCATCGTCTGCATGTCGCCGAGGAGCGGGACGAGCCAGCCGGAGCCCGTGTACGCCCGGATGTCCCGGACCGTGACCGTGAAGCCGGTCGGCGCGTTCAGGAGCGTCGGATCGTGGGAGAGGGAGAGGTGCGTCTTCGCCATGCAGATCGGCAGCTTGTCGAAGCCGACCTGCTTGTAACGCTCGATCGCCTGCTGGGCGGCCGGAAGGAAGACGACGCCGTCGGCGCCGTAGACCCTCTTGCACACGGCTTCGATCTTCGCGTCGATCGGCTCGTCCAGCTCGTAGACCGGCTTGAAGTCGGAGGGCGCCTCCGCCGCCGCCACGACGGCCTCGGCCAGGGCAGCCGCGCCCTCGCCGCCGCGCTCGAAGGCCTCGTTCAGCTCGGCCGCCATCGCGCCGCCTTCGAGCGCGAGCCGCTTGACCGTCTCGACCTCCTCGTCCGTGTCTCCCGGGAAGCGGTTGATCGCGACGACTGCGTTCAGCCCGAACTCCTTGACGATCCCGAGGTGGCGCTGCATGTTCGCCGCGCCGCGCTCGATCGCCTCGACGCCCCCGTCGGGCTCGTCGCCGTGGTGCTTGAGGGCGCGCGCCGTCGCGACGAGAACGACCGCGTTCGGCCGGAGCTCGCCGACCCGGCAGACGATGTCGAAGAACTTCTCCATGCCCATGTCGGAGCCGAAGCCGGACTCGGTGACGGCGTAGTCTCCGAGCTTGAGCGCCGTGCGCGTGGCGACGAGCGAGTTGTTGCCGTGCGCGATGTTCGCGAACGGCCCGCAGTGGAGGAACGCCGGCTGGCCCTCGAGGGTCTGCACGAGATTGGGCTTGATCGCGTCCTTGAGGAGAACCGTCATCGCCCCGGCCGCCTGCAACTGCTCCGCCGTGACGGGCTCGCCCTCCCACGAGTATCCGACGGTGATGCTCCCGAGCCGCTCCCGCAGGTCGAAGAGGTCGCGCGCGACCGCGACGATCGCCATGACCTCGGACGCCGCGGTGATGTCGAACCCGGTCTCGCGGACGTAGCCGTTCGCGCGTCCGCCCAGGCCGACGACGATCTGCCGGAGGGCGCGGTCGTTGATGTCGACGCAGCGGCGCCAGCTGACGCTGAGCGGGTCGATGCCGAGCTTGTTCCCGTGGAGCAGGTGCGCCTCGAGCAGCGCCGCGAGCAGGTTGTTGGCCGCCCCGATCGCGTGGATGTCGCCCGTGAAGTGGAGGTTCATGTCCTCCATGGGGACGACCTGCGCGTACCCGCCCCCGGCGGCACCGCCCTTGATCCCGAAGACCGGGCCGAGGGAGGCCTCGCGCAGGCACAGCACCGGGTTCTTGCCGATGTGCCCGAGCCCTTGCGTGAGGGAGACCGACGTGGTCGTCTTGCCCTCGCCGGCCTTGGTCGGCGTGATCGCGGTGACGTCGATCAGCTTGCCGTCGGGGCGGTCTGCGAGACGGTCGAGGACCGAGAGGGAGACCTTGGCCTTGTAGCGGCCGTAGGGGTCGTACTCGTCCTCGGAGAGCCCGAGGGCATCCGCGATCTCGGCGATGGGCTTGAGGGTCGCCTCCTGCGCGATCTCCAGGCTGCTCGGCATCTGCGTGGCCATGTGGCTCCTTGGGTCGAAGTTCAGTGGGACACGGCCGCCGCGGCCAGCTCGGACACGAGGCTGTCCGTGTGGAAGCGCTCGAGTGCGAACGGCGCGATCAGCCCGGGAGTCTCGCCGGTGGCGACCAGCTCGGCAAGCGTTGTGCCGACGATGGGCGCCGCCTTGAAGCCGTAGGTTCCCCAGCCGGTCGAGACGAGGAAGCCGTGGAGCTCCGTCTTCCCGAGGATGGGGCTGTAGTCGGGGGAGAGATCGCACAGCCCCGTCCACGAGCGCAGCACCTTTACGCGCTCCAGCTGGGGGAAGAGCTCGAGGACGTGCTTCGCGGAGTACTCGAGGAACGAGAGCGTCCCCTTCGAGCTGTAGGTGGAATACGGCTCGATCTCGGCGCCGATGAGGAACTCGCCGCGGTCGGTCTGGGAGACGTACACGTGCATCTGCGAGGAGACGATGATGACGTCGAGGAACGGCTTCATCGGCTCCGTGACGAAGGCCTGGAGGATGTTCGTCGTGATGGGCAGCGGGACGCCCGCGAGGTCGGCGACGAGCGTCGACCAGCCGGCGGTGGCGCTGACGACCATGTCCGTCTTGACGTGACCGCGCGTGGTCTCGACGCCGGTCACGCGGCCGTTCGAGCGCTCGATGCCCACGACCTCGGTGTACGGATGGATCTCGATC
Source organism: uncultured Actinomycetes bacterium (assembly GCA_963784175.1). GTDB lineage: Bacteria > Actinomycetota > Thermoleophilia > Gaiellales > Gaiellaceae > JAIBJN01. The sequence continues at coordinate 53,536 of CAWAQJ010000016.1, read as the reverse complement.
CCCTGCCGGTCGGCCCCGCGCGCGTAGCCCCAGACGACGGCGTCGTGGCGGATGATCCCGCCGGGCGGGTGGTAGAGGGCTGCCTGCACCGGCCAGGTCACATTCTGCGAGAGGTCGAGCTCCGGGCAGAGCTTCGCGATCTCGTCCGGGTAGACGACGCGCGAGTCGATGCCGAGGAGCTGGTTGACCTCGGCTCGCTCGTTCGCGGTGATGATCCCGCGGTCCGAGTGCGCGAGCGTCAAGTGGCCCTGCTGGGAGAACAGCAGGTTGAAGTCGAGGTCGGCACCGAGGCCCTCGTAGAGCTTCACGCTCGCCTTGTAGAACTCGGCGCCCTCGGGCGTGCGGTAGTTCGCGCGGATGATGGTTGTGTTGCGGCCTGCCGCACCCGAGCCGATGTAGCTCTTCTCCAGGATCGCCACGTCGGTGATGCCGTGGTTCTTGGCCAGGTAGTACGCGGTCGCGAGCCCGTGTGCGCCGCCGCCGACGATGACGACGTCGTAGCGCTCCTTCAGCTCGGAGCGTGGCCGCCACATGCGCCGGACGCGGAAGACGTCTTTCATGCGAGCCCCTCCGCGGCGTCGATGACGGCTTCGGCCACCGAGTCCCCGTACTCCTGGGCGACGAAGATGCGGAAGCTGCCGTCCTCGTCACGCAGGACGAGCGCACGAACGTGCGCCAGCGTCCCGAAGGCGGGGAGGGCGTTCAGGTCGAGGTCGGTGAGGCGGCGCATGAGCGGCTCGCCGCTGACGCGGAGACCCGCCCAGCCCGCGGATACGTCCACGACCATGCGCCCGGCGCCGTTCAGGCGCGAGCGCACGGGCCCGGCCTCCTCGAAGGGGCACAGGACGAAGGCGCGCTCGGGCGTGAGGCGCACGACCTCGCCTTCGAGCCCGTCGAGGTCGCCGCGCACCTCGAACACGGCCGTGCGCGTCAGGTCATCGATCCCTTCCGGCGCGTGGGCCAGGGCCCGCTCGAGCGGCGAGCGCCACACGGCGTCGGCAGTCGCAAGGTCGGGGCTGAGGAAGTCGAGGTGGCTCACGTTCTCAGGTGCTCCCCGTCCGGATCGAAGAAGGGGCGGAGACGCACGCGCGCCTTCTCCACCGACCCGTTGACCTTGATCGTCAGCTCGGCGTCCTCCTCGGCGAGGTCCGGCGGCACCCAGGCCATGCCGATCGCCCGTCCGAGGTGGTCGCTGAAGCGTGCGCTCGTCACTCGTCCGCCGGGCCGGCCGTCGATCACGATCTGGCCGCCCTCGGCGGGGACGATGCCGTTGTCCGTCTCGAACCCGACGAGCTGCTCGCGGAAGCCCCGCTCCAGCACGTGCTCGAGCGACCACTTGCCGACGAAGTCGTCCTTGTCGAGCTTGGCGATCCAGGGCATCGACGCCTCGAGGACGTTCGACTCCGAGTCCGTGTCCTGGCCGACGAGGATGTGCATCTTCTCCAGGCGCAGGATGCGCTGCGGCTCGAGCCCGAAGGGCCTGACGCCGAGGTCGGCGCCCTTGTCCAGGATCTCGTTCCAGACGTGCTCGCCGTACGGGCTGGGGAAGTGGAGCTCGTACCCGAGCTCGCCGACGAATCCGATGCGGAGGAGGAGCGAGGGGACGCCGGCGACGTGGGCGTGCTTGGCGTCCAGGTACGTGAAGCCTTCGTTGGAGACGTCGAGGTCGGTGAGGCGCGTCATCAGCTCGCGCGCGTTCGGGCCCGCGACATTGACCGCGGCGAGCGCGCCGGTGACGTTGACGATCTCGACGTCCATGCGCCAGATCGCGTTCCACCACTCGAACCACTCGACGACCGCCCCGGCGCCCGTCGACGTGGTCGTCACGTAGAAGTCCTCCTCGGAGAGGCGGGCGAGCGTGCCGTCGTCCATGATCCGGCCGGCGTCGGAGTTGAGGACGCCGTACCGAATCCGGCCGGCCTTCATGTCGCCGAAGCGGTTCGGGTAGAGGCGCTCGAGGAACGCCGCCGAGTCGGGCCCGCACACGAGGAGCTTGCCGAGCGTGGAGACGTCGATGACGCCGAGCGAGTCGTGGACGTTCTTGGCCTCGGCGGCCGGGTCGCCGTAGGAATGCGGGCGGCGCCAGGTGCCCGTCCACATCATCTTCGCGCCGAGCTCCTTGTGGCGGTGGTGGATCGCCGTCCGCTGCGCGGGCTCGTGCGGGCGGCCGGCCAGGAGGCCGAGCTCGACCGGCTGCCACGGCGGGCGCGCGGTCGTCGTACCGATCGTCGCCTCGTCCGTCTCGTTCTCGCGGGCGTAGAGGCGGATGGAGGGGACGTGGCAGAGCTTCCCCTGGCAGGGGCCCATGGTCACGGTCGTGTAGCGCTTCGCGAGCTCGATCGAGTCGAAGCCCTCTGCAATCGCGCGCTTGACGTCCTTGTCGGTGACGTCCTCGCAGATGCAGACGAAGCACTTGCCCTTCCCGGACGCGCCGTTGTAAGTCGCGGCGGGAATCGCGGCTTCGGCGGTGTCGCCCGCGGCCGGGCCGACGACCTCGATGCCTGCGGGGAGGTCGGTGGGCACGAAGATCCCGCGCCCGTGGTCGTACTCGACCTTCGCGCCCGCGTGGGCGAGCAGCGCGTAGGCCGGCTGGCGCCCGCCCGACATGACGAGCAGGTCGCAAGCGATCTTGCGGCCGTCGATCTCGACCGAGGCAAGCCGCCCTCCCCGGCCGTTCGCGGCGATCTGGCGGACGCGGGTCTGGCGCAGGTCGACGACCTCCGCGACCTCGGTGCCGGCCCGCTCGAGGTAGGGAACCGTCTCCAGGCCTCCGTCGTCCGCGGTGATCACGACCGCGCGAGAGGCGGGCCTGAGCGACCAGCGGCCCACGAGCCGTCGCACGGTCTCGGGAAGCACGACGCCGACGAGGTCGTTGCCCGGGAAGAGGAGGGGCTGCTCGACGCCGCCCGCAGCCACGACGACGTTTCGGGCGCGGTAGCGGTAGAGGACGAAGCCCGCGTCGACCGGGACGAGCCCGCCCTCGAAGACACCGAGTGCGGTGCCCTGGACGGTTTCGACGCCCTCGATCTCGATGGGGTCGGGGCCGTTGTCGACCAGCACCGTCTGCTTGCCCTCGGCCGCCGCCTCGCGCGCGGCAGCGAGGCCCGAGTCGCCGCCGCCGACCACGAGCACCTCGGCATGCCGGTGCTCGACGTCGTAGCGGTGCGCGCGCCGGGCATGCTTGTCCACCTTGCCGAGGCCGGCGACGCTGCGGAGGAACTTCTCGTAGAGCGGCCACGCGCGGCGCGGCCGGATCATCGTCCGGTAGTAGAAGCCGACGGGCGTGAACGGCCCGCCGATCTTGTCGGTGATCGCGAGCAGGTCGTGGTCGAGCGAGCCACGGACGTTCTGGGCCTCGACGCGGGCGCCCTCGCGGATCGGCGTCACGCAGGAGCGCACGTTCGGCGTCCCGTCCACCTGCATCATGCAGTTGGGACAGGAGCCGCGGCAGCACAGGAGGCCGCGCGGCCGGTGGTACTTGAAGCTGCGCGAGAAGATGCGCTGGCCCTCGGCGAAGAGCGCGGAGGCGAGCGTGTCGCCCTCGAACCCGCGCACGGGCGCGCCGTGGAAGGTGAAGGTCACCTCGCGGCTGCGGTCGATGCGCTCGCCCTGCTGCGGCTCGAGCCTCACTTGGGCGACGGCACCTCGATCGAAAACACTTCGTTCGTGCGGGTGTCGCGCTCGGCCGTGAACCACGCCTCGCAGCCGTTGCGATGGCACCACCACTCGCGCTGGACGCCTGCCGCGTTGCGCTTGAAGTAGAGGTAGTCCGTCAGGTCGCGCAGGGACGGATCGCTCTTCGGGCGGACGGTGACCTCACCCGTGCAGGTGAACTCGTCCACCGGGCGGGGACCGCAGTTGGGACAGGGGAGCAGGAAGGACACGGTCTAGGCGGTGGCTCTCGCGGCCTCGGCAGTGTCGAGCATCCGGTGCAGCTCCGCCAGCACCCAGAGGAGCGCGTCGCGCGTGGCCGCCTCGGCCGCCTCGCCGTTGCGCGCGCGGCAGGCTTCGAGGAGCGTGTCGGGCCCGCGGCGCAGGTCGGCGAAGGCCTCCGGATCGCGGCAGAGGGTGAGGACGTAGCGCTCGACGCGCACCCGCTGGTCCTCCAGCGTCCGCTGGAGGCGCGGCCGGTCGGCGCAGCGGTAGCAGGCGTCCCGCAGCGACCAGAAGGAGGCCAGATAGGCGTCGAGGTCGCCGGCGCGGAAGGCCTGCTCCATCTCGTCGCGCGCGGCCTTCATCTCGGCGAGCGCCTCCTTGGTGATCGCCTCGGCGCCGCGGCGCGCGAGGAAGGTCTCGAGCCCGAGCCGGAGCGCCTGGATCTCCTCCAGCTCCTCGACGGAGAGCGGCGCGACGCGCGACCCGCGGCGAGGAAGGCTGACGACGAGCCCTTCGCTCTCGAGCCGCCGCAATGCGTGGCGGACGGGCGTCAGGCTGACCTGGAAGCGCCCCGCGATCTCCTCGAGCGGCAGCCGCTGCCCGGGCGCCAGCTCGAGCCGCCCGATCTCGGATCGGAGAGCGCGGTAGACCCCGTCCTCGACGGACGAGATCGCGAGTGGAGTAGACGAGGCGGCGGACAAACTTGACCTTTGATCAAAGATTCTCCCAGCCAGCCCGCCCGGCGTCAATCGGCCATGTCCAGGTGCCAGGCACTTGGGCGTGGCGCGAAAGACGATGCCTTCTGATGGCTACTTGCGCCGCGGTGGCGGGAGTGCCCGGGACAGACATGCCCAAGTGCCTGGCACCGGGACGTGGCTCGTTAGGCCGTGATGGGGACGTGGTTCGGCTGGGACGCGACTCGCTCGAGCCAGGCGGCGATGCCGGGATAGCCGGTCATGTCGAAGCCGCCCTCGTGGGCGACGTGGGTGTAGGCGTAGAGGGCGATGTCGGCGAGGGTGTAGCGCCCGGCGGTGAGGTAGTGGTTGCCGGAGAGGTGCGACTCCATGGCGTCGAAGGCGAGGTAGCCGACGCGCTGGCGCTCGGCGAGGGTCTCGGGGTCGACCTCCACGTTCTTCGTGAGCCAGAAGCGGGGCACGGCGACGTACGGCTCGTGGCTGTACTGCTCGAAGAACATCCACTGGAGCATCCTCGCCCGCTCGTAGAGGTTCTCCGGGATGTATTCCGTGCCCTCGGCGAGGTAGTTGAGGATCGCGCCGGACTCGCCCAGCGCCCTGCCGTCGTCGAGGACGAGCGTCGGCACGCGGAGCCCCGGGTTGAGGTCGCCGAGCAGCTCCTTGCGATTCGAGCGGTCGACGACGGAGAGCTCGCGGCGCTCGTAGTCGAGCCCGAGGTGCGCGAGCAGGAGCCGCACCTTGTAGCAATTGCCCGAGACCCCCGAGTCGTAGAGCAGCATCAGTCTCCGTTCCGGCCGGGGATCCAGTCTGTGCCGGCGAGCGGGACGCCGGCCATGGCCGCCGCCTCGACCGTCAACGCGACGAGATCCTCGGGCTCCAGGTTGTGGACGTGGGACTTCCCGCACGCGCGCGCGAGCGTCTGGGTCTCGAGCGTGAGCACGCGGAGGTAGTTCGCGATCCGCCGGCCGCCGAGCTCGGGGTCGAACCGCGCTGCGAGCTCGTCGTCCTGTGTCGAGATCCCGACGGGATCGAGTCCGGCCTGCCAGTCGTCGTAGAAGCCCGCGGCGCTGCCGATCTCGCGGTACGCGTCCTCGTGCTCGGGCGCGTTGTCGCCCATCGCGATCAGGGCCGCGGTGCCGATCGAGACCGCGTCCGCACCGAGGGCGAGCGCCTTGGCCACGTCGGCCCCCGTGCGGATCCCGCCGGAGACGATCAGCTGCACCTGCCGGTGCATCCCGAGCTCGGTCAGCGCCTCGACGGCGAGGCGCACCGCGGGCAGCGTCGGAATGCCCACGTGCTCGATGAAGACGTCCTGCGTCGCCGCCGTGCCGCCCTGCATGCCGTCGACGACGATCACGTCGGCGCCGGCCTTCACCGCGAGCTGGACGTCGTAGTACGTCCGGGTGGCGCCGACCTTGATGAAGACCGGCTTCTCCCAGTCGGTGATCTCGCGCAACTCGCCGATCTTGATCTCGAGGTCGTCCGGCCCCGTCCAGTCGGGATGACGCGAGGCGCTCCGCTGGTCGATCCCCTTCGGCAGGTCGCGCATCTCCGCGACGCGGTCGGAGATCTTGTGCCCGAGCAGCATGCCGCCGCCGCCCGGCTTCGCGCCCTGGCCGACGACGATCTCGATCGCGTCCGCCTTACGCAGGTCGTCCGGGTTCATGCCGTAGCGGGAGGGCAGCAATTGGTAGACGAGGATCTTCGAGTGCTCGCGCTCCTCCGGCGTCATCCCGCCGTCGCCGGTGGTCGTCGACGTCCCCACCTCGCTCGCGCCGCGGCCGAGCGCCTCCTTGGCCGGGGCCGAGAGGGCGCCGAAGCTCATGCCGGCGATCGTGACCGGGATGCGGAGCTCGAGCGGCTTCCGGGCGAAGCGGGTGCCGAGAGTGACGTTCGTGTCGCAGCGCTCGCGGTAGCCCTCGAGCGGGTAGCGCGAGACGCTGGCGCCGAGGAGCAGCAGGTCGTCGAAGTGGGGCACGCGGCGCTTGGCGCCGAAGCCGCGGATGTCGTAGATGCCCTCGCGCGCCGCGCGCTGGATCTCGGCGATGACGGGCTTGTCGTAGAGCGCCGACTCCCGCAGGTTCCAGGGCCGCTCCGCCATCAGTACGCGCCCGCGTTGTCGACCTTGAAGGTGTAGAGCTCGCGCGCGGAGCCGTAGCGGCGGAACTCGGCGGGGTCGGCGTCCTCGAGGCCGGCCTGCGAGAGGAGCGAGGCCAGCTCTGCACGGTGCTCGTCTCCGAGCTCCTTCTCGATGCAGTCGGCGCCGAGGCCCGCGACCGAGCCGCGCACGTAGATCCGCGCCTCGTAGATCGAGTCGCCCAGCGCTTCGCCGGCGTCTCCGCACACGACGAGGCGGCCGGTCTGCGCCATGAACCCGCTCAGGTGCCCGACCGAGCCGCGCACGACGATGTCGATGCCCTTCATGGAGATCCCGCAGCGCGCCGAGGCGTCGCCGTGGACGACGAGCAGCCCGCCGTGACCCGTGGCGCCCGCCGACTGGCTGGCGTTCCCCTCGATCACGACCGTCCCGGACATCATGTTCTCGGCCAGGCCCGTGCTCGCGTTCCCGCGCACGCGCACCGTGGCGCGCTTGTTCATGCCGGCGCAGTAGTAGCCGACGTGGCCCTCGATCTCGACCTGGACGTCGGCGTCGAGCCCGCAGGCGACGGCGTGCGCCCCGTTCGGGTTGAGCACGCGCCAGTGGGTGGGGCCCTGCGAGGAGGCGAGGGCGTGCAGCCGCTGGTTGAGCTCACGCAGAGGAGTGGAGGCGAGGTCGACGACCTCGACGGCTGTCGCCTCTGCGGCCTCCATCAGACTCGGGCGCGCTCCCAGGCGTAGACGACGCCGGGAACCGGCTCCCACGAGCGCGCCGCCGCGGCGCCGGGGAGGGTCGCGATCGCACGCCATTCGGAGGCCATCGCCACCCAGTCGTCCGTCTCGGCGAGGACTGCGGGCTTGCACGCAATTGGGTCGCGGAGAACCGCGAAGCCTTCCTCGGTGCCGACGAGGAAGGTGTAGAAGCCGTCCAGGTCGTCGAGGCAGCCCTCGAGCGCCTCCTCGAGCGAGGCGCCCTCGCGGAGCCGCCAGGCGAGGTAGCCGGCGGCGACCTCGGTGTCGTTCTCCGTCTGGAACTCGATGCCCTCGCGCCGGAGGCTCGCCCGCAGCCGGTTGTGGTTCGAGAGCGAGCCGTTGTGCACGAGGCAGAGGTCGAGGCCGGTGGAGAACGGGTGCGACCCCTCCGTCGTCACGCGGCTCTCGGTCGCCATGCGCGTATGGCCGAGCGCGTGCGAGCCGCGCAGGTCGTGGAGGGCGAACTGGCGGACGAACTCCTCGGGCCGACCGGTCTCCTTGTAGATCTCGATCGTGCGGCCGGCGCTCATGACGCGGATCTCGGGATGCGCCTGGCGCATCCACGCCTGCGCCTCGGGCGCGTCGGCCCCGACCATGACGACGGCGTGGCTCGAGCGGACGGTGGCCTCGGGCGAGCCGCCGAAGGCGTTGCGAAGCTCGCCGCAGAGCGCGTCCCAGTCCTGGAGCCGGTCCACCGACCAGAGCGTGAGCTTGCTCGACCCTGCCGGAGCCGGGTCGCGGTAGACGGCCACCCCGGCACTGTCGGGGCCGCGATCGCTCATCTGGCCGAGCATCGCGGCGAGGTGCTCGCCGAGGGACTCCTCGATCTCAGGCGACTTGCTGAACAGTCCGACGATTCCGCACATATGTCCTCAATCTACATGCGTCTAGGCGCTTGAATGCCGCTGTTTCCGACGTTCTTGCCTTAATGGATATGGAGGGTTTCTACACTGCTAGAAGCGTGTCAGGTACTCGGTCACCTCCCAGGGCGAGACCTGCTCGTGGTAGCGGTTCCACTCGTCGCGCTTCACGCGGATGAAGTAGTCGACGTAGTCCTCGTCGCGCCCGCGCCCGAGCGCCGCCCGCAGCACGTCGTCCCGCTCGAGCTCCTCGGTCGCTTCGAGGAGGTTGGACGGAAGCGTCTCGAGCCCCCGTCCAACGAGCTCGTCGTACGGGATCGCGTAGAGGTTCTCCGAGTTCGGCTCGCCCGGCTCGAGCCCGTTCTCGACACCGTCGAGGCCGGCGGCCAGCACCGCCGCGGCCGCCAGGTACGGGTTGCAGGAGCCGTCGATAGTGCGGTCCTCGATGCGGCCGGGCCCCGGGATGCGGAGCATCTGCGTGCGGTTGTTGTAGCCGTAGCTGATCCAGACCGGCGACCAGGTCGCGCCGCTCGCCGTCGTCCCTACCTTGAGGCGCTTGTACGAGTTCACCGTCGGCGCCGTGACGGCGCTGTACGCGCGGGCGTGCTTCTTGAGCCCGCCGATGAAGCCGTAGGCGGTCTCCGAGAGGCCGAGCCCACGCGGATCGTTCTCGTCCAGGAAGAGGTTCGTCTCGCCGTCCCACAGCGACATGTGGAAGTGGCAGCCGTTGCCGGTCAGGTGCGAGAACGGCTTCGGCATGAAGGTCGCGAGCAGGTTGCGCCCCTCGTCGCGCCCCTTCCGCTCCGCGAGCTGGTGGACCATGTAGCGGAAGAAGATCGAGCGGTCGCAGCTCACGAGCGCGTCGTCGTACGTGAAGTTCTGCTCGAACTGGCCGTTCGCGTCCTCGTGGTCGTTCGCGTAGTTGCCCCAGCCGAGCGCGTTCACGTAGCGCGAGACGGTCGTCAGGAAGTCGTAATGACGCGAGAGCCCGTTGAGGTCGTAACAGGGCTTCTCGAGCGTGTCGAGCGCGTCGGCGAGGCGGATCGACCCGTCGTCCAGGAGCTCGACGAGGAAGTACTCGAGCTCGAGGCCGATCTTGAACTCGAAGCCCTTGTCCTTGGCCTTGGCGAGCTGGCGGCGGAGGATCGTGCGCGGGTCGTACGGCCAGTCCTCGCCGTCCACGGTGATGTCGCAGGCGAAGCGCGCCACGGTCGGCTCCCACGGAACCGGCGTGAAGCTCGCCAGGTCGGGGATCGCCGCGATGTCCGGATCGCTCGGGACCTGGCCGATCTCCCCGGCGGCGAACCCTGCGAACCCGGCGCCGTCGGTCACCAGGTCGTCGAGGTTCTGGGCGGGGACGAGCTTCGCGCTCGGCCGCGCGTACATGTCGACGAACTGGGCGAAGTAGAACTCGATGCCGCGCGATTCGGACTCCTTGCGGATGTCCTCGACGGTGGGCGCGGCGGCGCTCGCGCTGGCCATGCAACTCCTCCTTTGGGGACGCCTCTGACGATAACCGGCGTCAGCGCTTCCGCCGATGGTGGCTTCCTACAACCGCTAGGGGCGAGTTATGTGGGGTCCCGCGGTCCCGAGCGCCTCCTGGAGGCGCACCATCTTCACGGCGATCTCGACCATGAGCCAGTCGTCCTTGCGGAGGTCGAGGCCAGAGAGCTCGCCAATGCGGCGGAGCCGCTGGCGGAGCGTGTTCGGGTGGACATAGAGGGCCTCCGCGGTGGCGCTGATGTTGCCGCGCCGGCGGAGGAACTCCTCGAGCGTCCGCAGGAGGGAGGTCGAGCGCAGCCGGTCGTACTCGGCGATGCGGGCGACGGCGTCGCGGTGGGCGTCGCGGACGTCGCCGTCGAACGGCATGCGGAGGAGGTACTTGTAGGGGCCGAGCTCCTCGTAGGTCATCACGCCGGGCGTCCCCTGCAGGACTGTGGTGCCGAGCAGCGCGTGCCGCGCCTCCTGGAAGCCGGCCGCGAAGGTCTCTGCGCCGCGGCAGACGTTCGAGAGGCCGATCGCGACCGGGGCGCCGAAGGCTTCCTGCGTCTCCCGCACGTCGGCGAGCAGCCGCTCGTGCCCGTCCGACGGGACCCGCAGGAGCGCGCGCATGGAGTCGTCGCGACGGTCGAAGAGGGAGCCGGGCACCGCTGCGGCGAGCAGGCGCTCGAGCTCGTCCGAGGGTGGCGCGGAAGCGAGAACGACGTAGCGCTGGTCGAGGTCGCAGCCGAGCCGGGCGGCGCGACCTTCGAGCCCCGGAACGGCCTCGCCGCGCGCGAGCTGCTCGAAGAAGTCCTTGATGAGGTTCTTCTCCGTCAGCCGCTCGATCAGCTCGATCTTCTTGATCGCCACGGCGACCTGGTTCGCGACGACGCGCGTCAGGTCGACCTCGGAGGTGCCGGTGGCTGCAAGGAGGCCGAGCAGCTCGTCGTTGGCGACGAGCGGGACGGCGACGGACGGCGACCGGCGGCTGCGCCCGAGCTCCGGCCCCAGCTCGGAGAGCGCGATGGTCGTCCGCGCCTGGGCGCCCGCGGGCGAGGAGGCCTGGAGGCGCAGCTCCTCCGAGGCGGGGTCGAGCAGATAGAGATGGCATGACTCTGCGCGGAGGAGCCGCACGGCCCGGCCTGCGACGACCGGGAGCAGCTCTCCGAGCGTCTCGGCGCGGGCGAGCGTCTCGCCGAGCTCGGTGAGGTGCTCGAGCTCGTCGACGCGGCGGCGCATCTCCTCGTAGAGGCGTGCGTTCTCGATCGCGCCGGCGACCAGCGACGCGCTCGAGACCAGGACGTCGACCTCGGCTTCGGTGAACTCGCGCGGCGCGGCCGTGTGGCTCGAGATGACGCCGATCACGTTCCCGTCCTTGCCGACGATCGGCACGGAGACGAGCGACTGGAAGCGTTCCTCCTCCAGCTCGGGGACGTACTTGACGCGCGGGTCCTCGAGCAGCTGGTCGCGGATCCAGGCCGGCTCCTTGTGCTCGGCCGCCCACCAGGCGAGGCCTTCGCCGCGCTCGAGCGTGACCTGGTGGACGAGATGGGCGTAGGGCTCGGAGGCGGCCTCGAGCACGAGGCGCTCGTCGTCCTCGACCAGGTAGACGAAGCACGCGTGGACCGAGGTCGCGTCCGTCAGGAGGCGGACGACCGCGCCGAGGACCTCCTCGAGGTCCAGGGAGGACCCGACCGTCGAGATGATCGTGGTGAGGAACCGGTTCTCACCGGCATGGGTGCCAGGCGTGCCTATGGGGGCATGGTAGGACGAAATTGCCCTGGAGATGCGGAGAACTCGGCGAGGGGGCCCCGAAGGAGCCCCCTCGCCTCCTCCACCCGGGTTCGCCGGCGCGGCTCGCAGCCCAAAGGCATCGAAATGCCCGTCAGCGCGAGTAGGGGCGAGCGCCAGCGTCCGAGGCGACCATACAACGCGCCGATCTAACGATCAACTGACTTGCACTTATGATGCTCCGCGGGCGGACGAGCTCGTCCAGATCGGTGCGTTGCCTACGGCCGGGTGCGGCAGGTGAGCCCGGCGCAGGTGCGCAGGTGCGCGAGGCGCTCGGCGAGATCGGCCTTCAGCGCCGCGTACGCCGGGTCGTTATGCCGGCTCGTGAGCTCGAACGGATCCTGCACCAGGTCGTAGAGCTCCTGCTCGCCGTTTCCGTACTCGGCGTAGAAGTAGTTCGGTGCCCGCAGCGCCGTGAACGTCCCCTGGCCCGGCCCGCGCTCGACGAGCAGGTCGCGGTTCAGCGACATGCCCGGGCTCGCGATCACCGGCAGGAGCGAGCGGCCGTCCATGACGCGTCCCGCGGTCGCGCCCGCGGCGTCCACGATCGTCGGCGCCAGGTCGATGTTGGCCACCCGCTGCGTCAGGCGCAACCCGGCCGGGATGCCGGGGCCGCGCATGATCAGCGGCACGCGGATCGACGGCTCGTACGGCAGGACCTTCCCGGACGGGACTCGGTGCTCGCCGTGGAAGAAGCCGTTGTCCGACGTGAACACGATCAGCGTGTTGTTCAGCTCGCCCTTGCTCCGGAGCGCCGCAACGATCTTCGCCACGGCCTCGTCGACGGCGAGGAGCGACTCCAGACGCTGCTGGTAGTTCTCGCGGATCTTGGCGATCCGCGCGGCGCCGAGGAGGGGCCGGTTGCGGATGCCGACGGGCTTGTCGGAGACGTTGCGCTCGTTGAAGCCCGGAGGCCTGGGGAGCGGCGCGGAGGCGAAGTCGTTGCGGTGGCGGGGCGCCGGGACGGGGGTGGCCTGCCCGACCGGGTCGTCGGGCTCGCGGGGCCCGCCGCTGTGCGGGGCGAGGAACGCCACCCAGAGGAAGAACGGCTGGGCCTGCGGCGCGCGCCGGTTGATGATGTTGACCGCCTTCCGGGCGTAGAGGTCGGTCTGGTACGCGCGCTCGTAGGTGTGGAGCGTCCCGTTCTCGTTGAGCGTGTAGTTGTAGAACCGGTACGTGGACGGGTCGACGGAGCCTCGCCACTCGTTGTAGCCGGGCGGGATCTCCCTCGGGTTCGTGCGGCCGTAGCCGTTCAGGTACTTGCCGAGGTGGGCCGTGTAGTAGCCGGCCTGCTGGAGCCAGACGGGGAGCGTGTTCGTGTGGTCGAGCTTGGCGTAGCCGCCGCTCGGCGGCGCGTTCCCCATGACGCCGTGGTTGTGGGCGTACTGGCCGGTGAGGAAGGTCGCGCGCGAGGGGCAGCAGAGCGCGTACGTCACGAAGCTCTGGGGGAACGTCGCGCCACGGTCGCGCAGGAGCCGCTTCACGTTCGTCATGACTCGGAGCGACTCGACCGTCTGGTCGTCGGTCATGATCACGACGACGTTCGGGCTCGCCTGCGCCGCGGTCGTCTGCGCGCCCTCCGCACCCGCGGCGACCGTTGCTCCGGGCAGGAGGACGGCGGTTGCCGCGAGGAGGGCAAGTACCCCCTGTCGCATGACGGCAGTCTCCGCCCGCGGCGTTAGGGATTCCTAAGCAGCCCGTAAAGGATTCTGATCCGCGTGGGCCTCGGCGCCGACGCGCTTCACGATCTCGGGCAGGGCCGCGATGTCGTCCGCGGACGTCCTGAAGTTCACCACGCAGGCGCGCAGCAGATAGGTGTCGCCGATCACCGCGTTCGAGACGTACGTCTCGCCCCCGTCCTCGAGCCGGTCGCGGATCTCGCGGTTGAGCTGGTTGAGGTACGCCTCCGTCTCGGGGGCGCCGGGCTCGACATCCGCCGGCACGTAGCGGAAGGTCGTGATGCTCAGGCTCGTCGTCCACGCTTCCAGCTCCGGATCGTCGGACGCCAGGTGATGGAGCTGCTTGGCGAGCGCGATGTCGTCGGAGATCATGCGGACGTAGCCGTCGCGACCGACCTGGCGGAGCCCGAGCCAGACCTTGAGCGCGCGGAACCCTCGAGAGTTCTGCGGGCCGTAGTCGACGTAGCTGATCGGTGCGTCCGGGCCCTCCTCGAAGGCGTAGTACGGCGGCCGGTACGTGAACGCGTCGAGGAGCGCCTGCGGATCCCTGACGAGCACGCATCCTGCTTCGAGCGGCGCGTAGAGCCATTTGTGCGGGTCGATCGCGACCGAGTCCGCCTGCGCCAGCGCCTTCAGCTCGGGAGGTGCGTCGGGGAGCACGGCCGCCGGCGCGCCGTAGGCGCCGTCGACGTGGAACCAGATCTCCTCGTCGCGGCAGAGGGCGGCGATCTCGCCCAGCGGGTCGATTGCGCCCGTGCTCACCGAGCCGGCCGTGCCCACGACGAGCAGCGGCGTGGCGCCCGCGGCGCGGTCCACGGCGATCGCCTCCCGCAACGCAGGCACGAGCATGCGCTGATCGGCGTCCGTCTCGATCCAGCGAATCGCGTCGGTGCCGAGGCCGAAGAGATCGGCGGCCTTGTGGATCCAGGTGTGGGTCTCGGCCGAGCCGTAGACGCGCAGCGGCCCCTCGTCGCAGGCGGCCATCCCTTCCGTGCGCACGTTGAACGGGGCGCGGGCCCGGCGTGCGGCCAGGAAGCCGACGAAGTTCGCCATGTTGCCCCCGCTCACGAGCAGGCCGCCGCAATCCGCCGGGTAGCCGAGCAGCTCGGCGATCCAACGGATCGTCTGCGCCTCGACCTCCGTCGCGAGCGGCGACAGGTCCCAGCCGCCGACGTTCGGGTTGACCGCGGCCGCGAGCAGGTCGCCCAGCGCGCCGATCGGCGCAGCCGAGGAGGTGATGTAGGCGAAGAAGCGCGGGTGGCCGTTGAACGTCGAGTGCTCGAAGAGCAGCCGCGCCGCTTCGGCGAGGAGCTCGTCGGCGGGCGTCCCGTGCTCGGGCAGGCCCGCGCGGCCGAGCGCCTCGCGGATGTCGTCGGCGCTTTCGCCGGGAGCGACGCGGCGCTCCGGCAACTCGGTCAGGAAGTCCGCGATCCCGTCGACGACGTCGTGTCCGAGGCGGCGGAACTCCTCCGCATCCAGCTCGATCGGTGCCTGCCGGTCCGGCCCGTTCACGTCGCCCGTCAGCGCGCCGCCGGCCTGATCGCGCCGCCGATCGGCTCCACGCGGACGGCGCTGGTCTTGTACTCCGGCGTGCCGATGAGGGGGTCGCCGACGTCGTGCGTGAGCCAGTTGACCTTCGCCTCGGCGAAGTGGAGCGCCATCCAGACGAGGCCGGGGTAGACGCGCTCGCCGAGCTTGGCCCTCGCCTCGAGCTCGCCGCGCCGTGAGACGAGCCTCACCCACTCGCCGTCTTCGATCCCGAGGGCGACGGCGTCCTCCGGGTGCATCTCGACGAACGGGTCCTCCTGCTTCTGGACGACCCCGTCCTCGCGCATGGTCATGGTCGCCGAGTTGTAGTGGTAGAGCGTCCGTCCCGTGGAGAGGACGAACGGGTACTCGGAGTCCGGCTGCTCGATCGGCGGCTGGTACTCGACCGGGTAGAACTTCCCCTTGCCGTTCGGGCGTGACGGGTGCGGCGCGTGCAGGTACATGGAGCCCGGATCGTCACGGTCGGTGCACGGCCACTGGAGCCCGACCTCCTCGATCCGGTCGTAGCGGATGCCCGACCAGAGCGGCGACAGGTCGGCGAACTCGTTCCAGGCGTCCTCGGCCTTCTCGTACGCAGGCCAGTTCGCGCCAAGCGCCTCGGCCATCTCGACGACGATGCGGAAGTCCTCACGCGCGTTCCCCGGGCACGGGACGGCGCGGCGCACGCGGTTCACGCGGCGCTCGGTGTTCGTGAACGTGCCGTCCTTCTCCGCGAAGCTCGAGGCCGGGAGGATCACGTCCGCGTACTTGCGGTTCGAGTCGTTGAGGAAGAGGTCCTGCGCGACGACGAAGTCGAGCTTCTCCATCCCCTCCTCGACGTGGTGCGCGTTCGGCTCGGTCTGCACCGGGTTCTCGCCGATCAGGTAGAGCGCCTTGATGCGCCCGTCGTGGAGGCCGGACATCATCTGGTCGAGCCGGAAGCCGGGGGTCGGCGAGCACCTCGAGCCCCCAGGCCTCTGAGAACTTCGCGTTGATCTCCGGGTCGTCGACCGGCTGGTAGCCGGGCAGGTAGGCCGGGTTCGCGCCCGCGTCGTTGAGGCCCTGGACGTTGTTCTGGCCGCGGAGTGCGTTCAGCCCGGTCGACTCGTAGCCCAGGTGCCCGGTCATGAGGACGAGGTTGGAGAGCGACCAGATGTTGTCGACTCCGCAGGCGTGCTCGGTGATTCCGAGCGTGTAGAAGATCGCCGCGTGCCGCTCGCGCGCGTACTCGCGCGCGGTGGCGACGATGTCGGCGGCCGGGACGCCCGTGACCTTCTCGGCCTCCTCGGGCGTGTACCGCTCGACGACCTCCGCGACGGCCTCGACGCCTTCGGTGTGCTCGGCGATGTAGGCGTCGTCCTGGAGGCCCTCCTTCAGGATCACGTGCAGCATCGCGTTCACGAGCCAGACGTCGGAGCCGGGCCGAAGCTGCAGGTGGCGCTTGGCGAGCTTCGTCAGCCAGATCTTCCGCGGGTCGGCGACGACGAGCGTCGCGCCGTTGCGCACGGCCTTCTTCATGCGCAGTGCCAGCACGGGGTGCGCCTCGGTCGTGTTCGACCCGATCACGAAGATGAAGCGGGCGTTCTCGATCTCGGGGATCGAGTTGGTGGTGGCGCCTCTGCCTAACGACCTGACCAGGCCGTAGAGGGTGGGAGCGTGTCAGGTGGCTTCGCAGGAGTGGACGTTGTTCGTCCCGATCGCCGTCCGCGCAAGCTTCTGGATGAGGAAGTTCTCCTCCATGGTGAGCCGCGCGGAGGAGAGGAAGCCGATCGAGTTCGGGCCGTGCTCCGCCTTGACGCGCTGGAGGCCGTCCGCGGCCACCTGGTACGCGTGCTCCCATGTCGTCGGGTGCAGCTCACCGTCCTCGCCGCGGACCAGCGGCTCGGTCAGCCGGTCCGGGTGATGGACGAAGTTGAAGGCGAAGCGGCCCTTGACGCAGAGGTTGCCCTCGTTGGAGACGTAGTGCGGCTCGGAGGTGACCTTCACGATCCGCTTCGTCTCGGGGTCGACGTTCAGGTCGAGCTGGCAGCCGACGCCGCAGAACGTGCAGGTCGACTTCACCTTCTCGAGCGCGCGCTCGGGGCGCTCGGTCGCCTCCTCGAACTTCTCGTAGATGGCCCCCGTCGGGCAGACGGAGAGGCACCCGCCGCACAGCTCGCACTCCGTGTCGAGCCACGAGTACCCATGCGTGGGGACGATGCGCGCGTTCGGCCCGCGGCCCTCGAGCGAGAGCGCCGAGCACTGCATGACCTCCTGCGTGTAGCGAACGCAGCGGTTGCAGAGGATGCACGCGTCCGGGTCGTAGCCCATGAGCTTGTTCCGGTCGGCGTACGGCTCGCGCTTCGCGTCGGGGAGGATGAAGGGCGCTTCCGCGTCCAGCTCGCCGGCCAGGTCGACCAGCTCGTTGGGCCGGCCGCCGGGATCCGGGTTCAGGTGCTCGGCGAGCAGCATCTCGGTCAGCGTCTTCCGGAACTGCGGGACCGAGGAGTTGGTCGAGATCGACATTCCCTCGGTGACCGCGGTCGCGCAGGCGGGCAGCGGCCGTGGCGAGCCCTCCACGCCGACGACGCACATCCGGCATCCGCCGTAGGGCTCGAGCTTGTCGTCGTGGCAGAGCGTCGGGATGAAGACGCCGTGCCGCGCGGCGGCGTGGACGAGCAGCTCGCCCTCGGGCGCGCTCGCGGGCTTTCCGTCGAGCGTGAACTGGACGACCGGGGCCATGGGGCGAACTGTAACGCCCGGCCTCTCAGGTCACCCGCGTGAAGGCGGCGTCGACCTCGAGGTACTCCTCGCGCTCGATCACGCCTCGGAGGCGCTCGACCGCCTCGTGGACGTCGGCGAAGTGCGTGTAGAGCGGCGGGAAGCCGAAGCGGACGCTGTCGGGGCCCCGGTAGTCCGGGATCACGTCGGCCCGCTCGATCAGCGCCCGGCAGATCCGCCACGCCTCGGGGTGCCGGAAGGAAACGTGCGCGCCGCGCTTGGCCGGGTCGCGCGGAGTCCCGAGCTCGACGCCGAGAGGCGCGAGGAGCTCGTCGTGGAGCTCCACGGCGTACGCGGTCAACGCGCGCCCCTTGGCTGCGATCGCCTCGATGCCGGCCTCCGCCATGAGCTCGACGCCGGATCGGACCGCGACGAGGCCGAGGATCTGCGGGGTGCCGGCGAGGAAGCCCGCGATGCCGTCGGCCGGCTCGTAGGGGTGGCCCATGGCGAACTGGTCGCGCTGGCCGAACCAGCCCTGGATGGGCGTGCGGAGCTCCTTCTGGAGCGGCGAGCGGACGTAGAGGAACGCGGGCGCGCCGGGGCCGGCGTTGAGGTACTTGTAGGTGCACCCGACGGCGAGGTCGACGCCGTGCTCCTCGAGGCCGATCTCGACCGCTCCCGCCGAGTGGCTCAGATCCCAGCACACGAGCGCGCCTGCGGCGTGCGCAGCCTCCGTGATCGCCGGCAGGTCGGCCAGCGCGCCTGGGCGGTACGCGACGTGCGAGAGGACGACCAGCCCGACGTCGCCTGCGGCGCACGCGGCGTCCACGTCGGCGGCGGTCGGGCCTTCGACTGGGTCGGGCTCGATGAAGCGGAGGTCGTCGGCGACGCCCTCGAGCACGTAGCGGTCGGTGGGGAAGTTGTCGAGGTCGGTCACGACCGCCCGCCTGTCCGGGCGCGCGGCAAGAACGGCCGTGGCCAGCTTGAAGAGGTTGACGGTCACCGAGTCGGTGACGACGACCTCATCGGGCCGCGCGCCGAGGACGTGCTCCGCGAGCTCGTCGCCGACCGCCGTCGGGAGCTCGATCCAGTCGTGCCACCCGCGGACGAGGTCGCTTCCCCAGCGCTCCACACCGGCCGCGAGCGCTGCCTGCGTCCGCTTCGGCAGGCGGCCGAGCGAGTTGCCGTCGACATACAGCGGCCCGCCCTCCTCGTGGACGAACTCGTCGCGGAAGCGGGCGAGCGGGTCGTTGCGGTCGAGCTCGGCGGCGTCCGTCACGCCGTAGGCGTCGGCTCGCCGAGCGGGGCGAAGAGCTCCGGCCAGTAGCGGAACGCCGCGCGCATGGGGAAGGGCGCGCCTTGCCCGAGGCCGCAGATCGACGTTGCCGCCATCGCGTCGAGCCACTCCTCGATCTGCTCGCGCGACATCGCGACCCGTCCGTGCTCGAGCTCCTCGAGCAGGTGGTGCATGCCGCGGTTTCCGATCCGGCACGGCGTGCACTTCTGGCAGGACTCCTCGGCGAAGAAGCGCATCGTCTCCGCCAGGAGCCGGAGGGGCGAGTAGCTCTTGGGAAAGACCTGCACGGCCGCCGAGCCGGCGCCGACGCCCCACTCGCGGAGGGCGTCGCGCGTGAGCGGCACGTCGAGCGCGTCGGGCGGGAGGATCCCGCTCGCGGCTCCGCCGGGGACGATCGCGCCGATCTCCTCGGTCGCGCCGCCGGCGTAGTCGTCGATCAGCTCGCGCAGGGTGACGTCGACGGGAGCCTCGTAGCAGCCAGGCTGGGCCACGGCCCCGGAGATCGACCAGAGGCGGACGTGCGGCCAGGCCTCCCCGCCCACCCTCAGGATCGCGGGGATGTGGGCGAGAGTCTCGACGTTGTTGATCAGCGTCGGGCGGCCGAGGTAGCCGACCTGGCTCGGGAACGGAGGCTTGAGCCGCGGCATGCCACGCCGGCCTTCCATCGACTCGAGCATCGCCGTCTCCTCGCCGCAGATGTAGGCGCCTGCGCCCACCACCAGCTCGATGGAGAGCCCGTCGAGGATCCCGGCCGCGCGCAGCTCTTCGATCGCAGCCAGCAGGCGGACGCGAGCAGTCGCGTACTCCTCGCGCAGGTAGATGAGCCCCTCGGTCGCCTCGGCGAAGCGCATGGCGACGAGCATCCCCTCGAGCATGAGGTGCGGCCGGAGCTCCATCACGTACCGGTCCTTGATCGTCCCCGGCTCGCCCTCGTCGGCGTTGACGACGACATAGCGCGGCCCCGGCTCGCGCGCGACGGCTTCCCACTTGACCCCGGTGGGGAAGCCCGCGCCGCCCAGGCCCGCCAGGCCGCTGGCCTTCAGCTCCTCGACGATCTTGTCGTTCTCCGGGAGGTTGCGGAGCACCTCGAGCCCGCCGCGGGCCTCGTAGTCGGCCAGTGTGTCGTCCCGCTGCGCCAGGCCCGTCGAGGGGCCGTCGTTGGTGCGGTAGACGACCTCGGGCTCGACGCTGTCCCCTCGCAGGAGCACCGGGCCGATGTCGCAGTGGCCGAGGCACTCGACGCCGAGCACGGGGACGCCGTTCGCGGCCTCCTGCTCGCGCGCGAGCAGGTCCTTGGCGCCCAGGCAGTCGCACACGGGGCCGATGCACACACGCACGGCGCTCATCGGCACGCGCAGGAAGGAATAGAAGGAGACGACCTCGTGCACCTCGCCGCGGCGGATGTTCATGTGGTCGGCGACAGCGTCCGAGAGCTCGGCCGTCACCGGGCCGACCTCGCGGCGAACGCGGCCGAGGTTGTCCAGCAGCTTCGTCCGCTCTCTCGGCAGCTCGGGGAGGAGCTCGGTGAGCTTGAGGACGTCTATGGTTCGATCATAGTGAACGCCCTGCCGCCGTACTCCGCGGCCCGCACGGACGTCCTGCGGCTCCCGGGTGGCTGGACGGAGCGCGACGACGTGGCCGTCGAGGAGCCCCTCGAGATCCGCGTCAACGGTGAGGCGGTCGCCGTGACCATGCGGACGCCCGGCCAGGACGAGGAGCTCGCGATCGGATTCCTCCTCTCCGAGGGGATCCGGCCGGTGGAGGCTTCGCTCCCCGAGGACCTCGCGGCGAACACCGTCGAGGTGACCGCCGAGGACTTCGATGCCGAGACGATCCGCCGCAACTTCTACACCTCGTCCTCCTGCGGGGTCTGCGGCAAGGGCGCGCTCGAGGCGGTTGCGGTCGAGGCGCCGCGCGTGGAGAGCGACCTCCGCGTGCCGATCGACGTCGTCTCGGCGTTGCCGGACCGGCTCCGCGCTTCGCAGCCGACCTTCACCGCCACCGGCGGCCTGCACGCCACGGGCCTCTTCACCGGCGCGGGCAGCCTTCTGCACGCGCGCGAGGATGTCGGCCGGCACAACGCGTTCGACAAGGTCGTCGGGCGGGCCTTTCTCGACGGGCTCCTCCCGCTCGCGGACAAGATCGTCTGCGTGAGCGGCAGGCTCTCGTTCGAGCTCGTCCAGAAGGCGGCCGTGGCCGGCTGTCCGGTCGTGGTCGCCGTCGGCGCGCCCTCGTCGCTCGCCGTCGAGCTGGCCCGCGACCGCGGCGTCACGCTCTGCGGTTTCGTCCGCGACGGCCGGGTGAACGTCTACTCGGAGCCCTGGAGGATCGCGTGACGTTCGCCGTCTCGGCTGAGGCGTACGACCGCTTCGTCGGCCGCTACAGCTACGCATTGTGCGGCGCGCTCGCCGAGCGCGCGGCCCTCGCCCCCGGGGTGTCGGTGCTGGACGTCGGTGCCGGCTCCGGCGTCGGGACGCGCCGGCTCGTCGAGATCGCCGGGCCGGGGCGGGTGGCCGCCGTCGACCCATCAGAGTCGTTCGTCGCCGCGCTCCGCGAGCGCTTCCCGGAGGCCGACGTTCGGCAGGGCGTCGCCGAGTCGCTGCCGTTCGAGGACGACTCCTTCGACGCCGCGCTCGCCCTGCTCGTCGTCAACTTCATGGCCGACCCCGCGGCCGGCGTAGCGGAGATGCGGCGTGTTACGCGGCCCGGCGGCCCGGTGGCTGCGTGCGTCTGGGACTACGGGGGCGAGATGGAGCTCCTGGGGAGGTTCTGGGACGCCGTCGAGGAGCTCGACCCGCTGGGCTCCGGTGACGCCGACGAGCGCTCCCGCATGCCGTACCGACGGGAGGGCGAGCTCGCCGGGCTGCTGCGCGACGCGGGCCTCGACGATGTCGAGGACGGCGCGATCGTCGTGTCCGCCGAGTACGAGTCTTTCGAGGATCTCTGGGAGCCCTACACGGTAGGAGTGGGCCCCGCGGGCGCCTATGCCGTCTCGCTTCCCCCCGACCGGCAGGAGGCTCTGAAGGCGCTCTATCGCGAGCGGCTCGAGGCTCCGGAAGGCCCCTTCAGCCTCACCGCGCGCGCGTGGTACGCGACCGGCCGGGCGTAGCCGGCGCCCTGCTCGTCGGCGGCGCGAGCACGCGCTTCGGCTCCCCGAAGGCGCTCGCACGCTACGAGGGCGAGACGCTCGCCGAGCGCGGGCACCGCGTGCTCGCCGAGGCGTTCGGCGAAGTGATCGTGGTCGGCAAGGCCGCCGACGGGCTCGATCTCCCCTTCGAGATCCTCGACGACGGCAGCGACGTCCGTGCCTCCATGGTCGGTGTCGCCGCGGCCCTCCGGCTCGCCGGAGCGGAGGTCGTGGTCGTCCTGCCGACGGACATGCCGTTCGTCGCCGCCGAGCTGCTGCGCACGCTCGCGGACGCGGTCGAGGGCCACGCCGCCGCCGTCCCGCAGACCGGCCCGCTCCCGGGCGCGTACCGGCGGACGGTGCTGCCCGTGCTCGAGCGGAGGATCGCCGCCGGCGACTTCACGCTCCATGCGGCGCTGGGCGAGCTCCGGACGCGCGTCCTGCAGCTGGACGAGGCGGCGCTGCGAAACGTGAACGAGCCCGGCGACCTGTAACGCCGTCGCCCTGGGCGGTGTATAGAGGTAAGGGTGCGGCAGGAAGCTTCCGAGGCCGAGCTCGTCGAGCTGGCGCGCCGCGGCGACGGCGACGCCTACGTTGCGCTGCTTCGCATCCACGAATCCGTGGCCTATCGAACCGCCTACGTCATCCTCGGGTCGGCCGAGGGCGCCGAGGACGCCACACAGGAGGCGTTCGTCAAGGCGCACGCCGCGCTGCACCGATTCGAGGCTGGTAGGCCGTTCCGGCCCTGGCTGCTCCGCATCGTCGCCAACGAGGCGCGGAACTACCGCCGCTCGACGTGGCGGCGCGGAACGCTGGCCTCGCGCGCGGCGGTCGAGGCCGCCTTCGACAGCACTGCCCGCTCGGCCGAGGCGGACGTGCTCGCGGCCGAGGATCGTGCCCAGCTCCTGGAGGCGATCGGCCGGCTGCCCGACGCTGACCGCCTTGCGATCGTCGGCCGCTACATCCTCGAGCTCTCCGACGAGGAGGCGGCCTCGGTCCTCGGGGTCAAGCCGGTCGCCGTCCGCGTACGGGTCTGGCGGGCGCTCGGCAAGCTGCGCCGCGAGCTGGGGGAGGAGGTCGCATGAACGATCTGGAGCGTCGTCTCGCCGCCCTCGCGCCCGAGTATCCGTTCCCGGCCACGCCGGACCTCGCCGGCGCGGCGAGCGCCCGGCTGGGCATCTCCGGCCGGCGTCGCCGCCCGGGTCGGCTCGTCCTCGCGCTCGCCGCGGTGGTCGCCGCTTTCGCCGCGGTGCTCGCCGTCTCGCCCGGGGCGCGCGGCGCGCTGACCGACTGGCTGGACTTCCTTCCCGGCGTCAGGGTCGAGCGCGTCGACGAGCTCCCGAGCATGCCGCTCGCATCGTGGACGGGCGTCTACGGCGAGGAGGTCACGCTCGCGGAGGCCGAGCGCCAGGCGCCGTTCGAGATCCTCCTCCCGGAGTCGCTCGGCGAGCCGGACCTCGTGTACCGCTACCGCGATCCGTCGGGCGGCCTGGTGATCACGGCGGTCTACGGCGACGAGCGTGACGCCCGCCTCGTCCTCACGCAGTGGACGACCGAGGACGTCCTCTTCCACAAGCTGCTGGGCCCGGTGACCCAGGCGGAGCTCGTGGACGTCCGCGAGGCGCGCGGGCTCTGGATCAGCGGCAACGAGCACGTCGTCTTCTACCTCGGCGGGGACTACCAGGAGCGCGCCGCGCCGGGTGCGCTCGCCGGGAACGTCCTCGTGTGGCAGGAGGGCGACGTCGGCTACCGGCTCGAGGCCGGTGTCGGTCGCGAGCGAGCGCTCGAGCTCGCCGCCGAGCTGCGCTAGTCCGTAACGCCTGACCCGGACCCGGTGTACCAGTGGCGATGCGCCGGCATGCCGTCCTCGCGCTGCTGCTCCTCGCCGCCGGCTGCGGCGGCGACGGGGAGGAGGCCGCACGCCAGACCACGGCTGCGATCGAGACGCCCGAGCCGGTGCTTCAGCTTCCGTACGACCTCGCCGTGGATGCCGAGGGGCAGATCTACGTCGCCGACGGGCTCCTCCACCAGGTGCTGCGGATCGACCCGGCCACGGGCGAGAGCGACGTCGTCGCCGGAACCGGGGAGGCGGGCACCTCCGGCGACGGCGGCCCGGCCGTCGAAGCGACCATCCAGGAGCCGGTCGGCATCTCGTTCGCCCCCGACGGGAGCCTGCTCATTGCCGACTTCCCCGCGAACCGCATCCGGCAGGTGGCTGCCGACGGGACGATCTCGACCCTCGCCGGCACCGGCCGCGAAGGCTGGACCGGCGCCGACCTCGGTCTCCCCGCGCATGTCGCCGTCGACCCGACCGGGCGCTACGTCGCCGTCCCGACGCTCGGGAACGTCATACGGCGCATCGACCTGGAGAGCGGTCGAATCGAGACGGTCGCCGGCGACGGCGAGCAGCGGACGACGGGCGAGGGAGGGCCGGCGGCCAAGGCGAGCGTCGAGTCGCCGCACGGGGCCGCCTACGACGACGAGGGCAACCTCTACTTCCCGGACGGCCAGAGCCTGATCAGACGGGTGCTCGCCGAGAGCGGCCGC
Organism: uncultured Actinomycetes bacterium; assembly: GCA_963784175.1. Lineage (GTDB taxonomy): Bacteria > Actinomycetota > Thermoleophilia > Gaiellales > Gaiellaceae > JAIBJN01. Next base: position 29,105 of record CAWAQJ010000016.1, on the reverse strand, counting down.
ATCGAAACGGCCGTCGGCGGCCTCGAGGGCGGCACCTTCAAGGTGCTCTTCGCGCCAGACGGGACGCTCTACTTTCTCTCGGGCGATCCCTCGGGCGGCCAGGTGAGCCGGGTGGCCGAGGACGGCTCGCTCGAGGTCGTCGTCGGCACGGGCTCGCTCGGGGCGAGCGACGACGGCATGCAGGCGACCGAGATCGGCGTCCTCCCGAGCGACATCGCCTTCGCGCCGGACGGCGCGCTCCTCTTCAGCCAGTCCGAGCCGGAGCCGGCGGTCCGACGCGTCGACCCGGAGTCGGGAGTCGTGACGACCATCTTGCGCTGAGCGTCAGCTGTACGAGATCAGCTCGAGCAGGGAGCCGTCCGGATCTCGGAAGTACACGCTCCGGCCCCGCCCCCGGCCGCCGGCACGGTCGACCGGCCCTGCCTCCAGGTCGACGTGGTGCTTGCCCAGATGCTCCACGGCTTCCTCGATCGGCCCAGGCCAGACGAAACAGAGGTCCGCGTTCCCGGGACGCACCGGCTCGGTCGCGACCAGGCTGCCGACGTCGGTGTCGGGGCCGTGGACGTTCAGCCGCTGGTCGCCGAAGGCGTACGCGGACCGGCCGGCTCCGATCGGCACCACCTCGGCGCCGAGCACGTCGCGGTAGAAGGCGTTCGAGCGATCCCAGTCGCTGACCGCGATGACGACGTGGTCGAGCCGGACGCTCAGGTCTCGCGGTCCCAGTAGTCGACGTCGCTCTCGCGGCGCACCATGACGTCGTCGTTCTCGTTCCCGGTCCAGACGCCGATCTTGTCGCTGTCCGGATAGACGGCGACAGCGGGGAAGCCCTTCGTCGAGAGGATCACGATCCGCACCGGCTCGTCCGTCTTGTTCGCGACGCCGTGGGCGCCCTCAGGCCCCTCCGGGAAGCAGACGACGTCGCCGGGCTCGAGCTCGTGCTCGCCCTCCGGGTCGCGCAGGGTGGGGCGCCCGGTGACGACGAGGAGCCACTCCTCGCAGCCGTACTCGTAGTGGTAGGGAAAGCTGCTCTGGCCCGGCGCGAGCTCGTAGATCGAGGCGCCGATCAGTGAGGCGCCGAGCTCCGGCGCGAGGCGGGCGAAGGCAAACCGCCAGCCGTCGGGTCGCTCGGACGAGTCCTCGAGCGCGGCCGAGAAGAGATTGACGCGGCGCACGCCGCGATTATCCCGGTCCCGGCTCGGCGGCGAGGAGCTCGAGCCGGTTGCCGAACGGGTCGTGCGTGTAGAAGCGCCGGTGCCCGGGCAGCCGCTCGTCCCATTCCACCGGATGCCCCGCTGCCGCGAGTCGCGCAGCCAGGGCGTCGAGTGCCCCCACGCTTTCGGCGCGCAGTCCCGGATGCGCCTTCGCCGCGGGAACGAAGGTGTCGGTCATGCCCACGTTGAGCGCGCCGCCGGACAGCGCGAACCAGGCACCGTCCGCGGCGAGAGCCGGCGGCTTCTCCAGCTCGGGGAGCCCGAGCAGGCCGCCGTAGAAGCCGCGGGCGTCGTCCTCGCGACCCGGTGGCGCCGCGACCTGGACGTGGTCGAGTGCGAGCCGGGGCCCGCCGCTCATCCGGCGACGCCGGCGAGCCCGCGCGGCGCGACGACGCGCTCGCGCTCGGCCCCGACACTGATGAGGCAGACCTCGACGCCGAGCTGATCCTCGACGAACGAGACATACGCCCGCGCCGCGTCCGGGAGGTCGGCCAGCGACTCGGCCTCGTCGAGCGAGGTCTTCCAGCCGGCCAGCGTCTCGTACACGGGCTGGGCGTGGTGGAAGTCGCTCTGGTGTGCCGGGAACTCGTCCGTCTCGGACCCGTCGGGGAGTCGGTAGCGCGTGCAGACGGGGATCTCGTCGAACGCCGAGAGGACGTCGAGCTTCGTCAGCACGAGGCTCGTCATCCCGTTGACGCGAACGGCGAACCGCAACCCCACGAGGTCGAGCCAGCCGCAGCGGCGCTCCCGCCCGGTCGTCGTGCCGTACTCGGCGCCGAGCTCGCGCACGCGGACCGACTGCTCCCCCTCGATCTCGGTCGGGAAGGGGCCTTCGCCCACGCGCGTGACGTACGCCTTGGCGACGCCGAGCACGCGGTCGATGCGCGTCGGCCCGATGCCGACCCCGGTCGTGGCGGCGCCGGCGACGGGGTTCGACGAGGTCACGAACGGATAGGTGCCGTGGTCGAGGTCGAGCAGCGTGCCCTGCGCGCCCTCGAGGAGCACCCTCTTGCCGTCCTTCAGCGCCCGGTCGACCAAAAGCGACGTGTCCGCGACGTACGGACGCAGCCGGACCGCGTAGGCCTCCATGCGGGCCGCGAGCTCCTCGACCTCGAGCGTCGGGACGCCGTGGATCCGCTCGAGCACCAGGTTCGTCTCGGCGAGCGCGGTCTCGAATTTCTGGCGCAGGATCTTGGGGTCGAGGATGTCCTGGACGCGGATCCCGATGCGCGCGGCCTTGTCCGCGTACGCGGGCCCGATCCCGCGACGGGTCGTCCCGATCTGGAGCCGGCCGAGCTTCCGCTCGCTGGCCGAGTCGACGGCCACGTGCCACGGCATGATCAGGTGCGCGTTGCCGGAGATGCGGACGGTCTCGGTCGAGATCCCGCGGCCCTCGAGCTCGTCCAGCTCGTCGACGAGGAGCCCCGGGTCGACGACGCAGCCCGCGCCGACGACGCACAGCTTCCCTGAGAGGATCCCCGACGGGACGTGGTGGAGCGCGAAGCGCTGGCCGTCGATCACGATCGTGTGCCCGGCGTTGGGGCCGCCCTGGTAGCGGCACACGACGTCCGAGTCGCGGGCGAGCAGGTCGACGATCTTCCCCTTGCCCTCGTCGCCCCACTGGGCCCCGACGATCACGGTGGCGGGCATCGACCGGAGCTTAGTTACTCGATCGGCGGCGGGACGATCGTCCACACCCGGGTGTGGAGCATCTGGCGAAAGTTCACGCGTAGAGCGGGAATCTCGTGCACAGGCCTGTGGGTTCCCATGGGCACTGTCGTCCGCCAGGTATGGGAACATCTGTTCTCTTTGCCTGCAACGGGGGGATTTTTCGACTGTGGATTCACAATCAACAGGCCACATAGAGTCGCGTCCAATGGCGACGAACGGAGCCCGGACCGCGGCCGTCCAGGACCCTCAGATCCCCCCGCAGAACCTCGACGCGGAGGAATCGGTCCTCGGCACGATGATGCTCTCCTCGGGGGCGATCGCGGCGGTCAGCGACGTCCTGTCCGCCGACGGCCGCGAGTTCTACCGGGAGAGCCACGCGAAGATCTATCGCGGAGCGCTCGCCCTGTACGCCAAGGGCGAGCCGGTCGACGCGATCACGCTCGTCGACGAGCTCGACGAGCGGGGCGAGCTCGAGGACGCCGGCGGCAAGGTCCGTGTCCACGAGCTCGCGGCGCTGGTGCCTGCGAGCGCCAACGCCGGCCATTACGCGCAGATCGTCAAGGAAGCGGCCACCCTGCGCGGCCTCATCCGCGTCGGGGGCGAGATCGCCCGCCTCGGCTGGGACCGTCCCGGCGAGACCCCCGAGCTGGTCGACCGGGCCGAGCAGATCCTCTTCGACCTCTCGCAGGAGAAGGCGACGTCCGAGTTCAGCCACATCGAGGCCCTGCTGAAGGAGAGCTTCGAGCGGATCACCCAGCTCTACGAGTCCGGCGCCGACGTCACCGGCGTGCCGTCCGGCTTCCGCGACCTCGACCGCATCACCTCCGGCTTCCAGGAGGGGAACCTCATCGTCATGGCCGCGCGCCCGAGCATGGGCAAGTCCGCCCTCGGCCTCGGTGTCGCCGCCAACCTCGCGGTCCGCAAGAACGTTCCCGGTCGCCCTGTTCACGCTCGAGATGTCCAAGTCCGAGGTGACCCAGCGCCTCATGTGCAGCGAGGCGAAGGTCGAGTCCCAGCGCCTGCGCACCGGCAAGCTCTCCGCGGACGACTGGCCCCGGCTGACGGCCTCGTGCGACAAGCTCGCCAAGGCGCCGATCTACGTGGACGACACGGGCTCGATCACGATGATGGAGATCCGCTCGAAGGCCCGGCGCCTGAAGTCGAAGCAGCCGGACCTCGGGCTCATCATCGTCGACTACCTCCAGCTGATGACCTCGGGCACGAATGCCGAGAACCGCGTCCAGGAGGTGTCCCAGATCTCGCGCTCGCTCAAGGTGCTGGCCCGCGACCTGGACGTGCCGATCATCGCGCTCTCCCAGCTCTCGCGCGCGGTCGAGCAGCGCCACGACAAGCGGCCGATCCTCTCGGACCTCCGCGAGAGCGGCTCGATCGAGCAGGACGCCGACATCGTCATGTTCATCTACCGCGACGAGTACTACAACGGCGAGGAGTCCGACCAGCAGGGCCTCGCCGAGGTCATCGTCGCCAAGCACCGCAACGGCCCGACCGACACGGTCAAGCTCTCGTTCCTCAAGCGCTACGCGAAGTTCTCGGATCTCGCAGCCGCCTAATCGGTGTTAGATGGCTGCGAGGCGCCGGTGCCGCATCCGGCGCCTCGCTTCCGAGGAGGGCCCGTGGCTTCTGTGAGCCGTGTGCCGCTGACCTCCAGACGGGACCGCCGCGGGTTTTCTTCCCGGCGGGAAGGAAGTCGCGTGCGCGTGCGTTTTCAAGAGCGTGATCGCCCGCTGGTGGAGAGGATGGGCGGCGACGGTCGAGGACGCCGACGCCTACGAGGAGCTGCTCCGCTCCACGATCTTCCCGTGGGTGCGCACCTTCGAGGGCCAGGAGGGCACGTACCTCTTCCGCCGCGAGCTTCCCGCGGGCGAGGTCGAGTTCGCCACGCTCACGCTCTGGGAGTCCTGGGACCACGTCAGGGCGTTCGCCGGCGACGATGCGGAGACCGCCGTCGTCCCTGACGAGGCGCGTGCCGTGCTCTCGCGCTGGGACGAGCGCTCGGCGCACTACGAGCTGATCGAGGGCCCGGCCGGCTAAGCCGGCGGGCTCCCGGCTAGCGGCTCTCGGCCTCCGCGTCGTCGGGCTCGGCCTCGGCTTCCGCCTCGGGCTCTGCGGCCGCTTCCGGCTCGGTCGCTGCCTGTGCGGGCTCGGCCTCTCCGGGCACGGCTTCGGCCTCGACCTCGGCGGTCGGCTCGGTCTCCTCGCCCTCGGCCTCGGCGGCGACCTCGGCTTCCTCAGCCTCGACGACATCCTCGATCGCGGCCTGTGCGTCGGCGGCCGCCTGGCGGTCGGCCTCGGCGGCAGCCTCGGCCTCGGCCGCCTCCTCGGCGGCGTAGGCCTCGAGCTCTTCCTCCGGAGGCAGCTCGCCGCCGATCGGGACGACGAGCGTCTTCACCTCGACGACGACGCCCTCGAAGACGGTGATCGGGATCTCGTAACGCCCGATCCGCTTGATCGGGTCGGAGAGGTCGATCTTGCGCCGGTCGACGCGGATCTTCCGCGCACGCCACAGCTCGTCGGTGATGTCGGTCGACGTGACCGAGCCGAAGAGCGTTCCGCGCTCGCCGGCGTTGACCTCGAAGCGGAGCACGGTCTTGCGCAGGGTCTCGGCGATCGCCTCGGCCTGGTCGGCCGTGCGTGCTTCGTGCCGCGCCCGCTCCGTCTCCCGCTTGGCGAGCTCGGCGACGCGGGCGTCGGTGGCCTGCTCCGCCAGCTTGCGCGGCTGAAGGTAGTTGCGCATGTAGCCCCGCGAGACCGAGACGACCTCGCCGCGCAGGCCCACCTTCTCGACGTCCTGGAGCAGGATCACGTCCATCAGCGGCCGCCGCTCCCGTGGTGCGACTCGACGTAGGGCAGGAGCGCGACCTCGCGCGCCCGCTTCACCGCGACTGCGATCTGATCCTGATGACGGCGGCAGGCGCCCGTGATCCGCCGGGAGCGGATCTTGCCCTTCTCGGAGATGTAGCGGCGCAGCTGGTTGTAGTTCTTGTAGTCGACCTCTTCGATCTTCTCCCGGCAGAAGTAACAGCTCTTCCGCCGGGTCGGGCCCGTCGAGGGAGACGTGCGGCGTCGCTTGGCCTGCTCTCGTGCCATCTGCTTTCGAACCTCGCTCTCTAGAACGGAATGTCGTCGTCCGCCGCGGCGGCGCCGGCCGGCGCGAAGTCCGAGCGGTCGGCCGTCACGTCGGAAGCCGGGATGTACTGGCCCTGCTCGCCGTCGGTGCGGCTGTCCAGGAACTGCACCTGGAAGGCCACGACCTCGACCTTGGAGCGCTTGCTCCCGTCCTGGGCCTCCCAGGAGGACCAGTCGAGCCGGCCGTCGATCCCGACGCGGCGGCCCTTGGCAAGGTGCTGCGAGAGCATCTCGGCCTGGTTCCCGAAGACCTTCACGTCGAAGAAGTTGGGCTTGTCCGTCCAGTTGCCGGCGTCGTCCTTCTGACGGCCGTTCACTGCGAGGCCCAGCTGCAGGACGGGCGAGCCGGACGGCAGGTGTCGAAGCTCGGGGTCGCGCGTGAGGCGCCCGACGAGCGTTACGCGGTTGATATCTCCAGCCATGACTTCAGAGCTCCTCGGTCGAACGTCTGTTCTATGCTACTCGGCCGCCGGGACGGTCTCCCGCGCCGGGGGCGCGGACGACTCGCGGGACTCGCGCGCGTGGTGCTGCGAGGGCTCGCGCTGCGACGTCGTACGGGCGGTCGGGATTCTGCGGACGGCCATATGGCGAAGCACGCCGTCGGTGATCTTGAGGACGCGGGTCAGCTCGTCGAGCGTCTCGGCGTCGCAGTCGAAGAGAAGGAGGTAGTAGAAGGCCTCGGTCTTCTTGTCGATCTCGAACGCGAGCTTCCGCCTGCCCCAGGCGTCGTCGCTCTGCCAGCTTCCGCCGCGCTCTGACACGAGCGCCCGGATCCGCGTCAGGATCTCGTTCTGGCGCTCCTCAGGAAGCTCGGCATCGAGCAGCAGCATGATCTCGTATGGATTCACGATTCCCGTATCTCCTTCCCTCGGTCTACACGGCCCCGCCTTCGCGCACCGCTCGGGAATCAGCGGGGCCCGGCGAAGCAGGAAGCTCGTCGAGTATAGCGGCGGTCACAGGGTTGCCCGACGCCTCGCTGTCGTGAAAGAGTGGCAAGAGTGAGGAGAAACGCGAAACTGGCGCTCGTCGCGGTCGCCGGGGCCGCGGTCGGGGCCCTCCTCTCACGCTGGCGGCGGGCGCCCGAGGCGCCCCCGGGGCCGCCGGACAGCCGTGCGGAGGAGCTCCGGCAGAAGCTCGCCGAGGCCCGCGTGGCGGCCGCCGACGAGAACGACTTCGAGGCGGCCGGCATGGGCGCGGAGACCCTCGTCGAGGAGCCCACCCAGAAGGAGCCGCCGCCGCAGCCCGCCGAGGAGGCTGTGGCCGAGCCCGACGAGCCGACTCCGCCCGTCGCGGAGGAGCCTGCAGCCGAGCCCGAGCCGAAGCCCAAGCCGAAGCCGAAGGAGCGGAAGAAGCCGGCCGCGGACGAGCCTCCCCCGGCCGACGAGTTCGAGGCCATGCGCCGGCGCATCCACGAGGAAGGCCGTTCGGCGGCCGAGGAGATGCGCCGCTCGGGCGAGAAGCCCGAGCAAGGCTAGGCCGCCCCGCTCGCGCGCGTGCACCGAAACGAGCACTCGGTCGAGATCGAGGCCGAGCCCGAGGAGATCTTCCCCTGGCTCGCCGCGTCGGAGCGGCGCTGCGCCTGGATGGGCGCCCTGACCGAGAGCGAGCCGCTCACCGACGGGTCGCCCGAGGTGGGCAGTCGCTTTCGGGACGTCTTCGAGGACCTCGGCCAGCGGGTCGAGCTCGAGGCCGAGATCGTCGAGCTCGATCCGCCCCGCGCGATGACCGTGCACCTCGTCTCCAAGGTCTTCGACGCGACGAGCTCGCAGCGGCTCGAGGCGCTCAAGGGCGGCCGAACGAAGCTCACGGCCGTGATCGAGACGGAGTACAAGCAGCGCGCCGCCCGGCTCGCGGCGCCCGTCGTCACGCGCCACGCCCAGAGACGTCTGGAGCAGGACCTCGCGCGCCTGAAGGAGCTCGTCGAGGGCGCCTGAGCGGCTCAGACCGGCTCGAGCGCCCGGTACGGCTCGGACGGCAGCTCCACCCGGATCGAATCCCCGGGGCGCACCTCGCCGCCGACCAGGACGATCCCCATCACACCGGCCTTGCGCACGAGGCCGCCGTCCCGGTCGCGGCCGAGTGTCGCGGCCATGAGCCCTTCCTGGATCCCGTCCAGCTGCGTGCAGGGGTTGCGCAGGCCGGTCACCTCGACCACCGCCGCCTCGCCGAGATGCAGCCGCGTGCCCCGGCCGGAAGCCCGAGTAGGTCGAGGCCGCGCGTGGTCACGTTCTCCCCGAGCTGCCCCGGCGAGACCGGGAAGCCGCCGGCTCCGAGCTCCTCGTGCAGCTCCGCGTGCATGAGGTGCACCTGGCGGAGGTTGGGCGCGGTCGGGTCCCGTCTGACGCGCGAGCGGTGCTTCACCCGCACGCCCTGGTGGGCGTCCCCGTCGACGCCGAGGCCGGCGACGAGCACGATGCTCTCGCGGACGGGCTTCGACATCGTGTGCGTCTCGCTGCGGCTCACCGCCGCCACGACGCCTTCCGTCACGAGGGCGGGACGAACGCGGCGGTTCCGGCGGCGAGCCCTCGGGCGACGCGCCACTGGTACGTCCGGGATTGGAGCTTCCGCCGCTCGGTCGGGTTCGACATGAAGCCGGTCTCGACGAGGATCACCGGGACGTTCGCCCAGTTGAAGCCCGTGAGGTCGCGGCGCGCGACGAGTCCACGGTCAGCGGCTCCCGTCGTCCGGAGGACGTTGCGGTGGACCGCCCGCGCCGCGCGGAGGCTGGGCCGGTGGATGTCGTCGGTCCAGCCCCGTCGCCAGGCGGGATACAGCGTCGAGACGCCGTGTGTCCGCGGGTTGGACGACCCGTCGGCGTGGATGCGGATCATGAGCGCCGCGTGTCGCCGGTTGCAGAACTTGGCCCGGTCGACGTTGCCTCCGGCGCCGCGCGTGAAGCTCGGCCCGTTGCGCGTCATCGCCACCCGGTAGCCGCGGTCGAGCAGGAGGCTGCGCAGCTTGAGGCCGATGGCCAGCACGACCGGCGCCTCGCCGCTCGCACCGCCGCCGTCCTTGATCTTGCGGGTCGTCGAGCCCGGGCCGATCGGCTCGGTGGTCAGGTTCGGCGTCCGTGCGTGTCCGGGATCGAGGCAGATCAACGGCGCCGCGTCGGCCGCCGGGGCGGCGACGAGAGCAACGGCGGCGGCCACGATGATGCGTTTGACCACGCGCCCATTGTTGCTGAAGGCGGCTCAGCAGCCGGAGCTGAGGTAGCCCTTCCAGCGGGCGCCGGTGTCCGCCCACACGGCCTCGCCTTCGATCTCCGCCAACCGCTGCAGGAGGTTCACGTGGTAGCGGTGGTAGCTGTCGGAGGCCGGCGAGCCGCCGAGCGAGTAGCGCGACCAGCAGCCCGTGTCGAACTGTGGGAGGAGCGTGCGCGCGGCGGTGCTGAGGCTGTCCACGTACCGCCGCGCCTCGGCGTCCTCCGTGGTCCGCGCGTACTCGGCGAGGGAGACGATCGACTGGAGCTGCGCGTTCAGGACGGCCATGTCGGAGTAGCTGTACTCCTTGACCCACGTCCCGCCGCCGAGGCTCTGCGACAGATCGCGGGCGATCTCCCGGTACGTCGCGCCCGCCCCTGCGAGGAGCGTGTCGTCCTCGAGCAGGGCGCCGGTTCGCGCGAGCGCCTGTGCGCCCGCAGCCTGGGCGAGCGCCGACGTCCAGCGTCCCGGGCCCGCGAAGGGGAAGTAGTACTCCCAGGTGAGCGTGCGCCCGTCCCGGACGCCGCGGGCGAGCATCGCCTGGGCCAGCCGCTCGGCCTCCTCGCGGCGCTCGTTCTTGGCGTGGCCGTTGAGCGTGGCGAAGTTCGCCAGCGGGTGGAACTGGAATCCGTGCGCGGCGAACCACCGGTAGACGACCCCGTCCTCGCCTGTCATATCGGCTGGAGGAAGGGGCACGGGGTTCTCGGCGAAGTGCTCGACGTTCGCCGTCAGCATCCCGAAGAGGGCGAGCGCCCTGGCCTTGTCGTAGACGTCGGCGTGCGCGGCCACGTCGCCGAGGACGAGCTCGATGGAGGCGCCCCGCCCGGGCGGCAAGTTGCCGATCGCCGCGAGGGCGTCGTCGAGCGCCGCGCGGTACTGGGCCGCCGGCTTCGGCCCGAGGCGGCCCGCCGTCTCCGCGGCACCGAGCCCTGCCAGCGCCGTGTTGGCGGACTCCCTCGCCTGCCCGGAGATGACCTCGCGGAGCTGCGCCGCGGTGGACGATCCGGCGATCCCGTCCGGGAGGAGCGCGTTGTCCGCCTGGAAGGCGGCCACCGCCGCAGCCGTTCCCGCGCCGAACGCGCCGTCGGCGACCGCTGTCGAATACCCGAGCGCGGCGAGCGCGTGCTGGAGGTCCCGGACGGCGACGCCGCGGTCGCCCGAGCGCAGCGTCGGATCCGACGGCGCGTCCGGCACCGCGGCCGCGGCAGCAGGCGTGGGCGGCGCGGTCACCGGCGCCGGGTCGGCCTCCTCAGCAGGCGCGGACGGCCCGCGCGGAGAGAGCCACATACGCGAGCGCGACCAGGACGAGGAGCCCGATCGCGGCCCCGAGGGCGAGCGGGCCCTGCGAGCCGGCGGACAGCCGACGGCGGAGACGGGCGAGGTCGCCTGCGAGCGTTCGCGGCGGCGGACGCCGCGGGCGGGGTGGGCGTCGCGGAACCGGCTCGGGCTCGTCCCACCACCCGATCGCCTCCTCCTGGAAGACGAGAAACGGGTCCTGCGCTCGTGCCACTCGCCACGAAAATACGCCCGTCCCCGGACGCTGTTCAGGCTCAGCCGTGCACGGAAGGGCCGCCCGAGCCCGCGGTGGCGCTCGGCGGGTACGGCTCGAGGTCGTTCACGAACCCGGGCGTCGCCTCGACGCGGCGCAGCCACCCGGCGATCTCGGGGTACGCGGACATGTCGATGCCGGCGTCGCCGGCCACGTGTGCGTAGGCGTACAGGGATACGTCGGCGACCGAATAGCCGTCGCCGAGGAGGAATGTGCGCCCCGCGAGCCCGCGGTCGAGCGTCTCGAGGGCCGCGCGGGCGGACTCCAGTCGCGCGGCGAAGACGTCGGGCTTGAGCGTGTCGCGGCTCGTGAGGCGCCAGAAGCGCGCCGTCCCGACGTTCGGCTCGAACAGGTTCTGCTCGAAGAAGAGCCACTGCCACACCCGGGCGCGCTCGAAGAGCGCCTCGGGGACGAACGGCGTCCCCTCGCCGAGATAGAGAAGGATCGCGTTCGACTCGGCCACGGTCTCGCCCGAGTCGAGCTCGAGCACCGGCGTGCGCCCTGCCGGGTTGCGCGCCAGGTGCTCAGGCGTCGTCGACTCGCCGGCGAAGATGTCGACCGGGACGCGCTCGTACTGGAGGCCGAGCTGCGCCAGGAGGAGTCGCGCCTTGTAGCAGTTCGCCGAGGCCGGGTAGTCGTAGAGCTTGAGCACGGCAGGACGATGGTCTCAGATCGATTGACTCGTCGTGTGCCGTCGTTAGGATCGGCGCACCTCGGGGTCGCAAAAAAAGGGGCTAGACATGCGAATTCGGAACCGATCGCTCGTTCTCGGGCTCATCCTGAGCGTGGTGCTCGTCGTGGCCGCGATGCCGGCCGGCAGTACGCGGAACGGCAAGCCGCGCGACGACGAGGTCCGCTCCGCGAACCTCAGGCTGGTTGGCTCGACCGGCGACAACCGGCCGGTGGTCACGTTCGGGGAGGCGTTCTTCACGGACGCGGCCTTCCAGGATGACTACGCCTACCAGGGCACGTGGAACGGCGGGTTCCGCATCGTCGACATCTCCAGGCCGAGGAAGCCGAAGGCCGTCGCCGAGGTCGACTGCGGCACGTTCCAGGGCGACATCGGCGTCTACAAGAACCTCGTCTTCCGCTCGATCGACACCCCGGTCGCCGCCGCCACGCCCGAGGAGACGTGCGACGCGCCCCCGGCGGCCTCGGGCTTCGAGGGCATCCAGATCTTCGAGGTGAAAAAGGCGAAGCGGGCGAGCGCGGACGACCTGGTCGCCGCCGTCGCGACCGACTGCGGCTCCCATACCCACACCGTCGTCCCCGACCCGAAGCGGAACCGCGTGCTGCTCTACGTCTCCGCCAGCGCCACCGCTCCGGTCTACGACAACGACCCTGTCTGGCGCCACGAGTGCTCCGTGGAGCACGACAAGTTCCAGATCGTCGAAGTGCCCCTGGACCATCCCGAGGACGCGCGGGCGATCGCGGACGTTCCGCTGGCCGGCGGGCACTCGTGCCACGACATCGGCGTCCTGCTGACGAAGAAGCAGCGGCTCGCCGTGTGCGCCGGCATGCAGGCGATCGTCTTCGACATCTCCGACCCGGCCGAGCCCGTGCGCCTGCGGGCGTTCACGACGCCCGGCGTCACGGGCTGGCACTCGGCCGCTCTCTCCTGGGACGGCGACGTGACCGTGATGGGCTGGGAGCCCGGCGGCGGCGTCGGGCCCGAGTGCGAGGCCGGCGATCCGGCGCTCTTCAAGAGCATCTTCTTCTTCGACACCGCGAGTGGCGCGCTCCTCGGGACGTGGGTGCTTCCGCGGGCCCAGTCCGCGGTCGAGAACTGCACGATCCACAACTACAACGTGGTGCCGATTCGCAACCGCGACGTGCTCGTGGCCGGCAACTACCAGGCAGGGACCTGGGTCGTCGACTTCACCGATCCGCGTCGCGCGAAGACGGTCGCCTGGGCGGATCCGCTCCCGCTCGATCCGGCCGCGCTCACGCTCGGAGGCGCCTGGGGGAGCTACTGGTACAACGGCTTCATCTACCAGACCGACATCACGAAGGGCCTGAAGGTGTACAAGCTCAAGGACAAGCTCCGGTGGCAGGCCGAGGACGTCGGGAGGCTGAACCCGCAGACTCAGATCTGGCCGGACGAGAAGCGGAAGAAGAGGCGCGGCGACTGATAGTTCTGTCGGCCAGCCTTACCTTGACGGTCAGGTAAGCCTTACATACGCTTCGCGGCTCCGTGGGGACGCCGCCGAGCTTCCGGGAAGCGCGCTGGAGCACATTCGAGTGCGAGCTCCGCGGCTGGCTCGACACACCGGAGGGGCGCTTCGCCGAGTTCTGCGCACGGCGTCAGCGCGAGGTCGAGGATCGGCGCGCGCTGCTCCGCCGGGTCGCGCTCGCGGCCTCCGTGCTCCCCGCGCCCTGCGTGGGGTGCGCTCTACGCCTTGCCCTCGTCTCGCCCGGCGAGCGCGCCGAGAAGGTGCTCGACGAGCTGCTGGCCGGCATGCACGGCCTGAGCCCGGGAACTTCCGGGCCGCTCCTCCCGTCGAAGCTCGAAACGAGATCGGAGGAGCGAATGACCAGGAGCGCGATCGCAGCCGTCGTCCTTGCCGTAGCCGTCCTCGCGGCCGGCTGCAGCGGCGACGACGAGGGCTCGGGCGGCACCGCCGTCGGGGGTCTCGAGAGCGGTGTCCTGGCGGCCGGCATGTCCGCCGAGTCCGTCGCCGCGGGCGCGTCGGTCTCGACCGCGGGAATCACCGTCGTCGGCACCGGCTCCGTGAAGGTCACGCCCGATGTCGCCGAGTGGTCCTTCGGCGTCCAGGCGTCGGCCGACACTGCCGCTGCGGCGCTCACCGATGCGACCGAGGCGACCCAGCGGGTCGTGGCCGCGCTTCGCGAGGCAGGCGTGGCCGAGGACGACCTGCGCACCGAGCAGGTCTCCGTCTATCCCCGCACCGGCGACGACGGGCTCTCGGTGACGGGCTACGACGCCTCCAACACGGTGCGGGCGACCATCCGCGACCTCGACCAGGCCGGCCCGACCGTCGACGCGGCGGTCGCCGCCGGGGCGAACCAGGTCTACGGCCCGACGCTGACGGTCTCCGACGCGGAGAGCCAGTACGCCGACGCGGTCGACGCCGCATTCGACGACGCGAGGGCGCGTGCCGAGGCCATCGCGGAGAAGGCAGGCGTGAGCCTCGGCGCTCCGATCGCGATCGTCGAGGGCGGCGGAGGGGGCGGAGTGGTGCCCCTCTACGACCGCGCCGAAGCCGCTGCGGCCGACGTGGCGATCGAGCCGGGGACGCAGGACGTCGGCGCGACGCTCACGGTCACGTTCGCGATCGACTAGCCCACGCTCCTCCTCAAGGACGGGCGGGCCCCACCGAGACTCCACTCCCCGGGGCCCGCCTGTCCATCCGGATCCGTGCGGGTATCCGCACTGCGGAACGCTGGCTGGCTCCCTGGCCCACGGGCCGCTGCTGGACGACCATGCAGGCATCGCTTCAACGACCTCAGGGAGACCTCCGATGTCCACAGCCGCACTCGTTCATCCGTTCAGGCGCAACCGCAGGCCCCGCGTCCGCCTCTTCAACGCCTACCTCCTGAACGCCACGTTCGAGAGCCCGGAGGGAGACCGGCGCTCGGCCCTCGGCGGCGGGGAGAGCATCGCCGAGGCGATCGCCGCAGCGCGCGGCGAGCTCCCGCTCGGCGTCGAGTGGACGCTCGCGCGCTGGAGCCACGTCTTCGGCGAGTAGCCCTGGAGCAGCGCCTGCGGTCGCCCGCTCCTCAGTGTGTGCGAGCCCTCGACGGCGGCGAGGATCTCCCGCAGGGGCTCGTCCGCCAGGATCTTGACCTTCGGCGCCGAGTCGTCGTCGAGCCACCGGACGAGCCGAATCCTGCCGTCGGCGATCTCGATGCCGGTCACGTCCCCGTCGCCGTACGAGCAGCAGCCCGTGTTGAAGTAGCACGGGAGCGGCATCTTCTTCGGCGGGTCCCCGAACTGCGCCGTGCGCACGAGCTCGTACTCGGCGCGGAGCGATCCGAGGCCGTCCGGCGTCGCGTCGGCCGCCTCGCGGAGGCGCTTGAGCTCGACGTCGACCTCGTCCGGCGTTCGCTCCGTCCTCACCTTCGGGTCGCTGAAGACCGGGCGGTGCGTGTGGCCGGCGATGAGCACGAGACGCTCCGGACGCTTGCGCGCCCACTGGAACATCGCGTCGTCGTGCCGCGCGCGGAGCGCGTAGTCGCGCGACGGGGTCGTCGAGGGGATCTTCCACTTCCGCTGGAACGGCCTCCACGCGTGGCGGACGACGAGACGCGACACGCCGGAGAAGCGGTCGCTGTCCATCGTCCCCTGGTGGCCGTGCACGAGGAAGAGGATCCCGAGCGGCTTGTCGCCGTCGACGATCCGGATTCGCATCGCCTCGTGGACGACGAGCTTCGGGTAGAGCTTGTGGAGGTACTTCTCGACCTCGCCCTCGTGACGCCAGGAGTCGTCGTGGTTGCCCCAGAAGCGCTCGAGGCGGCCGGCGCGGTGGTACTCCTGCTCGAGCGCGAGGGTGTTGGCGTAGGCCTTCAGCACCTCGTCGTGCCCGTTCTCCCAGAGCTCCTCGACGTCGCCGAGGAGGTAGAGCCGGTGGCCCCCCTCGAGGTAGTAGCCGAGCGCCGCGTGGTACGAGCGCTCGCAGCGCCAGAAGTCGTCGGCGCCGTCGCGCGAGCCGCGATGGTGGTCGCTGAAGATGACCAGCCGGTCGCGGTCGACGTCGAACGTCTTCTCCGTCAGGTTGGGGTTGTCGTAGGCGTGGCTCAGCCCCGCCTTCACAGCCTCCTGGTACTTCTTGAGATCGTCTGCCATGGCTAGTTCCCGAGTGGGTTGAGGAGCGCTTTCTGGCCCCGGAAGGCGAAGAGGAGCAGGTCGACCATCCGGAACGTCGTCGAGTTGGGGCCGAGGGTCGGCCGCCAGCCCGGGTCGCGGACGATCGAGTGCTGGCTGCCCTCCATCGCACGGTGGAACGTCTCGGCCACGATCCGCGCGCCGACGGCTTTCAGCTTGCCCTGGTTGAGCTCGGCCTCGCGCAGGATGTAGAACCAGAGCGGGGTGTCCTTGAGGAACGCCGTGCGCTGCGGCTGGGTCAGCCCCCCGAGGCCGGCGCCGTTCTTGCCGTCGCGGATCTGGGCGTTCGTGAGCTTCGTGAGGTTCACGCCCTTGTTCTTCATGAACGTGGCCATCTGCTGGCCGGTCGCGAGCCGCACCATCTTCGCCCGCGTCAGGTTTCGGAACGCGAGGTTGGCCTCGGAGAAGTCGAAGCCGGGGACGAACTGGAGCGTGGGCGTGAGGGTCGTGTCGATGCGCATCGCCCGGTTGAACTTGGGCTCGGGCACCGCGAGGTCGTTCCGCCCAGCCTCCTTGAAGTCGTAGAGCCGCCGGAAGTCGGCGATCCAGTTGCTCGGCAGCGTTCGCGCGCCGCCGAGAGACCCGCTCCCGGCCGTGAACTCGAAGAGGAGGAAGAGGTCGCCGAAGCCGTCGTCGAAGACGCGGTTCCAGTTGTACGCCTCCCGGATCATCGAGTGCCCCAGCCGGAAGGCGGCCACGGAGAACTCGATCGGCATCGTCGGGACGTCCGTCGGCGCGGCGCCGACCTCGAACACCTTCCGGCCGCTCGAGAACACGTTGTTGACGATCCCCGGCGCGCAGATCCGCGGCAGGTAGTCGGTGCGGAGCATCCACTGGTAGTGCTTCGTGACGATCTCGCGCGCGCGGGCGAAGCGCTGGTTCTGCGGCACCGACGAGGGCAGCGTGTCGAGGACGCGGTTGTGGAAGCGCATGAACGCAAGGTGCGTCTGCGCGACGGCGAGGTTCTCGTCATTGCGTGGGTCGGGGATGATCGCCTTGCGCTTCTGGGCCACCGTGCGGCCCGCGCCCCGCGGCAGGTCGTGGCCCTGCTTGGGTGGGATCCCCTCGATCGCCGACGTCCTGCCGAGCTTGAAGTGGCGGCCGTCGGGTGCGTAGAACTTCGCCGACGCCGGGTCGGTCGGCCCCGCGCCGTAGAGGGAGTCGAGGTCGAGGCTCGGCGAGCGCGCCTGGAGCAGCTGCGCGGGCGACACGCCCTCGCCGAGCATCACGTTGGTCTTGTCGAACGTGAGGTCGTGGTCGACGAACTGGCCGAGGTACGTGTAGCCGGCCGGGATCTGCGACGCCCCGCCGCCCCCGCCGGCCATCGTCGCGGCGACCTTCCTCCGGTTGGGGGTCGGGAGCTGGCGTCCCGCTCCGTCGGGCCCCATCCGCGAGAAGCGGAACGGCGGCGGCGGCGCGGCTGCCGGGAGCGCGGCAGCCAGCGTCTCGTCGCGACCCTCGCCGCTCTCCGTGAGCAGGCCTTCGCCTACGACGTAATAGCTTTCCGAGCCATGGTGGTTCACGGCGCCTCCTGTCGTCGAGAGATCGCCCGGGCACGTATGCGGTGAGCCCGCGCCGATCGGAGGGCGTTGACGGGCACACCCTAACCCGGCCGGCTGGGTTACGTTTCCGCGGTGAAGATCAGAGCCGCGGTCCTCGAGGAGTTCGGTAGCCCCCTGGTCGTCCAGGAGCTCGACCTGGCCGAGCCGAAGGCCGCGGAGGTGCTCGTCAGGCTCGTCGCCTGCGGCGTCTGCCACACGGATCTCTACACGGCCTCGGGCGCCGATCCGTCCGGCTACTCGCCCACCGTGCTCGGCCACGAGGGCGCCGGGGTGGTGGAGGCCGTCGGGGAGGGAGTCACCCTCGTCGAGCCCGGAGACCACGTCGTCACGCTCTTCGCCCCGCAATGCGGCGAGTGCGTCCATTGCCTGCAGCCCGGGATCAGCCTGTGCCTCGCCGTCCGGGACATGCAGAACCAGGGCTACCTCCCGGACGGGACACCCCGGCTCTCCCGCGACGGCGAGCCCGTTCGCCACTTCATGGGCACGTCCACCTTCGCCGAGTACACGGTGATGCCCGAGATCGGGCTGGCCAAGGTCGACAGGGAGGCTCCGCTCGATCGCGCCGCACTCTTCGCCTGCGGCCTCTCCACCGGGATCGGCGCCGCGCTCAACACCGCCAAGGTGGAGCCCGGCTCGACCTGCGTCGTCTTCGGCATGGGCATGGTCGGGCTCGGCGCCGTCGTCGGCTGCCGGCTCGCCGGCGCCGGGCGGATCATCGCCGTGGACGTCGCCGAGGGCCGTCTGGCGCTCGCCCCGCACCACGGCGCGACGGAGACGCTCCCCGGGGGAGAAGGGGTCGTGGAGCAGGTCTTGGAGATGACCGGCGGCTTCGGCGCCGACTACACGTTCGAGGCCACCGGCAACGTCGGCGTCATGCGCCAGGCGGTCGAATCGGCACGCATGGGCTGGGGCCTGGCGACGATGTGCGGCGTGGCCGGCAAGGGCGAGACCCTGAACGTCGTCCCCCGCTTCCTCATCACCGGGCGCCGGATCGCCGGCTCGTCCTTCGGCGGCTGCAAGGGCCGCGAGGACGTGCCCGCGTACGTGCAGCGCTACCTGGCGGGGGAGATCGACGTCGACTCCTTCGTCTCGCACAAGCTGACGCTCGACGACGTCAACCGCGGCTTCGAGCTGATGGAGGCCGGCGACGGCATCCGGAGCGTGATCGACTTCGCATGATCGTCGAGCGCGTCGAGCATCCGGACTGGCTTTCGAACGCCTACCTCGTCGCGGAGGGGCCGGGCGGAAGCGGCGTCCTGGTGGACGCCAACGGGCTCGAGGAGGGGCTCGAGCGGATCGTCGAGGAGCAGGGGATCGTCCTCACCCACGTCCTCTGCACGCACGGGCATCCGGACCACGTCGTCGGGATCGAGGCGCTGGCGGCGCGTCACGGGGTGCCGCTCCTCGCGCATCCGGACACGGCCGTCGAGGCCGACGAGCGGCTCTCCGACGGGGACACGTTCACGACCGGCGAGCTCGAGATCCAGACGCTCTACACGCCCGGCCACTGCCCGGACCACGTCGCCTTCCTCTTCGACGGGACCGGCTGTCTGACCGCCGACTGCCTCTTCAAGGGCACGGTGGGCGGCACGGCGGGCGGCGGCCCCAACGGCTATCCCGAGCAGGTGCACTCGATCATGGACGTGCTGCTGGCCCTGCCGCCCGAAACCCGCTTGCACCCGGGCCACAGGGAGCCGACCACGGTCGCGGACGAGCTGGAGACGAATCCCTTCGTCCGCGTCTGGAGGGGCCTGGACCCGGAGGGCTCGGAGCCGTGCCGGGTGCGGGGGGAGGAGGCAACGCTCGTCCTCTGGGGGCCGGACTACGACGGGACGCACAAGGCCTGGGTTCGCTACGCCGACGGGCGTGACGCCATCGTCGGCGGCTCGCAGGTCGAGCGCGCCTAGGCGTGGAGGCCCGCGAGGGATTCATCGACTTTCGCGGCTACCGAACGTGGTACCGCATCGTCGGGGAGAGCGTCGAGGGCCGCGATCCGCTCGTCGCCCTGCACGGCGGGCCCGGCTCGACGCACAACTACTTCGCGCCCCTCGAGCGGCTGGCCGAGGGCGGCCGCGCCGTCGTGCTCTACGACCAGATCGGCTGCGGCAGCTCGGACCGACCGCAGGACATCGACTGGAGCGTCCAGGTCTTCCTCGACGAGCTCGCGACGCTGCGCGACCAGCTCGAGCTCGAACGGATCCACCTCCTCGGCACGTCGTGGGGCGGCCAGCTGGCCCTCGAGCACGCGCTCAGCGGCTACGGCGGGCTCACGAGCCTCGTGCTGAGCTCGACGCTGGCGAGCATCGAGGAATGGGTGTTCGAGGCGCGCCGCCTACGGGCGGCGCTCCCCGCCGACGTCGTCGAGGTGCTCGACCGCCACGAGCAGGCCGGGACGTTCGACGACCCGGGGTACCGGGAGGCCCTGGGCGTCTTCGACGACCACTACATCCACCGCGGCGCCAAGGGGACACCGGAGCTCGCGCGCATGTACGCCGAGAAGGGCCCGGAGGTCTACCTCGCGATGGTGGGCCCGAACGAGTGGACCGTGACCGGCGAGCTGCGCGACTGGGACGTGCGCGACCGGCTCGGCGAGATCACGGTGCCCGCCTTGGTCGCCCGGGGCGCCTACGACATCTGCACCGAGGCGATCGCGGCCACGCTCCTCGACGGTCTCCCGAACGCGCGCGGCGTCGTCTTCGAGGAAAGCTCGCACATGCCCGCGCTGGAGGAGAGCGACCGCTACCTCGAGGTCGTGGGCGCGTTTCTGCGTCAGACCGAGGAGCACGGCGTCCAGGCGACGTAAGAAGGCCGCGGCGCGCGACGCTAAGCCGAGTAGAGCAAAACGCGGGAGGACGGATGCAAGCGCAGATCAACGAGAAGCGCGAAGTCGCGAAGGGAACACTGCTCGTGACCTTCGACCTGCTCGGGGCAGAGGTCGAGATCACACCCGGCCAGTACTTCTTCGTCACCCTCCCGGATGTCGGTCACCAGGATGACAAGGGGCTGCGGAGGCACTTCACGGTCGTGACCCCACCGTGGGAGACCGGCGTGCTCGGCTTCGCCACGAGGATGCGGGACAGCGCGTTCAAGCGCTCCCTTGCCGAGCTTCCCGTCGGAGCAGACGTGGACGTCGAGCCTCCGAAAGGAAGCTTCCCTCTGCCCGAGGACGCGTCTCGGCCGCTCGTCTTCGTGGCCGGCGGAATCGGGATCACGGTCTTTCGCAGCATGCTCCTCCACATCCGCGAGCAGGGGCTTCCTCACCGTGTGACGCTCATCTACTCGAATCGCGACCGGGAGTCGACGGCGTTTCTCGACGAGCTTCGCGAGCTCGAGAACGACAATCCCAACCTCCGGCTCGTCCTCACCATGACCGAGGACCCGGGCTGGGAGGGCGAGAGCCGGAAGATCGACTCAGCGTTCTTCCGTGACCATGTGGGGAACGAGCTCGACGAGAGCACGTTCCTGGTCGCGGGGCCGCCCGGGATGGTCGAGGGAATGCAGAAGGCGCTGGCCGAGGCGGGAGTCGGAGACGAGAACGTGCTCGCCGAGCGCTACAGCGGCTACTGAGAGACCGTCAAGGACTGCCCGCCTCTGGCTGAGTGCGAGCGGTCGTGGCGGTGGGAGCCAGAGCCGTGCGGAGCCCGCGCCAGCGCTGTGCTGCCCCTCGCACCGGCTTGAGGCCCGCGAGCCACGCCAGCGCGGAGGCCGTCCCGTACGTCAGTCCCGCGGCGGTCTCGACGGCGTGCAGGACGAGGCCGGCCTGCACTGCGGTCGACATCGGCAGGCCCTGCGCGTAGAGCGCTCCGGAAGCGGCCGCGCCCGCCACGCCCACGTTGCCGGGCGTGAGGGGTATGAGCGCCGCCAGCTCGAGCGCGGGGACGACGGCCAGGGCGTCGAGGGGGGAGCCGACGTCGAGGCCGACCAGCACGACCGCGATGGCCGCGGCTTTAGCCAGTGGCGAGAGGAACGCCAGGCAGATGAGCCTTGTCGTCCCGCGTCCCAGGGTTGCCACCACCAGGGCGCCGGGAAGCAGGAGCACGAGGAAGATCAGGAGTCCCGGGAGGGCGGCGGCGAGCGCAAGCGCTGCCAGCGCCGCGAGACGTGCTCCCTGGATGACGCCGAACCAGGGGACGATCCGCCGCCGGCCGCCGGCCGGGAGCTTCTCGAGCAGCAGGACGGCCCGGACGATGTCGCCCAGGTGGGCCGGGGCGACGGAGTTCACGAGAGATCCGACCCCGTAGCGGGCGCAGGCGTCCACTCGGCCGACCTCACCGCCGGCGCGGAGAATCGCGTGGCGCCAGGCCAGGCCGCAGAACACCGGGGCCGCCGCGAAGAGCGCCCCGGAGAGGATCAGGAGCTCGGGCCGGATGCGGCCGAGCCCTTCCGCCGCGTGCGCGACGGCGGGGCCGACCAGCGGCCAGAGGGCGATCGTGGCGACGACGGCAAGTGCGAGGCAGGCAGCGGAGAGAAGCACTTGCCGGCGATGGCCACGGCGCGCCGGCTGCGTGCCGCTAGCGAACACGTCGCGCCGATCTCCTCGAGCTGTGTCCTTGCCGATGCGCCATCACTCTCTTCTTCGGCAGGACGCGAGCGGCTCCACCCCCCAAAGTGGTGGTAATCCGGCCCCGAGGTGGTGAAGCCCGAACGCCCAGTTTCGCCGCCTTCGCGCCGGGTACATGACGTGGGGGCTGCGGCGTGCCATCTGACTTGATTGCAGGACGTTTCAAGCTCGAGCGGGTTCTCGGGCGCGGCGGGATGTCCGAGGTCTGGCTCGCTCGAGACCTGGAGCTCGAGCGACCGGTCGCGGTCAAGCTGCTTTCGGCGGGCGGGACGGCACCGCGATTCGAGCGCGAGGCCCGGTCGGCGGCCTCGCTGTCGCACCCGAACCTCGTGGGCGTGTTCGACTACGGGGAGTTCGAGGGCCGGCCGTACCTGGTGCTCGAGTACGTGCCCGGCGGGACGCTCGACGAGCGATTGTCGGCCGCGATGCCGGCGCCGCTCGCCGACGAGCAGACGGCAAGAATTGCGTCTGACCTCGCCGCCGGCCTCGGCCACGCGCACGCACACGGGATCGTCCACCGAGATCTCAAGCCGTCGAACGTCCTCTTCGACGGCGAAGGGCGCGCGAAGATCGCGGACTTCGGCGTGGCCCGGGCCCTTTCGGACGCGACGCTGACGACGACGGGCGCCGTTGTCGGGACAGCTCAGTACATGGCTCCCGAACAGGCAAGCGGCGCAGAGGTCGGGCCGGAGAGCGACGTGTACGCGTTCGGGGTCATCCTCTTCCAGATGCTGACCGGGCGGCCGCCGTTCGAGGTCGACCATCCGGTCGCGGAGATGCTCACGAAGACCTGGCAGGAGGCTCCCGCCGTGGAGTCTCTCCGGCCCGATGCGCCGCCGTTCCTGGCCGCTCTCACGGCCGCGGCGCTCTCGCTCGACCGCCATGCGCGTCCGGCGGACGGGGGCGCGCTCGTCGCGGCGCTCGAGCTGGAGGTCCTGCCAGTCCCCGCGGCGACTGCCGAGACGGTTGTGATCGCTCCTCCGCCGGCGCCTGCGCGGGTTGCACGTCCGCCCGGCCGTCGGCGGTGGTATCTCGCTCTGGCCGCTGCTCTCGGCCTTCTCGCGCTCGTCGGGTTCGGCGCCAGCATGCTCTTCACCGGCGAGTCGCCCGAGGACGCCCCGGCCACGCCGGAGTCGACGAACGCCGGAACGACGACCGGCGCGCGTGGCACTTCGACGGGGACGCCGTCGCCGGGGACCGCTCCCGCCACTACCGCAGAGGGGCCGGGCGCCACGACGGGACCTCCGCCGGCAACGGAGCCCGGGACGACCACGGCTCCTCCGGCCACCGAGACGACACCGCCGACCACAGAGCCGGGGACGACCGCACCCGCGGCAGCCCGCGACGACGACCGGCCCCTAGTCGACGCTCAGGCGTGCTCCTCGGCTTCGCGCTGCTGCTCGCGCGGCGCCTCCATTCCGATGCGATCGGACCAGAGCCAGTAGACGAGCGCGAGCAGCGCCACGCTGAGCGCAATGGTCCCGAGCAGGAGTTCGACAGACGGCCCGATCTCCGGCTGATAGAGGACGGAAGGAGGGAAGAGCTTCACGGCGGGGATCGTGATGATGGCGAGCAGGAACTGGAACACGGCCGCGCCGAGGCTCACAGGGGTGAGCTCGTGCTCGCCGTTCCTCCACCGGACGACGAACTGGAAGACGTCGATGTCCGGCCGAGCGACCCCGCCACGTGCAAGCGCGGCGGAGATCGCGACGACCGACCACGCGAGCAAGAGCACGAACGGGACGAGAAGGATCGAAGCTGGGCCGACGGCCGTCTTCCACGCAGCGAGCCCAAGGCAAACCACCCCGGCCGCGCAGCGGGCGAGGCCTCCCCAGTGAGGCAGGAGGGCGGCGGATGGTCGCGAGCTTCACGTCTGTCCGTCTGCTCGTTTCCAGCTCCGCGATCGGGAGTCGCCAGATGTTCGGAGTGACCACGTTCGCGAGCCCCGAGGCCGCCTCGATGACTCCGAAGGCTCCGACGAACTGCCAGCGGGTCCAGGGCGCCAGTCCGCCGAGCGCGGTCATGGTCAGGACCAGGCCCACGAGGTTCACGAACGAGAGCAAGAAGACGAGAACGAGCCCTCGAAAGGCCCGTCTCGATCCTTGCTGCTTTGTCTCCCGAGGTCTCGTGCTCAGGGCCTACCCGTTCTGAGGACAATCGAGACCGGGTCTGCGCCGTGACGACCTCACGGGGACGGCTGCGTCGCACGTATCCGCTCAATCGGCTTCGTCGAGCTTCTCCCTCCGCTCGACCTCCGCCTCCGTCGGCTCCTCGAGTGCGAACGACCCGTACTCGATGTCGCCCGCCCGCTCGTAGTTCACGAGCAGGACGCCGGTGCTCGCCGTCTTGCTGTTGCTCGCCTTGAAGGCGGCCGGAACGGTCCCCTCGCCGAAGAGGCGCTTCCCGCTCCCCACGACGACCGGGAAGATGAGGAGGCGGAACTCGTCCACGAGGTCCTCCTTCAGAAGGGACTGGATCAGGTCCGAGCTGCCGTGCACCTGGATCTCGGGGCCGTCCTCTTCCTTGAGCCTGGCGACGGCCTCTGCGAGGTCGCCTTCGAGCAGCCTCGAGTTCTCCCAGTCGACCTTGTCGAGCGTGCGCGACGCCACGTACTTGGTGGCCGCATTCAACTCGGCCGCCCCGGGCTGGTCACGTGCGTGCGGCCAGTGGGCGGCGAAGATCTCGTAGGTCTTGCGCCCGAGCAGGAGGGCGAAGTCCTTCCCCGGGCCCATCGACTCGTCCATCCGCTCCCCCATCTGCTCGTCCCAGTAGCCGACCGACCAGCCGCCGTGGGTGAAGCCCTCGGTCGGGTCCTCCTCGGGGCCGCCGGGGGCCTGCATGACGCCGTCGAGGGTCAAGAATGTGTTGACGACGAGCTTTCTCATTGGGGTTCCTTTCGAGTCGATGTGATGCCCATGTTGACCGCTCCCGATTCACGGACTCATCGGTAGCTGAAACGAAGAGGGGCGGCCGAATGGCCGCCCCTCCAGTCCTGCTGATCGTTCCTCGGTCTACGGGACGAACGTGCCCTCGGGGCCGGCCGGAGCGGGCAGGTTGCTCTTGCCCTGTCCGGGGACCCTTTCGCCCGGGACGCCGTTCACCGTCTGCGTCGAGTACGCGAACGTCAGCATCGCGAAGCCGACTGCGTCCGCGTTGACGTCGAGCGCGTGGTTCGAGTTGTTGGCGAACGTGTCGCACGCCGCGTGGTAGCACGGGTCGAACTGTGCGCCCACGGTGCCGCCCCAGATCGAGGCCTGCTCGGCGGTCTTCCGCACCTCGGCGCCGGTGAAGAGGCCACCGGCCGGGATGCCGTTGACGATGAACGCCTGGTAGTCGCTGCGTCCGTCGAACGCGGAATCGTCGTACGGCTCGCCCTTGAGCGTGTAGTACGACTCGAAGAGATCCTCGATCGCGGTCGATCCGGGCGGAACGGCCACCGGAGCGACGAAGCTCGACTGGTCGGCGTCCTGCATCATGAAGATGTAGTTCGGCGATCCGACCATGTCGAAGTTCAGGTAGAGCGCGATCCGATCCTTCTCCGCCTGGCTCAGGCCGTTGACGTAGTTCGTCGAGCCGACGAGCCCGCTCTCCTCTGCACCCCACCATGCGAACCGCATCGTGTTCCGCGGCTTGATGTTGGCGAGCTGCTCCGCGGACTCGAGCAGCGCGGCGCTGCCGGAGCCGTTGTCGTTGATGCCCGGCCCGTCCAGCACCGAGTCGAGGTGCGCGCCGGCCATGACGACGTTGTTGTCGTTCTTGCCCTTCTTCTCGGCGAGCACGTTGGACGTCGGGAGGATCTGGCGGAACGTGTTGGCGAACACCCGCATCCGCAGGCCGGCGGTGCCGGCCAGCGTCACGCCCAGCGGGTAGGTGGTGCCGAGCACCGGGATCCCGCTCGTGTTGTTGGCCGTGAGCGTCACGGCGGGAATGCCCTGACGGTCGGGGGTGGCCAGGTTGCCCTGGTTGAAGATGACGATGCCGACGGCCCCCGCGGCCGCGGCGTTTTCGGCCTTGAGCTCGAAGGTGCACGTGCCGCGCTGCAGCAACGCGATGTTCCCGACCGGGAAGCCGGCGAAGTCGGCTGCCTCGCACCCGCTGGTCGAGGTGTTGCCGAGGCCGAGCTGGAGGTCGACCGCCGTGACGTTGGCGGTGACATCACCGGGGTCGCTCTGGGTGATGACCCCGAAGTCGACGTCCTCGGTGTAGGTGATGGAGCCGGGCGCCGTCTGCTGCAGGATCGACGGGCCGATGACCTCGAACGCGAGGTAGTTGAACGGCTGAACGGTGACGTTGTAGCCGGCGGCCTGGAGCTTGCCGACCACGTAGTCGACCGACCTGTCATAGCCGGGACGGCCGGAGAAGCGGTTTCCTCCGTTGGCGTCCGCGATGGCCTGGAGCGCGGCCTGGTGCGCGCGCACCTGGTCGAGCCTGATGCACTCGGTGAGCTTCTGGTACGTGTTGTTGTTGCGCCTGTCGCAGGCTCTCTGCGAAACCTGTGCCAACGCGGCGTTGGTGAAGACCATGGCCGCCAATGCGACCGCCACGATGACCAAGCCCTGGACGCGTCCACGTCCAAGGACTCGTGCGAGTCCCCTCATGTATGCCCCTTTCCGTTTTCCCAAGTGGCGCGGCCGGCTGTCGGTCCCGTCCAGCCGCAGACGGGCACGATAGCCCGTGCGCCGGGAAAATGAAAGTGGCAGGCGCCACGACGCGCCGTTTGTCAGCACGGACGGCCTGGCCGATGCGCCAGCTTGCGAGGGTTTACTCCCGCTGGTCGTGCGGGACGAGCACCCTCGCGGCGCACCCGGCCTCGTTGCCCGCGGCATCGCGCCCGACGTATACGAGTTCGTACACGCGCTCGCGCGCCCAGCCCGGCCGCTTGGCGCGCAGGAGGCCCTCGTCGTCGGCCGCCCCGATTTCGAATCCGGCGACGTCGTCCGCCGCGACGTCGGCGCTCACCCGGACCGCGGTCAGCGCGAACCCGGCCGGGCCGGAGAGCTCGTCGGCGACACGGACGTCGACTTGGACGGGCACGAGCTTGCCGTTCGGCGGCCAGAGGAGCGACGGCGTCGGTTCGCACGACAGCGTCGGCGCCGTTGCGTCGCGCTTGACGGTGACGTCGACCGAGGTCGTGCCGCCGAGGCTCCTCGCCGCGCAGGTAAGCGTCCTGCCGGCAGTGTCGGCGTCGATCACCACGGTTTCGCAGCCCGGTGGCGGCTCGATTGGCGAGTCCGGATCGGCGACGTTCCAGGTCACGGTCACGTCACCGGTGTACCAGCCGTTGCTGCCGAGTTGCCCCTCGACGTTCGCCACGACCGTCGGCGGCGTCATATCCAGGAACTGCCGCCAGAGGCCGGTGAAGGCTGCTCCGGCGACGTCGCTGTCGCACCACTCGCCGCTCGTGCCGCAAGCGCCGCTCGCATCGCTCTCGGAGTCCCGAATGGCGGCGGCCATGCGGTCCTCGACCGCGATGACGTCGGACATCGGCGTGGGGCCGTTCCTGCTGTCCGCGAAGCCGAACCGTGCTCCCGCCGACGACCGGAGCGCGTACGTCTGCGTCGAGACGAAGTTCTTCATCGTGAGCAGGTCGACGTCCGTGGAGCCGAAGCCGATGGCCCCGGGCGGGGGATTCCGGTAGACGGCATTTCCGATCGGCGTGTACGCGTTCTCGAAGAACGCACGGGCGGCCTCCGTCTCGGCGCCGCCAACCGTCGCCACGCGCAGGCCATGCAGGAAGTAGTCATTCAGGTAGGCGGTTCGCTCGGCCAGAGTCGTTCCGGCGACGCCCCAGGCCCGCACGTCCGCATAGGCCTCCTGCGCCCAGAAGCGGACGTAGAGGCTCAGCTCGTCCCAGAACTCCGAGTCCCCGTAGAAGCTCCTGAGATCGGCCTTGTACTGCCACAGGTCCGTGGCCTCCTGGATGGGATCCGCGGCAAAGACGAGGCCCGGCATCGGCGTGCCGTCCCCCTCGTACAGGCCGCGGATGAAGTCGAGCAGGTTCCTGCGAGCGTTTGGGGCGCCCTTGATGACGTCGACGCCCATGGTCTGGGTCGTGGGCTCGCCCACCTCGTTCACGGCCCACGTGTCGCGCGCCGGATCGTAGCCCACGTCTTCCATGATCTCCCTGACCCTGACCCCCGCGCCGTACCAGCTGTTGCCAGGCTCGTTCGCGTAGAGCCTCCATGGATTGAGCCGGATCTCTGCCATGGCGTGGAAGTTCGGGCCGGCGTTGTGGATCGCGTCGAGCGGCACGCCGCCGCGCGGCCAGCCCGTTGTACGCCCCGAACCATTACGGGGCGTGACCGTCAGGTAGTAGTCGGTGCACGACGAGGGGCGAGCTTCAGCCGGCTCGCGAGCCGGCCCATCCCTTCAGCCCCATGTCCCCGTGTAGAAGACGGCGTCCGCGTGCGTGGCACTCCGCCGCCGTCCCCGCAGCCGGCGTCGCGCCGCCGACCGCCAGCAACGCCAGCGCGAGCGCAACCAACCACCACCCGAGCCGATGCGGTTGAAGGACGTGCCCCCGATGCGACACGGCAAACCCCTTTCCTCGGTTGAAAGGCCTGCCGCACGACCCCGCTCTCTACGCCTGTCACTTGTAACAGATGCGGCTAGCGGTGTCCAGACCGGCGAAGCGGCAGGATGCAACGTCCAGGACGGCGAGCCGAGAGACGTCGCCATCCTTCCTCACCCGCACGCTTGTCGGACGGCGAAGAGCGGAGCGGCGCAGGAGTCGAACCTACCCAGCGACGGGTTACGCCGCCTCACCGGTTTTGAAGACCGGCTGGGCCACCGGGCCCGGGCCGCTCCGAGGAGAACCTAGCCGGTCTGCGCCTTCCGCCGGAGGACGCGCTCGTCGCCGACGCGGCGGGTGATGCCGTCCGCGTCGAAGCGCTCGAGGAGGAGCTGGGCCGGCTTGCGGCCCGTGCCGAGAAGGTCGCGGAAGCGCGCGAGCGTGATCGAGCCCGCGGCGGTGCACTCCTCGACGAGCAGGCGGCGGGCCTCCTCGTGTGCTGCCGCGCCGACCGCGAGGCCGTCGCCCAGCCGGACGAGGCGGCCGGCCTCCTCGAGATAGCGGGCCAGCTCCGCGTCCTCGACCTTCACCGGCGTGAACCCCGCCTCCTCGAGCTCCTCCTCGAGCTGCTCCGCCGCCTCCGCCCGGTCGCCCAGGCCCGCGGTCGCCCCGGGCGCGTAGGCCTTGGCGCCGCGGCGCTCGATGGGGAGCAAGGGGAGGAGCGCTGCCGCCCACGGCCGCTGTGGCAGGAGCTCCGCCACCGGCACGCCGGGATCGAGCGGGGAGACGGCCGCGCGCTCGTCGAGCGCGCGCACGACGTCGTAGCGCAGCTCCTCCAGGCGCTCGG
>CAWAQJ010000015.1:0-104278 GCA_963784175.1 uncultured Actinomycetes bacterium | reverse complement strand
GCGTCAGGTACCAATCGCCCGCGCGGACGGCCGCGCCGAGTCCTTCGTCGAGATCCTCGCGCGAGAGCAGGGCGCGGCGCTCCAGCTCCTCGCGGCGGACCGGCTCGCTTGCGGCGGAGAGCGCGGCCATGACGATGGAGACGGGGTCGCCCCGCTCGAGCAGGGCGAGCCGCTCCTCGGAGGTCTGCCGGGGCGGTGCGGGGTCGAGCACGGTCCCGCCGCCCAGCGTGGTGCGCTCGCGGAGCACCACCCGGTCGCCACGCGCGGCGACGACGGGCGAGCTGAGGCGCAGCTGCGCGTGACGGTCACCCACGCGGACGACTCGTGCGAAATGCTCGGCTGTCCCGTGGTGCACGTGCAGCCGCGTGCCGTCACCGATCTCCACGAGGGGCTCGAGGGCGATGTCCAGCCGGTAGCCGACGGGGTACGAGCCCTTGGCCATGAGCGCGTCTCCGCGGCGCAGGTCGCGTCGCTCGACGCCGGGGAGCGCGAGCGCGACCCGCTGGCCCGCCTCGGCACGCTCGACCGGCTGGTCGTGCACCTGGACGCTGCGGACGCGCACGTCGAGCCCGGCCGGCTCGGCCCGGAGCTCGTCGCCCTCGCCCACCGAGCCCGACCAGAGCGTTCCGGTCACGACCGTGCCGATCCCCTTGAGCGTGAACACGCGGTCGACGTAGAGCCGTGTCGGCCGTTCGGAGGGCCGCTGCTCGACCCGGTCGGCCGCCTCGGCGAGCGCCGCACGCAGGTCGTCGAGACCCTCGCCGGTACGGGCGCTCGTCGCCACCACGGCCGCCCCGGGCACCAGCTCGCGAGCTTCCTCGAGCGCCAGCTCTTGCGTCTCCGGGTCGACCGCGTCCACCTTCGTCAGCGCCACAACGCCGTGCTCGATCCCGAGCAGCCTGATGATCGCCAGGTGCTCGTGCGTCTGGGCCCTGGCGCCTTCGCCGGCGTCGACGACGAGCAGGAAGAGGTCGATGCCTGTGGCCCCGGCGACCATGTTGCGGACGAACCGCTCGTGGCCCGGCACGTCGACGAGCGACAGGGAGCGGCCGTCGCCGAGATCGAGAGGCGCGTAGCCGAGGTCGATGGAGATGCCGCGCTCCTGCTCTTCCGGGAGGCGGTCGGTGTCCTTGCCCGTCAGCGCGCGGACGAGCCACGTCTTGCCGTGGTCGATATGGCCGGCCGTGCCTACTGTGAGCGGCACGTGGCCACGGCCTCCGCGACCTCGTCGACCTCCGCGTCGGTCAGCGTCCGGCAGTCCAGCAGGAGCCGGTCGTCCCGGACGATCCCGATGACGGCCGGCTCGCCGAGCCGCAGCGCCTCCGCAAGCTCGAGCTCGAGCACGCACGCGTAGCTCTCGATCTCCGCCAGCGGGAGCGCTCCTCCGCCGGAGCGCGCGACCGTCTGCTCGACCGTCCCCCCGGTCAGCCCGGCAAGGCGCTCCGCCCGCGCCTGCACTGCCTCGGGCGGCTCGTCGAGCATGCGCAGGACGGGCAGGTCGCGCGAGCCGGCCCGGTAGAGGGCGAGCGTCCCCTCGAGCGCGGCGAGCGTGAGCTTGTCCGCGCGCAACGCGCGCTGCAGCGGGTGGCGGCGCATGCGCTCGATGAGGTCGGCGCGCCCGACGGCGAGGCCCGCCTGCGGGCCGCCGAGCAGCTTGTCCCCCGAGAACGTGACGACGTGAGCGCCCGCCTCGATGCTCGCGCGGGCGGTTGGCTCGTCGCGCGTCTCGACAAGGGCGCCAGAGCCCAGGTCGTCGACGAGGGGCAGCCCGTGCCGGTCTGCGAGCCGGGCGAGGTCACGGACGCCCGGATGCTCGGTGAACCCGACGATGCGGAAATTCGACTGGTGGACGCGGAGAAGCGCCGCCGTGCGCTCGCCGATTGCCCGCTCGTAGTCGGCGAGGCGCGTGCGGTTGGTCGTCCCGACCTCGACGAGCGTCGCGCCTGAGCGCGCAAGCACGTCGGGGATGCGGAAGCCGTCGCCGATCTCGATCAGCTCGCCGCGCGAGACGATCACCTCGCGGCCCTCTCCGAGCGCGGCGAGCGCGAGCAGGACCGCGGCGGCGTTGTTGTTGACGACGAGCGCCGCCTCGGCGCCGGTGAGCTCGCGCAGCACCGCGGCGACGTGGTCCTGCCTCGAGCCGCGTGCGCCCGCCGCGACGTCGTACTCGAGGTTGGAGTAGCCCGCGCCCACCTCCTGCACGCGCGCGAGCGCAGACTCCGCCAGCGGCGCGCGCCCGAGGTTCGTGTGGACGACGACGCCGGTCGCGTTGACCACGCGCCTGAGTCTGGGCGCCAGGCGTGCCTCGAGCTCCGAAAGGGTCCTCGCGACGAGGTCGCCGGCAGGGAAACCAGCCCTGACGTCCTCGCGGGCGCGCTCCAGGGCAGACCTGGCCGCGGCGAGCACCAGCGGCCGGCCGTGGCTCTCGGCGAGTGCGGCCAACTCGTCGCGACCGAGCAGCTCGTCGACCGACGGAAGCTCCCTGAGGGGGTTCGTGGACACGCTCCGCCTGATGATAGAGGCCGGGTTTCGCGGTAACCTCACGTGTTCATGACCGAGGTGGCGGCAAGGCTGACTCGGCCGATCCGGGGTCTCAGCCGGGCCGGCACCGTCGCCGCGGTCCTGGGCCTCCTGGTGCTCATCGTCGGTGCGGCCGTCTTCGCCCGCGCGCTCACGCTTGCGGGAGTCGGTCCTCCCCGGAGTCTCCGTCGCCGGCGTCGACGTCGGCGGGCTCTCGCGCACGGATGCCCAGGCGGTGCTCCAAACCCAGCTTGCGGCGCGCCTCGCCGAGCCCGTTCGGATCCAGGTCGGCGAGGGCCGGAGCTTCACCGTTCGTCCCGACCGGGTCTGGGCGTTTGACGCCCGGGCCACCGAGGAGCGCGCGTTCCAGGCGGAACGCGACTCGCTGCTCTCGCGCCTGGGCGCCCTCGCGGCGCCGTTCGCCGCCGAGCACGAGGTCGCGCCCGTCCTCGAGCTCCGGCCGGCCGAGGTCGCGCGAATCGAGACCGCGCTGCGCGAGATCACCTCCCGGCCGGTGAGCGCCGGCCTCGAGATGAAGGGAGCCGAGGTCGTCGTGCAGCCGAGCACCCCCGGCACGACCGTGGCGCTCGAGCCGCTCCTCGAGTCCGTGCGCGCTGCCGGGCTGGCCGGCACCGGCCAGATCGCCGCGGCCGTGGAGTCCGTCGAGCCCGCGATCACGACCGAGGAGGTCGAGGCGGTGGCCCTCCAGGCGCGCGCGATCGTCGCCGCGCCCGTCTCCATCCGGTTCGAGGGCAGGGACGTGGGCGCGCTGCAACCGGCCCGGCTCGCCAAGCTCGTCCAGTTCGAGCGCGCCGCAGGCGCCTACGACGTCTCGCTCGACGTCGAAGGCCTCCAGCGCGCGCTGCTTCCGATGGTGAATTCCACGCTGCGTCAGCCGATCGACGCGACGTTCAAGGTCGTCGGCGACCGCGTGCGGGTCGTCCGCTCCAGGCCGGGCACGACCCTCGCGCCGATGAAGGCGCAGGAAGCCGTGCTCGCTGCCGCGCTGCAGCCCGGGCCCCGGACGGCCGCGGTCTCGCTCACCGTCCTTCCGGCCGCGTTCACGACGAAGGACGCCAAGGCGATGGGGATCCGCCAGAAGATCTCGACCTTCACGACGGACATGGGCGAGTCGTCGGCGAACCGCATCTGGAACGTGCACCTGCTCGGCGACTACCTCAACGGCACCATCATCAAGTCGGGCCAGACGTTCTCCTACAACGAGGAAGTCGGGCCCAGGACCGCGGAGAGAGGCTTTCGCGAGGGTCAGATGATCTTCGGCGGCGTTCTGATCCCCTCGATCGGCGGCGGGGTGTGCCAGACGGCCACGACGGTGTTCAACGCTGCGTTCGAGGCCGGCCTGCCGATCAAGACCCGCTACAACCACTCGTTCTACATCAGCCACTACCCGGTCGGCCGCGACGCAACGGTGTCCTGGGGCGGCCCCGATCTCGTGTTCCGGAACGACCTGAAGAACGCGATCCTCGTCAACGTGACCTACACGAACTCCACGTTCACGGTGAGCTTCTACGGGACGAAGCAGCGGCGGAAGGTGGAGGCGACGACGAGTGCCCTGACGAACTACACGTCGCCGAAGCTTCAGTACGCGATCGACCCGTCCGCGCCCCCCAACTCGGTGCGCACAGCCGCGGGCGGCGGGCCCGGGTTCGACGTCAACGTGCACCGCAAGGTCTTCCAGGACGGGAAGCTCCTGCGCCAGGACGACTTCTTCACGCGCTACGTCCCCCAGAACCCGACCGCGATCTACGGCCCGGGAAAGACGCCGCCGGGGCCGTACTTCTACCTGCCTTCGAGCGGGTAGTCCGTTAGAGTCCCGCCGCCATGAACCCGCAGGCGGCGACTCTCAGACTCGCAGTCTTTCCTCGCTCGGGGCTTGCGACCGACGCGCTCCTGGTCGCCGCAGGCGCGGGGCTCGTCGCTCTCGCCGCGCAGATCGAGATCATGCTCGCGTTCACGCCGGTGCCGATCTCGGGCCAGACCTTCGCCGTGCTGCTCGTCGGCGCGTCGTATGGCCCGATGCTCGGCGCCGCCAGCCTCCTGCTCTACTTCTTCGTCGGTCTTCTGGGGGCGCCCGTCTACTCCGGCGGCGACAGCGGCTGGACGATCGTGAAGGGCGCGACGGGCGGCTACCTCGTGGGCTTCATCGTCGCCGCGCTGCTGACCGGCTGGCTCGCCCAGCGGCAGTGGGACCGTCGCTTCAACTCGGCGGTCGCAGCGATGCTCAGCGGGAGCGTCGTCATCTACCTCTTCGGCCTCCCGTGGCTCGCGCACGTTGCGAACCTCGATCTGGAGGGGACGCTCGAGGCCGGCCTCTACCCGTTCGTGGTCGGCGATCTCCTCAAGCTCTACCTCGCCGGCGCGCTGCTTCCGGTCGCCTGGAAGCTCGTCCGCCACCTCCGCAGGTAAGGAGGGCTCCCCTGTTTCGCGCCCGCAACTGCGGGTAGGCGAGAGGGGTATCCGAAATCGCGAGGAGGGGTCCGACGAATGGCCAGCATCAAGGAATCGATGGACGTCCAGGTACCTGTGCGCACCGCGTACAACCAGTGGACGCAGTTCGAGGAGTTCCCGACGTTCATGGAGGGCGTGAAGGCGGTCGCCCAGATCGATGACACACATCTCCACTGGGTCGCCGAGATCGGCGGCACCGAGCACGCGTGGGAGGCCGAGATCACCGAGCAGCGGCCCGACCAGATGGTCGCCTGGAGGGCGATCGAGGGTCACGGCACCAGCGGTGTCGTCACGTTCGAGCCGCTCGGCGAGAGCGAGACGCGGGTCAGCGTCCAGATGGACCACGAGACGAACGGGGTCATGGAGCAGCTCGGCAGCGCGCTCGGCGTCGACAGCCGGCGCGTCAAGGGCGATCTCGAGCGCTTCAAGGACGTCGTCGAGAGCCGGGGCGTCGAGAGCGGCGCCTGGCGCGGCGAGGTCGAGCAGGGCCAGCGGGTCCGCTAGCTCGTCCACACGAAGGCACGCGAGGGGGCCGCTTCGGCGGCCCCCTCGCCGTTACTGAGCGTCGGCCTTCGCCGGCTCGGCGGGCGTTTCGGTGCTACGGCGCCGGTACGCCGTCACGACGTGCTGCACTGCGTCCTCGGGATCGTCCGTGACGTGAAGCTGCTCCCAGTCCTCGGGCGAGATCATGCCCCCGGCGAGCAGCGTGCTCTGCGTCCAGTCGAGCATTCCGCGCCAGTACTCGGAGTCGAAGAGCACCACCGGGAAGTCGAGGATCTTCCCCGTCTGGATCAGGGTGAGAGCCTCGAAGAGCTCGTCGAGCGTCCCGAACCCGCCGGGGAAGATGACGAAGCCTTCTGCGGCCTTCACGAACATCGTCTTGCGCACGTAGAAGTGCTCGAACGTGAGCGAGACGTCGAGGTAGGGATTCGAGCCCTGCTCGTGCGGCAGGACGATGTTGAACCCGACCGAGAGACCGCCGCCCTCCTTGGCGCCGCGGTTCGCCGCCTCCATCACGCCGGGGCCGCCTCCGGTGACGACGACGAAGCCTGCTTCCGCGAATCGCTTCCCGACGTTACGGGCCTCGGCGTAGACCGGGTGGTCCTCACCGACGCGCGCCGAGCCGAAGATGGTGACCGCCGGCTCGGGCAGGTCGGCGACCGTGTTGAAGCCCTCGTAGAACTCCTCCGCGATCAGCTGGACGTGCCGGCGCTCGGCATGCTCCCAGCTTTCGAAGATCCGCCGATCGTCGACCATGGCCCTATTAGAACGTGCGCTCGACGTGTGTGGCGCTCATCGCGAGCGCGAGCAGAGCTGCGAGCCCGACGTAGGTGACGCCGACGACGGCCCGCTGCCAGGTGGGGATCGAGTAGTACTCGCGGGCGCGCGGGTCCTCACGCTCCCTCCAACGACGCCAGACCTCCAGGCCGCCGACCACGAGCACGAGGATGAGGATCGGGTTCGGCCACCTGATCGTGAGGCCGAGCAGGATCGCAAGCCCGACCGCCCAGAGTGCGGGATGGAGCGCTGCGACCGCCCGCCCCCCGTCGAGGGGCGAGATCGGGATGAGGTTGAAGAGGTTGAGAAAGAACCCTGTGAAGGCGAGCGCTATGAGGAGCTCCGAGTCGAGTGACTCGCCGGCGGCCCACACGGCGGCCGCGCCCAGGCTCCCGAGGATCGGCCCGGCCAGCGCGACGCGTGCCTCACGCCAGACGTCGTGCGGCATCTGCTTCATCCCCACGACCGCCCCCAGGAACGGGATGAAGAGCGGCGCCGAGGCCGGAATGCCCTGGTGGCGCAGCTCCGCAACGTGGCCGAGCTCGTGGACGAGCAGCAGCAGCACGAACCCGATAGCGAAACGCCAGCCCCAGATCCAGGCGTACGCGGCGATCGAGACCAGCATCGTCAGCGAGGTGGCGAGGATCTTGAGCTTGAAGATCGCCAGGACGACGGCCTTGAACTTGAAGATCAGGTAGCCCAGGCCCGCGATCGGCACCCACAGCTTCTTTCCGAGCTCGCGCCAGCGGCTCTTCGGGTGAATCGGCTCGTAGTCGCGCTGGTAGCCGCGCTGCTCCATCTCGCGCAGGAACTGCTCGCGCTCCTGCTCGGGCGTCAGCTGGCTCATCGAACTCATGGTAGATGCGCCTCCGGCCCCTGGCGATGCACCGCCGGGGGGTTCTGCGGGCATCACGCGCGGCCCGCCGAGGGAAGATCGCCCGTCCCTCCCGCGTCGGGTTCGAGATACAACGATCGAGGGAGGACGGAATGCGGTTGGTACGGAGTCGGAAGCTGGTTGCGCTCATCGCTGCGGCACTGGCGATCGGCGTCGTGATGGTGGCGACGCCGGCGAGCGCGATCACGAACTGGACGAACGTGTGGAACAACCACATCAAGCCCAAGGCGGATCAGCGGTACGTCAAGAAGTCCGCCATCAAGACGATCCAGGGCAACTACGCGGCCGGTCTGCAGGCTGCCAACACGAACGACGACGGCTGGGACAGCATCTCGTTCGGCTTCGAGCTCGCCTCGGCGCCGGAGGAGCACTTCCTCCCGGCCGGCGCGGCCTCGACGGCGCAGTGCCCCGGCACGGCGGTCAACCCGCTGGCGGCCCCCGGCCACCTGTGCGTGTACGAGTCGGTCAGCCAGAACCGTGGTCAGGTCGTTCTCTTCACGGGCACGACCGGCGCGGTCAACCAGGCGAGCAAGTGGGGCGCAGGCGTCTGGCTGATTCCCGCGGCTGCGGGCAACGCCTTCAGCTACGGCACCTGGGCAGTCACGGCCCAGAACGGCACCAGCCCCTCGCGCGTCGCTCCTGACGCCACGGGCGGGCCGGTTGCAGGCGGCTAGAACAGTCCCCTCACTGCGGCGACGAAGCGGGGCCCTCGGGCCCCGCTTCGCCTTTCCGGGCAGGCGCGGTCACGAGCCGCGCCCGATCCACTCCTCGCCGCCCTCGTAGATCTCCTTCTTCCAGAGGGGGACGTCGACCTTGAGCGTGTCGATGGCCTCCTTGCAGGCTGCGAGTGCGTGCTCCCGATGGGGCGCCGAGACGGCGATCGCGACGCTCGTCTCGCCGATCCCGACGCGTCCCACGCGGTGCGTGATGGCGATGCGGCAGAGCTCGTAGCGCTCCCGGAGGGTGTCGGCGATCTCCTCCATGACCTTCTCCGCCATGCCTTCGTAGGCCTCGTACTCCAGGTGGAGCACGGTGCGGCCGCGCGAGCGGGCCCGGGTCGTCCCGAGGAACGTGGCCACCGCGCCGGCCTGCTGGTCGGCGACCTCGGCGATGACCGCGCCGACGTCGATCGGGTCCGCTGTGAGCCGGAAGTCGCCGCCGGAGACCGGTGGGATCAGCGCGACCTCGTCGCCGTCCGAGAGCCGGCGGTCCGACGCGGCGTACTCCTTGTTCACCGCGTAGAGGAGGCCCTCGGGCTCCTCGCCGAGCCCGAGGGGCGTCCAGACGTCGGCGACGCGGGCGCCCGCGTCGAGCTCGAGGTCGCGTCCGCTCTCGCCGGCGCGCTCACGCAGGCCTGCGAAGAGCTTGACCGTGATCCGCACGATCCGAGCCTAGATCACGCGGCACGGTCGAGCGGACCGGCGGACCGCTCGAGGGCACCGAAGGCATCCGGGCAGATCCTCGCGCCGACGTCGCGGCGCATGAGCTCGAGCGCCTGCTCCATCTCCATCGGCTGTCGGTAAGGGCGGTCGGCGGTCATCGCCTCGAAGATGTCGGCGACGGCCAGGACGCGTGCGGGCAGGCCCAGCTCGTCGCCGCGCACGCCGCGGTGATAGCCCGAGCCGTCGAGCTTCTCGTGGTGAGCCGCCGCGATATCGGCGATGTCGGCGAAGCGGGTCACCCGCCGCAGGATCTGCTCGGTGACGAGCGGATGGCGCTTGACCGCTGCGAACTCTTCCTCGGTCAGCTTCCCGGGCTTGTCCAGGATCAGGTTCGAGATCGCGAGCTTGCCGATGTCGTGGAGCAGGCCCGCGCGGCGGAGGTCGCGCAGCGACTCGTCGGGAAACCCGAGCGTCGTCGCCGTCGCAACCGCGATCTCGGCCACCCGCTCCGAGTGCCTGGCTGTGTACGGCGACTTCGCGTCGATCACCTGGGCGAACGCCTCGGCTACGCGGTCGAGCCGGGCCTCGTCCGCGATGACCAGGCGGTCATCGGGCTCGAGCGCGGCAACACGTGCGCCGGCGTCCTCACTCTCGACGCCGCGCCAGAACTCCCGATCGACGGCGGTGGCGCGGAGGATCCGGACGAGGGCGGGATCGAACCAGCGTCCGCTCCGCTTCTCGGCCATCTCGAGCGCAGCGGCGAGCCCGTGCTCGCGTAGGAACACCTCCGTCGTCTGCGCGAGGCAGGCAATGCGTGCGAGGAGGGGGATCTCGTCGCCCGCCAGGCCGTGCGGATGGCCCTTCCCGTCCCAGTGCTCGTCGATGCTGTAGATCGTCTGGGCCGTCTCCTCGGGGAGCTCGAGCATCCGCGCGATCTCCGCGCCCCGCTCGCAGCGCGTCTCGGTCACCTCGCGCATGGTCTTGGCGCCGGCCGCGAGCACGCGCACGAGATCGCGAAAGCCGCCCGAGTTCCGGACGATGTAGACCAGGGCCTCGGGCAGGCGCGTCTGGTCGATCCTCTTGGCATTGCGCTTGGCGACGTGGTCGTCGGCGCCGTAGAGGGAGGAGAGCCGCGCCGCGTTGGATGAGCAGCCCAGGTCCTTGAGGAGCAGCCCGTAGAAGAGCGCCGAGCGATCGGCGGTGTCGAGGTCGATCTCGTCCGCGACCCGCATGCCGATCAGGCACGTCCGGGTGGCGTGCCCCGCCGGATGGCCGTCGGAGATGTCGAGCGCGTGGGAGAGGGCGGCCATGACCTCCGAAAGCCGCAGCTCGACGTCCATCGACCGCATGATTCCAGGGATCGGCTCGCCGCGGCCGCGCTCCCGACCCTCGAAAGTAGGATCCCTTCATGGCCACGGCGGAGAATCGCCGCGAGACCGACTCGGGCATCGAGATCAAGCCGGTCTACACGGACGAAGACGCGGCAGGAGCGGCGCCCGAGGCGCCCGGCGAGTTCCCGTTCACGCGCGGCCCCTACCGGGACATGTATCGCGGGAAGCCGTGGACGATCCGCCAGTACGCGGGCTTCGCGTCGGCGGAGGAGACCAACGCCCGCTTCCGCTACCTGCTGCAGCACGGCCAGACGGGCCTCTCGGTCGCCTTCGACCTGCCGACGCAGCTCGGCTACGACTCGGACGACCCGCGGGCGGCCGGCGAGGTCGGGCGCACCGGGGTGGCGATCGACTCCCTGGCGGACATGGAGCTCCTCTTCGCCGAGATCCCCCTCGGCGAGGTGTCGACGTCGATGACGATCAACGCGCCCGCCGCGCTCCTCCTGCTGCTCTACGAGCTCGTCGGGGAGAAGCAGGGCATCCCGGGCGACCGGCTACGAGGCACCGTGCAGAACGACATCCTCAAGGAGTA
The DNA here is from genome assembly GCA_963784175.1 of uncultured Actinomycetes bacterium. GTDB lineage: Bacteria > Actinomycetota > Thermoleophilia > Gaiellales > Gaiellaceae > JAIBJN01. The sequence goes on along the minus strand of CAWAQJ010000015.1, from coordinate 93,811 downwards.
CGTGGCCCGCGGGAACTACATCTTCCCGCCGCGGCCCTCGATGCGCATCACCACCGACCTGTTTGCGTACTGCCACGAGCGGCTGCCGCGCTGGAACACGATCTCGATCTCCGGGTACCACATCCGCGAGGCGGGGGCGACGGCCGTGCAGGAGCTCGCGTTCACGCTCGCGCACGGCATCGCCTACTGCGAGGCGGCCGTGGCGGCGGGGCTCTCGCCGGACGAGTTCGGCGAGCGGCTCTCCTTCTTCTTCAACGCCCACAACCACTTCTTCCAGGAGGTGGCGAAGTTCCGCGCGGCGCGGACGCTCTGGGCGCGCATCATGCGTGACCGCTTCGGTGCGACGAACCCCAAGGCCCAGGCGCTGCGCTTCCATGCGCAGACGGGCGGCTCGACCCTGACCGCGCAGCAGCCCGAGAACAACGTCGTCAGGGTCGCCGTACAGGCGTTCTCCGCGGTGTGCGGCGGGGCGCAGTCGATCCACACGAACGGCTTCGACGAGGCGCTGGCGCTCCCCACCGAGCGCAGCGCGCGCATCGCCCTGCGGACGCAGCAGGTCCTCCAGCACGAGGCCGGCGGGACGGACACGGCCGATCCGCTCGGCGGTGCGTACTTCCTCGAGTCCCTGACGCGCGAGCTCGAGGAGCGCGCGACCGAGCTGATCGCGCAGATCGACGAGCTGGGGGGCGCGGTCGCGGCCGTCGAGCAGGGATTCACCCAGCACGAGATCGAGGAGGCGGCCTACGCGTTCGAGCGCCAGGTCGAGTCCGGCGAGCGCGTCGTCGTCGGGGTCAACCGCTTCGTCGAGCACGACGACGAGGGGATCGAGTTGCACCGCCTCGACCCGGAGGCCGAGCAGCGCCAGGTCGAGCGGACGCGGCGCATCCGCGCCGAGCGCGACGCCGGCGCAGCGGAGGCGGCCCTGGCCCGCGTCCGGGAGGCTGCGCGCGGCGACGCGAACCTGCTCCACCCGATGCGCGCGGCCCTGGCGGCGCACGGCACCGTCGGCGAGATCTGCAACGCGCTCCGCGAGGAGTTCGGCACGTACGACGCGCACCTCGCGCCGTAGCGCACGGACTACTTGGCATAGACAAGTACCTTGGTTAGAATAAGAGCGTGCCGACGGCAGCGCACGACAGCCAGATCCTCAAGGGCGTCCTCGGCCTCGTCCTTCTCCACCTGATCGACGAGCGCGAGTCGTACGGCTACGAGCTCGTCGAGCGCGTCCACGGAATCGGGCTGACCGAGGTGCCCGACGGCTCGATCTACCCGGCGCTCGGACGGCTGGAGCGAGACGGGCACGTGACGTCGCATCTCGTCCCGTCGACATCGGGCCCGGCGCGCAAGTACTACCGGCTCTCACCTTCCGGGCGCGAGCTCCTGGCTGCCCGCGGCGCGGCCTGGCTGCGGCTGGTCGAGGCCGTGACGCCGCTCTTCGGCCCCAACGGAAGCGGACCCACTGGAGGAACACCATGACGACGACATCGATCGAGCTCACCCTGCTTCGGCTCTCGTGGAAGCTGCGAGGCGACGTCGAGCCGGCGAGACGCAGGGCGATCCGGCGCGAGCTGCGGGCGCACCTGCGTACCTCCGCGTCGGAAGTCGGCTCGGGCGAGGCCCTGCGGCGACTCGGAGATCTCGACGACCTCGCCCGCGAGTACCGGGAGGCCGAGCGCGGGCGGCCGCGCGGGCTCCGCGTCGGCTCGGGAGTCGTGGCGGCGATCTTCGTCTGGGTGCTCCTGATCGTGCTCGACGGCCGGACGATCATGAGCTGGAACGACCTCGAGTCGCGCGGAGACTTCGACCCCTGGAGCTGGACGCTCGGCGCTCCCAACGATCTGGCGAGCCTGCTCACGTTCAGCGGGGACGTGGAGCGCGGACTGCTCCTGGACGTCGAGGTGCACAAGCTCGGCTACATCCTGCTTCCGGTGCTCGCCTTCCTGATCGGGGCTCGCGCGTGGAGGGCGATTCCCCGGCCGCGCGGGCTCCCCTCGCGCTGGCGCCGCGCCTCGCCGTGAGACTCGAGGACGGCGACGTCGTCCTGCGGCCGTTCGTCGACGAGGACGTCCCGGCGATCGTGGCCGCCTGCCAGGACCCCGAGATCCCGCGCTGGACGAGCGTTCCCACGCCCTACACCGAGGCGGACGCGCGCGCCTTCCTCATGGGCGCACCGAGCGTGCACACGTTCGCGGTCGTCGACCGGGACACCGGGGCGCTGCTCGGCTCGGTCGGATTCCAGGTTCTGGACCACTCGCGCGCGACCTTCGGCTACTGGGTCGCACGCGAAGCCCGCGGGCGGGGCGTGGCGACGCGGGCGCTACGGCTTCTCGTGCGTCATGCCGCCCACGAGCATGGGCTCGCCCGCCTACAGCTCATCGTGGAGCCCGAGAACGTCGCGTCCATCCGCGTGGCAGAGAACGCCGGCTTCCAGCGCGAGGCGCTCCTGCGCTCCTACATCGAGCTGCACGGCCGGCGCCGCGACGTGTACCTGTACGCCTTGCTCGCCGACGACGTGGCCGCCGAGCCTTGAGTTAGACGCGCGGAGGGGCCGGCCGCGGGCCTCCCTCCGCTTCGAGCGTAACCCGACGAAACGCACGCGTGGCGCGCGGAATTGTGCCGAATCCGTGCCGAGCCGAAGTAAGCTCCCGCGCATGGCCAAGGCCGAGGATCTCCAGTCGACCCAGGCGAAGCTGGCGGCGCTCGAGCGGCTGCGCGAGGAGGCGCTCCATGCCGGGGACGAGAAGGCGGTCGGCCGCCAGCGCGAACGCGGGAAGCTCCTCGCGCGCGAGCGGCTCGAGAAGCTCCTCGACCCGGGCAGCTTCGTCGAGCTCGACCGCTACGTGCGCCACCGCAACCCGCACTTCGGGATGATGGACCGGCGCCCGTGGGGCGACGCGGTCGTCACGGGCTACGGGACGATCTTCGGCCGCAAGGTCTTCGTCTTCTCGCAGGACTTCACCGTCTTCGGCGGCACGCTCTCCGAGGCGTTCGCGGAGAAGGTCTGCAAGGTCATGGACCTGGCACTCAAGTTCGGCTGCCCGCTCATCGGCATCAACGACTCGGGCGGCGCGCGCATCCAGGAGGGCGTCGTCTCGCTGGGCGGCTACGCGGAGATCTTCTGGCGCAACGTCCAGGCCTCGGGCGTGATCCCCCAGATCAGCCTGATCATGGGGCCATGCGCCGGCGGCGCCGTGTACTCGCCGGCCATGACGGACTTCGTCCTCATGGTCAAGGAGAGCTCGTACATGTTCATCACCGGCCCCGAGGTCGTGAAGACGGTGACCGGCGAGGAGGTGACCTTCGAGGAGCTCGGCGGCGCGCTCACACACGCGTCCAAGTCGGGAGTCGCTCACTTCGCGGCCGACGACGAGGAGACGTGCCTCGAGGATGCCCGCTACCTGCTCTCGTTCCTCCCGCAGAACAACGTCGACCCGCCGCCGTACTTCGCGCCCTCCGACCCGAGCGACCGCGAGGACCCCGAGCTCGACACGCTCATCCCGGACGAGCCGACGAAGCCCTACGACATGCGCTCGGTCGTGGAGCGCGTCGTCGACGACGGCGAGTTCCTCGAAGTCCACCAGCTCTGGGCGGAGAACATCGTCTGCGGCTTCTGCGCGCCTCGGCGGCCACCCTGTGGGAATCATCGGGAACAACCCGCGGGCGCTGGCGGGCACCCTCGACATCGACTCGTCCGTGAAGGCCGCCCGTTTCGTGCGCTTCTGCGACGGCTTCAACATCCCGCTGGTCACGTTCGTCGACGTGCCCGGCTTCCTGCCCGGGACGGCGCAGGAGTGGGGCGGGATCATCCGGCACGGCGCGAAACTGCTCTACGCGTACTCGGAGGCGACCGTCCCGAAGATCGCCCTCATCACGCGCAAGGCCTACGGCGGCGCCTACGACGTCATGAGCTCGAAGCACATCCGCGCCGACTTCAACTTCGCGTGGCCGACCGCTGAGGTCGCGGTCATGGGCCCCGAGGGCGCCGTCAACATCGTCTTCCGCAAGGAGCTCGAAGAGGCGGACGACGCCGAGGCGCGGCGCGCAGAGCTGATCGCCGACTACAAGGAGCAATTCGCCAACCCGTACACGGCCGCCGAGCGCGGCTACCTCGACGACGTCATCGAGCCCCGGCGGACGCGCCCGGTGCTCTGCGACGCTCTCGCCACCGCGCTGGCCAAGCGCGAGAAGCGACCGCCGCGAAAGCACGGCAACATTCCCCTCTGAGACCTGTCGATCCGGGCAAAGCCCGTTCGTCGTCTCTGTGAAGGCGGCGAATTTGCGCCGCATCACGACAACGGGAGGTTCTGCGATGAAGTATCTGCTGACGCTCTGGGGCGACGAGGGCCGCTGGGCGGACCGCACGCCCGAGGAGATGCAGGAGAGCATGAAGGCGTGGGACGCCTACACGGTCGAGGTGAAGGACGCCGGCGCGTTCCTCGGCGGCGAAGGCCTCCAGCCGACTGCGACGGCGACGACGGTCGCGATCCAGACGGACGGCAACCAGATCGTCACCGACGGGCCGTTCGCCGAGACGAAGGAGACGCTCGGCGGCTTCTACCTGCTCGAGTGCGAGAACCTGGACGAGGCGATCGCCTGGGCGCGCAAGATCCCCATGCCGGGCGGGAAGGTCGAGGTGCGTCCCGTCATGGACTACGAGGCCGCGGGCTCCGGAGCCCACGCCAACACAGCGGAGGCCCGGCGGTAGCCACGCCGGCCGAGGCCGTCGACCGCCTGTTCCGCGAGGAGTCGGGGCGGGCGGTCGCGGCGCTCATCCGCGTTCTCGGCGACTTCGACCTCGCGGAGGAGGCCGTCCAGGACGCCTTCCTGGTCGCCCTCGAGGTGTGGCCGAAGCGCGGGCTGCCGCGCAACCCCGGCGCGTGGATCACGACCACGGCCCGTAACAAGGCGATCGACCGGATTCGGCGGGCCCGCAGGCTCGAGGACAAGGTGCGCGAGCTCGAGGCGCTCGTGCCCCTGGGCGAGGAGGACGAGATCGACGACAGCTCCATCCCGGACGATCGGCTCCGGCTGATCTTCACCTGCTGCCATCCGGCGCTCGCACCGGAGGCGCGGGTCGCGCTCACGCTGCGCACGCTCGGCGGCCTGCAGACGCCCGAGATCGCCCGTGCGTTCCTGACCACCGAGCCGGCGATGCAGCAGCGGCTCGTGCGTGCGAAGCGCAAGATCGCCGGCGCCCGCATTCCGTACGTCGTTCCGCCTGACCACGAGCTGCCGGACAGGCTCGCCTCGGTGCTCGCCTCCCTCTACCTCATCTTCAACGAGGGCTACGCGGCGACCGCGGGCGAGGCGCTCGTCCGCCGCGAGCTGTGTGCCGAGGCGATCCGCCTCGCGCGGGTCCTGCGGTCGCTCATGCCCGACGAGCCCGAGGCGGCCGGACTGCTCGCGCTCATGCTCCTCCAGGACTCTCGCCGCGATGCCCGCACCGGCGCCGACGGTCGGCTCGTACTCCTGGAGGACCAGGATCGCCGGCTCTGGGACAAAGCGCAGATCGCGGAGGGGTTGGAGATCGTCGGTCGGCTGAACGTGTACGGCTCGTACGCGCTCCAGGCGGCGATCGCCGCCGAGCACGCACGCGCGGCGACCGCCGAGGCCACCGACTGGAGACGCATCGTCGACCTCTACGACCTTCTCGCCGTTGTCGCGCCTGGGCCGGTCGTGATGCTCAACCGGGCCGTCGCGGTCGCGCTGGCCCACGGCGAGGAGTTCGGGCTCGAGCTGATGGCGCCGCTCGACGAGGAGCTCGACGGCTACCACTTCCTGCACTCCGCGCGGGCGGACCTGCTGCGCCGCCTCGGCCGCGACGAGGAGGCCGCGGCCTCCTACGCGAGGGCGCTCGAGCTCGTTCGCCAGCCCGCCCAGCGCGACTTCCTGGAAGGCCGGCTGGCCGAGGTCACGGGACGACCCACTCCAGATCAGTGACCGCGAGGGGCAGCGAGACGACCTCGCCCGAGAGCGGGGCGACGAACAGAATCCCCGCCGGCGTCGCGACTGCCGCGACTTGCTGATCCGGCGACCAGGCGACCGCCAGCCCGTCGTGGAAGGTCAGTGCGCGCCGTCCGCCGGCGTCGAAGAAGACCACACCGCCGTCAGTCCGCGCGGCGACCATGCCCGATGCGCTGACGCGGAGGCCTTCGATGGCGCGCGCGGTGAACGACGGCGACATCGCCAGCTGGCCCTCGGTCAGCAGCGCGATCGTCGCGGTCTCGCCTGAGCGCACGACGGCCCACAGCTGCCGGTCGCTCGTCCATGCGACCTCATCGAGCGCAGACGGCCGGCCCAGGCGCTCGCGGAGCTCCTCGCGGGAGATGAGGAGTCGCAGTGCCTGACCGTCCAGCCGGAACAGCTCGCCGTCGCGGATCACGGTCAGCGTTCCGTCGGGCATCCAGGCGGGAGAGCAGGCTCCGGGGATCTCCTGTGAAGTGCCGTTCGGATCTTCGACGAGAACCGTGTCGCCTTTGCACGAGGCCACTCGGTCTCCGCCTGGCTCCGGCTTCTGGTTTTCGGTCAGAAGCTGCTCGTTCTGGTCGAGGTTGAATCGGCAGGGGCTGGCCAGGGGCTGCGTCTTCTGCGACCAGGAGAGGCTCGGCAGCTCGAGCGCGCCGAGCGTGCAGCCGGGCAGCGTCACGAAGAGGCGTCCGGTCGCCTTCGCGGACTCGAGGTAGCCACGAGTCGCCTTCGCGCCGGAGATCGCTTCGAGCTGGGTGTCGCCCCGCCAGTCCAGGTCGTTGGCGCCGAGCGCGAGCCGCTCCACCTCATCCGCCTGCCCGGGCGTGAACACGTACACGCTCGCATCAGTGGCGACGGCCATCAGCCGCTCGTCCGGCGACCAGGCCACAGCGCGGCTGCCCTCCAGCTCGGGAAGTGGGAGCGAGTTCCCGTTGAAGTCGTAGAGCCCGAGCGTGTCGGTCTGGACCGCGTAGTAGGTACCGAGCGGGCTGGCCCAGAGATCTCGGACCTCGCCGAGAAAGTCGGTGGAAGCAAACGGCAAGCCGTCGTCGAACACCGCGACGAGGTCGAGAGGCGGCCCCCCTGCGACCTGGGCCGAGACAAGGGCCACCAGCCTGTGCTGGTCGAGCCAGTGGTGCTCGAGCACCTGCACCTCGCGGAGCGCATCGGCCCGGTCAGGCGCGTTCGGATGCTCGGCGACCACCGTTCGGAGGCGGCTTGCCGGTACGACGGTCTGTCCTTCGGGCCCCGCGCGGATGGCGCCGCGTGCGAAGTACGTCAGCGTTCCGTCGGGCCGCCATGCGGGCGCTGTGCCCTGAATCGGCTCGCCTTCGGGCCCCGCGTTCGTCGCGACCTGGATCGCGTCGCCGTCGACCTGAAAGAGGCGGCCTCGACGCGGGTCGGCGTGCGGGTCCCAGGCGGTCGTCTCGTCGCCGACCCGCGTCGTGTCGGGCGAGAGCGTGAAGCGGCAATCAGCATCCCAGGTGGGCGCATCCGTCGGGCGGATGTCGGGGAGCTCGGCTGCCTTCAGCTCGCAGTCTTCGTTCGTGTAGTAGAGGACGCCGGCGAAGGGGTCGAGGTCGGGCTCCTCCAGCGGCACGTAGTTCGTGGGGCCGTCTTGCCCGGTCGAAGCCCCGGGCTGCTCCTCGGGCTGGGCCGCCGGCTCGTCCCCTCCGCGCAGGGCGTCCCAGCCCGCGGCGAGGGCGATCGCCGAGACGGCGACGACGACGAGCAGGGTTCCACCTCGCCGCATCTACCGAGGATACGCCGCTCGCGTGGCGGTCGTTCCCCGCTCAGCCCGAGGGCTGCTCGGAGCGCGGCGAGCGAAGCCGCGGCAGGCGGGCGCCCGTCGCCGAGAAGACGAGCATGACGGCGCCGAGGGCGATGACCACGTCGCCCACTGAGTAGACGTTCGCGAGCGGCACCCAGTCGGGGGCCGCGAAGCGGTCGACAAGCCAGGAGAGGTTGGGCTCGGCCGCTGCGACGCTGTTGTGCTTGACCGCGAAGTTGAGGCCGGCAGCCTCCATCGCCTCGGGCGTTGCCGGCATCCGGCCGCCGTTCGAGAGGATGGCCGCCAGGTTCAGTGCCATGCCGACGGCGACGACCTGGGCACCGAGGATGCGCCGGTTGAGCGCGGCGGCCACCAGGAGACAGGCGTAGGAGACGAGCCAGAGCGCCTTCGCCGTGTCCTCGCCCGTCGTCCACGGGAGGAACGCGAAGGGGAAGGCGACGATCTGGATCCCGATGGCGAGGAAGAAGAGCCAGAGACCGCGGAGCTGGAGCTCGGCAAGGCGGCCGAGGCGGCCGCCGAATGCGAGCGCGAGCGGGACCGCAAAGGCGATGGGGAGGAGCTGGGCCACCTAGGCGCTCTCCTCGAGGTGCGTGTCCGAGTCCGACCCGAGCCCGCGCACGACGCACCGCTCGAGGGCGCTCACGATCTCCGGGTCGAATTGCGTCCCGGCGCGGCGCCGCACCTCGGCGAGAGCCTCGGTGATCGAGCTGGCGTTGCGGTAGGTGCGATCGGTCGTCATCGCGTCGAAGGCGTCGGCGACGAGGATCATGCGGGAGCCGAAGGGGATGTCCTCGCCCACGAGGCCGTCCGGATAGCCCGAGCCGTCCCAGTGCTCGTGGTGGTGGAGCACCCAGGAGTCGACGGGCTCGATGCCGAGCCCTTCGAGCAGCGAGTGCCCGAACTGGACGTGGGCGCGGACGAGCCTGCGCTCGTCGGGCTGCAGGCAGCCTGGCTTCTTGAGCACCGTGTCGGGGATGGCGATCTTGCCGAGGTCGTGCAGGAGACCCGCCAGCTTCAGCTGTTGCGTGGTCTCGTCGTCGAGGCCCAGCTCGCTCGCCATCGCCTCGACGAGCTTGGCGACGGCCTCGGAGTGCTCGCCCGTGTACGTGTCCTTCGAGTCCACGATGCGGATGAGGTTCTCCGCCGCGCGCAGGCGGGCCTGGCGCTCGGCCAGCTCGGTCAGCTCGTTGGGGGAGTAGACGCGGACGACGGAGGGGCTGTAGACGCAGGAGCGGTTCTTCCCGTGGCGCTTGGCCCAGTAGAGCGCGCCGTCGGCGACCTGCTGGAGCTGGTCGGGACTGGAGGCGTAGCCGGGGTAGGACGCGATCCCGACGGTGATTGTCACGGGCTGGCCATGGGGGAACTCGGTCTGGGCGATGCGCTCGTGGAGGTCCTCGACGAACCGGTAGGCGTCCTCCTCGTTCTCCTCCAGAAGGAGGGCGAACTCGTCGCCGCCGAAGCGGAACGCGGCCACGTCGTCGCGGCCTTCGACGAAGAGGCGCGAGAGCTCGACGAGGATCTGGTCGCCGAGCGGGTGGCCGTACCGGTCGTTGCAGCCCTTGAACTCGTCGACGTCGACGAGGCAGAGCGAGACCTCGCCGCCGCTCTCCTCGGCCCGCTCGAGCGCCTCGCGGAGACGGCTCTGGTACGAGCGGTGGTTGCCGAGCCCGGTGAGGCTGTCGGTGAGCGCGTCACGCGTCGCCACCTTCGTGGAGAGCGCGGAGCGCTGGTAGAGGCTGAGGGTGAAGAGCGGCCCTGCGAGGAGGACGAGAAGCTTGGGATCGGTCGTCCAGAGCGACGACGCGAGCGCGGCCAGGAAGGCCATGATCACGAAGGCCGGGCCGGAATGGCGCAGGTTGTCGCGGAGGAGCGCGAGGAACCGCTCGCCGGAGAGGATCGCGAGCGCGCCGCACACGAGGACGACGTTCACGATCACGTACAGCGCGCCGCCCGTGAAGGCGAAGAGGGTCAGGCGCGTCGTGTCGAGGTCGGCGCCCTGCCCCGCGATGAAGACGGGAAAGGCCGAAGCGAACGCTGCGAGCCCGTAGACCGCGGCGTTGAAGAGCGAGCGCATGAGCGGCCGGCGCTCGACCATCTGGGAGATGAGGACGCCGCCGATCGCGCTGAGGACGGCGTACTCCCAGCCGAAGAGGATCTGGCTCGAAACGACGAAGACGAACGCGAGCGAAACGACGCGCTCGTTCTCGACGTCGAGCGGGACGGGCTTCATATCCGCGAGGAGCGCGAGCCCGAAGAACAGAACGACGCCGACCCAGGTCGAGAGGTCCGGCGAGTCGAGGGCGACCCTCACCACCGCCCCGGCCGCCACGGGTAGAGCGACGCCGAGAACGGCGGCGATATACCAATAGAGCCGGGGCGGGTATCCGTGCGAATTCATGATGACGGAGAGCTGGTGAGGTAGTGGAAGCGGGCGGGCTGGCTTAGTACCAGCGGAACCCGGCACCGGCTGCAACGGCATAAGCCGTGATGGCGCCGACGACGAGCATTGCCCGGACGTAGTGGTTCTTCCATCTAATCACGCGCGCTCACCTCCTTCCGCTGGGAGATTGGGGCCACAGGAACGCGCGCGGCCGTTGTGCCTCATCCAACGGTTTTGGAGGGTCTTTGCTACAGCCTCAAGAGAGGGATAAAGCGCGTTTGCGCCGGTTTGTAACCGGTATGAATTGGAAGGCGCCCTAGGCGCTGTCGGCGCCGACCAGCTGCAGACGCGGGTAGTCGAACTCCGCCTTGAAGGCGGCGACTACGTCCGGGTCGAACTGGGTGCCGGCGCAGCGCTCGAGCTCCGCGATGGCGCGGTCGTGCGAGAGGCGGCCGCGGTAGACGCGATCTGTCGTCATCGCGTCGTACGCGTCGGCCACGAAGAGGATGCGGGCGCCGAGCGGAATGTCCGGGCCGGCTTTCTGCTCCGGGTAGCCGGCGCCGTCCCAGCGCTCGTGGTGGTGCAGCACCCAGGTCGCCACGGGCTCGACGCCGAGGGAGTCGAGCATCCGGTAGCCGATCTGCGGGTGGCGCTCGAGGACAAGGCGCTCTGCCTCGTTCAGCGGGCCCGGCTTGCGGAGGATCTCCTCAGGGATGGCGAGCTTGCCCAGGTCGTGCAGGCTGCCCGCGAGCCGTGTGAGCTCGATCGCCTCGGTGTCGAGGCCCATCCGCTTGGCCACACGCGCCGCGAGCTCGCCGACCATGTAGGAGTGGCTGCCCGTGTAGGCGTCGCGGGCGTCCACCGCGTGGGCGAGGCTGGCCGCCGCGCGCAGACGGGCGGCGCGGTCGGGGCCCTCGGCCAGCCGGCGCAGCTCCTGGATCCCGGCGATGTCCGGCCGATAGACGCGGACGGTGTTCTTGCCCTGCTCCTTGGCCATGTAGAGCGCGCTGTCGGCGACGCGGACGAGGTCGGCCCGCTCGACGCCGTGCTGGGGGTACGTGGCAACGCCGGCGGACATGCTCAGGAACTCGCCGCTCTCGAGGGGCTTCTCCGCCAGGCGCTCGATGACCGAGCGCGCGATCGAGAGCCCTTCGTGCTCGTCGCGCCGGGGCAGCAGGAGGGCGAACTCGTCGCCGCCGAGCCGGAACGCCTCGCCGCCCTGGCGGAGGCGCGTCGCCACCTGCGCGAGGACGCGATCGCCGATCGGGTGGCCGTGCCGGTCGTTGACCTGCTTGAAGTTGTCGATGTCGAGCAGGACGAGCGTGAGCGCGAACCCCTCGTCCTGTGCCTTGTCCAGGTCGTGCTGGAGGCGCTCGTGGAAGTGGCGGTGGTTACCGAGCCCGGTCAGCGGGTCGGTGAGCGCCAGGCGCATCGCCTTCAGCGCGCTGTGCACCGAGCGCTGGTAGAGCGCGATGGCGACGAGCGGGCCGACGAGGGCCGTGGCGAGGAACGGGGACCGCTCCCACAGGACGGCCAGCATGAGGCTGACCGAGGCCATGATCGAGAAGGGAACGACCGTCCAGTAGATCGAGCGCTCGAGCAGCGGCATGAACGGCTCGCGCGACCAGCGCGAGATGATGCCGGCCGTGAGCGGAATGTTGACCGCGTAGAAGGCCGCGGCGGCGAGGATGACCTCGAAGAAGAGCCCGCCGACGCCGTTGTGGGCGCCGACGAGCGCGGCAGCCGCGCCCGCCGCTCCGCCTGCGAGGGCGTAGACGGCGCCGTTGTACATGAGTCGGATGGCCGGGCGGCGCTGGACGAGCTCGATGGACGCCCTGGCGACGAAACCGATGACGACCGCCGGCGCCCAGCCGTAGATGACGGCCGCGCCGACGATGAAGACTGCCGTGAGTGAGACGCCGCCCGAGGAGATTCCCTCGATCGGCACTGGATACGCCTCGACGAACGTCGCCGCGACCGCAAGCGCGAGGACGCCTCCGAGCATGGCCATGCTCGGGGCTGAAAGCCCGAGTGAGAGCGCCGCAGCAACAAGTGCCGCTCCGGCCGCCAGCGCTACGGGTGCTAGAAGCGGAAGAAGCCGGGTGGTCTCTCTCGAAACCCCCGGCCTCGCCGCTTCACCCGACGCGCTCTCGGGCGAGCGAATCGGACGTACCTTCACCTGACTGGTTTACCAGTGCCAGCCTTCGGCCTCGCCAAGAAAAGAGGCGAGGACGGTGGCCGCAACGAGCAGGTACGCCAGCTTGGACTTCCAATGCAGCATCTGATCTCTCCCAATCGATATCGGACGCCTGACGTGACGAAGTATCCGGTGCGCGGAGCCCGCCGGCATCCCCCGTCCGAGGGATTGGCCAAAACCCCTGCTCATCCCCCGAAAGGGGCACTCGCAGGATCTTTACGAAAGGCCCGCTTCGCGGAGCGGGCGGCGTCCCCACGCGAAGCGGTCGGCGTACCACCCGGTGAGGGTGGTCACCGTCGTTCCCTGGCCGGACGAGTGCACGAACCAGCCCTTCCCGAGGTAGATGCCCATGTGCGTGACCTGGGAGGGCCGGGAGCTCGGCCCGCGATCGCCGAAGAAGACGAGGTCGCCGGGCTTGAGGTTCGCGCGGCGGATGCGCCGGTTCACGGGGAACTCGCCGCTCATGTCGTACGTCGTGCGGCCCCTGAGGACGTTCTGGAGCTGCGGCGCACCGGCGAAAGGATGTGTCTTGTAGACGCGCCAGGCGAAGCCCGAGCAGTCGAAGCCGCCCCGGGAGCTGACGCCGAACAGGGTCTGGGCGAACTCGGAGGTGCCGCCCCAGACATACGGGAAGCCGACGAACGCCACGGCGCGCTTGAGGACATTGCGCTGCCAGGGCGTGAAGGTCGGAAGCGAGAAGGACTGGGCGAGCGAGGCGACGGAGTCGCGCTTCCAGTCGCTCAGGTCGAGCAGCTGGGCGAACGAGTACGCGGCTTCCGCGCGCGTGGCGACGTCCTGCGGCCGGAGCTCGCGCCCGTCGTTGACCGCTGCGTGGTTGAAGCGAAGGCTGAGGAGCCGTGCAACCACCTCCGCGCCGAAGCGCTTCGGCGGGGCCAGCCCGGCCTCGCGTGCCTTGGTTGCGAAGAGGATCCCGGCGTTGCGGAGGCCGGCGGCCTTCACGAGCGCACGCTCGAGCTCCCACATCATCACGCGCCTGGAGCCGTCGACGACGACCTGCGGCTGGCCCGTGAGATTGGCGACCGCCTGGGCGAGCGCCTCGCGGGTGAGCGGCTGGCCGGGCCGGAACGCTGCTACGGACGGCCCCATGAGGCCGTGACCGACGACCGTCCGAATCTGTGGCTGCGCCCAGGAGGCGGCGGTGGCGGAGGACGATGCCCCGAGCGCGAGAACGATCAGGACCGCGGCAATCAGACCCCTTCTCATCCCAGGGTCTATCGGAGGGTCGGCGGAATCCCTTTAATGCACGCGCAGTGACCTACGAATGGACCCCCGAACCGACGCCCGAGGAGCGCGAGGCGCTCGAGCGGGCGCTTGTGGGCATGCTCGACGCCGAGGCCGACCCGCGGGGGGCGTGGTGGCGGGCCGGGCTCCGCGAATCGCTAGAGCCAGAGCTCGAACGACTGGAGCACGAGCCAGGGCGCGAAGCCCTGCCGTCGGAGGAGCTTTAGCGCGGGAAGGTTGTCGGCCTCGACCGAGAGGCCGAGGATCTCGCCCGGATGGCGGCTCCAGTAGTCCGTGAGCACGCGCGAGAGGAGGAAGTGCCCGACCCCGCGCGAGCGCTCCTCCGCCACGACGCCGATCTGGTAGGCCCAGCGGTCGCTCGGGTCGATGTTGAGGAACGCGAGCGGCCGGCCGTCCCGCTCGGCGAGGTAGACGCTCCCCTTGGCGAGGCCGTCGCGCCAGGCCTCGTCGGGGAAGAGCCCCTCGGGAAACGTGTCGTGGTAGAGCTCGAGCGCCCGCTCGAGGTCCTCCTCGACGCCGCGCCGCACCTCGACGCCGTCGGGTCCCTCCTCGGCTGCCCGGTGCTCCTCCGGCGCGAGCCTGAAGACCGCCTTGGCCGGGCCGCGCGGATGGAAGCCCTTGTGCTCGAGCAGGATCCGGCCGGTGATGTTGCGCGGCCCGACGGAGCCCACGATGGTGTGGCGGCCGTGCTCCACCGCGATCGCGACGGAGGCGTCCAGGAGCTCGCTGCCGAGCTTCTGGCCGCGGTAGCCGGGGGTGATCATCGGCCCGAAGAGGTCTGCGTGGGGGAAGCCGTTCGCCACCTCGACTCCGCCGAAGCCGACGACCTGGCCGTCCTCTTCGTCGATGAGCAGCGTCTCCTCCGGAGGGTGGTCCCAGTCCGAGAGCTCGCTCTCGAGCTCGTCGCGCGTCGCCCAGAGCGGGTTCCCCACCTGCTCCTCGGGACGGTTGAGCGCACGGCGCGACAGCTCGAGCACCGCGGAGCTGTCGTCCCTGGTGAAGCTACGCAGGCTGTTGGCCACGGAGAACGCGGGGTGCGCTGCGGGCGTAGTCGAGGCCCGAGACCCAGGTGAGGACGAGGGCGACGAGCATCGCCCACCACGCGACGTCGTCGGAGATGGCGCCGCCGGCCGCGAGGCCGCCGAGGCCGGCCGCCAGGGCCTGTGCCCAGGTCTTGAGCTTGCCGAGGTCACGGGCGCCGATCACGACCCCGCGCTCGAGGGCGGCCAGTCGGAGGCCGGTGACGAGGAACTCGCGCGCGATCACGGCGGCGACCATCCAGGCGGGAAGCACGTCGCCCACGAGCATGATCAGCGCCGCCATGACGAGGAGCTTGTCGGCGACGGGGTCGAGCAGGCGTCCGAAGTCGGAGGTCCGGCCGGTGCGCCGGGCCCACCATCCGTCGACCCAGTCCGTCGCCATGGCGACCGCGAACAGCGCCGTCGCCCAGTAGTCGTGGTTCGGGAAGTCCCAGGCGAAAAGGAGGACCACCGCCGGGACGGCGGCCGCGCGGGCGACCGTCAGCTGGTCGGCGAAGGTCACGGCGAGAGCATACGCCCGCACCCGGTCCGCGCGGTGTCGGGCCGCGAGTGGTGAAAATGCGCCCTCGTGCCTCCGTTCGCCAAGATCCTGGTCGCCAATCGCGGTGAGATCGCCGTCCGTGTCTTCCGCACCCTGCGGGAGCTCGGCGTCGGCTCCGTCGCCGTCTACTCGGAGCCCGACCGGGGGTCGCTGCACGTTGCCGCCGCGGACGAGGCCTACCTCCTCGGGCCCGGTCCGCCGGCCGAGAGCTACCTGCACCAGGAGCGCGTGCTCGACGCGGCCGAGCGGGCCGGCGCCGAGGCGATCCATCCCGGCTACGGGTTCCTGGCCGAGAACGCCGTCTTCGCGCGCGCGGTCGAGGATGCAGGTCTCGTCTGGATCGGCCCACCGCCCGAGGCGATCGAGGCGATGGGCTCGAAGGTGACGGCGCGGCGGCTGATGCAGGAGGCCGGCGTCCCGGTCATCCCGGGCACGACCGATCCGGTCGAGACGGCCGAGGAGGTCGTCGCGCTGGGGGACGAGCACGGGTGGCCCGTCGCGATCAAGGCCTCGGCCGGCGGCGGCGGCAAGGGCCTCAAGGTCGTCCGCTCCGCAGACGAGGCCGAGCGGGCGCTCGCTTCGGCGCGCCGCGAGGGCGAGGCGTACTTCGCCGACGACACGGTCTACGTCGAGCGCTTCCTCGAGGACCCGAGGCATGTCGAGGTGCAGGTGCTCGCGGACGCCCACGACACGGTCGTTCACCTGGGCGAGCGCGACTGCACGATTCAGCGCCGCCATCAGAAGCTCGTCGAGGAGACGCCGTCCCCGGCTGTCACGCCGGAGCTGCGCGAGCGGATCGGCGCCATCGCCGTGGACGCGGCCCGCGCGGTCGGCTACCGCGGGGCGGGGACGATCGAGGGCCTCCTCGACCGCGAAGGCGAGTACTTCTTCCTGGAGATGAACACCCGCATCCAGGTCGAGCACACGGTCACCGAGCTCGTCACCGGCCTCGACCTCGTCCGCGAGCAGGTGCTGGTGGCCGCGGGGGAGCCGCTCTCGTTCGGGCAGGAGGACGTGCGCCTCTCCGGGCACGCGATCGAGTGCCGGATCAACGCCGAGGACGCCGCCAAGGGGTTCCTGCCCGCGCCCGGCACGATCGGCGCCTACCGGGAGCCGGCCGGGCCGGGCGTGCGCGTCGACTCCGGCGTGACCGAGGGGTCGGAGATCGTCGGCATCTACGACCCGCTCGTCGCCAAGCTGGTCGTCTGGGACAGCGACCGCGAGCGAGCGCGCCGCCGCATGCTCCGCGCTCTCGACGAGTACGTCATCGAGGGGGTGACGACGCTGATCGGCTTCCACCGGGCGCTCCTCGAGCACCCGTGCTTCGTCGCCGGAGAGACGTGCTTCGGGCTCGTCGAGGAGATCGCCGAGCACGCACCGGAGCCGAAGGCCGCTGCCCGTGCGGGCTCGGGGCGCGCGCAGGAGCAGATCGTGGGCGTCGAGCTCGACGGGCGCCGCTTCGAGGTCGCGCTCCTGCTCCCGGAGCCCCCGCACGCCGAGCTCGCCCGGCGCCGCAGAGAGCGGACCCGGGACGGGGCGCACCACGCGGCCGCCCGGGAGGCGGTCGTCAGCCCGATGCAGGGCACGGTGCTCGCCGTCGAGGTGAAGGAAGGCGACGAGGTGCGCGAAGGCCAGGTCGTCTGCGTCGTCGAGGCGATGAAGATGGAGAACGAGATCACCGCCCACCGGCCCGGGGTCGTCACGGGCCTCTCGGTCGAGGAGGGCGAGCAGGTCACGACAGGCCAGATCATCTGCGTCGTTGCGCAGGAGGGCGATAGGGTCGCCGACGAGCCGCTGTAAGGCCTCCCTTACAGATCGGCTACGCTAGGTTCGTGGCAGTGAGCGTGCAGCCGAGGCCGGGCGTCGCGAACCGCGCGTTCTGCGCGGCTGTCTCGACGGCGAGCCACGAGTCCCTCGCCGCCACCGCCAGCCGCATCGACAACTGGATCGTGCTCGAGTACCGGGCGCTCTGGGATCGGGACGTGCTCGGCGCCAGCCGCTTCACCCCCGAGCTCAAGGCGCACCTGCGCGAGCAGCTTCACGCGCTCGCTCCCGCGAGGCTGCTCTTCGTCAAGCAGCCGGAGCGCCGGGCCTACGGCCGCCGGCACGTCTTTTTCGGCTCCTCGAAGGCCGGCAAGGAGCGCTTCTTCCAGTTCGAGGTCGACCACCAGGAAGACCTCCTCGGCTTCGACTTCGCCGGCGCCCTTGCGGGCGACGGGCTACCCGGACTGCCGGTCGACCATCCGCTCCTCGTTGTCTGCACGCACGGCAAGCGCGACCGCTGCTGTGCGAAGAACGGGCAGCCGCTCTACGACGCCCTGCGGCATGAGACCGAGTCGAGCTGGGTCTGGCAGTCCACGCACGTGGGCGGCGACCGCTTCGCCGGCAACGTGGTCGTGCTCCCGCAGGGCCTCTACTACGGCCGCGTCGAGCCGGGCGACGTGCAGGCGCTCGTCGAGGCGCACTCCTCCGGCCGGATCGAGATCGAGCACTACCGGGGTCGTGCCGCCTACAGCTTCCCCGTACAGGCGGCCGAGCACGCCGTTCGCGAGTCGGAAGGGCTCCTGGGCATCGACGACATCGAGCTGGTGGGCGTCGACACGGTCGACGACGGCTGGCGGGTCCGCTTCCGGACCAGGGACGCCGCCGTGATCGAGGCGGACGTCGTCTCCGAGCTCTCGGAGGAGCCGGTCTTTCTCACGTGCGGCGCTGCCGAGCCGCAGCGCGCCCGCCACTACGCGGCAACGGCGCTCAGGCGTCTCTGACGCGCAGGAAGCCCTCGCGGACGAGCCTGCGGGCGAGCACGAGGCGACCCTCGACGTCGAGGTCGCCGGGCAGCTCGGAGAGGCGGAAAGGCTCGTCGGCCTCGTAGCAGGCCTCGAGCTCCGGCCCGGCGTGCGCCGGAAAGCGCAGCTCGCGACCCTCGAAGACGAGCGTCCAGCCTTCGGCGCCGTCTTCGAGGTCGGCGATCACCGTCTCGCGCCGTTCGAGCGCCGTGTCCGTGTCGAGCCGCTCGAGCGCGCGGAGCTGCGAGAGCCCGTCCGCGCGGATGGGCCGGCGCGTGTCGACGAACTTGCGCCGCCGGCGCTTCTCCACGAGCTCCGGGTCGAGCTCCGCACTCAGGCGCTCCGCCAGCCGGTCGGCCTCGTCGGCGCCCGGCTCGACGCCGTGCCTGAACGCGAGCTCCTGCTCTGCTTCCGAGAGGGCGCTCTTGGCCGCGTCGAGCCACGTGTAGGCGTTGATCCCGATCGTCAGGTGCAGCGAGTCCGTGTCCGAGGTCTCCGCCTGGTGGAGCCAGCCGCGCGGGAGGTAGAGGGTGTCGCCTGCGCGGAGCACGAAGTCGTCGGTCGGCTCGCCGTGCTCGCCCAGCGCCTTGGAGTAGCGCTGGTGCTTGAGGGGGAGCTCGAACAGCGGGTCGTAGAGGAGCCAGCGCTTCTCGCCGGCGACCTGGAGGACGAGGACGTCGTGCGTGTCGTGGTGTACCGCGAAGCCCTGTGAGCCGCGCGGCGTGTAGTAGGAGTTCGCCTGCACCGTGTGCCCGAGTGCCTCCTCCAGCAGGCGGCAGAAGACCGCCAGCGGGTGCCAGTTCACGTGGAGCGCCTGGAGCACGATCGTTGCGTTCGCCTGCCACTCTTCGAGCACCCGCGGCACGTCGGCCGTCTTCGTGAAGGCCGGCCGCCAGGAGACGTCGGCGGTGTAGGCGCCGAGGTCGAGCTGCCCGCCTTCGCGCACCATGCGGAAGGCGGGGTAGCGGATCGCCGTGGAGCAGACGAGCCGCTCGACGTCCGCCTCGGAGAGCAGGTCGTCGAAACGACCCGGCTCGTCCCGAGCGACGACGAGCGGCTTCTGCTCCCAGTGCTCGGCGAAGAACGTGTCCGCGGCGACCGGCTCGAGGCAGCGATCGAGCGCTGCCTCGGCGGCCCTACGACGCGTCCGTGTCGTCTGCGTCCGCGTCAGTGGCGTCGGTGTCGGCGTCCGTCGAATCCGTGTCGGTCGCGTCGCCGTCAGTGGTGTCCGTGTCGTCGCCGTCGGTGTCCGCCTGGAGCTCGAGCGGCGAGCCGTCGGTACCGAGGGTCTGGATCTCTTCGTCGCGCAGCGTGGTCATGTTCCTCCTCGGGCTGGTGTCGGGCCAACGCTACATCGTCCGGCGTATACCCGGAAACCGACGGTCGCGAACGCGCTAGCCGGACGTGCAGGAGGGAGCGCCGAGCCGGCGCATCGTCTCGTCGAAGCGCGAGTCGATCAGCTCGGTCGCTGCGACCTTCGCGTCGTAGCCGTCCTCGTCCCCGGCCCGGAGGGCGGCGATGGCGCCGTCGGTCAGTGCAAGCGTCGACCCGTTGAGCCGCACGATGGTGGCGGAGCCGAGCCGGTTGCGCTTCGGCGGTGTCAAGGCGTGGAACTCGCGGTCGAAGCGCGCGAAGACCTCGCGCCAGGCGCGCAGACGCTGCACGCGGGCCTTGCCGGCCGCGTTGCGCTCGAGGTCGTCGTAAGCCTGGTCCGTGCGGTCGCAGAGATCGTTCAGGGCGAGCACGTAGCGGCGCTCCGCAGCGGTCGAGCGCTCCGGCGGCGGGGCGTGCGTGCTCCCTGCGTCGATGCGGGCGGCGAACTCCTCCGCGTCGCGCGGGGGCTTCTCGAAAAGCGTGCTGGCGAGGGCTACCGCTCCTCCGAACGCAGCAGCGACGATGACGAGGACGGTGATGAGCTTGAGGAGCGGGCGTGCAAGTCTCACGGGGTACCCCTGGGCAGCATCGCCCGTTCGCCCGCCGTCCTGATCGTCAGAACGAGTGATTGGGCGTTGCCGCTAGACTCGCCCGGCCGTGGATCTCTACGAGTATCAGGGCAAACAGCTCTTCGCCCAGGCGGGCATTCCGGTGTCCGACGGACGCGTCGCTACAAGCCCTGAAGAGGCCCGCTCGGCGGCTCAGGAGCTGGGGGGCCAGGTCGTCGTCAAGGCCCAGGTGCTGACCGGCGGGCGGGGCAAGGCGGGCGGCATCAAGCTCGCCGAGACACCTGAGGAGGCCGAGGAGCGCGCGGGCGAGATCCTGGGCCTCGACATCCGCGGCCACGTCGTCCGCAAGCTCTGGATCGAAAAGGCCTCCGACATCGCGAAGGAGTACTACCTCTCGGTCACCTTCGACCGTGGGGAGAAGAAGCCGCTCTTCATGTTCACGACGCAGGGAGGCATGGACATCGAAGAGGTGGCCGCCGAGAGCCCCGAGGCGCTCGCGAAGCTCCACGTCGACCCGCTCGTCGGCTTCCAGCCCTGGCAGGCGCGCTGGCTCTGCTTCACGGCCGGCCTCGAGGACCCCGACGAGCAGAAGCAGGTCATGGCGATCGTGGCGAAGCTCTACGACGCCTTCGTCCGCTTCGACGCGATGCTCTGCGAGGTGAACCCGCTCATCGTCACCCCCGAGGGCGAGGTCAAGGCGCTCGACTCCAAATTCACGGTCGACGACAACGCGCTCTTCCGCCACCCCGACGTGGCCGAGATGCGCGACGTGGAGGCGGCCGACCCGCGGGAGCGCCTCGCGCGCGAGAAGGGTGTCACCTACGTGAAGCTCGACGGCGAGATCGGCATCCTCGGCAACGGCGCCGGGCTCGTCATGGCGACCCTCGACGTGATCGACCAGGTAGGCGGCCGGCCCGCGAACTTCTGCGATCTCGGCGGCGGCGGCGACGCACAGGGCGTGGTCGATGCCCTGGAGGTCATCATGTCGGACGAGCAGGTCGAGGCGATCCTCTTCAACATCTTCGGGGGCATCACGCGCTGCGACGAGGTCGCGCGCGGGATCCTCACGGCCCTCGGCCAGATGACGATCGAGCACCCGATCGTCGTCCGCCTGGACGGGACGAACGCGGAGGAGGGCCGGCAGATGCTGATCGACGCCGCGCCGTCCGACCTCTACGTCGAGGAGACGATGCTCTCCGCCGCCGAGCGCGTCGTCGAGGTGGCGAAGGGCCGGTGAGCTGATGGCGATCGTCGTCGACCGCGACACGCGCCTCGTCGTTCAGGGCATCACCGGGCGTGAGGGCTCCTTCCACGCGACTCGGAATCTTCGCTACGGGACGAACGTCGTCGCCGGCGTCACGCCCGCGAAGGGCGGCATGGACGTCGAGGGGATCCCCGTCTTCGACACCGTGCGCGAGGCGGTCGCCGAGACGAGCCCGAACACCGCGATGGTCTTCGTGCCCGCACGCTTCGCTGCGGATGCGATCTACGAGGCGGTCGACGCGGGCATCGAGACGGTCATCTGCATCACCGAGGGCCTGCCCGCCCACGACATGCTCCGCGTCTACAACCACGTGCGCCCGCGCGGCGTGACGCTGATCGGCCCCAACTGCCCCGGCGTCCTCTCGCCCGGGAAGGCGAACGTCGGGATCATCCCCGCCGAGATCTTCAGCGAGGGCTCGGTCGGTCTCGTCTCGAGATCCGGCACGCTCACGTACCAGATCGGGCACGAGCTGACACAGCTCGGTATCGGGCAGTCGACTATCGTCGGAATCGGGGGGGACCCCGTGGTCGGGTCGTCCTTTGTGGACGTGCTCGCACGCTTCGAGGCCGATCCCGAGACCGAGCTCGTCGTCATGGTCGGAGAGATCGGCGGGGCGGAGGAGGAGAAGGCTGCGGAGTTCATCGCCGAGGAGATGAGCACTCCCGTCGTCGCCTACATCGCCGGCTTCACGGCGCCGCCGGGCAAGACCATGGGCCATGCCGGCGCGATCATCTCCGGCTCCGCGGGCACCGCGCGCGCGAAGAAGCAAGCGCTCGAGGCGCACGGCGTCCGCGTGGGGACGAACCCCACCGAAGCCGCGCGCCTCGCCGCCGAAGCCGTCGGCGCCCGGACCGCCTAGCTGCTCCTGAGGCGCCCCTGGAGCGCCCGCAGGCCTCCGCCGAGGCCGACGAGCAGGAGCAGCGCTCCGAACGCGAAGACCGCCAAGACGAGCGGGCCGGCATGAGCAGCCGCCTCGACGAAAGCGCCGACAGGCCCACCCGACTCGCCTCCCGTGGCTATGCCGAGAACGCCTTCACCCGGTTGGCTGTCCGCCGACGGCGCTCGTGGGCGAGGCGGCCAGGATTCCACCGCCCCCGCCGCTTCCTCCGCCTCCAAGGCTACCCTCGCCCGGACACTGGTGCGAGATCCCCTGCGAGCTCCCGGCGTCAGCGCCCTGGCGCTCCGGAACCGCGGTTTCCTGCAGGACCGGAACCGTCGCCTCCCGTGCCGCCGCCACCGCTACCAGGCGCCGGCGCAGCCGGGCCTCCGACCGGGCCGGTCGGAGTCGGAACCGGCGCCTCGACCGGCTTCTCACGTCCGGAGGCGGAGGTGCCGGCGGGAGCGGAGGAACTTCGGGAGCTTCAGGAAGCGGAGGAAGTGGGGGAAGCTGGAGGAACTTGAGGAACTTGAACTGGTGGAAGCTGCGGAAGTGGAGGAAGCTGTGCCGCGGCAGCCGGGCTGCCCGCCGCCACTACGAACGTGAGAATGAGCTAATAGACCCTTGAGCCGCATATCCCGATGACCTCCCTATGGTCAGACGCCAGTCTGAGGTCTGGACCGTACCCCGCAGCGGCAAGGTCGAATCGCACCGCCCGACGCCTCAGTAGACTCGTGCCATGACTCAAATTTCCTTCGCCCGCGGATTTCCGGGCCCTGACCTGCTGCCTCTCGAGGAGTTCGGCGAGTGCGCCAAGGCCGCGCTCGAGCGCGACGGCGCCACCGCCATGAACTACGGGCCGCCCCTCGGCTACCCGCCTCTGCGCGAGTGGATCGCCGACCGGCACGACGTCCCCGTCGAGTGCGTGATGGTCACGAACGGCTCGCTCCAGGCCTTCAACTTCATCGCGCGCCACCACGTCCAGGCGGGCGTCAAGGTGTTCGTGGAGGCCCCGTGCTACGACCGCTCGCTCCAGATCCTGCGCCGCCTCGGCGCCGAGGTGGAGGCCGTTCCGCTCACGGACGAGGGCGTGGACGTGGACGCGCTCGACGAAGCGCTCGGCCGAAGTTCGGGCCCGAGCCTCGTCTACACGATCCCGACGTTCCAGAACCCGAGCGGCCGCACGCTCTCCGAGCCGAGCCGCCGGCGCCTGCTCGAGGTGGCGCGCTCGCACGGCGCGACGGTGCTCGAGGACGATCCCTACGGCCTCCTCCGCTTCGCCGGGGAGTCGCTGCCGCGGCTGATCGAGCTCTCCGGGGGCGACGGCGTCATGTTCCTCTCGTCGTTCTCGAAGACGGTTGCCCCGGGGATCAGGGTCGGCTACGCGATCCTTCCCGAGGAGCTCATGGGCGCGATGCAGACGCTCGTGTTCGAGAACTACGTCTCGCCCGTGATGTTCGTCGAGGCGACGCTGTACGAGTTCGCCGCGCGCGGGAAGTTCGACCCGAACGTGGAGACGATCCGGGGCGGGCTGCGGGCGCGGCGCGACGCGATGATCGGCGCGCTCGCGCGCGAGATGCCCGAGGGAACGTCCTGGAACGAGCCGGACGGCGGCTACTTCCTCTGGGTCGACCTGCCCGGCGGCATGACCGGCGAGGCGCTCCTCGCCCAGGCCGGCGAGGTCGATGTCACGTTCGTGAAGGGCGCAGACTTCTACTGGGACGGCGGCGGCGATTCGGCGATCAGGCTCGCGTTCTCCTATGCGACGCCCGCGGAGATCGACGAGGGCATCGCCAGGCTCGGGCGCCTCGTGCGCGAGGCGGTCGCGGTCACGGCGTGAGCGGCCCCGGCTACCGCACCGCCCACCTGGACGAGCTCGAGCGCTTCGACGGCGACGCCGTCACGATTCCGGTGCGGATCCCGCTCGGGATCGGCTCCTTCGGGATCAACGCTTACGCCGCACGCGAAGCGGGCGACCAGGTGATCGAGGAGCACGACGAGCTCGGCGCCGGCGCCGGCCACCACGAAGAGCTGTACCTCGTCCTCACAGGCCACGCACGTTTCATCGTCGATGGAGACGAGCTGGACGGGCCTCCGGGCACCTTCGTCTTCGTCCCGGACCCCGCCACTCGCCGTGCGGCGACGGCCGCCGCGCCCGACACCACGGTCCTCGTCATAGGCGGGACGCGCGGTGAGGCCTTCGTGGCCTCACCGTGGGATTCATGGCTCGAGGCGCTTCCGCTCCTACACGGCGAAGGACTACGAGGGGGCGACCGCGATCATGGCCGCGCGCCCTCGAGCGGCATCCGGACAACCCCAACGTTCTCTACAACCTCGCCTGCTTCGAGGCCCTCGCCGGGCGCAGGTCGGAGGCGCTCGCACACCTCGTGCGCTCCGCGGAGCTCGACCCGAACGTGGCGGGCTGGGCGAGCGACGACTCCGACCTCGACTCGATCCGGGACGAGCCCGGGTTCCCCGCGAAGGCCGAGAGCTAGGCGGCCGCGTGGGCCCGGAGCTCGGGCCGGGCGACCAGCCGGGCCTGCTCCGGCGGCTCGAGACGAGGCGCCTTCGCCGAGCGAAAGGTGGGGCAGGGGCCGTCGTTCAGCGCGCACAGACCGGCTTGGCGGAAATAGCAGTCGCTGCAGGTATTTTTCCGCCTCTTGGCCATCGTCCGGGGACGACCATACTAAGCATTCGTGCCCTTGCCGTTAAGCGTTGCCGCGACGAAAAACACGCTATTTCCGGAAGGTTTACGTTGGGCGTTGACGGTGCTGGCAACTAGTTTGCTGCCAGAACAGACAACGCCTCTTCGAGGCTCGAGACGGGAACGATCTCGAGGTCGTCCTCGTCGACCGCCTTGCGCGCGTCCTCGTAGTTCCCGTCCGGGACGAGGAAGATGTCCGCGCCCGCCTCGCGCGCCCCGATCGCCTTCTGCTTGACCCCGCCGATCGGCAGGACCTCGCCGTCGAGGGTCAGCTCGCCGGTCGCCACGATCTTGCGGCCCCGGTCGATGTCGTCGTCGCCCAGCTCGTCGACGATGTCGAGCGCGAACGCCAGCCCGGCCGACGGCCCGCCGATCGCCCCGGCGTCGATCTCGATGTCGACCGGGAACTCGAAGTCGAGCGCGTCCTGCACCTGGACCCCGATGACGGCGCGGTCGGGATCGTCCGGCGAGGCCTGCGTTCCCGACGTGACCTTCACGCGCTCGTCCCCGCGCTGCACGGTCAGCTCGACGTCCTGGCCCGGCTCGATGTCGCCCAGTGCACGCCGCAGGTCGTCGATCGACTCGACCTCCTCGCCTTCGGCCTCGACGATCACGTCGCCGACCTCCATGATCCCGTCCGCCGGCGAGCCGGGCTGCACGAGGACGACCTCGGCGCCGGACCCGTTCACCTCGACCTCGCGGCCGAGCTCGCGCAGGGCGACCGTGATCGCGACGAGCTGGGAGCGCGACATGTCGTTGAGGCTCGACTGCCGGCGCTGGCGGTCGCTGACTCCCTCGGGGTTGATCGCGCGCTCGGGGAGGAGGTCGGCGCCCTCCTGAATGCCCGGAAAGAGCCGTTCGAGGAGATTCGCGCGGCCGATGCGGACGTCGACCATGTAGATGTCCTCCTCGTCCCCGGACTTCTCGCCGGGAATGCGGACGAGGGGATCGGTCGGCCTGGCCTTGTCCGGAAGGACGATGTAGTGGTTCGACGGGATGAAGGTCAGCGCCAGCACACCGACCACGACCACCAGGAGGCCGGTGAGGACGTACGCGAGGCGGCGCATCATCCAGCGATCGTAGCCCTGCCGCCTCGAGTCGGGCGGCAATCCGGGGTCAGCCGGTGAGGACGGAGACGACCTCGCGCACCGCTGCGGCGGACTCCTCGAGCGCCGCCCGCTCGTCGTCGCTGAGGTCGAGCTCGAAGATCTCCTCGACGCCGCCGGCGCCGAGCCTCACGGGCACGCCCATGTAGAGGTCGTCGATGCCGTACTCCCCCTGGAGCAGCACGGTGCAGGGCAAGACCCGCTTCTGGTCGAGCACCACCGAGTCGACCATCTGCGCCGCGGCCGCACCGGGCGCGTACCAGGCCGACGTGCCCAGGAGCTTCACGATCTCGCCGCCGCCCTTCCGGGTGCGCTCCACCATCGCCTCGATCTTGTCCGCGGAAACGAGCTTGGTGAGGGGCACGCCGCCCACGGTCGTGGCCGAGACCACGGGAACCATCTGGTCGCCGTGGCCGCCCAGCACCATCGCCGTGACGTCCTTCACCGAGGCGCCCGTCTCCATGGCGATGAACGCGCTGAAGCGCGCCGTGTCGAGGATGCCGGCCATGCCGAAAACCCGCTCGCGCGGCCAGTCGGAAACGTTCCGCGCCACGTGGCACATGGCGTCGAGGGGGTTCGAGACGACGATCAGGATCGCGTCGGGCGAGTGCTCGACGACCTCGCGGGTCACCGAGCCGACGATGCCCTCGTTGATCGTCACGAGGTCGTCGCGGCTCATGTCGCCTGTGCGCGGGACGCCGGCCGTGACGACGACGACGTCGGAGCCGTCAGTCGCCTCGTAGCCGTTCGACCCGACGACGGAGGGCTCGTAGCCGATGACCGAGGCCGCCTGGTCGATGTCGAGCGCCTTCCCCTGCGGGAGCCCTTCCTTGATGTCGACCAGCACGACGTCTGCGTAGTCGCGCCTGGCGATCTCCTGCGCTGCGGTGGCGCCGACGTTGCCGGCCCCGACCACTGTCACCTTCCGTCTCAAACCCGTACTCCCATCCTGTCGATAATTGCATCGGCAACCTCGCTCGTCCCGACGGCGGTCGGGTCGTCGCGGGTCGGCTTCATGTCGTACGTGACCTGCGCTCCCTCGGCGATGACGTCGGCGATCGCGCCCTCCAGCCGTTCGGCTGCGTCGCGCTCCTCGAGGTGGCGGAGCATCATCACCCCGGAGAGCATCATCGCCATCGGGTTCACCTTGTTCTGGCCCGTGTACTTCGGCGCCGAGCCGTGGGTCGGCTCGAACACGGCGGCGTGCGTGCCGAAGTTGCCCCCGGGGGCGAGCCCGAGCCCGCCGACCAGGCCGGCGCAGAGGTCCGAGACGATGTCCCCGTAGAGGTTGGGGCAGACGAGGACGTCGTACTCCTCGGGCCGCTGGACGAGCTGCATCGAGAGGTTGTCGACGATCTTGTCCTCGAACTCGACGTCCTCGTTCTCGGCGGCGACCTCCCGGGCCACTCGGAGGTAGAGCCCGTCGGTGAACTTCATGATGTTGGCCTTGTGGACGGCCGTGACCTTGCGGCGGCCGTTCTTGCGCGCGTAGTCGAAGGCGAACTCGACGATGCGCCGCGTGCCGGAAACCGAGATCGGCTTCACCGAGATCCCGGAGCCCTCGCGGACCCGGCCCAGGCCGTGCTGCTCGAGCCACGCGATCAGCTCGAGCGCCTCGTCGGTCCCGTCCTCCAGCTCGATGCCGGCGTAGAGATCCTCCGTGTTCTCGCGGATGACCACGAGGTCGACCGTGTCGTAGCGCGAGCGGACTCCCGGATAGCTCTTGCACGGCCGCACCTGGCCGTAGAGATCGAGGCTCTTGCGCAGCGCGACGTTGACCGAGCGAAACCCCGTGCCGACGGGGGTCGTGATCGGCCCCTTGATGGCGACGCCGTTGCTCTTGATCGACTCGAGGACGTGGTCGGGCAGCGGGTTTCCGCCGTAGGAGTCCATCACGTCCGCACCCGCCTGCTGGACGTCCCAGTCGAAGTCGACACCGGTCGCGTCGAGGACGCGTCGCGTCGCCTCGGCGATCTCGGGCCCCGTCCCGTCGCCAGGGATGAGCGTGACTCTGTGTGCCATCGGCCGCGGCCCATTCTACGGGCGCAGAGGCGGGCAGCCGTCCGATACCGTGCCGCTGACAGGGAAGGAGCCCATGAACGACTTCAAGCCAGGACTCGAGGGCATCGTCGCCGTCGAGACGGAGATCGCCGAGCCGGACCGGGAAGGGGGGTCGCTCCGCTACCGCGGGGTCGACATCGAGGATCTCGTCGGCCGGTACCCCTACGAGAACGTCTGGGGCCTGCTCGTCGACAACGACCTGGACTCGAAGATGCCCGATCCGGAGCCGTACGAGCCCGCTTCCCTGACGGGTGACGCGCCTGCCGACCTCCAGGCCGAGACGGCGCGGATCGCCGGCGCGTGGGACCTCGGGAAGCTGAACGAGATCTCCGACGAGCAGGCCCGCAAGGACCTCGGCCGGCTGTCGGCGCAGATGATGTCCATCGTCGCCCGCTCGGCCCGCATCGCCGACGGCAAGGACGACGTCATCCCCGACGAGGTGGTCGCCCAGGGCTCCACCGCTGCCGAGACGTTCCTTCTGCGCTGGCGCGGTGAAGCTGACCCCCGCCACGTCCAGGCGATCGACACGTACTGGATCTGCACCGCCGAGCACGGCCTGAACGCCTCCACCTTCACCGGACGGGTCGTCGCCTCGACCGGGGCCGACTGCGGAGCCTCGCTCTCGGCCGCCGTCGGCGCGCTCTCCGGCCCGCTGCACGGCGGTGCGCCCGCCTACGTCAAGCCGATGCTCGAGGAGGTCGCCGCTCACGGCGACGCCGAGGGCTGGGTGCGGGACGCCCTCGCGAGCGGGAAGCGGATCATGGGCTTCGGACACCGCGTCTACCGCGCCGAGGATCCGCGCTCGAGGCTCCTGAAGCGAACCGCGCAGGAGCTCGGGTCGCCGTACGTCGAGGTCGCCGAGGAGCTCGAGCAGGCCGCGCTCGCCGCGCTCCAGGAGCGCCACCCCGAGCGCGTGCTCGCCACGAACGTCGAGTACTACTCGGCCGTCGTGCTCGACATCGCCGAGATCCCGCCGCCGCTCGCGCCGGCGATGTTCGCCTGCTCGCGGGTCGCCGGCTGGTCGGCCCACATTCTCGAGCAGAAGCGCACGGGCAAGCTCTTCCGCCCTTCGGCGACCTACGTCGGCCCCGCCGCCCGAACGCTCGCGTGACGCTCGCCGAGGCCGTCGGCCGAGCCGCCGAGGTGACCGACGAGCGGGCGCTCGCCGACATCCGCCGCGCGGTCGACGACGACCTCGAGGCCGCCGCCCGCAGCAAGGACTACCGCGAGCGGGCGCTCGCCTACCGGGCGATCGGCCAGTTGCGCTTCAACCAGAAGACCGAGCTCCTTCGCCGCGGCCTCGAGGACACGAGCCCGGCGGCGCGCGGCTCTGCTCTCCTTTCCCTCGAGCTGCTCTCGCGCGACCACCCGGGCCTGATCAACGCCGTGCGCGGCACCCTGCACACGCTCGCGAACGAAGACCCGAACATGGCCGTCCGCCGGCTCGCCGTCCTCTCGCTGAAGAACGGCTCGCCGCAGGCGGACACGATCACGCTCCTCGCGCACATGGCGGAGGTCGACGAGGACAAGGATCTGCGCGCGGCGGCTGCCGCGGTGCACCGTGGGCTCAAGAAGAAGGCCTCCGAGCGCGAGCGCGATCGTAGTCGCTTGACGCGGGTCGCTTCAGTTTGTAAAGCTGCCGATCTCCTTCAAAAACTGAAGCACAGCAAGGGGGAACCATGCCGGAGCGCGACATCCTGCAGGCTGCGAACGAGCTCTACTCGGACACGTTCGGGAAGGGCGATCTGCCCATGCCGCCCGGGCGACAGCTGGCCATCGTGACATGCATGGACGCACGTCTCGACCCCGCCAAGTTCCTGGGGCTGGAGGAAGGCGACGCGCACGTGATCCGGAACGCCGGCGGGCTCGTGACCGAGGACGCCGTCCGCTCGCTGATCATCTCCCACTGGCTCCTGGGAACCCAGGAGGTAGCGGTGATCGCCCACACGGACTGCGGGATGCTCACGTTCAGCAACGACCAGCTGCATTCGAAGCTCAGCGAGGAGGCGGGCTCCGACGCCACCGACATCGACTTCAAGCCCTTCTCCGACCTCGAGGAGAGCGTGCGGACGAGCCTGAGCACCATCCGCGAGTCGCCGCATCTTCCCGGCTCGCTCGAGATCTCGGGCTGGGTCTACGACTGCCGGACCGGGCGCCTCACCGAGGTCGCCGAGGTCGCCTCGCCCGCCTAGCCGGCTAGTTACAGCTGCAAGAACCGCGGCGCCGGATGACGCCGCAGGCCGGGCAGCGCCTCTCCCGGCGCTGCTCGAGCAGCGCGTACCGCTGGGCCAACATGGCGAGCAGCACACCCAGCCCTCCGCCGAGGGTCAGCGTGCCGATCAGGTCAGGGTTCAGGCTCTCCAAGATCGCTCCGCGTCCGTGCACGACGCGCATGCGGGTGCGCCTTGAAGTAGATATCGCGCCGGCGCCGATCCGAAACATGCGTGTAGATCTCGGTCGTGCCGAGGTCAGCGTGCCCGAGCATCTCCTGCACGCTGCGCAGGTCGGCTCCGCCCTCGAGCAGGTGGGTGGCGAACGAGTGCCGGAGCAGGTGCGGGTGGATGCGCTCCGGGTCGAGCCCTGCCTTCGCCGCGAGCCGGCGGACGATGAGAAATGCCCCGGCGCGCGTGAGGGCGCCGCCCTGTGCATTGAGGAAGAGCTCTGGACGATGCCGCCTGTCGAGGTAGGGCCGGCCCCGGCTCAGATAGCGGCGCAGTGCCTCCACCGCCTCGCTTCCGAGCGGGACGACGCGCTCCTTGTCTCCCTTCCCGACGCACCGGACGGTGCGGTTCTCCAGGTCGACGCCGCCGCGCTCGAGGCCGACCGCCTCGCTCACGCGGAGGCCGCCCCCGTACAGGAGCTCGATGAGGGCCCGGTCGCGCACGCTGCGGGGGGTCGTGCCGTTGGCCGCGTCGATCAGGCGCTCGACCTCGCCGAGGGAGAGGGAGCGGGGAAGCCGTTGCCGCCTCCGCGGTAGGTCGACGTCCGCGGCCGGGTTGTCGCTCCGCTGGCCGAGCGCGATCAGATGGCGGTAGAAGGTACGGGCGGCGGCGGCACGGCGCGCGATCGAGCTCGGCGCCTGGCCCCGCCCGCGCAGGTCGGCGAGCCAGCCCTCGATGTCGTCCGGCCCTGCGGTCGCCGGCGTACGTCCCAGGTAGCCCGCCAGGTCGGCGAGGTCGCGCCGGTACGCGTCGACCGTTCGTGGCGCCCGGCGCGCGGCGAGCAGGGCGAGAAAGCCTTCCACGGCCGGATCGGGCACGTCCGGAGCCTGACCCCGGACATGGCCGTTGGTGTCAGGCGCGCGGGTGGGCACGGTCGTAGACCTTCCTGAGCCGCTTGGCGTCGACGTGGCTGTAGATCTGGGTGGTGGAGAGCGACGAGTGCCCGAGGAGCTCCTGGATCGTCCGGAGGTCGGCGCCGCCCTCGAGGAGATGTGTGGCGAAGGCGTGGCGGAGGCGGTGGGGGTTGGGCAGCAGCTTGCGGAGGGTCGAGGTCTCGAGCGGCTTCCCGCGCGTGGAGAGGAAGAGCGTGTCGATCGCGCCCCGCGCCAGGTCTGGGCGCCCATCTTCCAGATAGCGCCGCAGGTGGTAGGCCGCCTCTTCTCCCAGGGGAACGACCCGTTCCTTGCCGCCCTTGCCGTGCACGTGGACGATCTCCTGCTCGAAGTCGACGTCCGCCAGCTTCAGGTCGACGGCCTCCTGCGTCCGGAGCCCGGCCGAGTAGACGAGCTCGAGGAGCGCCCTGTTCCGCAAGCCGAGCGGGCCCTCCTGCTCCACGTCGGCCAGGATCGCGTCGGTCTCCGCCGGCCGGGGAGCGTGCGGCAGGCGGCGCCGGCGCCGGCCGGAGACCGCCAGATCGGGGACGTGGGCCGGGCCGCGGGTCGCGCGCACGAGCGAGCGAACGGCGGCGAGCTTGCGCGCGACGGTGGTCTGGGCGAGCTTGCGCGGGGTGCGGCCGGGCCGATCGCCGCCGAGCTCCGCCGCGTAGCGCGCGAAGGCGCGTGCGTCGAACGATTCGAGCCCGAGGCCGTTGCGGCGAAGCCAGCTCGCGAGCTCCTCGAGGTCGCGGCGGTAGGCGCGCCGGGTCGCGTCGGAGAGCGACTGGCTGCGCAGGAAGCTGTCGATGGCGGCACCTGTGTCCACGACAGGCAGTTCCGCCTCGCGCCTAGGCTTCCTGCCGTGCTTCTCCGCCACCGGGCCCGAGACCTCGTCCTCGCGAGCTGGGAGACGGACTCCGAAAGCGTCGCGCACACACTCCCTGCGGGGCTGGAGCCCGCCACGGTGGACGGGCGTCATCTCGTCACGCTCGCGGCGCTGCGATGGGAGGGCGGCCGCCTCGGCGTGCTCCCGATTCCCCGCTTCTCGCAGGTGAACGTGCGCGTCTACGCCCGCCACGGCGAGGAGACGGCCGTCGTCTTCCTCGCGCTGCGCGTCACGACGCTCGGGATGGGAGGCGCATTCCTCGGGTTTCCGGTGCGTCTCGCGCGCGCGCGTGTGCGCGATGGAAGAGTGGATGCGGGCGGCTTCGGCGTGTCGCTCGCCTACGAGCGCCGCGGCCCGGCCGAGCCGAGCGAGCTCGGCGCGCACGAGCTGGGGATCTTCGAGGCGGCGGGGGTGCGCGCGTTTCGCGTCCGGCGAGGCGAGGCGAGCTGGGAGCGCGGGGAGGCGGTGGGCCCGGTCAGGGCAGAGCCGCTGCTCGCGCTCGGCTTCGCGGTCGACGGCCCCCCGGAGATCCGTTACGTCGCGCGGACCTCGTTCGAGGTCGAGCTCCCGCCGCGGAAGCTCTAGATCCCCGGCGGACGGGTGGGAGCTTCCCCGCCGGTGCGCGCCTCGAGCCAGGCCTCGACGCTGTCGTGCGGCTCGACGGTCGTCTCCGCGCCGCTGACGTGCACCGAGTAGATGTGGCCCTCGGCGCAGCGGTAAAGCTGCTCCTCGAACGGCTTCTTCCACCAGAGGAACCCGACCACGCCGACATAGGGCGCGCCGACGGTGATCTTCGGGGGCGACCCGCAGCCCGGACAGCGATGCTCGACCGCAGCCACAGCGGAAGGGTACGAGAAGGTCGGTCGAGGGCGGCTCCCCCGGCGCCCGGGGCCGGGGGAGCCGCCTGCCTGCCTGCGATCTAGTCCAGGCTCGCGAACTCGGCGTCGCCGTAGACGACCTTGCCGTCCACGACCGTGAGCACGGACGTGAGCGAGCGGATGTCGTCGACGGGGACCTTGAAGTAGTCCTTGCTCGTGACGATCAGGTCGGCGTACTTGCCGACCTCGAGCGTGCCGACCTTGTCCTCGAGCTCCATGAACCAGCCGCACTTCTTCGTCGCCATCTCGAGTGCCTCGGTGCGCGTCAGCCGCTGCTCGGGCACGACGCCCGCCTGCCCCGGCACGTACGTCTTGCCGCTGTGCACGTACCAGAGGCTGACGAACGGCGAGTAGGTCGAGGCGTTGAGCGCGTCGGTGCCGAGGCAGCTCTCGGCGTCGCTCGAGTAGATGCGCTTGTAGGGCGGGTGAGAGGTGCCGCCGCCCCGGCCGCCGGGGTTCGTCGGGACGATCCCCGCTCCGAGGCTCGCCAGCTGGTCGAGGACCTCCTGGCTCGGATCCTCGGGCCCCTCGCCCGGGTGCAGCATGACCCAGCCGAGGTCGTCCATCTGCGCCTCGGTCTCGTTGACCTCCTCCCACATGTCCACCATCGAGTGCTGCGTCGCCTCGGCGGTGGCGTGGTGCTGGAACTTCCAGTCGTTCTTGGCGAGGTGGACGAGGATCTCGTGGTAGTCCTCCTCCGGGTAGACGCCGTCGGGGCCGACCTGGAGGACGTCCTCGCCGATGCCGCTGAGGCGCAGCATGTCGTCCCCGAGCCGGCTGATCGCATTGAACGTGTGCCGTTTCACGCACTCGACGCCGATCACGGCGTCGGGGCCGAAGCAGCTCAGGTTGAACGTGACCCTGGTCGTCATCCGTCCCTGGCGGTACAGGAGGTTGACGGCCTGGTAGCCGTGCTGGTCGCGGAGCACCGTGATGCCGGTGCCGTTCGGGTCGAACGGGTCGTTCCCGCCCGGGTCGTCCCAGCCGGTCAGGCCGACACGGTTCGCCTCGCGCATGAAGTCCTCGAGGCAGTCCGCCTGCTCCTCGGTCGTCAGCTGGCCGAGCTCGGCGCCGATCGACCGCGAGGCGGCCTGGCTGGCGGTGCCGGTCAGCTGGCCGGTCGGCTGCCCGCTCGCGTCGAGCACGACGCCGGGCATGCCGGCCGTGAGGCCGAGGCGGGTCAGGCCTGCCGTGTTCACCTGGACGCCGTTGAAGCCGACGGCCTGGACGAAGACCGGGTTGTTCGGCGCGCGGGCGTCGAGCTCCGCCTTCGTGAACATCCCCGGGACGTCGAGCTGGGCGACGTTCCAGGATCCGCTGGTCGTCCAGACCCACTTGCCCGGCGGCGTCTGCGCCGCGACCCGCGTGTACTCGGCCAGCGCGTCCGCCCGCTTGAAGGTCGTGTCGTGCCGGACGGTGCGGGTGAAGCAGTGGTAGCCCGTCCGGATTCCGTGGAGCGTGCCGTCGATGAGCCCTGGAAGGACGCGGCGGCCGTTCAGGTTGACGACCTTCGTGCCCTCGTCGGCGAGCGCCTTGATGCGCCCGTTCTGGTCGTCCATGGCGATGATCTTCCCGTTCCGGATCGCCATCGCCTTCATGGTCGAGCCCTTGGCGTCGAGGGTCGTGATCGCCCCGTTGTAGAGGATCAGGTCAGGCGCGTTCGCGCGCCGAACCTGCTTGTTCACCGACAGCTCCGTCGCTCCCACTGCGGTCGCCACGACGAGGGCGACAGCGGCAAGTGTGAGCAGGGGTCGGCGCCTGACAAAGCGCAGTGCCTGCATTCCCCACCACCTCCATTGACCGACTGTCCGACTGTCAGACAACGCGAGTATCTGCCCGTCGGCCGGGCGGTGTCAAGACTCCGAAAAGCGAACGGGCCGCCCCGGTTGGGACGGCCCGTTTCGATTGTCGTTTCGGTGGCTTCTAGTCCAGGCCGGCGTACTCGCCGGCGCCGTAGACGATGCGTCCGTCCACGACGGTCAGGAGCGACTGGATCTTCCAGATCTCGCTGTCCGGAACCGAGAAGTAGTCCTTGTCCAGGACGATCATGTCGGCGAGCATCCCGTTCTCGAGCGAGCCGACCTTGCCGTCGAGGTCGAGGAACCAGCCGCAGTCGGTGGTCGCGGAGCGGAGCGCCTCCATGCGGGTCAGCCGCTGATCGGCCGGGACGCCTTCGTCGCCCGGAAGAAGCGTCTGGCCGGTGGTGACGAAGAAGAGGGACAGGAACGGCGGCCACGGAGCGACGTTCATCGCGTCCGTCATCAGGCACATGTGCGCGCTGTTCTCCCTCGTCGTCCTGAAGCGCGGGCCGGTGCCCCCATCTTGGACGGGAGCGATCGTGAGGGCCCAGCCGATCCCGAGCGCCTTCGCCCGCGCGAGCTGCGCGTCGGTCGGCTCCCCGTTGCCCGGGTGGGCGATCCGCCACTTGAGCTTGCCGACGTCGTAGGTCTGGTCGGCCTCCTCGAACCCGCTGAGGATCGCGTCGATGGAGCCGCCGACGTGCGTCTCCACGCTCAGCCGCCTCGCGACCGACCAGCGGATGATGTCGAGGTAGTCCGGCTGGGTCACCATCGAGTCCTCGCCGGGGCCGAGGTACTTGTACATGTCGTCCCCGAGGAAGCCGAGGGAGTTCGCCGTCTCCGCCTTCAGGCGTGCGCCGTCGCCGAACCCGCTGCATGCTGCTGAAGACGATGCGAGCGTTGAGGCGGTCTTCGCGGTAGAGCTGCATCCCGGCCTCCTCGACGTGCAGGCCTTCGCTGCTCGCCAGGCCGGTGCCCCAGGGGGCGTCGTTGCCGATTGCGTCCTTCCACGCGGTGAGGCCGCGGCTGTTGGCCTCGGCGATGAAGTCGGCGAGGCAGTCGGCCTCGCCGTCGATCCCGAGCTGGTTGAGCTGGGCGATGATGGCCTGGTTCGCCGCCGTCGTCGCGGGAGCGATGAGCTGGCCGGTCGGGTTGCCGTTCGCGTCGAGCACGACGCCGGGCGAGCCCGGCCCGAGCCCGAGCGCGGTGAGCGCGGCCTGGTTCACGCGCGCCCCGGCGAAGCCGCCGCCCTGGATCCAGAGCGGGTTGGCCGGAGCCGCGGCGCTGAGCTCGGCGAACGTGAAGAGGGTGGGGTTGTCGAGCTGTGGGAGGCTCCACCCACCCTGGGTCGTCCAGATCCACTTCCCGTCGGGCAGCTCGACGGCCTTGGCCGCGTACATGGCCAGTGCCGTGGAGCGGCTGGTGACGAGGTCGAGCCGGACGACCTGCGTCCAGCAGTGGTAGGCCTCGCGCATGCCGTGCAGGTGCCCGTCGATCAAGCCGGGCAGCACCCGGCGGCCGTCGAGGTTGACGACCTCCGTGTTGGGGCCTGCGAGTGCCCTGATGCGGCCGCTCTGGTCGTCGGAGGCGATGACCTTGCCGTCGCGGACGGCGATCGCCTTCACGACGGTGTTCTTGTCGTCGAGCAGCGAGATCTTGCCGTTGTAGAGGATCAGGTCGGGGGCGTTGGCCGCCGCGACCTGCTGGTTGACGGACTGTGGGCTCGCCGCGATCGCCACTGCCGCGATCGCCGACGCCGCCAGCGCGAGTCCGACCAGGAGCTTCCCCCTGAACACGCGTTTCACCTGACCTCCCCTCGTCGTGTGGACAGACCGAGGGTCCGCGGGCCTGTCCGACTGTCTGACAAGCCGAGTATCTGCCCCTTGCGCGCGCGAAGTCAAGGCGGCCAGACGCGACCGAGCCGCCCCTTTCGGAGCGGCTCGGTCTGGTTGGCTTTGCCCGGCTTTCCCGGTGTTAGTCGAGGTTGGAGTACTCGCCGGCGCCGTAGACGACTCGGCCGTCGACGACCGTCAGGAGCGACTGGATCTTCCAGATCTCGCTGTCCGGGACCTTGAAGTAGTCCTTGTCCAGGACGATCAGGTCTGCGTACTTGCCCGCCTCGAGCGTGCCGACCTTGTCGTCCAGGTCGAGGAACCACGCGCAATCGGAGGTGTAGGAACGGAGCGCCTCCAGGCGGGTCAGCCGCTCCTCGGGCGGCACGCCTTCGTCGCCCGGGAGAAGCGTCTGGCCGGTGGTGACGAAGAAGAGGCTCAGGAACGGCGGCCACGGAGCGACGTTCATCGCGTCCGTCATCAGGCACATCTGTGCGCTGTTCTCCTTCGTCGTCTTGAAGCGCGGGCCGGTGCCCCCGTCCTGCACGGGAGCGATCGTCAGGGCCCAGCCGATTCCGAGCGCCTTCGCCCGCGCGAGCTGTTCGTCGCTCGGCTGCCCGTTGCCCGGGTGGGCGATGCGCCACTTGAGCTTGCCGACGTCGTAGACCTGGTCGGCTGCCTCGAACCCGTTCAGGATCGCGTCGATGTTCCCGACGTGTGTCTCCACGCTGAGTCGCTTGGAGGCGGACCAGCGCATCACGTCCGCGTACTGCGGATCGGTGGCCATCACGTCCTCGCCCGGCCCGAGGTACTTGAACATGTCATCTCCGAGGAAGCCGAGGGCGTTCTGCGTCTCGGGGATCACCCGGTTGATGTCGTACCCGCTCATCGCGTTGAAGGCGATGCGGGCGTTGAGGCCGCCGTTGCGGTAGAGCTGCATCGCGCCCTCTTCGACGTGGAGCTTGTCGTTGATCGCTCCGCCGGTGCCCCAGGGGGCGTCGTTGCCGCCGGCGTCCTTCCAGGCCGTGAGCCCGCGGCTGTTCGCCTCGCGGATGAAGTCGCTCAGGCACTTCGCCTCGCCGTCCACGCCGATCGCGTCGAGCTGGGCGAGGATGGCCTGGTTCGCGGCCGTCGTCGCGGGCGC
Organism: uncultured Actinomycetes bacterium; assembly: GCA_963784175.1. Taxonomy (GTDB): domain Bacteria; phylum Actinomycetota; class Thermoleophilia; order Gaiellales; family Gaiellaceae; genus JAIBJN01. Next base: position 56,035 of record CAWAQJ010000015.1, on the reverse strand, counting down.
GATGAGCTGGCCGGTCGGGTTGCCGTTCGCGTCGAGCACGACGCCGGGCGAGCCCGGCCCGAGCCCGAGCGCGGTGAGCGCGGCCTGGTTCACGCGCGCCCCGGCGAAGCCGCCGCCCTGGATCCAGAGCGGGTTGGCCGGAGCCGCGGCGCTGAGCTCGGCGAACGTGAAGAGGGTGGGGTCGTCGAGCTGTGGGAGGCTCCACCCACCCTGGGTCGTCCAGATCCACTTCCCGTCGGGCAGCTCGACGGCCTTGGCCGCGTACATGGCCAGTGCCGTGGAGCGGCTGGTGACGAGGTCGAGCCGGACGACCTGCGTCCAGCAGTGGTAGCCCTCACGCATTCCGTGGAGATGGCCGTCGATGAGACCTGGGAGCACGCGCCTGCCCTTGAGGTCGACGACCGTCGTGCCCTTGTCGGCGAGGGCCTTGATGGGGCCGTTCTGATCGTCTGTGGCGATGATCTTGCCGTCTCGAACCGCGATCGCCTTCACGGTCGAGTTCGAGCCGTCGAGCGTGCTGATGACGCCGTTGTAGAGGATCAGATCAGGAGCGTTCGCGACCCGAATCTGCTGGTTGACGGTCGGCCCGGAGGCACTGACGGCCGCGGCGACAACCAGCGCCGTGACCGCCAGGCCGACGAGCACCCGGCGACCGACCAAGCGTTGCAACTTCATTCGTCCCCTCCTTCCGCGGACAGCCACGTCCCAGTGGTGTAGGCTTGTCCGACTGTCTGACAGGCGAGTATGTGCAGGCGGCCTGTGACCTGTCAAGCTTTCGGAAAGCGGCTTGCCAAGGTGCGGGGGACGGCGTTATAAATGAGGCAGGTGTCCATTGTCTGACGATCAGACACCCGAATCCGTCCTGGCCCTCCGCCGGCCGATCGAGCGCCGCAACACGTACGAGCTCGTGGCCGACAGCCTGCTGGCGCTCATCAGCGAGCGGCACCTGAAGCCGGGCGACGCGCTCCCCACCGAGCGCGAGCTGATGCAGCACTACGGGGTCGGGCGCTCGTCCGTGCGCGAGGCGCTCCGCATGCTCGAGTCCAAGGGCCTGATCAGCGCCGGGGGCAGCGGCGCGTACGTGGTTGCGCACTTCCGCAACCCCCTGAACGACTCGCTCTCGCTCTTGCTCGCAGTCGAGGAAGGCAGCCTGCGGGAGCTCTTCGAGGTGCGCCGCATCCTCGAGGGCGAGGCTGTGGCGCTCGCCACCGAGCGGGGCAACAAGGCGTACCTCGAGCGCATGCGCGACGCGACCGAGGTCATGCGCGAGGGACTCGCCGACCGCGAGGAGTACATCGAGGCCGACGTCGCCTTCCACCTCACGATCGCGGAGGCGACGCAGAACCGGCTCATCCTTCACCTCATGCACGCCATCCGCGACCAGCTCGAGCGCGCCCTCGGGTCGATCTACAAGATTCCCGGCAGCCCCGAGCAGTCGATCGAGGACCACGGGCTGATCATCGCCGCCATGGCCGAGGGGCGACCCGACGAGGCGCGCGAGCGCATGCGCGAGCACCTCGGCCGGGTCGAGGAGGCCGTCGACGCGGCGACCGCGAAGTCGAGCCGCAGCCGAAAGCGGAGCCGCTAAGGCGTGGCGAACGTCGGGTTCGTCGGCCTCGGGGTCATGGGCGGCGGCGTCACGAGGCGCCTGCTGGCCGCGGGCCACACGGTCTCCGGGTACAACCGCTCCCGCGACAAGGCTGCGCCCCTCGTCGAGCTCGGGCTCGACCTCAAGGATTCACCGCGCGAAGTGGCCGAGGCCGCGGACGTCGTCTTCAGCATGGTCACGAACGTCGCCGCGCTCGAAGCGGTGACCCAGGGCCCCGACGGCATCCTCGCGGGGCTCCGCCCCGGGAAGGTCTACGTCGACATGACGACCGGAACGCCGGAGGCCAGCCGGGCTCTGGCGGAGCAGGTCGCCGACCTGGGCGCACGCATGCTCGACGCGCCGGTCTCCGGAAGCGTCAGCACGCTGGAGGAAGGACGGCTCTCGATCATGGTCGGGGGCGACGAGGAGGCCTTCGACGAGGTCGAAGCGATCCTCCGCGACATCGGCCCGACCGTCATGCATATCGGCTCCAACGGCCAGGCCCTGCTGATGAAGATCGCCATCAACCTGAGCCTGCACGTCCAGATGGTCGCGTTCTGCGAGGGCCTGCTCCTCGCCGAGAAGGACGGGATCGACAAGGAGGTCGCGGTCGAGGCGCTGCTCCAGAGCGTCATCGCGTCCCCGATGCTCAAGTACCGCGGCCCCTTCGTCCTCGAGATGCCGGACGAGGCCTGGTTCAACGTCAACATGATGCAGAAGGACATGAACCTCGCTCTCGAGGCGGGCCGCAAGCTCGACGTCCCCATGCCGACGACGGCGATCTCCAACGAGCTGCTTACGGCGGCGCGGGCGATGGGCTACGTCGAGCAGGACTTCGCGGTCGTCTACGAGGTCATGGCGCACATGTCGGGCCTCCGAAAGGTGGTGCACTAGTGGCGACCCAGGCGCGCCCGCTCGCCGACGTCTCGCCGGAGCTCGCGCTGCGGATGTACGGGCAGATGCGGCGTATCCGGACCTTCGAGGAGCGCGTGAACGAGCTCTACCGCTCGGCGAAGATGCCGGGTCTCGCGCACCTCTACATCGGCCAGGAGGCCGTCGCCGTCGGCGTCTGCGAAGCGCTGACGAAGCAGGACTACATCACGAGCACGCACCGCGGACACGGTCACTGCCTGGCCAAGGGCGCCGACGTCGACCGCATGTTCTGCGAGCTCCTCGGCAAGGAGGAGGGCTACTGCCGGGGCAAGGGCGGCTCCATGCACATCGCCGACCACGAGAACGGCAACCTGGGGGCGAACGCGATCGTCGGCGGCTCGGCCGGCATCGCCACGGGGGCTGCCTTCTCCGCCAAGGCGCGCGGCACGGATCACGTCGCCGTCTGCTTCTTCGGCGAAGGCGCGCTGGGCCAGGGCGTCCTCTACGAGGTGATGAACATGGCCTCGCTCTGGAAGCTTCCGGTCATCTACGTGTGCGAGAACAACCTCTACAGCGAGTACACGCACTACTCGGAGAACACGGCAGGCGACATCGCCGGCCGGCCGGCGGCGTTCGGCATCCCGGTGGAGGAGGTGGACGGACAGGACGTCCGCGCCGTCTACTCCGCGGCGCGGCGTGCCGTCGAGCGCACGCGCTCCGGGGACGGGCCCGCGTTTCTGCTGTGCAACACGTACCGCTTCCACGGCCACCACGTCGGCGACGTCGACCGCGCCTACTACCGCTCCGAGGACGAGGAGATCGAGTGGTCCGGCGAGCGCGATCCCCTGCAGATCCTCGGCGAGTGGCTCGTTGCCGAAGGCCTGGCCGACGCCGATGCGCTCACGCAGATCGAGAACGAGGTCGGGGGCGAGGTCGCGGCCGCCGTGGAGCATGCGCTCGCCGCTCCCTTCCCGGATCCGTCCGAGGTCGACGAGCATGTCCATCCCTAGCGTCGAGGAGCCGGTGACGAGCGGGGCACGCGAGATCTCGCTTGCCCAGGCCGTCAACGAGGCCCTCGCGGAGGAGCTGCGTCGCGACCCGACCGTCTTCGTCATCGGCGAGGACGTGGCCGAGGCCGGGACGCCCTTCAAGGTCCTCTCCGGCCTCGTGGAGGAGTTCGGCCCTCAGCGCGTCCTCGACTCGCCTATCTCGGAGGCCGGGATCACGGGCATCGGGCTCGGCGCCTCCATGACGGGCATGCGCCCGGTCGTCGACATCATGTTCGGGGACTTCCTCACCCTGGTGATGGACCAGGTCGTCAACCAGGCCGCCAAGGTGCACTACATGTCGGGTGGGCGCCTCAAGGCGCCGCTCACGGTGCGCACCACGCTCGGCGCGACGCGGCGCTCCGCCGCCCAGCACAGCCAGAGCCTCCACGCGTGGGTGGCGCACATCCCGGGGCTCAAGGTCGCGATGCCGGCGACGCCCTACGACGCGAAGGGCCTCCTGAAGTCAGCTATCCGAGACGACAGCCCCGTCGTCGTATTCGAGGACAAGATGATGTTCGCGACCAAGGGGCCGGTGCCCGAGGAGGAGTACACGCTGCCGTTCGGTGTCGCCGACGTGAAGCGTGAAGGCGAGGACGTGACGCTCGTGGCCACGAGCTCGATGGTCTACGTCGCGCTCGAGGCCGCCGACGAGCTCGCCCGCGAGGGAGTGAGCGCCGAGGTCGTCGACCCGCGCACACTCGTCCCGCTCGACCGCGAGACGATCGTCGGCTCGGCGGCCAAGACCGGTCACGCGATCGTCCTCGACGAGGGCCACCAGAGCTACGGCGCCTCGGCCGAGATCGCCGCCGTGATCGGCGAGGGCGCCTTCTTCCACCTCGACGCGCCGGTGACGCGCGCGGGTGCGATGGACGTCCCGATTCCGTTTTCGCCCGTGCTCGAGGACCAGACGGTGCCGACCGCCGAGAGCGTCTTCGAGCTCGCCAAGTCACTCGTCGGAAAGGCATGAGATGGGCCTGAAGTCGTTCGGAACCATGGGAGTCGACTGGGAGCAGCGGGTGGACTTCGACCGCCTGCGCCGCGAGCGGCTCGCGCGGGCGAAGGAAGGCCTTGCGCAGTCCGAGCTGGGGGCGCTCCTCTGCTTCGACATGGCCAACATCCGCTACATCACGGCAACCCACATCGGGACGTGGGCGATGGACAAGCTCATCCGCTTCTGCCTCCTGCCGCAGGGTGACGACCCGATCATGTGGGACTTCGGGTCGGCCGCCCGCCACCACAAGCTCTACAACCCGTGGCTCGGCGAGGAGCGCTCTCGCGCCGGGATCTCGACGCTCAGGGGCTCGGTCAAGGGTCGCGCGGAGTCGGTCGCGGGGAAGATCCGGGTGGAGCTCGAGGAGCGCGGCCTGCTCGACGAGCCGCTCGGCGTCGACGTGATCGAGCTGCCCGTCCTCGAGGCGCTCCAGGCCGAGGGGATCCGCGTCGTCGACGGCCAGGCGCTGATGCAGGACGTCCGCAAGATCAAGACGGAGGACGAGATCACGCTGCTGAACACGGCCTGCGCCATGGTCGACGCGGCCTACGAGGAGCTCTTCCGGGCCATGAAGCCGGGGATGCGCGAGAACGAGTGCGTCGCGCTCGTGAACCGCGTGCTCTTCGAGCTCGGCTCCGAGCACGTCGAGGGCGTCAACGCCATCTCGGGCGAGCGCTGCAGCCCGCACCCGCACGTCTTCACCGACCGGATGCTGCGCCCCGGCGACCCTGCCTACTTCGACATCCTCCACGCCTTCAACGGGTACCGCACGTGCTACTACCGCACGTTCGCCGTCGGAAGCGCGTCGCGCGCGCAGGTCGACGCCTACAAGCACTGCCGCGACATCCTCGACCAGGCGATCGCGCTCATCAAGCCCGGTGTGACGACGGCGGACGTCGTCTCCATCTGGCCCGAGGCCGGAGAGTTCGGCTTCCCGGACGAGGAGGCCGCCTTCGCGCTCCAGTACGGGCACGGGGTCGGCCTCTCGATCTGGGAAAAGCCCATTTTCAGCCGCCTCGTCTCGTTCGATCATCCGGAGACGATCGAGCCGGGCATGGTCTTCGCGCTGGAGACGTTCTGGCCCGCGTCGGACGGCTGGTCGGCCGCGCGCATCGAGGAGCAGCTCGTCGTCACCGAGGACGGCTGCGAGATCATCACGCGCTTCCCGGCCGAGGAGCTTCTCGTCGCCGGAGGCGGCCACTACACGGTCAGCGGGCCGCTGCCCACGACGCGCGAGACCGAGTCGCACAAGAACCGCGAAGGCACGCTCGACTGGGTCGTCGCCGGCGCGCACGGCGAGGGGCTCGGGACCTAGCCGTTGGCAACCGACGTGATCATGCCCGCCCTCGGAATGGCCCAGGAGACCGGCAAGGTGCTCCGGTGGCTCAAGGCCGAGGGCGACGAGGTCGCGAAGGGCGAGCCGCTCATGGAGGTCGAGACGGACAAGGTGACCGTCGAGATCGAGGCGCCCACCGACGGGCTCCTCGCCGGGCTTCGCGCTGCCGAGGGCGCCGACGTGCCGGTCGGCGAGGCAGTCGCCGTCATCCTGGCGCCCGGCGAGGCGCTGCCGGAGAACGGATCGTCCCCGGCGCCCGAGCAGGCGCCTGCGGCGGCGGCACCCGTGGCCGCCGCGACCGTCGAGGCTCCCAGGCGCGACGCGCGCCGCCGCCTCGCCTCCCCGAAGGCGCGCCGCCTTGCGGCCGAGCAGGGGATCGACCTGGATGCGCTCGGAGAGGGCAGTGGCCCAGGAGGCGCCGTCGTTGCGGCCGACATCCTCGCCTCGCCGGCTCCCGCGCCGGCAGCCACCATCCAGGGCGGATCGCAGCCGCTGTCACGGATCTGGAGCATCATGGCCGAGCGAACCGCCCAGAGCTGGGCCTCGGCGCCGCACTTCTATCTTCTGCGAGAGGTCGATGCCGGCAGGCTCTCCAGCTGGCGGTCTGTGGCTCGCGACCGGCTCGGGCGCGATGTCAGCGTCACGGATCTGCTCGTGCGTGCGACCGCGGCGGCCCTGGCCCGGCATCCCCAGGCGAACGCGGCCTGGGACGACGGGAGCATCCGCCTCAACGACGAGGTGAACGTCGGGATCGCAGTCGCGGTCGACGACGGGCTCGTCGTGCCCGTCGTCCACGGCGCCGACCGGCTCGGGCTCGGCGAGATCGCCGCCCGCCGCGAGGACGTCGTCTCCCGCGCGCGTGAGGGCGCGCTCAGGCCCGATGACCTGGAGCGCGGCACGTTCACGATCTCCAACCTCGGTATGTACGGGGTGGACGCCTTCAACGCGGTCGTCAACGCCCCGCAGGCCGCCATCCTGGCAGTCGGCCGGATCGTCGAGCGCGTCGTTCCCGTGGACGGCAGCCCGGGCGTGCGGCCGATGATGGCGCTCACGCTCTCCTGCGACCACCGCGTCATCGACGGCGCCCGCGCGGCGCAATTTCTGTCCGAGCTCGCCGCCCTGATCGAGGAGCCCGCCGGCCTTGCGGACTAGGAGCCGCCGATGAGCACCACCGAGCGTTTGCGCGCCACGGAACTCGAGGCCGCTCGCCCCGGCGACGCGGCTCAGGCCGAGCTTGGAGAGCTCGGCGCGCTCGTGGGCGGGCGGACGGTGCTCTCAGGCGCCGCAACCGAGGTCAGGAGCCCGTTCGACGGTCGTCTCGTCGCCGTCGTCCACCGCGCGGGCGCGCAGGAGATCGAGGAGGCGATCACCAGGGCCGTGCAGGCCTTCGAAGAGACGCGCCGGCTGCCCTCCTGGCGCCGTGCCGAGATCCTCAACCGCGTTGCCGACCTCATCGCGGAGCGGCGCGACGAGCTCGCCCGAACGATTGCCCTCGAGGCAGGCAAGCCGATCAAGACCGCGCGCGTCGAAGCCGAGCGGGCCTCGTTCACCTTCCGCATCGCCGCAGAAGAGACCAAGCGGATCTACGGCGAGATCGTGCCGCTCGACTGGGCCCCGGGCATGGAGGGCCGCACGGCCCACGTCCGCCGCGTCCCGCTTGGGCCGATCGTCGGCATCTCGCCGTTCAACTTCCCGCTCAACCTCGTCGTCCACAAGGTCGCGCCGGCGCTGGCTGCCGGGAACCCGATCGTGATCCGGCCTGCGTCGCAGACGCCCGCGAGCGCGCTGCGCCTTGGTGAGATCGTGCTCGAGGCCGGCTGGCCCGAAGGTGGGATCGCCGTCGTTCCGAGCTCCACGGACGTCGCCGCGCCGCTCGTCGAGGACGACCGGATCAAGATGCTCACCTTCACGGGCAGTCCGGGCGTCGGCTGGGCGCTGAAGGCGCGCGCCGGCCGCAAGCGGGTGACGCTCGAGCTCGGCGGCAACGCCGGGGTGATCGTCAACGAGGACGCCGACGTGCCCTTCGCCGCCGAACGCGTGGCCTGGGGCGGCTTCGTCTACGCGGGGCAGACCTGCATCTCCGTGCAGCGTGTCTTCCTGCACGCGTCCATCCACGACGCCTTCCTCGAGGAGTTCCTCCCGCACGTGGCGGAGCTGCGCGCCGGCGATCCGCTCGACGAGGCCACCGATGTCGGCCCGCTGATCGACGACGGCGCCTCGGCGCGGGTCGCCGAGTGGGTCGACGAGGCGCGGGCAGGAGGCGCGGAGACGCTTGCGGGCGGCGGTCACGACGGCCGCCTGTGGGAGCCCACCGTGCTCACAGGCGTCGACGAGTCGATGAAGGTCTCCTGCCGGGAAGCGTTCGCCCCGCTCGTCGTCGTCTCCCGGTTCGAGGACGTCGAGGAGGCGATCGCCGCCGTCGATCGGAGCGACTTCGGGCTCCAGGCGGGGATCTTCACGCGCGACTGGCCGACCATCAAGCGCGCGTTCGACGAGCTCGAGGTGGGTGGGCTCGTCGTGAACGACGTGCCGACCTTCCGCATCGACCACATGCCGTACGGCGGCGTGAAGCAGTCGGGCCTCGGCCGCGAGGGGCTCCGCTACGCGATCGAGGAGATGACCGAGATGAAGCTTCTGGCTCTGAACGACCGGTGACCACTACGACCCTGGAGGAGGCGAGTGACCACAGTGTTCGACGTTGGCGCTGAGCTCGAGAAGTCACGAGGGCTTGCGCCGAAGCCGCCGCGCGAAGAGCAGGAAGGCCGGCTCGCCCGGGCTCGCGCCGCCATGGAGCAGCACGGGCTCGATGCCCTCCTCGTCTGGGGCTCGGCCGGGGCGAACTCCGACCCGATCCGCTACCTGGCGGGCTACGTCCACGTCTTTCCGACGGCGAGCTCGCTGTTCCTCGTTCCACTCGACGGCGACCCTGTCCTCCTCGTCGACCAGCCGTGGCACCTCGACGAGGCGCGCCGGATGTCGTGGGTGGAGGACGTCCGGTCGTACCCGAATCCGGCGCGGCGGTGGCTCGCAGACGAGCTCCGCGCCGCGATCCGGGACGCCGTCTCGGGAGCGGGGCTCGCGAACGCGAGCATCGGGGTCTTCGACGCGGAGATGCCCGCGGTGTACACGGGCATCCTCGAGCAGAGCCTTCCCGAGGCCGGGTTCGGGGACGCGACGCCCGTCTGGCAGGACCTCGTCGGCTCGCCGTCGGCCTACGACTCCGAGAACATCCGCCGCACCGTGTCGGTCGCCGACACGGGTCTCTCGGCGGCCGTCGCGGCCGCTGCGGCAGGCGTTCCCGAGTACGAGATGTGCCTGCGCTCGCTGGAGAGCATGGCCTCGCTCGGCGCGGAGTTCCTGCACGGGAGCGGGATGTCCACGCACATCAACGTCGGCTCGTTCAGCGACGCCATCTCGAATGTCCGGCCGTTCCTCTTCTCGGCACGCCGCCTGGAGGAGGGGCAGATGTTCTGGCTCGACCTGTCCGCGTCGTACGCCGGGTACTACACGGACACCGATCGCACGATCTCCGTCGGGGAACCGACAGCGGAGCAGCGCGCGATCTACGACGTCGCCGCAGAGATGTACAACGTCATGCTCGCGGAGGCGCGGGCCGGGGTTCGGGGCGGAGACCTCTGGGAGAAGGCGACCAAGGTCGCCGTCGACGCCGGATACGGCGATCACTCCAATCACGTCTATCTCGGACACACCACCGGCATCACCACCTCGTCGCGCCCGGTCGTTGCGCGCGGGGAGACTGCGGAGCTCCGCCCAGGGAGCTTCGTGAACGTCGAGCCCGGGATCTTCGTCCCCGGAGTGGGCTCGGCGTGCATCGAGAACACGCTCTACGTCACCGACGACGGAGTCGTCCCGCTGAACGAGTTCGGGATCGAGATCCATGTCGTCTGAGGGCGGAGCGCGTGGGGGCGGAGGCGTCGCCGCACCGCGGGCGGGTTGCCTCGGAAATCGGTATCCGCGACAACGGAGGTGTCTTAGATGAGAAGGATCGTTTGGCTCCTCGCGCTGCTGCCGGTGCTGCTGGCGCTGATGCTCGCGGCTGGCTGCGGCGGCGATGACGACGACGATGAGGGCGGCGGCGGCAGCGACACGGCCGCGACCGAAGACGGTGGGGATGCCAGCGGCGAGCCGATCCGAATCGGCGCGTCTCTGCCCCTGACCGGCGACTTCGCCGAGCCGGGCGAGGCCGCGCGGCGCGGCTACGAGGTCTGGATGGAGATGGTCAACGATTCCGGGGGCCTGCTCGGGCGCCCGGTCGAGATGGTCATCAAGGACGACCAGTCCGACCAGAACCTCGTCGTCACCGACTACAACGCGCTGATCGACCAGGACCAGGTCGACCTGCTCCTCGGCACGTTCTCCTCGCTCCTGAACATCCCGGCCTCGGCCGTGGCGGAGCGGGCGCAGATGGTCTACGTCGAGCCGGCAGGCGGATCGCCTGACATGTTCAACCGCGGGTTCGAGTATCTGTTCTTCGCCCAGCAGGCGACAGCGCCTCACCAGGCCGATCTCTTCTCGGAGTGGGTCCTGAGCCTGCCCGAGGGCGAGCGGCCGAAGACGGCCGGCTACATCGCGGCCGACGACCCGTTCGGCGCTCCCGTCGCCGAGGGCATCCAGGAGCAGCTCGAGGCCGGCGGCGTCGAGACGGTCTACTCGGAGATCTACCCGCCCGAGACCGTGAACTTCGACGCGATCGCCTCGGCGATCGCCGGCCAGAAGCCCGACCTGATCGCACAGGGCTCGGCCGGTCTCCAGGACGGCGTCAACCTGATCACGGCGCTCAGCGCGGCGGGTTACAGCCCGCAGCAGATGTTCCAGGCCTCGACCCCGTCGTTCGCGGATCAGTACTCGGACGCGATCGGGATCGAGAACACCGAGGGCATCTTCTTCGCGGTCAGCTACCACGTCGACGCCGAGACCCCGGGGAACGCCGAGTTCCTCGAGGCCTACCGGGCCAAGTACAACAACGAGGACCCGCCCGAGGATGCCGCGGACGGCTTCGCGGCCGCGCAGGTCCTGCAGGCCGCAGTCGAGGCCGTCGGCTCGATCGACGACCAGGCCGCGCTCAAGGACTGGCTCCACGAGAACTCCGTGGAAACGATCCTCGGCGAGCTGAGCTGGGACGAGACCGGCGCTCCCGAGCAGGCGTTCCTCCTCGCGCAGTGGCAGAACGGCGACGAGGAGATCGTGCTGCCGGAGGACGTCGCGACCTCCGACACCATCGTCAACCCCAAGCCTCCGTGGTCTGGGGGCTAGCACGTAGCTGAAGCACCAACGGAGCCGGCCGGGGAACCCCCGTCCCCGGCCGGTCTCCATCTCGGGACGGCATCGTGACGCAGCTCATCCAGACAATCGTTCTCGGCCTCCTCCTCGGAGGCGTCTACGCACTGCTCGCCTCGGGGCTGACGCTGATCTTCGGCGTCATGGACGTCATCAACGTCGCCCAGGGCGCCCTGATCATCCTGGCGGCCTTCATCACGTGGGCGATGTGGAACGAGACGGGGCTCGATCCGCTCCTGGGCGTCCTCGTGACCACGCCGGCGATGTTCCTGATCGGCTACGTGATCTACATGACCAGCGTGCGGTGGATCCAGGGGAAGCCGCCGTCAACCTCGGTGATCCTGACCTTCGGCCTCGCCCTGATCATCGAGGGCGTCATGGGCATCGTGTGGACCGCGACGCTCCACCGGGCGACGCCGTCGTACTTCGACGAGTCCTTCAGGATCGGGGACATCTACCTGCGCAAGGGCCAGGTCTACGGCTGCGCGATCGCCGTCGGCGTCCTCGCGATCCTCTACGTGATCCTCAAGGTCACCTGGCTCGGCCGGGCGATCCGCGCCGTGTCGGCGAATATGAGCTCGGCGCGGCTCGTGGGCGTGAACCCGAGCACGGTCGCGGCGCTCACGTTCGCAGTGGGAGTGGCCACGGCCGGCGCCGGCGGCTCGATCGCCTCGGTGCTCTACCCGTTCCTCCCGGGCTCCCATTACCAGTGGATCTCGCGTCTGCTCGGGATCATCGTCCTGGGCGGCATGGGGAGCCTGCCGGGGGCGATCGTCGGTGCGCTCCTGCTCGGAGTCGCCGAGACGATGACGGTGATCTATATCTCGCCCCAGTGGGCGACCATGGTCCCGTGGGCCGTGATCATGGTCGTGCTGCTCGTGCGCCCACAGGGGCTCATGGGTCAGAAGCTCAGGGAGGACGTCGCGCTGTGACGGCTGCGGCGGGGCTCCTGTCCAGGCACGCGGCCAAGGCCGCGATTGGCGCGCTCCTGCTCACGATCCTCGTCTTCCCGATCATCTCGGACAACCGGTACTACCAGACGATCATCATCCTCTCGCTGCTCCTGGCCATCATGGCGAGCGGCTGGAACATCATCTCCGGCTTCGCGGGCTACGTCTCGCTCGGCCAGACCGTCTTCCTGGGCATCGGCGCGTACACGACGGCGATCCTCTCGCTGCGCGTGTTCGGGGCGGACACGTTCGGAGGGCAGGCCGCGAACCCGTTCTACTTCGTCCCCATCTCGGCAGTCGTCGCGGGGCTCTTCGCCGCCGCGGTCGGCCCGATCATCATGCGAACGCGCGGGCACTCGTTCGTGATCCTCACGATCGCGTTCCTCTTCGTCATGCAGCTCGTCGTGCTGAACTGGACGGAGCTGACGTACGGGAACCGCGGGATCTCGCTTCCGCTCCCGACCTGGCCGCGCGAGTGGGGCAACCTGCCCTTCTACTACATCTTCTTCGGGCTCCTGCTCATCTCCGTCGCCATGTCCTGGTGGATCCGGCGAACGAAGTTCGGCATGGGCCTGATCGCCATCCGCGAGGACGAAGACAAGGCGGCCGCGGTCGGCGTGAACACGCCGATCTACAAGGCGCTCGCCTACATCGCGAGCGCGGTCTGGATCGGCGCCGCGGGCGGCGTCTACGCCTACTACCTGAGCTTCATCGACCCACGCAACATGTTCGACATCGTCTACAGCGTGTTCGTCGTCCTCGCCGTCCTCCTGGGCGGGCGCGGGACGATCTGGGGACCCGTGATCGGGGCGTTCATCCTCGAGCCGGTCAACCAGATCACGAACAACGACTTCAACGACTGGTTCGGGAACGGCGTCTGGGACGCCAACGTGCGCCTGATCTTCTTCGGCGCGCTGCTCATGGCCGTCGTGCTCTTCCTGCCCCGGGGAATCATCCCGAGCGTCGGGGACATCCTGAAACGGCGCCGCGAGGCAGGGAAGGCCACCGAGGTCGGAGCGCGCTTCGAGCGCAAGCCGATGCGGGTCGTCGAGCGCGCGGCCGAGGAGGCGGCGGAGGCGCCGGCCGGGCCGATCCTCGAGGTCAGGGGCGTGGAGAAGCGCTTCGGCGGCGTCAAGGCAGTCGACGGGGTGAATCTGTCGGTCGAGCGCGGGACGATCACGGCGCTCATCGGCCCGAACGGGTCCGGCAAGACGACGCTCTTCAACCTGATCGACGGCACCATGCCGCTCGACCACGGGGAGATCTGGTTCGACGGCGAGCGCATCGACCAGTTCGCTCCGTACCGGCGCGCACACCGCGGCATCGGGCGCACCTTTCAGATCACTCGCCTGTTTCGGCGGATGACGGTGCTCGAGAATGTCGTCGCGCCGCTGCGTTCCTTCTCGTGGCGCAGGCTCGGCGCCGACGCCGTCAGCGGCCCCGAGGCCGAGCGCGCCTACGAGCTGCTCGAGTTCGTCGGCATGCAGCGGTTCGCCGAGCGCGAGGCAGGCGAGCTCTCCTACGGCCAGGGCAAGCTCGTCGAGCTCGCGCAGATTCTCATGCTCGACCCGAAGCTGATCATGCTCGACGAGCCCGCGGGCGGCATCAACCCGACGCTGATCGCCCACATGCAGGAGATGATCGAGGAGCTGAACCGGCAGGGGTCGACGTTCCTGATCGTCGAGCACAACATGCCGCTCGTCCTCGGCCTCTGCGACCCGGTGTGCGTGCTCGCGCGGGGGCAGACGATCTGCCAGGGAACGCCCGCGCAGGTGCAGGCCGACCCTGCCGTTCTCGACGCCTACCTCGGCGCGGACTTCGCGCTCGAGGAGAAGGCGGGGGTGACCTAGCCGTGCTGATCCGTCTCCAGGAGGTGTTCGCGGGCTACGGCGGCGGCGACGTCCTCCAGGGGCTCGACCTCGCCGTGGAGAACGAGTCCGTCACGTGCATCGTCGGGCCCAACGGCGCCGGCAAGTCGACCGTCCTGCGCGTGGTCAGCGGGCTGCTCAACCCGCGGCTCGGCTCCGTCCACTTCGACGGCAACCCGATCGGCGGCCGCGAGCCCAGCGACATCCTCAAGCTCGGCATCGTCCAGGTGCCGCAGTCGCACGGCCTCTTCCCCAACTTGACCGTGCGCGAGAACGTCCTCATGGGCGGCTATCTCATCCGCCGCGAGCGCCGGCTCGTCAAGAAGCGCTACGCGCAGGTGGCCGACATCTTCTCCATCGTCCGGGAGCGCGGGGACGAGAAGGCCGGGAACCTCTCCGGCGGGCAGCGGCGCATGGTCGAGTTCGGGCGCTCGCTCATGCTCGACCCGCGCGTCGTGCTCCTGGACGAGCCCTCGCTCGGGCTCGACCCGAAGGCGCTCAAGCACGTCTCCGACTCGATCGAGCTGATGAAGCAGGCGGGCAAGACGATCGTGCTCGTCGAGCAGAACGTGCGCTTCGGCCTCCGGCTCTCGACGCACGGGGTGGTCATGGAGAGCGGCCGTGTCCTCCTGGTGGGCGGAGCGGCAGAGGTGCTCGCGAACCCTGAGATGGCCGACCTCTTCTTCGGCGGCACGGCGCCCCGCGACGCGAAGCTCGGAAACGGCGGCGTGCCCGCCACCGGACCGGACGAGGAACAGCCCGCGCAGTGACAGGGCCCGCGCTTGCCGCAGCGGCGGGTCTCGGGTTCGGCGTCTTCCAGACGCTGAACCGACGCGCCGTCGGGGGGATGAACGACGCCTACCTGGCGACGTTCATCCAGCTCGTGACTGCGCTCGGCGTGCTCGCGGTCGCGAGCCTCACCACCGAGAACCTTGGGCTCCTCCGCGATGCGACCGCGCTATCGCTCTTCTACTTCTCGCTCGCCGGCGTCATCCATTTCTCGGTCGGATGGACGTTCCTGAACATGAGCCAGATGCGAATCGGCGCCGCGCGCTCGAGCCCGCTGCTTTCGACCACGCCGGTCTTCGGGGCCGTTATCGCAGTGCTTGTCCTCCAGGAGGTTCCCGCCTTCGTCGTCTGGCTGGGCGTGGCCCTCGTGACCGCCGGGGCGCTCGTCGTCTCGCTCGAGCGGGTCTCGGAAGAGGGCCAGGGATGGGGGATCCCTTGGCGTGACGCGCTGCCGGGGCTCGCGACCGCGATGGCGTGGGCCGTCAGCCCGATCCTGATCAAGGAAGGGCTCGAGGGCCTTCCCTCGCCGCTCCTCGGGCTGACCCTCGGCATGGTCGCGGCGGTCGTCCTCTACGCAGTGGCGCTGCCGCTGCGGCCGTCGGTGGAGGGGCCTGCCCTCGGCTCGCGCGTGTCGCTCGCCTTCAAGATCCTCGCGGGGGTGATGGTCGGCCTTTCCGTCTGGGCGCGCTGGGCCGCGCTCGACTACACGACCATCGCGGTCGTCCTCGCGCTCGGGCTCCTCTCCGTGCCGGTCGTGCTCCTGCTGTCGCCGATGCTGATGGGCAGGCACGTCGAGCGGGTGACCCTCCAGATCTGGCTGGGCGCCGGCCTCGTTGTCGTCGGAGGCCTGGTGCTGGTGTTCCTGTCATGACGGTCGTCGACGCGCACGCACACGTGATCGTCCCCGGCCTCGGCGCCGAGGTGCACTGGGACGATCGCGGGCAAGTCGTGGAGCTCGGCGGCAAGGCCATCCGTGCGGCCGTGAGGGAGTTCGTCGACCTGGGCAAGATCCTCGAGGAGCAGGATCGCGCCGGGGTCGACCGGGTCGTCCTCTGCCCCTGGGTGAACCTGGTCGGGCGCGAGACCGCACGGCAGAACGAGGGTCTCGCTGCGATGGTGGGCCCGCGGGTCTCCGTCCTCGGAACCGTCGATCTCGAGCGTCCGGACGAGCTCGTCGAGCTCATGCAGGATGGCCGGTTCTCCGGTGTGGAGATCGCGGCGAGCGTCGGCGGTGACTATCTCGGCCACGACCGCTTCACCGACTTCTGGGCGGCCGCGGAGGAGACCGGCGCGCTCGTCTTCATCCATCCGACCACGCGCGGCTTCGGGATCGAGGCGCTCAACGACTACTACCTCTGGAACACGGCCGGGAACCCGCTCGAGACGACGATCACGGCCGCGCATCTCGTCATGGCCGGCGTGCTGGAGCGGCACCCGCAGCTCCGCATCCTGCTGGCGCATGCCGGCGGGGCGATCCTGTCGCTACGCGGCCGCCTGGGCCATTCGCACACGTTCCAGCCGGACGCGCGTTCGCGCCTGACGGAGTCGCCGGCCGACTCGATCCGGCGTTTCTACCTGGACACGGTCACGCACGACCTGACGCTCCTGCGCGCGGCGATCGACTTCGTCGGCGCCGAGCGCGTGCTCCTCGGCTCCGATTACCCGTTCGACATGGGGCTCGAGCGGCCGGCGGAGCCGGTTCGGGAGCTGGGCCTCGACGCCGAGGACGAGGCGGCCGTCCTGGGCGGGAACGCGCTCCGTCTACTAGGTCAGGCTGAAGCGTGAGGCAGCTCGGGCGTCACGCCGAGCGTCCGCACGAAGTGCTGCTGGCCCATCTCGAACCCGATCGCGCACCCGAGGTCGACGAGCTCCTCCTCGCTGAAGAGCGAATGGAGCCGCTCCCAGAGCGCGTCGTCGGACTTGTCCGAGTCCCAGGCGATCGCGTGCGCCCAGTCGAGCGCCGCCCGCTCGCGCCCCTCGTAGCCGGAGGGCTCGATCTCACCGGCGAGGAAGCGGAAGCAGAGCTGTTTCAGTTCCCGGTCTGCCGGGCCGTCCAGGAGGACGTTGTCCCGGATGAACGCGTAGGACTCGAGGACGGCCGGCACGCGGGCGCGGATCTCGTCGGCGCTGCCCGGTACGTGGGCCATCTAGTGGGCCGCCTCTTCGGGCGCGAGGCCGACCGTGGTGTCCGCGAGGAGCTCGCCGTGGCCGACGTCCCAGGTCTTGATCACGCGCTGCTGGCCGAAGGTGAGGCAGACGAAGGAGCCCAGCTCGACGATCTCCTCCTCGGAGAAGTGCCCGCGCAGGCGTTCCCACAACGCGTCGTCGACGCCCTCGGGGTCCCAGACGAGCATGCTCGTGTAGAGGAGCGCGGCTTTCTGGCGCTCGCTGAAGCGGTCGGAGCGCTCGAAGTCGAGGAGCTCGTCGTAGTCCGCCTCGGTCAGCCCTTGCTCTCCGCCCCGGAGAGACCGCTGCGACCCTCAGTAGTGGCAGTCGATCGTCTTCGAGACGTAGACCCGGCAGAGCTCCTTGAGCGGGTGCTCGACGATCCCCTCGCGGAAGATCGCGTTCCACGCGCGCGAGAAGCCCTTGGCGACGGTGGGAACGCGGGAGCGGATCGCCTGCGTCTCGGGCCGGGGCGTCCCGTAGCGGCGGGAGCGCTCGAGCTCCTCGACCAGCTCCGGGTCGGTCAAGGACGCGGGATCGACGTAGGCGATGCGGGCCATGCCTGGTCCGACAATCATACAACGGAGGATTCATGACCACGGTGGACGTCGTCGTCGCCGGGGCGGGCCACAACAGCCTTGTCTCGGCCGCCTATCTCGCCAAGGCGGGCTTCGAGGTGCTCGTCCTCGAGACGCGGCCGGTGGTCGGCGGCAACACCGCCACCGAGGAGCTCACGCTCCCCGGCTTCCATCACGACTCGTGCTCCACCGCGCACAACCTCATCCAGGCGAGTCCGGCGATCAAGGAGCTTCGCCTGGCCGAGGACTACGGTCTCGAGTACCTCCACCCGGATCCCGTCGTCCATGTGGCTTTCGGGGACGGCGAGTCCCTCACCCAGTGGCGCGACCTCGACCAGACGTGCGACGAGTTCGCCCGGTTCTCGGGCCGCGACGCAGACGCCTACCGGCGGCTGATCGCCGACTACGACGAGGCGAAGGGCGCGTTCGGCGCGTACCGGAACAGCCCCTACGGTCGGGCGCCGCGGCCCGATGAGGCGCTCGGCGCGACGTGGCGGCGTCGCATCGCCATGAGCGCCTGGGACGTCGTTCGCACGGAGTTCGAGGATCCGCACTCGCAGGCGTTCATGATCTGGATGGCCTTCATGACCGTGCAGCCGGCCGACCGTCCGGGCACCGGGCCGCTGGCGTACTCGCTCACGTACGGCCGCCAGCAGCACAGCTGGACGCTCCCGCGCGGCGGCTCGGCGGCCTTGCCGCTCGCGCTCGCGCGCCTGATCGAGGATCACGGCGGCACGATCCAGACCGGGAAGCAGGTGACCGGTCTCGTGCTCGAGGACGGGCGCTGCGTGGGCGTCGAAACCGGCGACGGCGAGACTCACCGCGCGCGCAAGGCCGTCCTCTCGACCGTGCACGTCAAGCACCTCGCCGAGATGGCGCCCAGCGAGGCGTGGGGCGACGAGTTCCTCTACGGCGTCGAGCGCTGGCGCGAAGGGATCACGCTCTTCCCGACCCACTACGCCACGAGCGAGGCGCCCACCTTCGCAGGGCACTCGGGGCCGGTCACGCCGGTCGCGTCGGGCGTGGCGCCCTCGGTCGACCGCCTGCTGCGGGTCGGGAACGACGTCGAGCGCGGCCTGCTCGCCGACGACGACCCGCCGTTGCTCGTCGTCTGCGGCTCGGTCGCCGACCCGGGCCGTGCGCCCGACGGTCAGCACGCGCTCAAGGTCATCGGCTTCCATCCGTATACGCTCGCCGACGGCGGGCCCGAGCGCTGGGAAGAGGTGAAGGAGGAGGTTGCCGAGCGCAACCTCGAGCAGCTGCGCCGCTTCGCGCCCAACATGACCGAGGAGACGGTCCTCGCGCGCGTGGTGAAGAGCCCGGTCGACCTCGAGCGCATGAACGCCCACAACTGGCACGGAACGTGCCACGGCGGCGACATGGGGCCGTCGCAGTCGGGAGGGCTGCGCTTCGCCCCGCGCTCGCCGATCGACGGGCTCTACCTCACCGGTGGCACGACCCACCCCGGCGGCTCGGTCAGCGCGGCGCCCGGTCGAAACTCCGCCATGGTGCTGCTCGAGGACCTCGGGACGTCGCTGGAGGAGGTCGTCGCCGGTGCCTGACGCCCGGGTCGAGGCGGCAGTCGCGAACTGGGCGCCGCGCTTCGTGGCGAACGGCGTCTACCCGGACGACTTCAACCGCACGACGGCGAAGATCGAGTCCTGGGACGGCTGGCTGGACGCCTGGGTGGAGACGGGCGACGGGCACCGGGAACGCGCCGAGGAGGCCGAGGCGGGCGGGAACACGCTCACTGCCGGCGAGGCGTTCGTCGCCGCGGCCGTCTGCTACCACTTCGCCAAGTTCGTCTGGGTCGTCGATGTCGACCGCAACCACGAGACGACGCGCCTTGCGGCCGATTGCCTCTACCGGGCGCACGCCCACCTCGACCCGACCGCCGAGCGGATCGCGGTGCCGTTCGAGGACGGGCCGCTCGTAGGCAACCTGCGGCGTCCGGCCGGCGTCGAGCGTCCGCCGCTCGTGCTGCTCCTGCCGGGCCTCGACTCCACGAAGGAGGAGTTCTTCCTCTGGGAGAACGTCTTCCTCGACCGCGGGATGGCGACGTTTTCCTGCGACGGGCCGGGCCAGGGCGAGAGCGGTTTCGCGACCAACATCCGTGGCGACTACGAGGCCGGGGTGGGCGCAGCGCTCGACGCGCTGGCCTCGCGCGACGACCTCGACCACGACCGCGTCGGGGCCGCCGGGGTGAGCCTGGGCGGGTACTACGCGCCGCGCGCGGCGCTCGAGCCCCGCGTCAAGGCGGTCGCCGGGGTGAGCGGGCCCTTCAACTTCGGGGAGTGCTGGGAAGGGCTTCCCGGCCTGACACGGGAGACGTTCGAGCATCACTCGGGGGCCGCAAGCCCGGAGGAGGCACGCGAGAAGGCCTTCGAGCTCGATCTCGGTCCCGTGATCTCGGAGGCCGGTTGCCCTGGCCTGGCGATCACCGGGCGCCTGGACAGGATCATCCCGTGGGAGCAGACGAAGCGCATCGCCGACGAGGCGCCGAACACGCGGTTTGTCCTCTACGAAGACGGCAACCACGTGTGCAACAACATCCCGTTCAAGTACCGGCCGCTCGTTGCGGACTGGCTGAAGAAGGAGCTTGCCGATGTGGGATAGGTTCTCCGACGCCGAGATGGAGCGCCGCTACGGGCTCGCGCGTGACCTCATGCGCGAGCACGAGCTCTCAGCGCTGGTGGTGTTCGGGAACTCGGGGACGAACCGGGCCAACATGGCCAACCCGTTCTGGCTCTCGAACCACCTCGACCTCCATCACTGCTACCTGGTCGTCTCGCTGGACGAGGACCACGAAACCGCGTTGTACACCGGCCTCACGAACCACGTCCCCAACGCGCGGGAGGTCAGCGACGTCCCCATCATCGAATGGGGCGGGTACTCGCCGGCCGAGCGCGTGGCCGCGCGCCTGGAGGCGATCGGCGTAACCGCGGGCCGCGTCGGCCTCGTCGGCGTGAACGCGACCTTCTCCATGGGCATGCCGTACGCACACCACGCACTGCTGCGCGAGAAGCTGCCAGGCCTCGAGCTCGTGGACGTGACGCTGCCGTACGCGCGCCTGCGGCTGATCAAGTCCGAGGAGGAGGTCGGCTGGCTCCGGAAGGCCGCCGAGCTCACCGACAAGGCGATGGTCGCGCTGGCCGAAGGGGCGAAGCCGGGGATGAGCGACGTCGAGCTCGTCGCGCTGTCGGAGGCCGCGTACCGGCCCGAGGGCGGAATGCCGCGGATCACGTTCCTGCGCTCGATGGCGATGGACGACCCGAACGGATGTCTCCCGGCCCAGAACCCGTCTCCTCGGCGGATCTCCGCGGGCGACGTGATCATCACCGAGTTCAGTGCCTCCTACTGGGGCTACACGGGCCAGATACAGCGCCCGATCTTCGTCGAGGCAGAGCCGACGGACGAGTGGCAGCGGATGTTCGACGTCGCTCTCGAGTCCTACGACGCGATGGTCGCGATGCTCAAGCCCGGCGTCACCGAGGCGGAGGTCATACGCGCGAGCTCGATGATCGGCGAGGCCGGGTACGCCATCTACGACGACCTCGTGCACGGCTACGGCGTCGACATCATGCCGCCGATCATCGACCGCTCCTGCGTGCAGTGGTGGCCGTGGGACGACGCCAATCCGGCGCCCGACGGCCGGACGTTCGAGGAGGGGATGGCGATCGTCGTCCAGCCGAACCCGATCACTCCGGACGAGCGCATGGGCCTCCAGCTCGGGCAGCTCACGATCGTCAGGGCCGACGGGGCCGAGTCGCTCCACGCGGTGCCGTTCGAGCCGCTGGTCGCCACGAAGTGACCTCGCCGGTCGGCGTTGCGCTCGTCGGCACGGGGATGTTCGGAGGGCGGGTGGCGGCCGCCGTGGCGCGGACGCCCTCGCTCGAGCTCGTCACGTGCTTCAGCCGCGACGCCGAGAAGCGGCAGGCGTTCGCCGCCGAGGCCGGTTGCGAGGGGGCGCCCTCGTTCGAGGCGGCGATCGAAGACCCGCGGGTCGAGGCGGTTCTGATCGTCACGCCGAACTTCGTGCACCGCGAGCAGGCGGTCGCCTGCGCCGAGCGCGGGAAGCACGTCTTCGTCGAGAAGCCCATCGCGGACACGCTCGAGGACGGGCGGGCGATGGCCGCTGCCTGCGAGTCGGCGGGCGTTGCGTTGCTGGTCGGCCATGGACTGCGCCGGCTCGGCGCGGCCCGGGCGGCCGAGCGCCTGGTGCGCGAGGGCGCCCTCGGGCCGGTCGTGCTCGCGGAGGCGAACTTCTCGCTCAGCGGGACGCTCAAGCCGCACATGTGGCGGTATCACCGCGAGACGTGCCCCGGCGGACCGCTCCTCCAGCTCGGCGTCCACCACGTGGACACGCTGCTTCACTGGCTCGGGCCTGCGGCCCGGGTGCAGGGGTCGTTCGCGCGGCTCGTCACGGAGGCGGACATCGACGACCTCGGGGTCGCGCTCGTCGAGCACGAGTCGGGTGCCCGGTCGCTCGTCTCGTCGAGCTACGTCTCGCCGAAGACCTTCTCGTTGCGCCTCCTGGGCACCGAGGGCGTGCTCGACTACGTGACGGACATGGCCGTCTGGCCGCGTGTCGAGCTCGTGGACGGCGCGACGACCGTCCGGCTCACGACCGGCGAGGGGTCCGAGGACGTCCCGTTCGAGGCCCATGACGTCCTCGTCGAGGAGCTGGACGAGCTCGCACGCTGCGTCCGCGGCGAGGCCCGGCCGGAGACCGGGGCCGCAGAAGGCTTGGCCGCGCTGGGCGTCGTCCTGGCGGCGGTCGACTCGCACGAGGCCGGCGGCCGAGGGGTGGCGCCGGGCCGGTGAGCGCCGAGCCCTGGGTCGGGAGGCCCGTACCGCGCCGCGAGGACATCCGCTTCCTCCGCGGCGAGGCGACGTATCTCGACGACATCGAGCTTCCCGGGCTCCTCGAGGCGGCGTTCGTGCGCAGCCCCTACGCACACGCGCGGCTGGGCGCGATCGACGTGGAGGCCGCGCGGGCCGTCGCGGGCGTGGTCGCGGTCCTGACCGGCGCCGACCTCGGCGAGCGAGCGCGGTCCTTGCCGGTGGGTGGCGTCGAGGGCGGGCTCGTCGCGGACGCCGGCCACCCGGTTCTGGCCCGCGATCGAGTCAGGTACGCGGGAGAGGCCGTCGCGCTCGTCGTCGCCGTGAGCCGGGCCGTGGCCGAGGACGCGGCCGAGCTCGTGGAGGTCGATTACGAGCCGCTCGAGCCCGTGCTCGACCCGCGGACGGCCGCCGAGGCGCCGCTCCTCCACGACGGCGTGGACGGGAACCGCCTCGTGAGCTGGGAGCGCACGCACGGCGACGTCGACGGGGCCTTTGACGCAGCCGACCGCGTCGTCTCACAGTCCTTCCACGTTCCACGGCTCGTTGCGGCGCCGATCGAGACCCGCGGCGCGATCGCCCTTCATGAGCCGGACGGCGACCTGCTCACGGTCTGGTGCTCGGCGCAGGACCCGCACCGGCCGCTGGCGCAGCTCGGAGCTGCGCTCGAACGCGAACCGGACCGGCTCCGCGTCGTCGTGCCGGACGTGGGAGGCGCGTTCGGCAGCAAGGGCGTGGTGGCGCCGGAGGTGGCCGCGATCGCGTGCGCCGCGGAGGAGCTCGGCCGGCCGGTGCGCTGGACCGAGGACCGTGCTGAGAACTTCCTGGCGGCCTACCAGGGGCGCGGTCTCGACGCCGACGTCGAGCTGGCGGTGGCTGCCGACGGGCGGATCCTGGGTCTGCGCGCCGTTCTCTACGCCGATCTGGGTGCGTACCTGTACGCGACGACGGCTGTAGCGCCACACACGACCGCGATGCTGATCACGGGCGCCTACGACATCCCGGCCGCGAGCGTCGAGGTCGTCGGCGCCGCGACGTCGAAGGTGCCGACCGGGCCCTACCGCGGCGCCGGGCGCCCCGAGGCGGCGTTCCTCATCGAGCGCATGGTCGATCTCGCCGCCCGGGAAGTCGGCGTCGACGCTGTCGAGCTGCGGCGGAGGAACTTCGTCCAGCCGGAGGCGTTCCCGTACGAGACGCCGATGGGCTGGACCTACGACTCCGGCGACTTCGAGCGCTGCCTCGACGTCGCGCTCGAGCTCGCGCCGCTGGAACGCTGGCAGGAGGTCAGGGCCGACGCGCGGGCCGAGGGCCGCGTCGTGGGCATCGGCGTCGGGATGTACATCGAGCGCGCGGGCGGGCTCTGGGAGAGCGCGCACGTGCGGGTGGAGGAGGACGGTCGCGTCGTCGTGCGCACCGGGTCGTCGCCGCACGGGCAGGGCCACGAAACGACGTTCGCCCAGATTGCCGCCGACGAGCTCGGGGTCGAGCCGGGGGTGGTGGAGATTCTCTGGGGCGACTCGGGCGAGCTGCCGGGCATCGGGACGTTCGCGAGCCGCTCGGTTGCGATGGGCGGCTCGGCGATCGCGGTCGCCTCGCGAGAGCTCGCCGAGCGGGCCCGCGGCGCGGGTGTTTCCGTGGCCGAGCTCGCAGCCGCGGAAGACGGGGTGGAGGCGGAGAGCAAGTTCAGCTCGGGCCTCGTGTTCGCCTCGGGCGCGTACGCCGCGCTGGTCGAGGTCGCGCGCGCGACCGGCCGGCTCCTTGTGCTCGGCCTAGCGGCCGTGGACGACTCGGGCCGCATCGTCAATCCGCTTCTCGCCGAGGGCCAGGTGCTCGGCGCCACGGTGCAGGGGCTCGGCCAGTGCCTCGTCGAGGAGGCCGTGCACGACGAGGAGGGCCAGCTGCGGACGGCGTCTTTCGCCGACTACTCGCTCCTCACGGCGGCTGAGCTGCCGTCGATCGAGAGCCGCTTCGTTCAGACCCCGTCGCCCCTCAACCCGCTCGGGGCAAAGGGAATCGGGGAGGGCGGCGCCATCGCCACGCCCGCGGCGATCGCGAACGCCGTTGCCGACGCGCTGGCCCCGTACGGCGTCCGCCACGTCGACCCGCCGTTCACGGAGGCGAAGCTCTGGCGGCTGCTTCGAGAGGCAGGCCCGTGAAGCCCGCGCCGTTCGCCTACGACGCGCCGCGGGAGCTCGACGAGGTGCTCGCGCTGCTTGCGCTGGAGGACGAGGACGTGAAGGTGCTGGCCGGTGGCCAGAGCCTGGTTCCGCTCCTCAACTTCCGGCTCGCGCGCCCCGACCGGCTGGTCGACCTGAACGGCGTCGAGTCGCTTGCGTTCCTGCGCGTGGAGGAAGGGTCGCTTCGCATCGGCGCGCTCGCGCGCCATGCCGATCTCGAGCGCTCGGCCGAGGTCGCGGCGGGCTGGCCGCTCCTCGCCCAAGCCGTGCGCCACGTCGGGCATCCGCAGATCCGCGCGCGCGGGACGGTCTGCGGGTCGGTCGCGCATGCCGATCCTGCCGCGGAGCTGCCCGTGGCGCTGTGCGCGCTGGACGCCCGCTTCCACGTCCGCTCGTCGCGCGGGTCGCGCGTCCTCACGTCCGACGAGCTCTTCCTCGGGTTCCTGACGACCTCGCTGGAGCCGGACGAGCTGCTCGTGGAGATCGAGGTGCCGCCGACGCCGCCCGGGAGCGGAAGTGGCTTCGCCGAGCACGCCCGGACGCACGGGGACTTCGCCGTTGGCGGCGCGGCGGCGCTGGTTGCGCCAGGCGAGGCCCGCCTGGCGCTCCTCGGGGCCGGGCCGGTGCCGGTGCGCTTCGACGGCTCGGTGGAGGAGCTCCCTGACCTCGCCGTGGCGGGCATTTCCCTGACGGGCGCCGACGCGGACTGGCGCCGGGCGCTTCTCCGGGAGCTCGCCCGCGTCGCCCTCGAGAGGGCCGCGGCATGAGGGTCTCCATGGAGATCAACGGCAACGCCTACGAGGGCGAGGTCGAGCCGCGCACGCTGCTCTCCGACTTCATCCGCCACGGCGCGGGCCTGCGCGGCACCCACGTCGGCTGCGAGCACGGCGTCTGCGGCGCGTGCACCGTCCAGCTCGACGGCGAGCCGGTGCGCTCCTGCCTCATGCTGGCCGTGCAGGCAAACGGCCGCTCGCTGCGCACGGTCGAGGGCCTCGCGCCGCCCGACGGGCTCCACCCGATCCAGGCGGCCTTCCAGGAGACGCACGCCCTCCAGTGCGGCTTCTGCACGCCGGGATTCCTGATGAGCATCGAGGCCTTCCTCCGCGAGCGCCCGCACCCGACCGAGACAGAGATCCGCGAGGCGCTCGCCGGCAACCTCTGCCGCTGCACGGGCTACAAGGCCATCATCGAAGCCGTCGAGCTCGCCGCGAAGCGCCTGACCCGTCCGTAGCGGCCACGCCCCGGGGTCTGACCCCGGGCCATGGCCCAGCGCGTCAGGGCCGCGAGTGCCGGAACGGCGTACTGATGCGGGTGAGACATGTCCCGAGCCTGACCCCGGTCATGGCCGGCGGGGGCACGGCGCAGGGCCTCACGGGACACGCCCTGGGGTCAGACCCCCGGCCGTGGCCGGCGGGGGCTAGTCCGTGAAGGGCTCGACCTCGTAGCCGGCGGCTTCGAGGGAGCCCGCGCCCGCCCAGCCCCAGATCAGCTCGACGTCTTCGCCGGAGGTGTTGTCGAAGCCGTGCCAGTCGCCGGCGGGGGTGAAGATGACGTCGCCGGCGGCGGCCGGCTCCATGCCCTCGTTCGTGTGCACGAGCCCGCTGCCGGACATCACGAGCAGGAACTCGTCGCACTCGAAGTGGCGGTGGCGGTCGTGCTTGGCGCCCGGGGGAAGCACCGTGCGCCCGAAGACGAGGCGCTCCGAGCCCGCGGACGCGGCGTCGATGAGGAACTGCACCTGCATGTCGACCCAGCCCTCGTCCTCGCGCAGGCCCTGGACGAGCGGGACGTCCTCGACCCGCGTCCGGTACCGCGGCACTACTCGCCCAGCTCCCGCGTCCCCGCGAGGCCGTTCAGCGCCCGGAAGACCTCGTAGACGACCGAGAAGTCGTACTGCTCGAGGCCCATCCCGCGCGCAGCGGTGAGAAGCTCGTTGGCGGCGGTCGACGTGGGGAGAGGGGTCGCGAGCCGCTTGCCCGTCCCGAGCCCGAGCGTCATGTCCTTCTGCTGGAGGTTCACGTTCGACCAGGCCTCCGCGGGCATGTTCCCTTCGAGGATGAACGGCCCCCTGTACTGGAGCATCGGCGA
Organism: uncultured Actinomycetes bacterium; assembly: GCA_963784175.1. Lineage (GTDB taxonomy): Bacteria > Actinomycetota > Thermoleophilia > Gaiellales > Gaiellaceae > JAIBJN01. The sequence continues at coordinate 29,442 of CAWAQJ010000015.1, read as the reverse complement.
CGAGATCACGCTCTGGAGCAGAGCCTCGACGGCCACTTCCCGCTTCACCCCGCCCTTCTCGGCCATGGCCACGTTCTCGCAGAAGGCCACCATCTCTGCGACGAGCGTGTTGTTGATGGCGAGCTTCACGATCAGCGCCTGGCCGCTGTCGCCGATCCGCATCACCTTCGGCCCGATCTGGAGAAGCAGCGGGCGCACACGCTCGTACGCTTCCTCGTTGCCGCCGACCATGATGGAGAGCTGGCCCGCCTCGAGCGTGGCGATGCTCCCGGAGACGGGCGCGTCGAGCATGACCCCGCCGGCAGCGGCCACCTCGCTCGCCAGCGAGGCGCTCGCCGCAGGGTCGATCGTGCTCATCTCGACGATGACGGCGCCGGGCTGCAGCCCCTCGAGCAGCCCACCGGGGCCGGAGATCACCTCCTGCACAGCCGCAGTGTCGGTGACCATCGAGAAGATCACGTCGGCCGCGCGCGCCACCTCCGCTGCCGAGCTCTGCTCGACCAGCCCGTTCGCGACCAGCTCACCCGACTTCCCCGGCGTCCGGTTCCAGCCGTGCACCTCGTTCCCGGCGGCCAGAAGCCGCGCGGCGATGCGGCTGCCCATCGAGCCGAGCCCGACGAACCCGAGCCGCTGACGGCTCTCAGCCGACGGCGTCGACAATCTCGGACGTGAGGCTCTCGAAGCCGCTCAGGAACTCGCGGCGCTCACGGTGCAGGCGCTCGACCTGCCGCTCGTACTCCTCGACGCGCCCCTGCGCCTCGTAGAGCTCGCGCGGGCGCAGGACGGCCTCGTCCTCGGCGTCGATGCCCGCCACGTGCCGGGCCACCTTGTAGCCGAAGTCCGGGTCCTCTTCCCACTCGATCGTGCCCTCGGCGATCCCCTTGACGATCGCCGACGAGTGCTTGATCCGCACCTTGCGCGAACGCTCATCCGCGACGGGCCCGCCGACGCTCCCCGTGTTCATGAGGAAGACCTCGAGGGGATGCTCCGCGAGCAGCTCGAGGAAGCGGTTGCCCTGGAGGTCGTGCGGCAGGGGGAAGAACGGGTTCGTGCCCGGGACGCGCAGGAACTTGCCCTCCTCCGCCGCCCCGCCGGCTGCCGTGCCCGTGGTCTCGCCGAGCATGAAAAAGGCCGCTGCCTGCGGCCCTTCGAGCTTCGCGACTGCCGGGATGATGCCCTCGTTCCTGTTCAGGATGAGCAGGAAGTGGGCCTCGTCGATCGGGCGTGTGGCCGCGGATTCGATCACCTCGAACGCGAACGTCGCGCGACCGTTCTTGGTGTAGCTCTCGTCGTAGAAGTCGACCTCGTCGTCGGTCTGCGAGACGTTCTCGAGGTACGAGCGCGGCTGCGTGACCGCGCCGTGGATGGTCGGCTCGTCCTCGGGATTCAGCGCGAAGGTCTTCGCGAAGCAGCCGTTCTCGGTTGCGTAGACGGCGCCGTCCGGCATCCAGGCGACGAAGTCGTCCTGCACCGGCAGCGAGCCGTTCTGGCGCGTGAAGGTCGTAGTGGTCTTGCCCGTCCCCGAAAGGCCGACGATCATCGCGACGCGCTCGCCGCGGTCGGTCGGGATGATCTTGCAGCCGGCGTGGAGCGGGATCCCGCCGCGGTCGTACACGAGCTTGTTCCACATGCGGAGGATCCCCTTCTTCGACTCGCCGAAGTAGTCGGAGTTGAAGACCCGGTTCACGCCCTGCTCGAGGTCGACGAGGATGAGCCGGTCGTCCGGCCAGCCCGGCGCCTTGAGCTTCGGGGTGTAGACGACCGTCAGCTCGGGCTCGAAGCCCTCGAGGTCGTCGACGGCGAACCACAGCTGCTGCTGCATCCCGGCGATGTTCGCGTTCGCCGCCTCGATGAAGAGCCGGACGGGGACGCGGAACTCGGGCTGCGCGCCAAGCCACCCGTCGAGCAGGACCATCTCCTGCTCGGCGATGTAGGCGTCCTGCTTGTCGGCCCACTCCTGCGCCTGCTCGCGCGAGATGGTGCGGTCGACCCCGGGATCGGGATCGTCCGTGACGATGAACGTCGAGGGCGTCGAGCGCGCGAGCACCTCGGTCTGGACGTTGACGTTCCCGTACTTCGTCCAGCGCGCGGTCGGCATCCTGGCGGCGAGCTCCTGGAGCTCGGACTCGCTCGGATTCGTGATCACCCCCGCTGCCTGCGGCAGCTGGAAAGCCATCTTGGCCACGCGAGGATCTTAGCGGCGACGCGGCGCAGGCGGTCCCGCCTTGCGTCCTGTCCGAACGGCGTGTTGACGAACCGCGCCAACACCTTGTAGAAAGCCGCACGAAGGACAATTCGTGGAGCACAACGTCGTCCAGGGCGCGCGTGCGACGAAGCTTCTTCCTCCTGCGGTCGCCCCACCTGCGCTGCCTCGCCCACGGCTGGAAGGGAGGCTCGACGACGGCCTCGGGAGGCGCCTCACCGTCCTGATCGCGGGTGCGGGGTTCGGTAAGTCCACCCTCCTCAGCGCCTGGGCAGGCTCGCGCGCGACCGCGTGGTACACGGTCGCCGCCGAGGACGCGGAGGTCGCCTCGCTTGCGCGCGGGCTCGTGAGCGCGCTTCGGCTCCGGGTTCCGGCACTCCAGGTCGGGGTGCCGAGAACGATCGAGGGCTCTCGAGGGCCGGACGGCGACCTCGGCGAGCTCGGAAGCGCCGACGCCTTCGCCGCGCTCATCTGCGCCGGGCTCTCCAACGGGCACGCGCGCGACCTTGTGCTCGTGCTCGACGACCTGCACGAGCTCGGCGCCGACGGGGCCTCGGCCCGGCTCGTCGAGTCGCTCGTGCGCCACGCGCCGCCCACCCTCCACGTGGTCCTGGCCTCGCGCGACGAGCCTCCCTTCGCGATCGAGCGTCTCCGGGGGCAGGGGCAGGTCGTCGAGCTGACGGCGCGCGAGCTGGCGTTCACCACGGACGAGACGCGACTGCTGCTCGAGGAGACGCTCGGCGAGCCGGGCGACGGCGTCGCCTCCGATCTGCAGGAGGCGAGCCGCGGGTGGCCGGCGGCGGTCAGGCTCGCGCTCGAGGCGCTCCGAGACGTCTCTCCCGAGGAGCGGCGCCGTACCCTCGAAGGCCTGAGACGCCCCGGCGGCCGTCTCTTCTCCTATCTCGCGGGCGAGGTCTTCGAGCGCGAACCAGAGGACGTGCGCGCGCTCGTGCGGACGGTGGCGCCGCTCGACCGCTTCAACGCCGAGTTGTGCGAAGCCCTCGGAGCGGTCGGCGCCGCCGAGCTGCTCGCCTCGCTCGAGCGTCGCGGGCTCTTCGTCGAGTCCGACCGGAGCGAGGTCGGTTGGTATTCGCTCGGAGCTCTCGTCCGCGAGTTCGCGCGGGAGAGCATGGCGCTCTCGGACGAGGAGCTGAGGGAGCTCCTCACCCGCGCGGCCGCCTGGCTGGTGGCGCAGGGCTTCGTCGACGACGCCCTCCGCGCGCTCGCCGCAGCGGGTGAGCACGACGCGCTCGCCGCTCTGCTCGCCGAGCGCGGGGAGGCGATGCTCTCGGCCGGCGCCGTCGACGCGGTCGTCCGGTACACGGAGCTCCTCCCCGACACTGCGCTGAGCACTGCGGTCGTGCTTCTTGCCGGACGGGCGCGCCAGATCCGCGGGGAGTGGGAGGACGCGCTCGCCTGGTACGCGCGTGCCGCGGATGCGCACGAGCTTGCGCCGGGGCTCGCCTGGCGTGTGGGCCTGATCCACCATCTGCGCGGCGATCTCGAGGAGGCCGTCGCCGTCTACGAACGTGGGCGGCTCGACGGGGAGTCCCCGCGGGACGAGGCCCTCCTGCTGGCCTGGCATGCGAGCCTGGAATGGCTTCGCGGCGACCTCGACGAGTGCCGGGAGCGTGGGACACGGGCGCTCCAGATCGCCACGCGCATCGGCGACGCACAGGCTCTCGGGGCCGCGCACACGGTCATGGCCCTGATCGCAGCGTACGAGGGCGACCGCGTGGCCAACGACTCGCACTACCTGCGCGCGCTCGAGTACGCGGAGCGAGCCGGGGACGTGATGCAGATCATCCGCATTCACACGAACCGCGGGTCGCGCCGCATGGAGGAGGCCGATTACGAGGAGGCGCTTGCCGAGCTCGAGCTCGCGCTTCGGTTTGCAGACGTGGCCGGGTTCGTCTTCTTCCGCGCGCTTGCGCTCGCGAACCGCGGGTCGGCGCTCCTACGGCTCGGGCGTCTCGAGGAGGCGATCTCCGACCTCGAGGCCGCACGAGCCGCCTATCAGCGGATCGGCTCGCGGGACGTGTGCTACGCGCTCCAGTACCTCGGGGACGTCTATCGGGAGCGCGGTGACCTCGCTCTTGCCCGCGCGGCCTTCGAGGAGGCGGTCGAGCGGGCGGGCGCAGCCGGCGACCTCCAGGCCCTCGTGCCCTCCATCGCCGGGCTCGCACGCGTCGTCGCAGGGGAGGATCCCGAGCGGGCCGCCGAGCTCGCGGAACGGGCGATGGGCTACGGGCCGGGGATGGCGTACGTCGTGGCGCTCCTCGCCGCCGCAGACGTCGCCCTTCGTGCGGGAGACCGCGAGCGGGCGGCCGAGCTGGCCGCCGACGCTGCGACGGAAGCGGGCGCGCGGCGCGACCGCGCCGGGCTGGCCGAGGCCCTGGGCCTCGGGGCCGCAGCAGCGGAGGACCCCGAGCGCGCACGGGCGCTCGCCGAGGAGGCGATCGCGATCTGGCGCGAGATCCGCAGCCCGTTCGGCGAAGCGCGCACCCAGCTCACACTGGCTCGCATGCTGGGACCGATCGAAGGCCTGGCGCTCGCCCAGGCCGCGGAGGCGCGCCTGCGTGAGCTCGGCGTCAGGGGCCCGGCAACCGTTGCCGCATCGCTGCTGGCCGAATACTCGGAGGCGAGCGTCCCGACGGTCACGATCGAGTCTCTGAGCCGGTTCCGCGTCCTCCGAGACGGTGTTCCGGTGCCGCTCGGCGAGTGGCAGTCGAAGAAGGCCCGCGACCTGCTCAAGATGCTCGTCGCGCGCCGCGGCCGGCCCACGCCGCGGGACGTCCTCATGGAGGCGCTCTGGCCGGAGGGTGATCCCGCGAAGCTCGGCAACCGCCTCTCGGTCGCTCTGAGCACGCTCCGCTCCGTGCTCGATCCCGAGCGCCGCTACGACCAGGATCACTACGTCAGCGCCGGCAAGGATGTTCTCGCCCTGGAGACCGGGAACCTCGAGATCGACATCGAGCGCTTCCTCGTCGAGGCGGCCGCCGGCTTCACGCTGCGGGCCGACGGCGCGCTCTCCCGCGCCCGCGGACGGCTCGCAGCCGCCGAAGGTCTCTACTCGGGTGAGTTCCTCGAGGAGGACGCCTACGAGGACTGGGCGGTTCCGCTGCGCGAGGAGGCGCGGGCGACCTACATCTCGGTCGCACGGGCCCTCGGCGAGGACGCGCTCCAGCGTGGCGAGCACGATCTCGCGGCGCGGTACTTCCTCCGTACGCTCGAGAAGGATCCCTACGACGAGGAGATCCACCTCGCGCTGGTCGCCCTGCACGAGTCGGCCGGCCGGCACGGCGAGGCGCGGCGCGCCTACCGCACGTACGTCTCTCGCATGGAGGAGATCGCCGTCGAGGCCGCGCCGTTCCCCGCGCCTTAAGCCGACCTTAAGCGCACTGCCACAGCGCCCTGGGATGCTCACTTCGTGGATACGTTCGTCGTTCGGCTCTGGGATGCCACGGCTGCGGGTGATGCGGCAGATTCGCTCCGTGGTACCGCTCTGCACGTCGCGAGCGGTTATACGACGCCGTTCGTCGGTGCCGAGCAGCTGCTCGCATTCCTTGCGACGGTGAGCGTGCGGAGACCGGGGAGCATGCGGCCCTCCGGAGATCTGGACGCGAACGACGAGCCATCCACGGTCGGTAGGCGCGGGCCCGAGACGGCGGTCCGTACTCGGCGCCCGCAGCCCCGGCCTTCCTCGCCTTCCTCTGCCTAGGGGCTCGCAGGCCGCATTGGGTGCGGCCTGCGAGCGTTCTCATCCTGTAGTTTCCCTGGCGGTGGAAGGGAAGCACGACGTCCTCATCGTCGGCGCCGGCTGTGCCGGCATGCGCGCAGCCATCGAAGCCTTCGACGCAGGGGTGGACGTCGCCTTGATCTCCAAGATCCATCCCACGCGCAGCCATTCCGGCGCGGCCGAGGGCGGCATCAACGCGGCGCTCGGGAACGCCTCCGAGGACGACCCCGAGAAGCACGCCTACGACACCGTCAAGGGGTCGGACTACCTCGGTGACCAGGACGCGATCGAGGTCCTCTGCGACGAGGCTCCGGGCGACGTCTACCAGCTCGAGCACTGGGGCGCGGTCTTTTCGCGACTCGAGGACGGGCGCATCGCCCAGCGACCCTTCGGCGCCGCCGGCGAGCCGCGCACCGCCTACGCGGCGGACATCACGGGCCACGTGCTCGTGCACGTCCTCTACGAGCAGGTGATGAAGCGGGACATCACGACCTACGAGGAGTGGTTCGCCTGGAAGCTCGTCGAGGACGACGGCCGCTGCCAGGGCGTCATCTGCTGGGACCTTCTGAACGGCGGACTCAAGCTCGTCGGGGCCAAGACCGTGATCCTCTGCACGGGCGGCGCGGGGCGGCTCTACACGGGCACGACCAACGCCTACTCCTGCACGGGCGACGGCATGGCGCTGGCGCTCCGCATGGGCGTGCCCCTGAAGGACATGGAGATGATGCAGTTCCACCCGACGACGCTCTCTCCGTCGGGCGTGCTCATCACCGAGGGCTGCCGTGGCGAGGGCGCCTACCTCCTGAACTCCGACGGCGAGCGGTTCCTCAAGAACTACGCGCCGAACGCCATGGAGCTGGCGAGCCGCGACGTCATCTCGCGCGCGGAGCAGATCGAGATCGACGAGGGCCGCGGCGTCGACGGCAACGTCCTGCTCGACCTTCGCCACCTGGGCGCAGAGCGGATCATCGAGCGGCTGCACGGCACGCGCGAGCTGAGCATGGTCTTCGCCGGCGTCGACCCGATCCACGAGCCGATTCCCGTGCGTCCGGGCTCCCACTACCACATGGGCGGCGTCGACACCGACCTGGACGGCAAGACCGCCCTCGAGGGCCTCTACGCCGCCGGCGAGTGCGCCTGCGTCTCCGTCCACGGGGCCAACCGCCTGGGCGGCAACGCCCTCATGGAGACGATCACCTACGGCAAGCGCTCCGGTCGCGCCGCGGCCGAGTGGGCGCTCGCGAACACCGTCGTCGCCCCGCCCGAGTCGGCGCTCGCCGACGCCGAGCGCGAGCTTCAGGAGCTGCTCGGCCGCCGGGAGGGCGAGCGGCCGCACGGCATCCGCGACGAGATGGCCTCGACGATGCACGAGAACTTCGGGGTCTTCCGGCGCGAGGACCAGATGCGCCTCCAGGGCGAGATCATCGGCGGCCTGGAGGAGCGCTACGAGCGCGTCGTGGTCGAGGACACGGGCGCCGTGTTCAACACCGACCTCACGCAGGCTCTCGAGCTCGGGTTCCTGCTCCAGCTCGCCGCCTGCATGGTCGAGGCCGGGATCGCGCGCAAGGAGAGCCGGGGCGCCCACGCGCGCCCGTACGACTTTCCGGACCGTGACGACGAGAACTACATGAAGCACACGCTCGTGACGTGGGTGGACGGCCGGCCTCGGCTGACCTGGGAACCGGTTCGGATGACGAAGTGGCAGCCGCAGGAGCGAAAGTACTAGGCGATGCGGACCGGGGGGCTTGCACTCGTGCTTTGGCTGGCGCTCGCGCTTCTGCCGGTCGCGTGCTCCGGCGACGACGAGCCGGAGAGCTCGGACACGACGACGCCGGCGACTGCGACGGAGACAGCTCCCGACGGCGAGACGGGCGAGACGGAGGAGGCGCCGACGACCACGGGCGCCGCGGTCGGCGAGGCGGTCGAGCCGGCGCTGATCGCCGAAGCTGCCGCGAAGACGACGGCGGCGAAGACCGCCCGCATCGCGACGCTCGTCCGCGTCGTCGAGCCGGGCGGACAGCAGCGCTTCGGCGGTCAGGGGAAGTTCGATTTCGAGCGGCGGGCCGGCGAGATGGCGCTGCGGCTGATCGAGGGCGAAGAGGGCGGCGCCGGCTTCGGGCAGTCGAAGGCGGTCTTCGTGGACTCGACCGTCTACTACCAGCTGCCCCCCGGTGCGCTCGCCGGCGGCCGGCGCTGGATCCAGCTCGACCTGCAGAACGTCGCGGACGCCTCCGGCCTCGACTTCGGGCCCCTCGTGCAGGGCAGCCAGGCCGACCCGACGCAGTACCTGCTCTGGCTGTCCGCGCTGGGCCCCGGGATCACCAAGATCGGCGAAGAGGAGGTGCGCGGCGTGCCCACCTCGCGCTACCGGGCGGCGGTCGACCTGAACCTGCTGGAGGGACAGGCCCCGCCGGGCAAGGAGGCGGAGTGGGCCGCGTACGTGCAGACGCTTCGCGACAGGCTCGGCCTGGCGTTCATCCCCGTGGAGGTGTGGATCGACGACGAGGGGCTCGTCCGGCGCTTCAACCACGAGTACGGTTTCAGCACCGAGGGGACGACCGCGGTCGTGACGACCGAGCTCTTCGACTTCGGGATCCCCGTCAACGTGCAGGCACCGCCGCCCGACCAGGTCGTCACCCTGAATGATGTGATCAGGCCGTGAGCGAGGAAGGAGCGTCTTGGACGTCGCACTGAAGATCTGGCGGTACGACCCGGAGTCGGGCGAGCGCGTGCTCCGCGACTACGAGGTCGAGGCGCCTGAGTGGGCGTGCCTGCTCGACGTCCTCGACATCATCAAGGACACTCGCGACGGGACCCTCTCGTACCGCAAGAGCTGCCGGATGATGATCTGCGGCTCGTGCGGAATGCGCATGGACGGTCGCGCTGTCCTCGCCTGCAAGGAGCGGATGAAGCCCATCGTCGACCGCGGCCACGTGCCGGTCATCTCGGCCATGGGGAACATGCCGGTGCTGAAGGATCTCGTCGTCGACATGCAGCCGTTCTGGACGAAGGTCCGGCGCATGAAGCCGTGGGTCGAGACCGGCTACGAGGAGATCCCGGAGAAGGAGTTCCGCGTCTCGCCCCAGGAGATGGCGCCGATCCAGAAGGAGGCGCTCTGCATCATGTGCGGCTGCTGCGTCTCCGAGTGCAACTCGATGGAGTCCGACCCCGAGTTCTTCGGGCCGGCCGCGCTCGCCAAGGGCTTCCGCTTCGTCGGCGACCCTCGCGACCAGGAGGCCGTCGAGCGCCTCGAGAGCTACAACGACGAGCACGGGATCTGGGACTGCACCCGGTGCTACTTCTGCAACGAGCGCTGCCCGAAGGGCGTCGACCCGCGCGACGCGATCGCCAAGCTGGGCGCCGAGTCCATCAAGGTCGGCATCGACAGGGACATGGGCGCGAAGCACGCGAAGTGGTTCGTCCATTCGGCGAAGACGACCGGCTGGCTGCGCGAGACCGAGCTCGTCCCGAAGACGCAGGGCGTCGTCTCCGCGCTCAAGGAGGTCAAGTTCGCCGTCAACCTTTTCAAGAAGGGGAAGGTGCCGCTCATCCCGCACGTCGCCGACGACGTGCAGGAGGCCCGCGCGCTCTACGAGGTCGTGAAGTCCCAGGGGCGAGACGGCGCTGCCGGCATAGTCCAGGCGGAGCGCGCGCTCGCGCGGCTCGAGCACGACGGCGAGATTCCCCCGGAGGCGGCGGAATGAAGGTCGCCTACTACAAGGGCTGCCTCGCGTCGCTCTCGGCGAAAGAGCTCGACACCTCGACGCAGGCGCTTGCGCCGAAGCTCGGGATCGAGCTCGTCGAGCTCAAGTCGGTGACCTGCTGCGGCGCCGGCGACATCCACGAGGCCGAGCCCGACTACTACCTCCACCTGAACGCGCGCATCCTCGCCTATGCCGAGGCGACGGGCTGCGACACGCTGATGACCATCTGCAACGTCTGCACGCTCAACCTGCGGCAGGCGAACCACGCGCTCCAGAACGACGACGCCCTGCGGGTCAGGGTCGCCGAGAACCTCGAGCGCGTCGGCGCGCCGCCCTACAGCGGCAACGTCGAGGTGAAGCACCTGCTCTGGCTGATCGCGGCCGGGGACGGCTTCGAGCAGCTGAAGCAGGTCGCCCACAAGGGTCTCAAGGGGCTGAAGGTGGCGCCGTTCTACGGCTGCCAGATCCTGCGCCCGTCCAAGCTCCTGGGCTTCGAGGACCCCGACCGGCCCTCGTCGCTCGAGGCGATCATCGAGGCCTGCGGCGGCGAGGCGATCGACTACCCCGCCAAGGTGAAGTGCTGCGGCTTCCCGATCATCCAGGCGCGCGAGGAAACGGCCCTCGGCGAGCTCGTCCAGCCCATCCGCCAGTCCATCGAGGCCGGCGCGGACGCGATGGTGACGCCGTGCCCGCTCTGTCACCTCTCCCTAGACGCCTGGCAGTCGAAGCTCGAGGCCCAGACGGGCGAGAGCTTCAAGATGCCGATCCTCCACCTCTCGCAGCTCGTCGGAGTCGCGGCCGGGCTCGAGGAGTCCGAGCTGAAGTTCAAGCGGCATGTCGTCCCGGTGGACGCCGTGCTCGAGAAGGTCGAAGCGCCGTAGCCCATCCAGGGCAGCCGCAGACCGCGACTAGACTCCACCCCATGGCCAGGCGCCTCGTCGTCCTTGCGCTGGCGGCCGCAGCGGCCGCGGCGGCAGTGACCGCCGCGCGGCGCCGCCGCTCGACGTCCGACCCGGCGCGCAACGGCGGCTCGCGTGAGCGCGCAGCCCGTCTGCAGCGGGAGCTCGAGCAGGCCCGCGAGCGCCTCCGCGCGGACATCGCCCGCGCGCGCGAGCAGCAATAGCGTTGACGGTGATCCTCGTCGCCGTCGCGCTCGCCGCGGTGGCAGGGCTCGGCTGGATGCTCTTCGAGTCCCAGTGGGTCGAATTCATCGAGCGCGACGTGACGATCCCCGGGCTACCGCGCGAGCTCGACGGTCTCACCATCCTGCACCTCTCCGACTTCCACCTCGGCACGCTCTCGCTCAACGGGCGCACCCTTCGCAAGGCGGTCGTGTGGGCCGAGAGGGCGCCCGTCGATCTCGTTGCGATCACCGGCGACCTCGTCAGCCGGCGGCGCGGCGAGCGGACGCTGCTCGCCGCTCTCGAGCGGCTTCGGTCACGACATGGGACATACGCAGTCCTGGGGAACCACGATGTGGCGGCGACCCGCGACCCGTTCAGCAGTCCGGCCGACCTGACGGGGCTCGATGATCAGGGTGCGCGTCTTCTCGAGCACGAGGCCGAGACGTTCGAGGCCGAGGGCCGCACGGTCCAGGTGGCGGGCGCCGACCCGCGCCGGCGCCGCAAGGGCCTGCGGGAGCTGGCGGCCCCGGAGACAGACCTCCGCATCCTGCTCGTCCACTTCCCCGACGAGGTGCGCAGCCTCGCCGCCGGCGACTTCCACCTGATCCTGGCGGGCCACCTGCACGGCGGCCAGATCTGCATTCCGACGCCGCGGGGCAAGGTGCGCCTCGAACATCTGCGCGCGCCCTACTGGGAGGGGCTCTTCGAGCTGCCGGTCGGGGTGCTCCACGTCTCGCGCGGCCTCGGCACGAGCTTCGTCCCGTTCCGGCTCCTCGCCCGCCCCGAAGCGACGAGGCTGACGCTCAAAGCGGCCGAGTAGACTCGCGGCCGGGATGGCATACCGCCTCGAGCCTGTGACCAAGGCGTCGCTCGCAGGCGCGCCCGCCGTGTGTGTCGACTGCGTGTTCTGGCAGTCGAAGGGCGGGCGGTCGGTGGCCAAGGACCGCTGGGCCGAGCGCGTGGAGGACGACTGGGGCGCGTGGGGAACGCTCTACCACGGCGAGGGCGACCGGCTCCTCGGCTTCGTCCAGTACGGCCCGTCCGGGCAGTTCCCGCGCTCGTACGAGCTTCCGGCGGGGCCGCCGACGGCGGACTCGGTGCTCGTCACGTGCGCGTACCTGATCGACCTGACCGCGCCGTGGGTGCTCCAGAGCCTCTTTCTGGCCGCGATCGGCGAGGCGCGGGACAAGGGCGTGAAAGCGATCGAGACCTTCGGCTACCGCTACCCCGAGGGCGAGTCGAGCTACGAGCGGTTCCTCGTCCACCGCACGGTTTTCCCCTCCGACTTCCTCGCCGACTTCGGCTTCGTGGCCGTCCGCTGGGAGGGTGACGTCTGCCTGGCGCGGCTCGAGCTCGCCGGCCTGCAGCCGATCGAGGACGGGCCGACCGCGCGCGCTTGGCGGAAGGTGAAGGAGGCCTTCGCGCCCGCGCCGGTGCCCCAGCGGCCGTAGCCGCTGACCGTGGTAGGCTTGTCTCCGTAGGTTTTCGCCTAATAGGCACAAACTAGGAACGGGACGGGATGGCAGTAGTCGAAGACGTGCGCCCTGTGCGAAGCGTGGGCGTGGAAGACGTGCTCCGAGCGGGGGGCTTCACCCGCTTCCACCGCAAGGCCGTCCTCGTCACGGGCGCCGCCTGGACGTTCGTGGCGATGGAGATCCTGCTCGTCGGGTTCACCGTCCCCCTCTTCACCTCCATCTGGGGGCTGTCCGGCAGCTATGCGGGCTGGATTGCCGCCTCCGCGCTCGGCGGGTCGCTGCTCGGGAGCCTTGTTTTCGGCCCCACCGCGGACCGGGTCGGGCGGCGGCGCATCTTCCAGACCGCGATCCTCTGGTACGCCGTCTTCACGGCGCTCACCGCGTTCGCGTGGGGCCCCGGGTCGCTGTCGGCCTTCCGCTTCCTGGCCGGCATCGGCCTCGGCGCGATGCTCGTCGTCGACCCGGCAATGCTGGCCGAGTACCTGCCCCCGCAGAAGCGAGGCCGCTTCCTCGTCGTACTCGATCTCTTCTGGCCGGTCGGGCTCCTGCTCGCCACCGGGCTCTCCTGGTTCTTCCTCGAGCAGGTTGGTGGCGACTGGGCGTGGCGATGGCTCTTCCTGGCCGCCTCGTTCCCCGCCTTCCTCGCGTTCGTCGCACGCGTCTCGCTGCCTGAGAGCCCGTACTTCCTTGCGCGGAAGGGGCGCGGCGCGGAGGCGGGCGCCGTCCTCGAGCAGATCACGGGCAGGCCGGTCGACGCGCAGGCCCTGGTCTCGGAGCCCGAGCCGAGCTCGTCGATGGTCGAGCTCGTCGCTCCCCGACTCCGCTCGCGCACGGCGATCATCCTGCTCGTTTGGATCGCGCTCAACATCTCCTACTACGGGCTCTTCCTCTGGCTCCCGTTCGTTCTTCAGGACGAGGCGCGGTTCTCGATCGACGTGTACCTGCTGCTGGCGCTCTCCGCCCTCTCGCAGTTCCCGGGCTATGCCGCGGCCATCTGGCTCGTGGAGAGAATCGGCCGGAAGCCCACACTCGCGCTCTTTCTGCTTCTCGGCGGCCTGTCCGTGTTTGCCTTCGCCGTCTCCGAGTCCACGCCGCAGTACGTCGCCGCCCTCTTCTTCGTCGGGTTCTTCAACCTGGGAGCCTGGGGAGCCGTGTACCCCTACACGTCCGAGCTCTTTCCGACCCGGCTGCGAAGCACCGCGTTCGGCCTGGCGGAGGGAGTGGGGAAAGGGGCGGCAATCGGTGGCCCCTACCTCTTCGGAGCGCTCATCGACGCCACCGGCGAGACGACCTGGTCGCTGACGTTCGTCGCTCTCGTGATGGCCGGGGGCGCCTTTGTGACCCTCCTCGGACCGGAGACGCGGGGACGGGCGCTCACGTAGTACCCTGGCCGTAGGCGATCTGAAGGAGGCGGCGATGCCGACGACGACCCGGGACCGCATCGACGAGATCCAAGCGCTGGAGGAGTTGTGGGCTGCCCCCGCGGCGGATGAGCCGGACCCGACGCCTGCGAGGCGGCGGAGACTGCCGCTCGTCCCCGGCGGGCTGGTCGGAGCCGGATGGATCGCCTTCTTCGTCGCCACCAGCTTCGCGCCGCCTCCCGAGCCTGGTATGACCTGGGCGACGTGGGCCATCGCGGTCGAGCTGGTGATGATCGGCCTCCTGCTCGGCGCCGCCTGCACCGGTGCGATCTTCGGGAGGATGGGGTTTGCCGGAGCGACCCTGGCCGGCCTGCTTCTGATCCCGCTCGCCGTCAACTGTCGCGCCGCCGAGCACCACCTCGGCAACTGGTGGCTCGCGGAGCTCGGCGCGGCGATTGCGCTCACCGGCCTCGCGGCCGTCGGGCTCCGGCAGCGCCTACGCGGCCAGTAGTCGCCGGGCCAGCAGTAGCTCGGCGATCTGCACGGCGTTGAGCGCCGCGCCCTTGCGCAGGTTGTCGTTGACGACCCAGAGCGCCAGGCCCTCGCCCGCGGTGTCCTGCCGGATCCGGCCGACGAGCACCTTGTCGCCGCCCGCGGCCTGACCGGGGGTGGGCAGGTCGGCGAGCTCGATCTGCTCGGAGGCTGCGAGCGCCTCCCGCGCCTCGTCGGGCGAGAGCGGCTCTCGCGTCTCCACCCAGACCGCCTGCGAGTGGCCGACGAGGATCGGGACGCGCACGCACGTCGCGTGCAGCGGCAGGTCGGGGAGGCCGAGGATCTTCCTCGTCTCCGCACGGAGCTTCCACTCTTCGCTGAACTCCTCGCCGTCGAGCTCCCAGTCCATCGAGAGGTCGCCCTCGGTGGGCGCGATCGCCTGCAGCTTCCGGATGCCGGCGTCGCCTGCCCCCGACGCCGACTGATAGGTCGCGAGGCGCACGCGCTCGAGGCCGGCAGCCTCGTGCAGCGGCGCGAGCGCGCACGTGAGCTGCATGGCCGAGCAGTTCGGGTTGGCGACGATCTCGTCGCCGTTGAGGACGTGGTCGTTGACGCCCGCCACGACGAGCGGGATCCCGTCGTGCAGCCGGTAGGCGTCGGACTTGTCGATCGCCACGGCCCCGCCGCGGACGGCGTGGGGGACGAGCTCGCGGCTCGCCTCGGTCCCGACCGAGAAGAAGACGAGGTCGAGGTCGCCCACCGCCAGCGCCTCCGGGGTCGCCTCCTCGACGACCAGTTCGCCGTCACCGAAGCGGACGCTCGATCCGGCCGAGCGCGACGACGCGAAGGCGCGCACGTCGGCGAAGCCGCGCTCCGCGAGGAGCTCGAGGGTCACCGTCCCCACGGCGCCCGTGGCGCCGACGACGCCGATGCGCAGGTCAGGCATGCTGGCGCTCCGCCTGGGGCGAGCCGAGGTCGAAGGCCTCGTGCAGAGCCTTCACGGTCTTCTCGACATCGTCGTGGGGGACGTAGAACGCGATCTTGATCGGGGAGGTGGCGACGAACTTGGGCGCAACGCCCAGCTCGCGCAGCGTTGCGAACGTGCGCGCTGCGACCCCAGGATGGCTCTTCATCCCGGCCCCGACGACGCTCACCTTGCCGAGCCCGTCCTCCTGCACGTACGTGGCGCCGAGCGAGCTCAGCGCGTCGTCCGCCTGCGGCCGGTCGTCGAGGGGGGCGGAGAAGACGATGCGGGAGTCCATCTGGATGATCGTGTCGACGTTCACCTCGGCCGTCGCCAGCGCCTCGAAGAGCTCGGCCGGGCCGACGCCCTCGACGGCGTACACGGCTTCTTCGACCGTGTGCGTGACGCCCGAGATCAACGCTTTCTCCAGCATCCGTGCGTCCTCCTCCCTGATCCAGGTGCCCGGCTGATCGGTGAACGTCGAGCGGACGTGCACCATCACGCCGTGGTTGCGCGCGAACTCGACCGAGCGTAGCTGAAGCACCTTGGCGCCGGAGGCCGCCATCTCGAGCATCTCCTCGTAGCTCACGGCGTGCAGCAAGCGGGCATTCGGGACGATGCGGGGGTCGGCGGTGAAGACACCGTCGACGTCCGTGTAGATCTCACATCCCTGGGCCCCGAGTGCTGCCGCCAGCACCACTGCGGTCAGGTCGGAGGCGCCGCGCCCGAGCGTCGTCACCTCGAAGTCCGTGGAGACGCCCTGAAAGCCGGCGACGAGCACGATGCGCTCCTCGTCGAGGGCGTGGTTGATGCGGTGCGCCTTCACCTCGATGATCTTCGCCTTCCCGTGGGCGGTGTCGGTGACGATCCCGGCCTGCGAGCCCGTGAGTGAGATCGCGCTGGTGCCGAGGTCGGAGATCGCCATGGCCACGAGCGCGCACGAGATCCGCTCGCCGACGGAGATGAGCATGTCGAGCTCGCGTGGGGCCGGCCGGGGCGAGACCTCGTGCGCGAGGGCCCGGAGCTCGTCCGTGTGGTAGCCCATCGCCGAGACGACCGCGACGACGCGTGACCCCGACTTCTTGGTGGCGACGAGCCGCTCCGCGACCCTGCGGATCTTCTCCGGGTCGGCGACGGACGTCCCCCCGAACTTCATCACGACCGTGCCGACGCTTGCCTTCGGCTCGGCCGGCTCGATCTCGGGCAGGGTCTCGTAGGCCGTCTCGGTCATGCGCCGATTGTACGGATGGCCCCCGCGGCGCTCGTGCTTCAGACGGCCGCTGCGATCAGGTCTTCGAGAGCGGGGTTGTCGACCTGCGCCGCGAGCGCGCGGGCGTTCTCGAGGGCGGCGGGCTCGCCGAGCCGGGCCCGATGGACCGTGGCCCGGACGAGCAGGTCGCGTAGGCCGCGGCTCGCTGCGATCGCCTCGAGCTCGCCGACCCAGCGCTTCGCCGATGCGTCGCCGTGCTCGACGGCCGTCTGGCAGAGCGCGTCCAGCCCGTAGGCCTCGATCCAGAGGTAGGTGTCGGGCAGGCGCCGGCAGAGCCGGGGCGCTTCGACCAGGAGCTCCAGCCCTCGCTCGACGTCCCCTCGCTCGACGGCGACCAGCCCTCGCCCGCGCGTGGCGATGCTCTCCCAGCAGGGATCACCGATCTCGCAGCCGAGCGCGAACGCATGCTCGAACGCGTCGGCCGCCGCGTCCACGTGGCCATGCCTGAGGTCGATCTCCGCACGGAGCGACTCCGGCCAGGAGCGGAACGAGTTCAGGCCCCTGGCGTCGACGAGCTCCAGCGCCCGATCGAGGAGGACGGCCGCCTCGTCGAGCTCTTCTCGGAGCACGTGGAGCTTGGCGTGCATCGTCAAGGCGAAGCAGAGCGCCTCCGGGCTCTGGAGGCCCTCGCTCCGGAGTGTCGCCGAGAGCAGGAGCCGGGCCGCATTGGAGTAGTCACCCACGTCGCTCCGACAGGTTCCGAGGATGACCTCGATCCAGGCGAGCTCCTCCTCGTCGCCGTCCGCGAGCTCCGCCGCGCGGGCGAGGGTGGCCTCCGCGCGGTCGTAGCCGGCGCGGAGGAACTGGATCCACGCGGCCTCCCGCCAGCCCGTGGCGGCCAACCGGCGCTCGCCCATGCGCTCGGCAAGGACGCTGCCCTCGTGAAGCGCCTCCGCGCCCTCCTCGTCGGTGCCGCGGGACGAGTGGACGAGCGCCCGGCCGAGCCCGACGAGCGCCCTGGCGAGGAGTTCGGGGTCGTCCTCACGGCGCGCCGAGGCAACCGCTCCGCGCAGGCGGGCGACGCCCGCCTCGGGCGCGCCGGCCTCCACGGCGGCCATGCCGGTCTCGATGAGCACGTTCACCGCCGCAGGCCCGGAGACGCGCGTGCCCACTGAGGCGAGGGGCTCCGCCGCCGCCGAGGCGAGCGCCGGGCTCGGCTCGATCCCCAGCTCCCGGCGAAAGAGCTCCGTGCAGGCGGTCACCTGGCGCTCCGCAGCCTCGGCGTCGCCCACGGCCCGCAGGCAGCGCACGAGGAGCACGTGCGCGTTCTCGTCGTACGCATTCAGGCGCACGAGATGAGCCGCATGGCTCCGCGCGGTGTCGGCTTCGCCGCGCGCGAGCAGGGCGAGCGCCGCCTCGTGGAGCACGGCGGCCGTCGTACCGGCAACGTGACGGCGCTCGTTCTCGAGCCAGTTTTCGAAGCTCGGACTCGATCGAAACGCCATGCCGTCGAGGAGCTCGTGCCCGAGGCCGGGCAGCGCGGCCGCTTCCACCCACGAGCCCGTGCGCAGGATCTCGACGTCGACGAACGCCTCCGGCCCGAGCGCGAGCCGCACAGGATTGCCGCCGACCTCGGCGTGAGGGCCGAGTTGGCGACGGAGCGCGAAGAGCGCCGAGCGGAGGGCTCCGAGCGGGTCGTCGGCCTCCGGGAAGAGCATGGCCGAGAGGCGTTCGCGGGACGAGGGAACATCGGTGCGCACGAGGTACGTGAGCAGGCCCCAGTGCTTGCGGCCTGCCGGCGCCTCGACCTGGACTCCGCCTCGCTGGACCGTCGGCGTCCCTAGTAGGTGAATCCTGAGGTCCATGCCAACGTCCACGGCCGGATTCCTCACACGTTCGCTCACACGCCCCATTGCAAACCTCCGGACATCCCAGTTCATCACGGGGAGCTGGGCGAGACAACTAGACGGAGGTAGTAGAGATGAGAAGGATGCTGCGGCATTCCCGCCTCGCCGTACTCGGCGTGGCGCTTCTGATCGCCGTCGTCGCGGTCGGCGTGGCGATCGCGACGCCTTCCTCGGGGGTCACGGCCGAGACCTACCGCGGTAGCGCGCAGGGGCAGCTGAACCTGTTCACGAAGTTCAGCCCGGGCGTCAGCGCGCGGATCAAGACGAAGGGCGCGTTCGAGATCGTCGTACAGAAGATCGTGGCGGAACCGGGTGCCACGTTCGGCTGGCATTACCACCCTGGCGAGAACGTGAACGTCGTTGCCCAGGGAACGCTCAGCCTCTACCACGCCAACAAGTGCACGGTCGAGATCAACTACGCCACCGGGAGCGGCTTCAGCACGTCTCCCGACGAGGTGCACCTCGCCCGCAACGAGGGGACGGACACGCTGATCATCTACGCGACCTACCTCGTCCCGAAGCAGTCGCCGGCGCTACCGCTTCGGATCGACCAGCCCTCTCCGGGGCCGGGCTGCCCGCAGTAGGACGACACGCCGCGCAGGGCGCCGGGCAGTCCGGCGCCCTGCCGGCTTCCTAAGGGAAGAGGGTCTCGTCCGTGGCGGCATCCGCCACGGCGATGGCGCCGGTGGGGCAGTAGGACGCCGCCTGCAGCACGCGCTCCTCCGGCGCCCCGGCCGGATCGACCACCTCGGACTGGCGGTTTGCGTTGTGGCGGAAGACCTCGGGCGTAAGGAAGACGCACTGTCCGTTCCCCATGCAGAGGTCGTGGTCGACCGTGATGCGTAGCTCGCGCGGCATCAGTCCCAGCCCACCGGCAGGGCGGTCAGCGAGCGGAACTGGATGCTCGGCGCGTACTCGAGCCCCTCGGTCTCCAGCCGGAGCGACCCGAAGCGCTCGGCCAGGGCCCGGAAGACCTCCTGGCCCTCGATGCGGGCGAGCGAGGCGCCGAGGCAGTAGTGGATCCCCGCCCCGAAGGAGACGTGCGGGTTCGGCTTCCGTCCGATGTCGAAGCGGTCGGGCTCCTCGAACGCGCGGGGGTCGCGGTTGGCGGCGGCCATGATCCAGCGGATCCGGTCGCCCTTGCGGATCGTCCTGCCGTGGCGCTCGACGTCCTGCGCGGCGATGCGCTGCGTCGACTTCACGGGCGGGTCGAAACGGAGGCATTCCTCGGTGGTCGACCGTGCCGCACCAGCGGGATCTGCGCGCAGCCGTTCCCACTGGTCGGGGTGCCGGATCAGCGCCAGCGTGCCGTTGCAGATCAGGTTCATGGTCGTCTCGTGGCCCGCAAACAGGAGCAGCGCCGTGTTGACGAGCACCTGGTGGCGGGTGAAGACGCCCTCCTTCTCGGCGGCTGCGAGCACCGAGATGAAGTCGTCGCTCGGCGTCGCGGCGCGCCCGTCGACCTTGGGGGAGACGTACTCGATCATCCCCTCGATCCCCTCCATCAGCAGCCGCATCCGGTTCGGCTCGCCACGGTTGATGTAGAGAAGCCGGTCTGCGAGGTGGCGCAGGTGCTCGCGGTCCTCCTCGGGCACGCCCATCATCTGCGTAATCACGCGGACGGGCAGCGGCGCGGCGAGCGCCTCGAGCACGTCCATCCGCCCCTGGGGCGCGGCCTCGTCCAGCAGCTCGGCCACGGCCGTGCGGACGAACGGACGCCAGCTCTCCATCGCCAGCGGCGTGAAGTACTCGTGCACGGCGCTTCGCATGGAGAGATGCGCCGGCCGGTCGTGCTCGACGAGCTGGTCGGAGCGGAACTCCTTCACCCGATCGAAGAGCGGCGCGTCCTCGGCGTCGATCGGTGGATGGGGCGGCCGCCGGTCGGTCTTGATCACGGCCGAGGAGAAGAGCTCGTGGTGCCGCACAAGCCACACGAGGTCCTCGTAGCGCGTGACGATCCACATCTCCGCGCGCGGGTTCCAGTGCACCGGGTCGGTCTCGCGGAGGTGCCCGAAGTACGAGTACGGGTCGGCGATGACCTCGGGCGCGAACAGGTCTTCCGGGTCGGCTGCCAGGGTCGCCATAGGCGAATGCTACGCCCCGCGAAACGTCCCGTTAAATGTTGAACCGGCCGACCCGAAGGCCGCCCGGTTCAACGCGAGCACTCTATACAGACACCGCTTCCTAATGCAAGAAAGAGGTGAACATCACATGTCCCTGCGGCCCGCCAGAGCGCGTCCGAGGGTGACTTCGTCCGCGTACTCGAGGTCGCCGCCGACGGGCAAGCCACTCGCAAGACGGGTCACTCGGGTGCGCCCGCGCAGCCGGTCGGCGATGAAGCCGGCGGTCGCCTCGCCCGTCATGTTGGGGTTCGTGGCGAGCACGACCTCCTCGATGCCGTTGCTCTCGACGCGGGCGAGGAGATCGTCGATGCGCAGGTGCTGGGGCTCGACGCCGTCCAGCGGGGAGAGGGCGCCGCCGAGGACGTGGTAGAGGCCGCGGTACTCGTGCGTGCGCTCCATCGAGAGCACGTCGGCCGGCTGCTCCACGACGCAGACGACCGTGCGGTCGCGGCGCGTGTCGAGGCAGATCACGCAGAGCTCCTCCTCGGTCAGGTTCCCGCACTCGCGGCAGAAGCTGATGCGCTCCTTCACCTCGCGAATCGCGTCGGCGAGTGCGAGCGCCTCCTCGTCGGACACGCGGAGGATGTGGAATGTCAGGCGCTGCGCCGTGCGGGAGCCGATCCCGGGCAGGCGCGAGAGCTGCGCGATCAGGTTTTCGACGGTCGGGCTGAACACGTCAGCCCGCGAATTGTGCCTATAGGCCCGGCAGGCCCAGGCCCTTGAGGCCGCCGCTGACGTCGCCGAGCTTCGACTGCGCCAGATCCTGGGCGTTCTTCAGCGCCTGATTGACGCCCGCGAGGACGAGGTCCTCGAGCGTCTCCGGGTCGTCGGGGTCGATCGCCTCCGGCGAGATCTTCACGCCGACGATCTCGCCCGCGCCGCTCGCGGTCACGGTGACCATTCCGCCGCCGACGCTGGCCTCGACGCGCTCGTTGGCGAGCTCCTCCTGCGCCTTGAGCATGTCCTCCTGCATCTGCTGGACCTGCTGGAGCATCTTGTTCATGTCCATGGACATGGGCTAGTCGGTCTCCTTCCCGATCTCGCGGGCGTCGAACGTCGTCTTCATCAGGGAGATGATCTCGTCCTCGGTCGCAGGCTCCTCCTCGGCCTCGGGCTCCTCGTGCGGGGCCTCGCCGACCTCGAACGCGAGTGCCAGCCGGTGCCCCGTGACCTCGTGGAGCACACCGGCGAGGACGCCGGCGTTCTTCGGCTCTTCGGCCAGCCCGCGGTGGAACGAGGCTGCCGGCGGGAACTCGAGCACGAGCCGCTCGCCGTCGAGCGCGATCGGCTTCGCCTCCGTGAGTACCGAGTAGGTCGGAATCGACTTCTCGGAGACCGCCGGGAGGATCGTCTGCTTCCACGCCGCCTGGATCTCGCCAAGGTCGATCGGTGGGCCTTCTCCCGCCGGGGGCTGCGGCGCCGGAGCAGGGCTCTCGGCGGCCGGGGCCGGGGCGGGCGCCGCCTCGGGCTTGCGAGGCTCGGCGGCCCGCTGGGGCTCGCCGCGCAGCCGCGTCTCCAGCTGCTCGAGGCGGTAGCCGGTCGACTCACGCGAGAGGTCCGCGCCGGGCCGGGTCACCTTCACGAGCGCGAGCTCGAGCGGCAGGCGTGGGTCGCCGCCCTGGCGGACGTCGTCAACGGCGACGTGGAGGAGGTCGATGAGCCGCAGCACCTCGGGCTCGCCGAGCTGGTTGGCCTGGGAGCGCAGCCGCTCGCGGGTTTCCGGGGTGACCGGGAGCGAGTCGGGCACCTCACCCATGTGCTGGACGAGGAGCAGGTGGCGCAGGTGCTCGAGCAGGTCGTTGACCAGCCGCGCCAGGTCCTGGCCCTGGTCGGCGAGCTCCTCGACGAACGCGAGCAGGCCGGCCGTGTCCTTGTCGACGATCAGGTCGCAGAGCCGGAAGAGCGCCTCCTCGTCGACGGCGCCGAGCAGCTGCAGCACGGCCTGTACGGTGACCTCGCCGTCTGTCGCCGCTGAGAGCTGGTCGAGCGTCGAGACCGCGTCGCGGAAGCTCCCGCGCGCGCTGCGCGCGATCAGCGAGAGAGCGGCGTCGGGCGCCTCGATCTGCTCGCCGTCGGCGACCTGGCGGAGCAGCTTCGTGAGCTCGGCCAGCCGCGGGCGGGCGAAGAGGAAGGTCTGGCAGCGCGAGCGCACGGTCCCGAGCACCTTGTGGAGCTCGGTCGTGCAGAAGACGAAGACGAGGTGGGGCGGCGGCTCCTCGATCAGCTTCAGGAGCGCGTTCCACGCGGCGTCCGTGAGCTGGTGCGCCTCGTCGAGGATGTAGACCTTGAACCGGCCCTCGACCGGCTGGAGGACGACGTGCTCGCGGATCTCGCGGACGTCGTCGATCCCGCGCTGGCTCGCGGCGTCCATCTCGATCACGTCGAGCGACGTGCCGCTTGCGATCGTGACGCACGAGTTGCAGGTCTTGTCGGGGGTCGCCGTCGGGCCCTGCTCGCAGTTGAGCGCCTTGGCGAGGATGCGAGCGAGCGAGGTCTTCCCGGTGCCGCGCGGGCCGGCGAAGAGGTAGGCCTGGCGCACCTGATCGTGCTCGATCGCGTTGCGGAGGGTCCGGACTACGGCCTCCTGGCCGACGACCTCGTCGAAGTCCTGCGGCCGGTACTTCCTGTAGAGCGCGGTCACCTTGGCCATCGTATAGAGGAGGGGGCCAGGGGAACCAGGGGTTCCCTCGTGATATATGCCCGGTCACGCACCTTCCGTTGTTGAGGCTCTCGAGGCGGTGCCGGCGACGCTCGCTCTGACCAGGCTGCCCCGCGGCACCCGGGAGAAACTGCTTAGCGCTGCTTCCTCCCGGACCTGACGCGGTTCACAGGCTCCCGGTGCGCGGAACCTGGTCGTCAACGCTCGCGTGCGCGAGCCCGTTCCTCGATTGCCATCCCCTCGGGAAGGGATTCGGCCCCGCTGGAGCGGATTGCGGGTTCAGGGAACCGCTAGCTCCCCGCTTAGCGCGACCGGGCACATCGATCGTAGCAGCGGGCCGTCGCTAGACTTCGACCGCTCGGGCGCATAGCTCAGCGGGAGAGCGCCCGCCTCACACGCGGGAGGTCCCTGGTTCGATCCCAGGTGCGCCCATCACGCCTGGTGGGGAAAGGGCGGGTCCTTTGCGACGGCGGAAGGGCAGCCGTACAGGCGGACAAGCCTCGCAATCGGGCCGCCGCTGTTTATCTGGCGCGGGCGGCGGATGAGCCCGCAGTCAGGCACGCACGTGGATGCTCGCGCTCGCCTCCTCGAGGTCGCACACGAGTAGCGAGCAGAGACCGGCCCGAGCGGAGACCTGGGCGCGGCCAGGGCCAAACCGATCGTTGAAGGGAAACACCGTCACTGACCACGTGGAGGGAGTCTCCGAGCACGGAACCTCAGCCTCGGCGGCTCCTTGGCCCCGACGCTGCTCAATCCCAATAGTCAAAACGACGGTTCCAGGCTCGCTGCATGTGACGCTCCCCGACACCGTGACAGTGCCGGATGTCCGATCAAGCAGCCCCGTGCCGTCGATCGTGAGCGCATCGACGGTCACGCCCCGGCGAGCGGAAAAGACGAGCGAGCCGCCGCCCTGCCCGAAATAATCGGCGACCCGGATGTAATAGGTGACGCCAACCTCGGCGATCAGCCCCGCCCCCTCACTGAAGCAAGACACCAGTGTGAGCGAGCCCCGCGAGCCCGTGTAGATGCCGACCGCTGTCGAGTAGCTCGACCCCTCGGTCGAGAACTCGTAAGGACCGCCCTCCGCCGGGGTGAAGCGATACCAGACCGAGTTGGGAAGAGGGCCAAACCCCCCATCGCAGTCCGTCGGCTCGTCCACCGCCACAGTCGCTGCCGTGGTATCGACCGTGTCCGTGAAGGGCACCGCCCCGATCACGGTTGCGCCGTCGAAATCGTCGTTCGGCGGCGTGCTCTGCCCGAGAGCGACCGGGCTTCCTGCGAGCCCGAACGCGCAAACGACAGCGACAACGACCCCTAGCCTCATCAAAATGACCCCCTTGTGGCTTGCCTGACCGAGGGTGCGTTTCCCACCCAGGTGGTCCGTAAACGCCAGTTACGTCGGGCTAGGAGCCCAAGAAGCTCTCGAAGCCGCAATCAGGCGCTTCTTGACCTGTACGACCGACTAAGGGGCAAGAGGAAAGGGAAGGCCCCGACGGCCGACGCACCATCCTCCACGCAGGAAGACTGATAGGCGCTCTCGATGAGCCCGGCGGGCGATCCGGGTGCGCTGGACCTTCGAGAAAACGACCGCTACCGCCCCTCGACCTTCCCGACGACCTCTACGCCGCGCTCGTCGCCCACCTCTTATTCACGCGCCCGGCTTCTGGTACTGGACCTCCCCGGCCTTGCGCAGGGCGTCGATCGTTTCGTCGACGGTCATGAGGACCGTCGTTTCGATCGAGCTCAGCGCACCGCCGCCGCCGATCGCGAGCGCGACCGCCGCCATGGAGACGTTGTCCGGCGCTTCAAAGAGGTTGTAGCCGTCGTGCTCGCCGAAGGCGTACCAGAAGCCATGGAGCTTGCCGCCAACCGACTCGATGTAGGACTCCGCGGCCTTCCGGCGGTCCTCCGGATTGCCGATCATCCTCGCCCACGTCTCGGGCGTGTAGCTGAACCTCGTGAGATACAGGGGCATCGTTCCCTCCCTTTCCTCGCCGACAGGCGCGGGTCGCCGTCAGGGCGGGGAAGTATTACCGTGCGCCCGGCAGGACGCTGGGTGGCTCAGCTCGACCGGTGAGTCACGGGTAGTCGACGACGAACACGGGTACTCCGATGCCGCTCGTGTCGGCCGGGCCGCCGACGCCGTTGACCACGTGGTCGATCGTGCCCGCGCCCAGGTTGACGGTCATGATGTGATGCAACCGGACGCCGGGGGTCACCGGAACCTCGAAGCCGTTCTCGGTGTGGATCGACGGGTTGTTCCGGTTGAAGACGTACACGCCGCCCCCGAAGAGGTTGTGCGTCGTCACCTGGTCGCCGACCTTGTACGCGGCCCAGCCTTCGATGCTGCCGTTCATCCAATCCGCCTGGGTCGGCGGGTCGTACGGCAGCTCGTTCTGGTACAGGATCGTCGTGCCGTCCTGGCCGTTCCAGATGGTGTTGTACTGCTGGAAGTGCTCGACGAACAGGCCGGTCGCCGTCACGCTGTCCCCGTTGATGACGACGCCGTTGCGGCCGATGTTGGTGTTCCAGCGCTCGGTGTCGGTGAAGCCCTCGACGCCGTGGTCGCCGCGCCATACCCAGGTGTGATCGATCAGGACGTCGTCGCTGTTGACCTCGAGCGCGACGTCGGCCTTGCCGATGTGCGGTCCACCGACGCGGAAGTACACGTCCGAGAGCGTGGTCGGGTTGGACGGGTCGCTCTTGCCGTTCTTCTTGGGCTTCTTGCCGACCTGCAGGAGCATCGGCGACTCGACGGTGCCTGCGTCGATCGTGACGCCGGCGATGATGACCCCGGGGACGTCATTGACCGTCAGCGGGACCGCGCCGTCGACCGCGGTGAGGGTCGCATGGCCGATGCCGAGGACCACCGTGTTGGCGCGCTTGACGAAGATGCTCTTCCCCACGTCGTAGACGCCCGGGGTGAGCAGCAGGTTCATGCCGCGGGCCAGTTGGTTGTTGATCGTCTGCACCGAGTCCGACGGGGTTGCGATGAAGAACTGGCGGAGCGGGATCGTGTGCCCCGCCGTCATGCCGTCGCCCCAGGAGATGCCCCGGGTGTCTGTCTGCGCCGCGGGCACGCGGACGTTGTACTTGCCCTTCCCGTCGATGAACAGGTACGGCTTCTCACGACTCACGGGGGTCGTGTCCAGGGTCGTGTACGGCGGATTCGGGAAACTCGCCTCCGACGGCGCGCCCTCGACGCCCGCGAAGACCTGGTTCCACACGGCGTTCGACCAGCCGCCGATCCGGCTGTTGCGGATCAGCCACTGTTGCTGGGAGCCGTTGATCACGAACGGGAGGTTCGAGTCGGCGATGAAGCCGCCGCTGGCGAACTGCGGCCCGGCCGTGCAGTAGTCCATGAGCGAGAGGTTGGCGCCGCCGATGTTGAGACGGCGCATCGACACGGCCTGCGAGACCGCCCAGAAGTTTGCCGAGGCGCGACAGCCGTCCTGGTTGAGGCTGTTGATGTTCAGGGTCAGGTTGGACAGCGTGCGCCAGAAATTGACCAGGGCGACGCAGTTGCTCGTGCCCCCGTTCTCGAGGCAGCGGTTGTAGACCTCGATCTTGCCGTTGATCGTCACGTCCGTCGGGGAGGCACCGAGGCCGGCGACCTCGGTGTAGTAGCCGACCTTCATCTGCAGCGGCTCGGTGGCTGTTCCATACACGCCCGGCTTGAACAGGAACGCGTAGCGGTTCGTGCTCATCTCGGCGTCGACCTGCTGGGCATGGATCGCGTCGACGGTTGCCTGAATCTCGCTGACCGGCATGCTCGGGTCGAAGACGATCACGTTCGGGCCCAAGCCGGGCAGGCTTCCAGCCGACCCGCCGGCCAGAGAAGCGGCGCTCGCAGATCCGGCACCGACCGCACCCAGCGCAAGCGCGAATGCGAGTGCGAGCAGAAGACGGGCACGAGCCGGAAGTGTTGTCGATCGACGATGCATGCGATCCTCCTCGTCCTCTCCGGGAGCGCCGACTGCAGCCATGGCCGACCGCGACGAAAGGCCGGCCCCGTAGGACGCGGAACGTGACCGTTTCCCGATCTCGTCATGCGCCGCCGACGGCCTCGATCTGGCGCTGAGCCTACTCGACCGAGCGTCATTTCTGCGGCCGCGCGTTTGCCAGGACCCGGCAACCGGCGTATCTTGAGTTGAAGCGCACAAGCCCGCATGCGGCCGGGCTCCCAGCGCACGCCGCTATGTCAGACACCGCCCTCCAGACCGAGGCAGGCGCCAGCGAACAGGCCGTCGTCCCCTCGAGCGCGGGGGAGGTCGCCTCGGGCCAGTCCGGAGCCGTCTCCTTTGCCGAAGTCGTGCGCGTCCACTACGAGTGGGAGCGCGCCATGCGGCGCGGGGCGCCCGACGACGAGCTCGAGCGGCGCTTCCGGGACAAGCTCAGGGAATTCCAGGAGAAGGAAGGGACCCTTCTCCACGCGTACTGGTCCCGGCGCAGGCCCTCGGCGGTCGCGCTGACCGTCCGGCACCGGCGGCGCCAGAAGCGCCGGAGGCTCGCGCTCTGGCGGCCGCTGCTCGGAAAAGCTCCCCGGACGGAGGATCCCCTCACCGACCCGGACGCGATCATCCGCCTCCATCGCGTGACGGACTGGCTCGCCCGCGAGTCGCCGATCGCCGACCTCCTGCACCACTGCGACACACTCGGGATCCGCGTGGGCGAGATCCTCCGCGGGACGAGCGAGCGGATCGCGATGCAGTGGATCTTCGCCGTGCAGAGCCACCTGCTCGGGTTCATCGAGCGCACGGAGGGCAAGGCGACGAAGGCTCAGGTCGACGAGATCGTCAGCTCGCAGAAGCGCGAGCTGGTCGCGATCGAGCGGTACTACGACCGCGCAGGAGACAAGACCGCGCGGGTCGTCTACTTCGGCGGGATGATGCTCGGCGCCTTCTACTCCGCCCTCCTCGCCGGCCTGGGACTGCTCGCCCTCTGGGCAGGAGGCTGGATCGAGCAGCCGCACACGGGCGAGATCGAGACGTTCTTCGTCTCCTACGCCGCCGGCGGCATCGGTGCCATCGTCAGCGTCATGTTCCGCATGGCCAACGAGGACAAGTTCGCGATCGACTACGAGGTCGGCCGGCCGACCGTGCGGAAGCTCGGCGCGTTCCGACCGTTCATCGGCGCGATCTTCGGCGTTGCGATGTACTTCCTCATCCAGAGTGGGCTGCCGCAGGTCGAGCTGCCGGATACGGATCAGGCGTTCTTCTACTACGGGATCGTCGCGTTCCTCGCCGGGTTCGCCGAGCGGAGGACGAAGGTGATTCTCGGAAGCGCCGAAGGAACCCTCGAGAAGAGCCTCGGGCTCGCGGGCTCGGACCGAAATGGCGGTTCGCCGCCGCGCCTCGAGATCGAGGGCGACGGCCTCGAGCCTTCGGGCGCTGCGTCGCGGACGGTCACGAAGGAGAAGGAGACGGTGACCGTCTCGGAGCGCGCGGACGGACGGACCGACTAGGCCGGCTGACGCGCGGAGGCAGCGAGGCGGCTCGCCGCCTCCGCGTCGCGGCGGGCCACTTTCAGGCGCCAGCCGAGCTGTGCCCTCGGAAACGCCCTGAGCCGGTCGGCCAATTCCTCCGCGGGCGTCGTCTCGTCGGCGTCGACGGTGAGCTCGAACGTCTCCACGGGCTCCTTGACCGACAGCATTCTGATTCTCCTTCGGTGGGGGGCTGTCGAAGGGGAGGACGGCCGCGCAGGACGAACCTTGCGCGCGCGGGCGCCGGAATCCCCCGTTTGACGGGCCCTGTCGGTCAGAGAGGGGTAGGTTGACGCATGGCCTCCACGGGAATCGGCGTGCGCGCGTGCGCGGGCGAGGACGAGCAGGAGCTCGGGCTCGAGATCCACAACACCGTCTGGCCCCACCGCGCGGTGACGATGGCGGAGGTCAGGTCGTTCCGGGCTGGAGTGAACGACTACGAGGAGTTCCTGGCCGCCGTTGACGGCGAGGACAAGGGCTCGGCGGCGATTGCGATTCTCCCGCAGCGCCCGCACGCGGGGTTCCTCCTGCTCACCGTGCTGGAGGACGGCCGCCGCCGGGGTGCCGGGAGCGCGCTGTACGCGACCGTCTCGGACTGGTTGCGCGAGCGCGCCCTCGACGTGATCCACGCCTCCGTCTCGGAGGCGGACGAAGAGAGCCTCGCGTTCGCCCGGCGCCGGGGGTTTCGCGAGATCGAGCGGTATCCCCGGCTGCTGCTCGAGCTCGCGGCGATCGAAGAGCCTGCCGTCCAGCTGCCGCCCGGAATCGAGATCGTCACCTGGGCCGAGCGACCCGAGGTGGCGCGGGGGATGTACGAGGTCGCAGTCCAGGCCTATGCGGACGTCCCGGGCGGGGACGCCGAGGAGATGGAAGCCTTCGAGGACTGGCTCGCCCACGACATGCAGGGCTCGGGCGACAAGCCGGAGGCGACGTTCGTCGCCCTGGCCGGCGGCGAGGTCGTCGGCTACGCGAAGTACTTCCTCACCGAAGCAAGGCCGA
>CAWAQJ010000014.1:0-647061 GCA_963784175.1 uncultured Actinomycetes bacterium | reverse complement strand
CGATGGCCTTCCACGACATGACCGGCGTGCGCCGGGACTGGCGCGGGCGTGGAGTCGCCCGCGCGCTCAAGCAGGCGCAGATCGCCTGGGCGAAACGACAGGGGTACGAGTACCTCGAGACGAGCAACGAGGAACGCAACGAGCCCATCCGCCGGCTCAACGCCCAGCTCGGGTACAGCCTCGCGCCCGGCCGGGTTCTTCTCGAGGGGCCGCTCGCCCCGCGCTGACTACCGGGCCGCGGCCGCCCGCCAGCCTGCACGGCGGTGGAAGCGCTCGACCTCGAAGAGGACGATCACGCCCGCGACGCCGCCGATCGCCGCGCCTGTCGCCTGTGCCTCGGGGACTTCGATCGCCAGCAACGCGCCCCAGGCAGCGAGGTAGGTCCACCCGGCGATGGCCGCCGAGTAGACGAGCGCCAGGCCGAGCCCGTGGGAGACGGGTAGGAAGCCGAGCAGCTGGACGGTGATGCCCGGTCGCTCGGAATAGAGGCCGCCGTCGTCCGAGCCCTTCGACTCGGACGGGAGCTGGAGCCGCTTCTCCAGCTCGGTCGCCCGCGGGATGAGCACGCCCGAGATCTGCGTGTTGCGTAGCTCGTAGATGAAGATGCCGAGCGTCGCGAGGAGCCCGAGGAGCCCGACGGCGAGGAGCTCCGCCGCAGGGCGAGGACGCCCGACGAAGGCGACGGCGATGCCCGAGATCGTGGGCACGAACGCGAGCAACCGGAAGCGGACGTCGATGAGCGTCCGCAGGAGCTGCGTCGTCTGCTCGTAGTCGAGCCGAAGGCGATCGTCTACGTCCACGGCCGCTGCCGAGTATGGCGGGCGGATCGGAGGGCCGAGGAACACGCGTACGACCGGCCGTCCGTGTGCCGGCCTTATTTCCTTACCACTTGTGTAAGGTGCCCCTGACATCGACCCGAAGGGAGTAGCGCGCAGTGATTCGTGCCAGAGGAGTAGCGCCGCTCGTCGCAATGGGGGTCGCCGCATTCGCTCTTGCAGCCTGCGGCGGCGACGACGAGCCGGCAGCCGACGACACGGGGGCAGCGACAACGACGGAGGCCGCCGCAGCACCGCAGCTCGACGGGGTCAAGGACTACCTCCTCGACCACAGCGAGCAGCTGACGGGCTTCACCGCCGACTTCAAGTCGGCCGCCGAGGAATACCACGCGCTCGCCGAGGAGACCGGCTTCGACTACGAAGCGCTCTGGGCGGAACACGGTGAGGACCTCGCGCCCATGCTCGAGGAGATGAAGGCCAGCTGGATCGAGGGCAACCCGTACTACGAGCGAATGGAGGGCGTCGTCGCCGGAACGCCGTCGCTCGCCGAGTACGACGTCATCCTCGACGCCGGCTCCAGTGCGGCCGAGGATCCCGAGAGCGCCGTGCCCTTCGACCTCGAGCTCTCCGACGGCACGACGCTGAAGCAGCCCGGGAATCTCTTCAACCTCACCGAGGGCGCCCTCTGGGGGACGCTTCCCGACGATATGCCGCAGAGCACGCCCGTCGACCTGGACGGCAACGGCACGGAGGACTTCGGCGAGGTGCTGCCGAACGCGCCGTTCCTCCTCGCCACCGCCGAGGCGTTCGACCGCTATTCGGGCGAGCTTGCCGACTCGGGCGAGGCCTGGGCGCCGAGCGAGTCCGACGCGTTCACGGCCCTCGTCGTGATGGTTCCGACGATGAGCGAGTACTTCGGCCAGTGGAAGGAGTCGCGCTTCGTGCTCGGCGACGCCTCCGAGTCGCAGTCGTTCAACGTCGTCTCGCGGCTCTCGGACATCAACGACATCCTCGCCGGCCTCGAGGTCATCTTCGACGGCGTCGAGGGACGGCTGGCCGAGGTCGATCCGGAGCAGGCCGAGCAGACCGGGCGCGAGCTGACCGACCTGCGCGCCTTCGTCGAGGATCTGTACTCGCGCGAGCAGGGAGGCGAGCGCTTCACGCCCGAGCAGGCAGAGGTGCTCGGCACCGAGGCACAGGACCGCGCGACGGCGATCGCCGGCCAGGTCTCTCAGGCTGCCGCCGAGCTCGGGGTGACGATCGAGCAGTAGCCGAATGGCGCTTCGGCCGCTCATCGTCGCGGCAACGGCCGCCGTCTGCCTGGCTCTCGCGGGGACTGCTTCGGCAGCTCCCCAGGAGCCCTGGCAGGCGGCGGCCGACGTTCGCACCACGCTCGCCGAAGCGCAGCGTGCGCTCGTCCTCGGCGAGCCCGACAAGGCCAGGAAGCTGGTTGCGAAGGCGGCCGCCTTCCAGCTCGGGCCTCTCGAGCCCGCCGCCCGCCCCGGGCTCGAAGCAGCCGGCCGGGCGGTCGCCGAGGAGAGCTCGGTGGCGCTCGAGGTCGCCCGGGCCGCGACGTGGACGGCCATCCTCGCCGAGGCGATCGACCGCGCCACTGCCGCTGCCGCCGCGGGCGACGTGGACGAGGCGCGCGCCTGGCTCCTCGTGCGCGAGTTCCGCAAGCCGACGCGCTTCACCCGCCCCGGCGCCGACGCCACGCTTGCCCTCCAGGCGCTCGAGGCCGGCCGGATGGGCGCCAAGCAGGCATCGGCGGCGGTTCGGGCCGACCTCCTCGACACCTACCAGGCGCGGCTCCGCGCGGCTCTCGACACGGTGGTCGCCTCGGGCGGCCAGGGCTTCGACATCAGCCGGGCGGGCGCCGCCGCCCTCGCGTCCGGGTACTTCGCGATTCTCGCTCCCGCGTACGAGAAACAGCGCAGCGCGTCCGAGGCAGCGGCGGCCGCGGACGCCTTCGAGTCGCTCGTCACCGCAGCCGAGGAGGGCGACGACGGGGCGGTCGACTCCGCGCTCGGTGAGATCGAGGCGGCGCTCGAGGGCTTCCGCGCCGCGCCGCTCAGCGAGGAAGAGGAGCTGAGGCGCGCGGGTCAGCTCCAGCGGTTCCTCGCCCTCGTCCCGATCGAGTACGAGCGGGGGGTCGACAACGGCCGGGTCACGCTCGACTTCGAGATCCAGGAAGCCGTGACGTTCCGCGACGGCGCGGCGCAGGCCTTCGGGGACCTCGAGCACCTGCTGGCGCTCGAGAACCAGGCGGACACGCGCCGGCTCGGCGAGATCCTCGACGGTCTGGCGGGCGATCTCGGCTCTGCGGCCCGTCACGAGGAGGTCGCCGATCCCGAGGACGTGCAGGGCGCGACGGACGAAGCGCTGGAGCTGATCGACTCGCTCTACCCCGATGAGTGGAAGGAGGCCGGGGCGACGGCGGACTTCGACGTCATCGCCGCCACGCTCGACCGGCTCGAGAGCGCGATCGCGGCCGGGCAGTTCTCCCAGGCGGAGCAGGCCCGGCTCGAGGCGTACGCATTCTTCGAGTTCGGGCCGGAGCAGCGGCTCCGCGGCCTCGCAAACGATCTGTTCGTGGAGGTCGAGGGCCTGTTCTGGTACGGGGCCGACGGCCTCCCGGGTCTCGCGCAGCTCGTCAAGCGGAAGGCCGAGCCCACCGAGGTGGCAGAGACGCGCGAGGCGCTCGACCTGGCGCTCGCCGACGCGGAGGCGGCGGTCGGCGCGGGGCCGACCTCGAACACCGCGGTCATCTCGAACACCGCGATCATCGTCTTCCGCGAGGGCCTCGAGGCCGTGCTGATCCTGGCCGCCCTGATGGCGGGCATGGTCGGCGCGCAGGCCAAGCTGCGGAAGCCGCTCCTGTGGGGCGCTGCGGCGGCCTTCGTCGTGAGCGTGGCCACATGGGGCGTCGCCCAGACGCTGCTCGGGAGCCTGAGCCGCTACGGCGAGAAGCTCGAGGCGATCGTCTCCCTCGCCGCCATCGGGATCCTGCTCCTCATCCTCAACTGGTTCTACCACCGCGTGTACTGGGGCGAACACCTCGCGGGGCTGCACAGCAAGAAGAAGAAGATCATCGGGATCGGGGTCGGCGCCGCGGCTGCGCAGATCATCGGGCTGACCATGCTCGGGTTCACGAGCGTCTACCGCGAGGGGTTCGAGACCGTGCTCTTCCTGCAGGCGATCGTGCTCGAGGCGGGAGCCGGAATCGTGCTGATCGGCGTTGCCATCGGGCTCGCGGCCACGCTCGCGGTCGGCTATCTGACCATCCGCCTCCAGCGCAAGCTCCCGCACAAGAAGATGCTCGTGGCCACCGGCCTGCTCATCCTCTGGGTGCTCGTCGTCATGGTCGGGACCACCGTGCAGACCATGCAGGTCGTGGGCTGGATCCCGGTCACGCCGGTCGAGGGGCTGCGCCTCCCGTACTGGGCAGGGCTCTGGCTCGGGATCTTCCCCACGTGGGAGGGCCTGCTGGCGCAGGGAGCCGCCATCGTCTTCGTGCTCGGGAGCTACTTCGCCGCCGAGCACCTGCGCGCCCGCCGCCGGCGCGCGATCCTCGACAAGCCGCTCGCCGAGACCAGCTCGTAGCCGCGGCCCGCGCGCGTCACAATCCGGTCATGGGCCGGCGTGACGAAACCGGCGCGCTGCGACGTATGAGGGTCGTGAATGCGCTCGCGCCCCCGCTGCCGAGGCGGGCTCCGCTCCGGCGGGGCTTTGCCGAGGTCGCGGAGGAGCACCTGGACGACGTCCACCGCTACCTGCTCATGCTCACAGCCGACCACGCACTCGCCGAGGATCTGAGCGCCGAGACGTTCGAGAAGGCGTTCCGGTCCTGGCGCCGCTACGACCCGCGGCGGGCGTCGGAGCGAACGTGGCTCTGCCGCATCGCGCGCAACGTCGCGCTCGACCATTTCCGCAGCGAGTCGCGGCGCCGGCGGCGGGAGGAGCGGTACGCGCTGGAGGCCGGCTCGAGCGGCGACATGCCCGACCTCGGCTTCGGCCCGGAGCTCGAGGCGGCGCTCCGCACGCTGAGCGCCGGGGAGCGGGAAGTCCTGGCGCTCCGAGTCGTGCTCGACCTGGACTCCGACGCCGCCGCCCGCGTGCTCGGCATCGGCAGGTCGGCGTGCTCCATGAGGCTGACGCGCGCGCTCGGAAAGCTCGAAGAGAGGATGGCCGCAGATGCCCGCGCCTGACCTGATTGCTCCAGACCGGCTCGAGGAGCTCCTCGGCGGCGCCCTCCCCGAGGGAGAGCGGGAGGCGCGCCTCCAGGGGCTCGTCAGGGAGCTGCGCGCCGAGGCGCCGCCCGTTCCGCCGACGCTGCTGGAGCGCGTGCGCGAGATCGGCCAGGAGCCGCCTCCCCGCAGGCGCGTCGCGTTCCTGCCGCGCCGGCAGGTGCTCGCGCTCGCAGTCCTGCTCGTGTGCCTGGTCGCGGTGGCTGGACTCCTGTCGAGGGTCGAAAGGCTTTCCGACAGTGACAGCGCCGACAGCGGAGCCAGGGCCGGCCAGCCAACTATCGACGCTGCCGCGGACTTGTCCGCGCCGGAGGAGGAGGCGCCCGTCGAGGACTCGGGCGGCGCGGATCACGAGTTGCTGCGCCGGGACGCTGCGAAGGCACCGCTTGCCGCCCCTCGGCCCGCGAACCTCGGCGGGATCTACGACTCTCGCGCCGCGACCGCCACATCTGGGCGCGCCACGGACCTAAAGCTCTGGATGGAGGTCCGCCTCGCAGACGCCGAGGAGCTCTCCGACGCGGCGAACGACTCCATGACGATCACGCGCGAGCTGGGTGGGTGGGTCGCCGGTTCGGAGATCGACACGCAGGGCAACGAAGGTCGAGCCGAGCTGGCGCTCCGCGTTCCCGTCACGCGCGTCGAGGACGCGATCGTGCGGCTCGGCGAGCTCGGAACCGTCACGGGCCAGCAGGTCGAGACCGTCGACCTCCAGGCCGCGATCGACCGCCGCGAAGCGCGGATCGAGACCCTCGAGCGCGCGATCAGGACCATCGAGCTTCGCCTGGAGACCGAGGACCTCACGCCGGCGCAGGAAATCGACCTCCGGCTGGCGCTGGAAGACCGGCGGAACCAGCTGAGCGACCTCCGCCGCGAGAACCGCAGCGACCGGCGTGAGGCCGCGACCTCCGAGCTGACGCTGGTGCTGCACACGAAGGAGGCCCCCGCCGCCACCAAGGACGACGAAGGAGGAGTCGCCGGCGCCGCCGACGACGCTCTCCGGTTCCTCGGCGACGCCGGCGCGATCGCCCTCTTCCTCGTCATCGTCCTCAGCCCGGTGGTGCTTCTCGCGGTGCTCCTCTGGCTCGCGCTGCGGTCGCGCACTCGTCGGATCGAGACGCGGATCCTCGAGCGTCAGACGCCGTCCGCTCCGCCCGCTCCGTAGGCCGGTCCCGCGCGTCTTTCGGGACGCCTTGACACGGTCACGCTGATTGTCAGACAATCGGACAATCCGTCTCGCAGGCCGTGTGAAAGGGGAGGTTTCGCGAATGGCTGACGACGTTCACGAAGAGGCGTTCGACGGGAGCATCTCGAGACGAGAGCTGCTCCGGGGGGCCGCAGCAGGCGCGGCCTTCGCCGCCGGAGGGAGCGCGCTCTTGGCAGGCGCCGGTCCCGCCGGGGCGGCAGGAGGTGGGAAGTCGCAGAACCCGGACGTGTGCGACGGGACGCGCGACATCATCCTGCACAACGGAAAGTTCATCGACTACAGGGGCGCCGTTGCGTCCCAGCTCACAGTCAAGGACGGCCGCATCGTGGCCGTCGACCGGGGGAAGGACCTGGGGACCTGCACGCGGCGGATCAACCTCCGCGGCCGCACGGTCATCCCCGGGCTCGTCGACTCGCACGCGCACTTCACGCGCACGGGCACGAACCCCGGGTACGAGACCCGCTGGATGGAGACGGTCTTCTCGATCGCCGAGCTCCAGCAGGCGGTGGCGGATCGAGCCGCGACCATTCCGGCGGGCGCGTTCGTCACGGCCGCGGGCGGCTGGAACCAGAACCAGCTCGCCGAGGCGCGGCTGCCGACGCTCGCCGAGCTCAACGCGGCGACGTCGACGCGCGCGGTCTATCTCAGCGGGCGCACGAACACGCTCGGCGCCGCCTTCTTCGCCGGCTTCGGGATCACCACCGACCCGGTGACCGGTCAGGTCTCGAACGCGGGAGCGGCGACGACCGCCCTCCGCTCGATCCAGACGTTCGAGGACAAGGTGCGCGGCACAGCCGACGCAATCGCGTTCGCGGCCGCTACCGGGCTGACCTCGATCCACGACACGAGCAACCTCACGAACCAGCCCGAGGACTACAAGGCGATGAACTCGCTGTACCAGGACAGCGGCCGGAGCCTGGACGTGCGCATGCGCCACTACCGCTACTTCGGGCCGACGGCGACGACCGACCAGCTCCGCGTCTATTGCGACCCGATCTACCGCGAGGTCGGCGACGAGACGTACCGGATCAACGGCGTCGGCGAGCAGATCGGCAACGGCGACCAGTTCATGGACAACCTGCGGGTCGTCGCGGCGGCCGGCTGGCGTGTGCAGCAGCACACGCTCTCGGCAGACGACCACGAGCACCACATCGCGGACATGATCATGGTCGGGGGGGAGTTCGACATCGCTCCGCTGCGGTGGTCGCTCGCGCATCTCCCGCTTGCGACCGAGGCGGACATTCAGGGCCTCAAGGCCGTTGGCGCCGGCGCGACCCTGCAGGACTGGCTGTACCTGAGCTCCAACGTAGGTCCGCCCTTCCGGATGATCTACGACAGCGGGATCCCGGTTGGCGCCGGAACGGACTCGACCAACGTGGCACCGCTCAACCCGTGGCTCGGGCTCTTCTACATGAGCACGGGCCGGAACCTCGCCGGTGTCGAAACGAATGCAGCCCAGAAGATCACGAGGCTCCAGGCGCTCAAGATGTACACCGTCGGAAGCGCGTGGTTCTCGGAGGAGGAGAACGAGCTCGGCTCCTTCGAGGTCGGCAAGAAATGCGACCTCGCGGTGCTCTCGGACGACTACCTCAAGGTCTCGGATGAGAAGCTGCGCAAGGTGACCTCGCTCCTCACCCTCCAGGGAGGAAGGGTCGTGCACGCAACCGGCCCGTTCGCGGACCTGGCTTGAGGCAGGCAGGCTGACCCGGCCCTGGGACGATCCCCGCGTCGCGCGCGGTCTTCGTGCGCAACTGGCGCGGCGCGGGGAAAGGCTCGGGGCCGGGTCTGCACACCTCGGCTGGAAGGCGGGCTTCGGCTCGCCCGCGGCGCTCGCGCGGCTCGGCACCGAGGGCTCGCTGGTCGGCTACCTCCTGCAGGAGTCCGTCGTGCCCTCCGGAGGCTCGGCGTCGGTGACCGGCTGGACGAAGGCGGTGCTCGAGCCCGAGATCGCCGTCCACCTCGGAAATGACCTTCCGGGCGGGGCGGGCGAGGACGCGGCGCGCGATGCCATCGGCGCTCTCGGCGCGGCCTTCGAGCTCGCCGACATCGACTTCCCGCCCGACGATCCCGAGGCGATCCTCGAGGCCAACGTCTACCAGCGCGCGGTCGTGCTCGGGCCTCCGAGCGAGGCGGGCGCGGGTGGCTCGCTGGCGGGGGTCGAGGGCCACGTCTTCCGCGACGGCAGCGAGGTCGCCGCCACGTCCGACCCCGAAGAGATGACGGGCGGCCTGATCCCGCTCGTCAGCTACATCGCCGACCTGCTCGACGCCTTCGGCGAGCGGCTGCGGGCCGACGACGTCGTCATCGCGGGCACGGTCGTCCCCGCGCTCGAGGTGGCCGACGGCGGCGAGATCCACTTCGACCTCGGCCCGCTGGGCTCGGTCGACGTGACGATCGCTCCCTGATCCGCCCGATACGCTTGAATCTCCACATGGCGGTCGAGCCCGACGTTCGCAGCTGGGAGGCGCTCTTCGCCGCGCGCACGCGCGCCGGCGGGGGTGACGGCCTCCTCCAGATCCTTGCGCTGGCCGGGGCCAAGGACGTCATCTCGTTCGCCGGTGGCTTCCCGGATCCCGCGACGTTCCCGGGCCCGGTGATCGCCGAGATCCTGGGCGAGCTCGCCGAGCAGGGCGACGCGTCCCCGTTCCAGTACGCGCCGACGGAGGGCCTGGCCGGCCCGCGCGATCTCGTCGCCGACCGGCTGGAGCGCCTGGAGGGCCTCCGACCGGGCGCAGGGGAGCTGATGCTGACGAGCGGCGCCATCGAGGCGCTCGAGCTCGTCGGCAAGGCCTTCGTGGACTCGGGCGACCGGGTGCTCGTCGAAGCGCCGACCTACCTCGGCGCGATCATGGCCTTCCAGGGGTTCGAGGCGCAGGTGGACGGCGTGCCGTTGGACGACGACGGGCTCGACGTCGACGAGCTCGAGCGCATGCTCTCCGGCGGTCGCGCGCCCAAGCTCCTGTACACGATCCCCGACTTCCAGAATCCCGCCGGCGTTAGCCTCTCCGCCGAGCGGCGCGAGGCGCTCGTCGACCTCGCGCGCCGCCACGGCCTGCTCGTCATCGAGGACGTCGCGTACCGCGAGCTCTCGTTCGGGGACGAGCGGCCGCCGAGCCTCTGGAGCCTCGCACCGGACATCGTCGTCCAGGCGGGAACGTTCTCGAAGACGTTCTTCCCGGGCGTCCGGCTCGGGTGGGCGGCCGGGCCGTCGGACGTCGTGGCGAAGCTCGTCTGGGCGAAGCAGAACACCGATCAGTGCGCGGGCGCGCTGGGCCAGCGGCTTCTGGAGGAGTACGCGCGCCGCGGCCACCTCGACCGCCAGATCGAGCAGGCGCGCGGGCTGTACCGGGGGAGGCGCGATGCGCTCCTCGACGCGCTCGACCGCCACGTCGGCGAACGTGCGACCTGGACGCGGCCGCAGGGCGGCTTCTTCGCGTGGCTCGAGCTGGCGGAGGGCGCCGACGCGGTCGCGGTCGCGGGCCAGGCGCTCGAGGCGGGCGTCGCCGTCGTCCCCGGGCCGCCGTTCTTCCCGGCCGGCGGGGGCGAGCGGCACGTGCGGCTCTCGTACAGCCGTGTCTCCGAAGACGAGATCGAGGCCGGGATCGAGCGCCTCGCCTCGCTCCTCTAGTAGTCCTCGATCACCTGGATCTCGTCGGCGCAGGCCTCGTCGGGCTCGCCATCGGGAGGGCACGGGGTCGTCCACACCGCGGCGATCGCGCGGTAGCCCTCCCGTTCGAACTCGATGGCCGTGCCGCCGCCCTGGCGCTCGCGCTCGGCGACCTCCCAGCCGGCCGCCTCGGCCGTGCGCACGAGCTCGGCGGCGCGCTCGTCCTCGTCGCCCTCCAGGGTGAGGAAGATCCGCGCGCAGGCCGGGTTGCCGTCGATCTGCACGCACGCGCCCTCGCTGATGTCGACCACGTCGGCGGACTCGGGGACGAGCGTCTGCGCCTGGCGGCTCAGCTCATCGGCCCCGGCGTCCGGCGTGCCTCCGGTGACGCAGCCGGCGGAGAAGACGAGGACGCAGGCGAGGGCGAGGAGGCGCATGAGCGCCCCAATCGTGCCTGTCGCCGGCGACTCAGGGAACGCCGACGGGCGAGCGGCGGGCGCGGGCGAACGTGCCGCGCGTCGCTCCGCTCGCGCGGGCGAAGCTCCAGGTGGCCCGCTCGTCTACGGCGAGCGTCACCGGCCCGTGCACGATCAGCGAGTCGCCAGCCTGCTCCTTGAGCAGGTCGGCGAAGAAGCCCTCCACGAGCCATTCGCGGCCTGGCGCGACCGTCGTGCGGACGCGGATCCGGGTGAGGTTGTGCGAGAGCTCGTCGATCTGCTCGATCCACGGCCGGCGAACGAACGTCGTCGGGCCCTCGGGGAGGATGGAGGCGACGTCGCCGACGAGCCGCTCGCCCTCCTCTCGCTTGCTGACGAAGACCTCGATCGCGAGCTCCTTCACACCGCGCGGGAGCACCTGGACGGCCGTGATCTGCGAGTTGTGGATGTGGATGACCTCGCCCGTGACCGAGCGGAGGCGCGTCCGGCGGAGCGAGACCTCCTCGACGACACCCTGGAGCTCGACGCCCGCGTGCACGGTGACCGTGTCGCCGACGGAGAACCAGCGCTCCACGAACATGGTCAGGCCCGCGAGGATGTCGACCAGGATCCTCTGCGTGGCGAAGCCGGCCACGATGATCAGGAACGACGCACCGGCGATCGCCGTCAGCCGGTCGACGCCGCCGGTGAGCTGCGCGATCGAGAGGACGGTGGCCGCCGCGAAGGCGAGGTAGATCACGCCCGCACGAATGATCGAGACGAGCGTCTCGCGGCGCTTCAGGTTCGCCATCTTGCCCGTCGCCTCGGCGCTGGACGAGCTATGGCGCCGGTCGTGCCAGTCGAGCACGCGCATGGCGACCCACCCGCTGGAGCGCGCGACCAGCCAGGCCAGCAAGAACAGGCCGGCGATGACGACGATCCGCCCGAACGGCGGGTACAGGGGCGTCTTTGTATTGAGGAGGTCGATCAGAGGCTCGAGCAAGGCTGGGCGTTCCCTTCGGGTGGGGCTTCATTCACCGTAACCACAGCGGCGCAGAATCGATTCCCCGCTCGTCGGGTCCTAACCCGAGCTTAATCTTGGGTTACTGGGAGCTAGTCCGAGCAGGTCTCCGTATCGGGGCACCGCGCGAGCACCCGCACCGCCGGGATCACGCCGGTCGTCCGTCTCAGCTGGATGAGGACGGACGCAGCGTTGTTGCCGTAGTCGCTCTCCTCGAGCGCCCTGTCGGGGTTTGCCCGGTGGACGAGGAGGTAGCGCCCAGGCGGGACGCTCGTGACGTCGAGGAACTGGCCCTCGAGCGCGGGAACGTAGTCGTCGCCGTACCCGGGGGAGATTCCCTCGCTCACAGTGAGGAGGCCGGGGCGCCGGCGCCCGCACTCCTCCGTCCAGACCGCGTCGTCGGGCTCGTTCTCGAGCCGGGTCTCCGGGCTCGTCTCGTACCGGTCGCCGAGGCAGAAGCCGGTCTTTGCATCCGGCTGGACTAGTTCGCCGTCCTCGGCACTCCGCAGCTCGTAGCGCTCGAAGTCGAGCAGGTGCCAGTGCGCGTGGTCTTCCGACCGGACGTAGCGGATCTCGCCGTCGACGATGCGTTCGCGGGTCGAGCCGTCCGAGCCGCGGACGAGCTGCCGTACCTCCATGACCCGCGCTGATGCGTCCGGGCGTTCGCCTGCGACGAGGAGCGGGCCGAGCCCGACGTTGTCGACCGCCGAGCCAAACGTCAGTCGGTACGTGTCGCCCTCCTGGACTATGGCGAGCTCGGTCGGGACGGCCTGGTCGAGGTCGGGAAGCAGCTCCTCGGGACCGTCGTCCCGGAGCAGGAACAAGCCCGCGAGGCCGAGCGCAACGCCTGCGGCAGTGACGACGAGTGCGGCAAGCCAGCGCATCCGGGCTCAGGCCCGCGTCCGGCGCCGGGTCAGCTGCCGGGCCGTGTTCCGTCGCCCGGGCCGCTGGGCCCGGAGTCGGGGAGCCCGGGACCGGGCAAGCTCGGGCCTGGAACGCGGTCGTCGGGCGGCGACGTCGGGACCGGCGGCGCAGGAGCCGGCGTCTGGCGGGGCGGCGGAGCCGGCGGCTCCTCGGGCGGAGGGGGTGGCGCCGGCGGAGGGCTCGGCCTGACCACGGGCGCGCCGCTGCCGCCTCCCTTGGTCGGCGTCGGCCCGCTCGGATTGGATGCGGTTCTCGTGGTCACGCGCGCGGGATTCACGACGGCGACCGCGTCCGGCTCGGCGGCGGGCGAGGCCTGCGCCCCGCCGCCTCCTCCGAAGGCGACGGTCTCGGGCTGCGGGCGGACGCTCGGCTCGGGCGTCAGGTCGATCTCGGCCGAGATGCTCGAGCGGGCGAAGGCCAAGGCGGCGTTCTCCGCTGGAACCGGGAGCATGGCCGCGTCGGGGCTGAAGACCCTCAGCCAGAGGTAGATCGTGGCTGCTGTCCCCGCTGCGAGGAGCGCGAGGTTTGCGCTGACAAGGAGCGACGGCCGTGCGCTCGCCGCAGCTGCCGCCACGAAGGCGGGCCCGCCGGCCGTAGCGACCACCGGCAGCGCGAGAGCCTGAGGTGCGACGATCGGAAGCGGGGGCGGGCTCTCCACGAGCGGGAGCCCGGTCGCGCTCGCCTCGAGGGCGCAATCGACGCGGTCGAAGCCCATGCCGAGGCCGGGCACGACGACTTGGAAACCGCGCGGATCGTAATTTCGGCCGCAAACCCGGCAGCGCATCGCGCCTCTTATATCAGCCCCGGCCTCGGCCGTCGTCCCCCGTCGACACGACTCTGTTCTTCCCCGCGGCCTTCGCGCGGTAGAGCGCCCCGTCCGCTGCGGACAGGAGCTCCTCCGCGTTGCGCGCCGCCGGGAACGCCGCGACGCCGAAGCTCGCAGTCACGGGAGGCCGGTCGCCGCCGATCTCGGGCAGCCGCAGACGCAGGAGCGCGGTCTGCAGTCGGCGGGCGAGCTGCTCTGCACCGTCCAGCCCGGTCTCGGGCAGGAGGACCGCGAACTCTTCGCCGCCGTAGCGCACAGGGAGGTCGAAGTCGCGCACGTTCTCGCGCAGCACGTCCGCGAAGCGGCGCAGCACCTCGTCACCCGCCTGGTGGCCGTAGCGGTCGTTGATCTGCTTGAAGTCGTCGAGGTCGGCGAGGACGAGCGATACCGGGTCGCCGAAGCGCTCCGCGCGCCGCACCTCGACCGCGAGGGTCTCCGTGAACCGCCGCCGGTTGGAGAGCTGCGTCAGCTCGTCGGTGATCGCCTGCCGCTTCACGGTGCGGTGGAGCCGCTCGTTCTCGATCGCGATCGAAGCCTGCGCGGCCAGCCAGTGGGCGAGCTGCTCCGCCTCGCCGTCGAACGAGCCGCCGCGCGGCGGGTAGAGCATGAGCTTGCCGATGCCCTCGTCGTCCGAGCCGAGCTTGAGCGCCAGCGGCTTGCCTCCCTCGTCCGGCTTGCCCGCGCGGACGACCTCGGAGCCGCCGCTGACGAGCCGCGCCCCCACGGCCCCCGTGGCCTCGA
This sequence comes from uncultured Actinomycetes bacterium, assembly GCA_963784175.1. Lineage (GTDB taxonomy): Bacteria > Actinomycetota > Thermoleophilia > Gaiellales > Gaiellaceae > JAIBJN01. The sequence goes on along the minus strand of CAWAQJ010000014.1, from coordinate 633,299 downwards.
TCGCGCTCTGGAGGATGACCGGGAGCAGCGCCTCGGGATCGTGCGTCGCAGCCAGCGCGTCGCCGACGAGGGCGACGGCCTCCCTGACGTCGGCGCCCGAACGGACGTCGCGCGTGCGCCGCCGTTCGCCGGCCTCTGCCTCGCCCGCGGCTTCCCCTCGGCGGCGTATCAACGCGCTGATCGTCCAGGCGATCGCGAGCGCGAGCACGACGGTCGCCAGCGCGGCCAGGAACGCGCGTCGGCGCGTGTCGTCGACCGCGGCCGCGACAGGGGCCTCGGAGGACAGAGCCGCGAGCCTGACGCCGGTTCCCTCCAGCAGCGGTGTCGAGACGAATCGGTAGTCCTCGCCGCCCTGTTGCGTCTCGCCCTCCCTGCCTTCGGGGATGACGGTGCCCTCGGGCACGGGCGGGGACGAGGCGACGGGGTCGTCGCCGTCGGCGATGACCATCGCGTCCATCTCGAGGACACCCGCGGCCCGTGCGAGGCGCTTGACGAGATCCTCGTCGAGGGGCACGCCGACCACGACGCGGCCGACGGTCTCGCCGTCGCTCGCCGACGACGTCCACGGCCCTGCTAGCCGGCCAGGACTCGCTCCCCGCAAGGAGCTCGTCGCCGGAGACGAGGCCAATGTTCTCTTCCATGCCCGCGATGCGCTCGGCGGCTTCGACGTTCCCGGTCGCAAGTGCGCGCTGAACCGGTTCGGACGCGGCGAGGCGCTCGGCACGGAGCTCGGCGTCCGTCAGCGCGTCCGCGAACTCCTCTCGACCGACGCGCAGGTTCGCGGTCAGCCGGGTGTCGACCGTGTCGCGCTCCTGGCTCTCCGCGATCCTGCCGGCGACCCAGGTCGCGACCACGACGACGATCGACGCGAGCAAAAGCGCCCAAAGAGCCAGCGCGAGCTTCCCGCCCGCCGCTCGCGGTGGAAATCTCGCCAGCGTTGCCGTCGTGCCTCCCTCCTTACGGGCTACGGATTTTAGAACGTGGCCGACCGCACGTTGGTCGCGATCAGCAAGAGGATGAACGCCGCCAGGATGAGGCGGTACACGACGAACAGTGTGTAGTTGTGCCGCCGCACGTAGCCCAGGAGCCCCCAGATCGCCAGGAGGCCGCTGCCGGCCGCGGCGATCATCCCGACCAGGAACGGCCCCTGCCAGCCCGGAGGGAGGTCGCCGAGCAGGACGTCCGTGACGCCTTTCCAGAGCGAAGCCCCGAAGACGATGGGGATGAGGAGGAGGAAGGAGAAGCGCGCGGCCGAGTCGCGGTCGAGGCCGAGGAAGCGCGCGGCAGTGATCGTGATCCCCGAGCGCGAGACGCCCGGCATGAGCGCGAGGCTCTGTGCCAACCCGACCGCCAGCGCGGTGCCGGGGCCGAGGTCGGACATCTGCTTGGTAACCGGTGTCTTGTCGGCGACCCAGAGCAAGACGCCGAAGACCGCGAGGAAGATGGCGATCTGCCAGGGCTCGCCCAGGTGGTCGGCGATGACGTTTTCGCCGAGCGCGCCGATCGCGGCGGCCGGGACGGTGGCGATGGCGACGAACCAGGCCACGCGCTCGTCCGGAGAGGCGATCCGGCGCCGGCGGACGCTTGCGAGCCAGGCAGCGATCAGGCGCTTGACGTCGTTCCAGAAGTAGGCGACGACCGCGACGAGCGTCCCGACATGGAGCGCGACGTCGAACGTCTGGTTGAACTCCTCGTGGGTCTCGAGGTACTCCCACTCGAAGAGCCACGGAACGAGGATCAGGTGGCCCGACGAGGAGATGGGCAGGAGCTCTGTGGCGCCCTGCACGACGCCGAGCACGAACGCCTGCCAGTCGGTGAGCGCTCCCGGTTCCTCGCCGACGCCGGCGATGGCCAGGAGGGCGGCGACGGCGAGAGCCCCGCCGGCGACGACCAGAATGCCGGCGCGACGCATGGACGGGTTATCGTACGGCCCCGGTGAGTCGAAATGACGTCATCCTCGGGGCCGTCGCGCTCGTCCTCGTGGTCTTCAGCCTCGTCGTCTCGCTGGTCATTCCGAGGCGAGACCCGGGCTTCCCGGGCCGGAACATCCGGGTCTTCACGGTGGTCGCTGTCCTCCTGGTCGTCGCCATGCTCGCGGCGGTCGAGGTCCTCGGTGAGGCCCACGAGAGCGAGGGGGCCGAGCACACCGAGTCGGGCGAGACCGATACAGGCGAGCAAGGTGATACCGGGGGCGGTGGCGGCGGAGGCGGCGGCGGGGACGCCGCTGCCGGGCAGGAGATCTTCGTCGCCAACTGCGGCACCTGCCACACGCTCGAGCAGGCGGGCACGACCGGCACTGTGGGGCCGAATCTCAATGACTCGAGCTTCGACCAGGACGCCGTCGAGGTGCAGGTCACGAACGGCGGCGGGGGCATGCCGGCCTTCGGCGGCCAGCTCTCCGAGGAGGAGATTCAGAACGTTGCGGCGTTCGTCGTCGCCTCCGAGGACGGCTAAGCGCTTGGCGCGCACCGTGCGCGTCCGCTGGAGCTAATTGAAGGCGCTTGCGCTCAGGCCCGCGACCGCGCAGACCGTGACGACACTCACCACGCCGAGCCTGTAGCGCACGACGGCGACGAACGCTGCCGCAGCGAGAGCTATCACGAGCCAGTCGGGCTGACCTTCGGAGAAGGCCGCGTGGCGGGCAACGAACACCGCGAGAGCGGCGATCACCCCCACGACTGCGATCGTGATCCCATTCAATGCCGAGGCGAACGCTCCCGTCGTGCGGATGCGGTCGATGAGCGGCGCGCCGCTGATGATGAAGACGAACGACGGGGCGAACGTGCAGAAAGTCGCGATGGACGCTCCAACCAGTCCCCAGGCCAGTCCGCCCTCGACGTTGTACCCGGCGAGGAAGCCGACGAACGTGTTGACCATGATGAGCGGTCCGGGTGTCGACTCTCCCAGCGCGAGGCCGGCGACCATGTCGTCGGCAGAAAGCCAGCCGAAGCGGTTGACTGCTGCATCCGCGACGAATGGGAGGACCGCGTAGGCGCCGCCGAACGTCACGAGCGCTGCGAGGGTGAAGAAGCCGGCAAGCTCGGCGACAAGGCCCCCGGCGAGGAGAAACAGGAAGACTGGGACGAGCCAGATCACGATCGACTTGACGAACCGCCGCCGAAGCCCACGCTCCTCACGAACGTGGTCGGAGTCGTCGTCTTCGTGGCCCGCCACCCTGCCGAGAAGGCCTGGTCTGGCGCGTCCTGCGGCGAAGCCGGCGAGCCCGGCCAAGGCGATGATGAAGGGAAAGGGCACTCCGGCTACAAGCAGGCCGAACGCGCCGGCGGCCACCGCCAGCGCCGCCGGTGTGTGGATCACGCGTCCGCCCACACGAAGGACGGCCGCCGCCACCAGGGCGATCACCGCAGCCCCGAGCCCGCGCACCACCCCTGCAACCGCGGACACCTCGCCGTACTCGACGTAGACGGCGCTCATCGCGCAGAGAAGGACGAAGGACGGCAGGACGAAGAGGCTCCCGGCCGTGATCGCCCCCCGGACGCCGTACATCGAGTAGCCGATGTACGAGGCAAGCTGCTGCGCCTCGGGCCCCGGCAAGGCCATGCAGAAGTTGAGAGCGTGGAGAAAGCGGCGCTCGGAAATCCAGCGCCGCTTCTCGACAAGCTCGTCGTGCATGATCGCGATCTGCCCGGCGGGGCCGCCGAAGCTGACCATCCCGAGCTTCAGCCAGAACCCGAATGCCTGGCCCTCGGTCGGCATCGCGATCGCAACGTCGGGACTGGCCTCCGGCGGCCGTTGCGCTCGCACAGCGGCGAACCCTACCGACCGCGAGGCCGTGCCAGGCCCCGGCCTCCTTCACACGGCAGCCGGGGTAGCAGGGCGCTATCTAGGCGGAGAGGGCGGGATTCGAACCCGCGACCCAGCTTTCACCGGGTACGCGATTTCCAGTCGCGCTCCTTAGGCCAGCTCGGACACCTCTCCGCGGCAGTTCCATCCTAGCCTCACCTGTTTTGCAAACGCCGTGCGCGGTACAAGCGTCAGGCAAGCGAAACAGGAGGAAACATGCCGCCTCGTGGGGTCAAGAAGGGAACGAAGCGCGCCAGGCAGTACGAGCACATCAAGAAGAGCGCGAAGGAGCAGGGTGCCTCGACCGACCGCGCCGAGGAGATCGCGGCGCGCACGGTGAACAAGGAGAGGGCGCGCTCGGGCGAGTCGCGAACTCGCTCGCGCACGTCCACCCGTGACATGTCCTCCGAGCCGCCGCGGCGGTCTCCGCTCCGGCACGAACCGAGCCAAGGGGCGCACCAAGGAGCAGCTCTACAACGAGGCCAAGAACCTCGGTGTGGAGGGCCGGTCGAAGATGACGAAGGCCCAGCTCCAGCGGGCGATCGCCGGCAAGAAGTCGTAACGCCAGGGAGGGCTACCCTGCCGGCGGTGACCCGCCGCCGGCAGGCGTACCGCTCGCTCGTCTCGCTCCAGCGGGACAACCGCGTCTGCCGTGCATGTGCGGAGGCGGGCTTCCCGCTCGAGTCGCTGCCCGCATTCGAGGGGCGCCCCGGCCAACGCGCGATGATCGTCGGGCAGGCGCCTGGCGTCGTCGAGGGTCTCGAGCGGCGACCCTGGCGTGGCCGCGCGGGTCGCACGCTCAGATCCTGGCTCGAGCTCGACGAGGAGGCCTTCTACGGCACGTTCTACTGCGCCTCGGCGACGCGGTGCTATCCGGGCAGGCACCCGTCCGGACGGGGCGACCGCGCGCCGACGCCGACCGAGCTCGACCTCTGCTCCTTCTGGCTCGACTGGGAGCTGCGCCTGCTGCGGCCCGGCCTCGTTCTCGTCGTCGGCGGGCTGGCGGTCAGACGCCTCCTCGGGCTGCCGCGGCTGACCGAGACGATCGGCCGGCGCTATTCGCTCGGCGACGCCACCGCCGTTCCGCTTCCCCACCCGTCGGGCGCGAGCGGCTGGCTCAACGATCCCACCAATCGCGCTCGCCTCGCGGACGCACTCGCCGTCGTGCGCGAGGAGCTCGCGCGTCTCTAACGCTCGTCTTGCAGGCGCCGCCAGAGCGGGATCGCGTACCAGCAGAGGATGAACGCGGCGGCGACCAGGCTCGTGACGATCGCCGTCGCCGGCTCGCCGAAGAGGTAGTCGGTGATGAGGTAGACGGACGCCGTCATCGCAGCCGCGATGAAGACCGTGGCTGCGATGGCCGACTTCGTCGCCATCCGCAGCAGTGCCTCCTTGTCCTGCTTGCGCCAGCGGATGCGGTGAGCGGCCGTCGGCGCGATCAGGAGAACGATCGCGAGCGTGGCGCACAGGAGCGCCGAGTAGTAGACGTACTGCTGGTTCTCGGTCAACCGCTCGAAGCGGTTCTGGAACGGGAGGATGAGGAGGAAGGCGAACAGCACCTGGACGCCCGGCATCGCGAGCCTGTGCTCCTCGACTAGCTCTCCCCACTCCTGGTCGAGCTCTTGCTTGTTCTTCGGCTCGGCCACCCCGGGCAGCCTACTCAGCGTCGCGCGGTGTGGAATACGGGTTCGGTACGGCGAACCAGAGGACGACGGTCTCTTCGGTCTCGGAGGGGTTCCTCCAGGCGTGCGGGTCGCGCGGCGAGTACGTGAACGTCTCGCCCGACGTCAGGGTGAGGAGCTCGTCGCCGATCCTCAGCTCGAGCGAGCCGGCGAGGACGTAGATGAGCTCGACGTCGGCCGGGAACGTGTAGAAGTCGTCGCCGGCGCTCACGCCGGGCGGAATCCGGGACTCGATCAGGTTGAGCCGCTGTTCCTCCGGAGGGCTGAGGACGACGTCCTCGTGGTTTCCAACCTCGGTCCAGCGGATCGCCGCCTCCCGCCGGATCACGGCGCCCATCGGCGGCTCGTCGAGCACGTCCCCGAAGCGCACGCCGAGCGCTGAGCAGATCCGTGCGAGCGCAGAGAGCGAGACCGAGGTGAGGTCGCGCTCGAGCTGGCTGAGGAAGCCCTTCGTGAGCCCCGTCTGCTGGGCGACCTGCGCGATCGAGAGCCCGCGCTCCTGCCGAAGCGCGCGCAGGCGCTCGCCCAGCTTTTTGTCTCCGGGTGCGTCCGACGGCAACGAGGCGCGAGCCTATCGCCCGCGGTTGACACCGGCGGAGGTCCTGTTTAGCCTCACTAACCTAGTTAAGTGCCACGTAACCCTGCCGGGCGGGGCGCTGGGGAGACCGCGCCCGGTCGTCGGGACGGAAGGGGGAGGCTTTCGGAAGAGCCGCAAAGGAGGGACCTCGATCTGTCAGGCACTGGGGGAGCGGGCGTCATTCGCCCAGGCTGCTCCTCCTTGAGATCAGGAGGTAGGTGGTGAAAGCACGGTTGTTGCTTGCGCTGGCCGTGGTGGGGGTTGCGATAGTTGCCACGCCGCTCGCGGCCAACCCGCGCGTCGACGTCGTCGCCGGGTGGGCGAAGACCGACAACATGACCGCTCTGGGCTTCTCGCCCAGGCTGGTCGCGTTCCCAGGCCCCGCGTCGGGCCGCATCAACTCCGACCTCGCCTTCTGGGGCGACATGGTCGTTCAGGGCACGTACGAGGGCTTCCGCCTCATCGACGTCACGTATCCCTCGCGCCCGAAGGAGATCATCAACTACGAGGAGTGCGCTCCGGACTCGACGGCCGGAAACCAGGGGGACGTGCTCGTCTACGGCGACATCCTGGTGCGCTCGTGGAACTCGAACGCTCCGGCCACGCCGGTCACGTGCGACGGGCAGACGGTCCCCGGCGGCTTCGAGGGCCTGCACATCTTCTCGATCGCGAACAAGCAGAACCCGCAGCTTCTGACGTCGATCGACCTGGCGTGCGGGTCGCACACCGCGACGATGCTTCCCGACCTCGCCAACGGCCGTCTGCTCGTCTACAACGGCTCGTCGAGCGGGGCCTGCGAGAACATCGACATCATCGGGATCCCGCTGGCCAACCCGGCCGCCGCGGCCGTCGTCCGGCAGGAGCCGACCGCGGACCATCCGTGCCACGACATCGGCATCATCTACAACGCCGAGGCGAAGAAGCTCGGCTGCGCCGGTGGGACGGGCTTCGAGATCTTCTCGCTCGACCCGATGGACGGTGGGTCGCTGACCGATCCGCTGGCCATGCACCACGTCGAGGTGCCCGACGTCACGGTCGGCCACTCGGCCATCTGGTCGACGGACGGCAAGGTCCTAGTCTTCGGCCACGAGCCCGGCGGCGGCACGCAGCCGCGCTGCACCGCGACGGGCACCGTCCTTCCGGGCGGCCTCGTGCAGACGGACGACATGAAGTCGTACTTCTTCTACGACGGCGAGACCGGAGAGCAGCTCGGCAAGTTCGTGCTCCCGCGCAACCAGACGGTCGCGGAGAACTGCACGATCCACAACTACAACATGATCCCGTTGAAGAAGAAGAACGGGAAGCCGCGCTACGTGCTCGTGGCCGGCAACTACCAGGCGGGCATCTCCGTGGTCGACTTCTCCGATCCGACGAACGCCAAGGAGATCGCGTACGTCGATCCGCCGCCGGTCGTCCCGGAGGCCGACTACGGCGACTGGTCGACCTATTGGTACAACGGCCGGATCTACCAGTCCGACATCCAGCGTGGCCTGATCATCTGGCGGCTGGACGACGACCGCGTCGCCACGTACCTGCGCACGCCGTACTCCAACCCGCAGACGCAGGAGTACCTCATCGACCGCTAGACCCGCCTCGAGCGGAGACACACGGACCGGGGGCGGCCACCCCCAGGTGTCGCCCCCAACGGTCCACACGAGAACTCGACGCCGGTCGCGCCGCACGGCCGGCGGCGGGTGCTGGGGGGAAGCCCCGGGCGGGCGGCCTGCTCCCAAGAGGGCCGCCCGTTCCGGCGCTCTTCCCGCGACGGGGTCGTACAAGGAGAAGCCCAGGGAGAGCCTGCCCGCTCGGAACGGGCTTCTCCTACCCCGTCTCGTGCCGGTGTCGCGGGCTGATCGGACGTCCGGAGCTAGAGACGAGCCAGCCCGAAGGGGCTGCCTTCGGAGTCGCGGCAGATCGCCCACCGCTCGCCGGGGTGGATCACCTCGCCTCCGAGCTCCTGGACGCGCTCGAGCGCCTCGCTCACGTCCGCGACCGCGAAGTACGGGAGCGAGACGCGGTCGCCCGGTCCCCGGCCGCGCTCGTGAACGCCGACCGCCACCGCATCCCCGCGCGTCTGGCGGCCCTGCCCCTCTTCCGCCTCGCGCTCGGCCAGCGGGCGGCCGAGCAGCCCTTCCCAGAACAGGCGGGCGCGCTCCGGGTCGTCCGCCGGAAACTCGACGAGCGAGAGCTCCGCCACTGCGCTAGACGGCCTGGCGCTCGAGCCAGCGCTCGCGCTTCTTGGCCGCCTCAGCCTCGCGGTCCTTCGGCGGGGCGTTCGTGACCAGCTCGTCCATGAGGCGGCTTGTCGCGGCCTCGACGGCGTCGACGGCGCGCTCGAAAGCCGCCTCGTTCGCCTGCGACGGCTTGGTGTAGCCGCTCACCTTGCGGACGTACTGGAGGGCGGCCGCGCGCACCTCTTCCTCGTTCGCCGGTGGCTCGAAGTTGTGGAGCGTGTGGATGCTTCGGCACATGTCGTGAGCCTACCTGGGGGAATCGAGAGCCCCGCCGGGACGTTTATGTAACTAGAGCAACGAACTCGAAGGAGAGGTGTCATGGCGGCGTTCATCGTCCTCGCGTTCCTGGTTCTGATCGGCCCGCTCTCGTACGTGTACGGCGTCGACTCACGCCTCCTCGACGACCGCGGCTGGTTCCCGGATCGGCGCTAGGCTCGCGGGATGAGGGAGCTGGCCGATGAGGTGGCCCGGTCGCGGGTCGCCCGTCTGGCGACGCTCGACGCCGACGGCCGGCCGCACCTTGTCCCGATCGTCTTCGCGCTCGTCGGCGAGACGCTGTACTCGGCGGTGGACGCGAAGCCGAAGCGCTCCCGCACGCTCCGGCGCATCGAGAACGCCCGCGAGCGGCCGGACGTGACCGTGCTCGTCGACCGCTACGACGACGGTGACTGGACGCGGCTCTGGTGGGTGAGGATCCGGGGTCGCGCGCGGGTGCTCGACGACGGCGACGAAGCGGCCGCGGCGCTGGCGGCGCTCACGGCCAAGTACCCGCAGTACCACGAAGCCCCGCCGGCGCCGCCGGTGCTGGCGATCGACGTCGGCGACTGGCGGGCATGGTCGGCTGACCGCTGAGCACGAACGGCTGGCGCGAATCGGCGACCTGTCGTAGGCTGGCGGCTCGCCGTCACGGGGGGTTCCGAGACGAGTCGTGGGGGGACCTTGCACGTCCCGGCCGGTGGGGCCGGGAGGTCTGACAGCGCGGCTCGGCGGTGGCTCCCCTAACAGGGAAGGGGGTAACGCCCATGCGACCCGGAAAGCGATTCGCGCTGCCGGTCTTCGCGCTGGTCCTGACCATCCTCGCTGTTGTCCCGATCGGAGCGGCCTCGCCGCCGCCGGAGGACACACCCGACCGGCCGCACAGCGACAACATGCGGCTGGACGGAGCCAGCCTCCGCCCAGGCGCCGTGACCGGTCCGCCGCCGGCAGGCCCGGGGACGGTCCCGTGGGACACCAGGAACACCGATCTGGCCTTCTGGGGAAAGAGAGTCATCCAGGGCCGCTACGACGGGTTCCGCATCGTCGACATCTCGAACCTGAAGAAGCCCACGGAGCTGGCGTACTTCCAGTGCGTGAGCCCGCAGGGTGATGTGGGGGTCTACGGAAACCTCGTGTTCCGCTCGGTCGACTCACCGCAGCTGACCGACGGGTGCACGACGACGAGCCAGAACGGCAGCCCGACGGGGGCGGCGTGTGCGCCTGCACCGTCGCCGTGTACCGGCTTCGAGGGCATCCAGATCTTCGACATCGCCAATCTCAACGACATCAAGCTGATCGCGTCCGTGGCGCTCGACTGTGGCTCGCACACGCACACGGTGGTTCCGGACGAGGAGAACGACCGCGTGCTGATCTACAACAGCGTCAGCGGGAACACCCTGCAGGCAAACCCGGGGAAGTACGGCAACCGCTGTCCCGGCCCGCCGTTCAACCGTGAGGACATCGTCGAGGTCCCGCTCGACGACCCGGCCTCGGCGGAGCTTCTGGGCTCCTTCGACCTTGGCGACCACGAGGGCGATCCAGTGGAGATCTGCCACGACTTCGGGGTCATCCTGGGCGATGTGAACAAGGGCGCTTGCGCGGGTCACGGGATCTCGGTCTTCGACCTCACCGACCCGGCGAACCCTGAGCACCTGTACACGACGACCGCGCCAACCGTCGATCGGTTCCACTCGGCGGCGTTCACGTGGGACGGCAAGATCATCATCTCCGGCTGGGAGCCCGGCGGCGGGACGGCACCGCGCTGCCAGGCGACGGGGGCGACGACGGGGTTCCCGCCCGGTGAGATGCAGACCGAGGAGATGAAGACAGCCTGGTTCCACGACGCCGAGACCGGCGAGATCATCGGCAAGTACGTCCTGCCGCGACCTCAGTCACAGTACGAGAACTGCACGGTCCACAACTACAACATCGTCCCGAGCACGAAGCGCTATCTGCTCGTCCACGGCTCGTACCAGTCCGGGACGGCTCTCGTCGACTTCACCAACCCGGCGAACGCCTACGAGATTGCCTGGATGGACCCGCTGCCGCTCGACCCGCCGACCCCGACTACTCCGGGCGGTAGGACGAACTTCCGCGGCGGCGATTGGGCGTCGTACTGGTACGGAGGTGAGATCATCGAGAGCGACACGAGGCGCGGCCTTTACATCTGGAGCGTCAAGGCCCAGGAGCTGAAGCCGCACAAGATCAAGACCGAGTACCTCAACCCGCAGACCCAGCACTTCTCGATCAACGATCGCGGGAGGCGGGTGGACTAACCGAAGCTGATTGATGCTGCGGGGCCGGCAACGCCGGCCCCGCAGCACTGCCTCCGTCGGCGATTGCGCCCCGACTGGCGTCGCTCGGGTTACAGGGGCGCAGCTTCTCGGGCACACTGGATGGATGCCAGCCGCGGACACCCTGGGCGGTGATCTCGAGGGCGCGCTCGAGCGCGTCAACGTCCCCAGCTTCGTCCTTGATGAGACCGGTGTGGTTCGCTGGGTCAACCGAGCCGGGCGGCGGCTCGTGGGTGATGTGCGGGGGCGCCATTTCACGTCGGTTGCGGCTCCCGAGGAAAAGCTCCACTCGCAGGAGCGGTTTGCACAGAACGTGCTGGGCGTCACGGCCGTGAGGGACGCCGAGATGGTGCTCCTGAACGCTCACCACGAGCGGGTCGTCGTCGAGATGACTTCGGTTCCTCTTCGACGCGGCGGGCGGGTGATCGGCGTCTTCGGCCAGGTCAAGGAAGCCCCGAAGCGCTCGCCCGCGCCCCCCCTTCCAGGTCTTACACCCCGCCAGGCCGAGGTGTTGGGGCTCCTCGAACTCGGGCGCTCGACGCGCCAGATCGCCGAGGATCTCCACCTGAGCCGGGAAACGGTGCGAAACCACGTCCGCCACATCCTGAGTGCGCTCGGAGTTCACTCGAGGCTCGGGGCAGTCGCCCTGGCGCGCGAGGCGCGTTTGGAGGGTGCTTAGCCGGCGAACCGCGTCGAGGAGAGACCGGACTCGAACTGCGTCAGGTCGTGCGGGTTGTGGACTTCGAAGCGATACCGCTGATGATTCACGTCGCCGGCGTGGTTCTCCTGAACGAAGACGACTGGGAACTGACTGGCGAAGTAGGCGGCCAGCCAGGGCTCGGTCGCGGTCTTGGACTGGGCCGCGTCGTCCCAGGGCACGGCGAACGTCGCGCCCTGCCAGCCGGCGGGAAGGTCGAAGGCCGACCGCATGGCGCCGAGGCCTTGAGCCACGTCGGACTTGACCCGCGCCCTGTAGGTCGCCTCGTCTTCACCGAACCGACACGGGTAGAAACGATGGCAGGTGGGCTCCTCAGGGTCGCGGACGAAGGCGTGGCCCGACGGACCGGCGTGGAATTGCATGAACCAGGCGCCGTTCGAGCTCATCCCTTCGAGCTCGTCCCAGCCCAGATACCAGTTGTCCTCGCCGTTCGGCCCGCCGAAGTCACCGTTCGCGAACCCGGATGCGACGTACATCGTCGCACCGAACCCGTAGTGCTCCAGCACGGGTGTGGCGAGCTGCGCGGACGTCTGACCGTCGTCGAAGGTGATGAGGATCGGTCTCGAGGGAAGCGAGACCTCTTCGCCGTACACCCACTTCTTGTACTGCGTCGGCGTGATCGTGTCGTAGCCCGCATCGTCCAGGTATCTCATCTGCTCCCGGAAGGCGGGTAGCCGCACGTCGAAGAAGCGTTGGTCGCCCGCGCCTTCGACGACGGCCGAGTCCGTCGTGATGCCGTGATAGGCGAGGACTGGAATGCGCGACGGGTCGGTGTCGTCGCGGGAGAGCAGAACGAGTCCGAGCGCCGCGGCGCCGAGCACGAGCGCCAACCCGACCGCAAGGAGAAGAGCATTTCGACGAGTCGTGGCCCCGGTCGGCCAGAACGTCCGCCGAGGGAGGCTGCGTGATCTCGGCAGCGTTATCCCGGACTGCCAGGATGCCCAGTGAATGGTCATGAGCCCGCCATACGAGGCGAGCCCACGGGAGGCCGCGCGTAGACGACGATCCGCTGCGAGGCGGAATAGAGCGGGTGGCACGCCGAGAGGACGAGCTTCTCGAATGGCCGGGGGCGGAGGATCGACCAGTCGTGGTCGTCGACGATCGCGTCTGCGTAGACGACGTAGCGGAAGGTTCCGTACGGCATCTCGAGGTAGATGCTGTCGCCCGAGCGCAGCGCGTCGAGATGGCGGAACGGCTGGAGGTGCGTCGTGCGATGCCCGGCGATGGCGACCGTGCCTCCTAGCCCGGGGAGGGACGTCATCCGGTAGCGACCCGGGCCGCGAGCCAGCTGGGACGCGCTAGTCCCCTCCACCACGACCATTCGCAGTCCGAGACGCGGCACGACGATCGTCCCGACGGCATCCCCCTCGCGTAGCCGGGCGCCGAACGCTGCGGCACGGCGACGCAGGTCGGCCGGCGACCCGGCTCGGTCCGGCGACTCGGCTCGGTCTGCCGGCGCCGACACCGTTTTCTTCTCCGCGAGCTCGACTCGCAGCGCGCCCTGTGCCCGCGACGTCGTGATCGCTGAAAAGGGCTCGCCCCAGACGAGGGTGACGGCAACCCAGCCGAAAACGGCCATCCCGGCAAGTGCCAGGATGGCCGCAAACGGGCGTGCGTACGCCCTCACTCCTATGCCAGTGTGCGCGGCACGATCCGCCAGAGGGCGGTCGCCGCCATCACGAGGGCGAACGCGGCCACGACGAACCAGACGAGGCCGAGGCCGCTGAACGGGAGGGCCCCGAGGTCACCGCCTGCTGCAAGGGCTCCGCCGCCGGCAAGCACTCCGCCCGCGCCGAATCCACCGCTTAGAACTCCGCTGTTGTACATGTCACCAGTTCCTTTCGTTGTTCAGGAGGGCGTCCCAAATCGCCTTCGCATGGACGCCCTGAAGAAAGATGTCGAAGGACATCTCGACGATCACCGTTGCGGCGAGCGCCATCTGTAGCGGCCCGCGTGCTCGCACAGTCACGAGACGCTCCGCGACGAACACGCAGGTCACCGCCATCCAGATCGGATGCATGTGGACGGCTCCGTCGACCGCGAGCGACCAGGTGAGCGAGAGCAGGTACGCGAGCGTCACGACGATCCCGAACAATGTGAGGATCTGTCGCCCCCAGTACCTGACCGTTATCCGCGTCAGTCCGTAGTCGCGCAGGTTCTCGAGCGCGCCGCGCTTCCAGCGCAGTCGTTGCCGGTACAGGTCGCGCCACGACTCCATCACTTCTGTCGTCAGGCGGCAGCCCTTCGGCGAAATAACCTTGTATCCGAGGTGGAGCAGGCCGAGCGTCAGCTCGTTGTCCTCCGTGAGAACGCTTGTGTCGTAGACCTGCGGGAGACCGCCGGGAAGGACTCCCTCGGCTCGAGCCCAGACGACATGTCGGAGGGTGCGGGCGGAAAACAGCGTTGCCGTGCCGGTGAGCACGAGCACCTTTCCCTTCAGCCGCGCGACATCGCGCGCGTACCGCGCATACTCGTTGCGCTGCAGCATGCCGACGAATCCCCCGCCCGAGCGGCCCGTGAACACCCCGCCGACTCCGCCGAACCCGTTGCGGAGGTGCTTCTGCGCCTCGGCGAGGAAGGTCGGTACGAGGATCGAGTCGGCGTCCATGACGAGGATCGCATCCTCGTCGCGGAGTGCCGGCAGCACGCGGTCGAGGGCCTGGTTCAAGGCCCCGGCCTTCTTGTGCTCGTTCCCCACGGTCTCGAAGACGTAAGCGCCTGCTCCCGCGGCGATGCGCGCGGTGCTGTCGGTGCAGTTGTCGGCGCAGACGACGATCATGTCCGGCGGCGCCTCCTGCTCGTGCAACGAGCGGATCGCGTCGGCGATCTGCCTTTCCTCGTTGTGCGCCGGGATGAGCGCGATGACGAGCGCGCGCTCGACTGCGGGGACACCGACTCTGGTCCGCTCTGGGCTCCGGAGACGCGAGGTATCGCTCGACTGGGTACTGACGCTCATGTCTTCTACTTCGGGTGGCTGCACCGCGCGCCGTCTGACCCGCCTGGGTCATTCGCTGCTCGGGGGTTGGCTGATCGAGCTGGGCGACGTCCTGAAGGACGCGCAACCGGCGACCCTCACGCTCGAACAAGCTGCGCGCGTAGTCGTCTCGAAAGAGAACGTCGTGCTCGCCGGCCAAGCCCGAGCGCGCGCCTCGCCCGGCCCTAGCTTCAGCGGGCGCCGAGAAGTCCGGTGTGCCGACCCGCGTCGAAGTCCCAGATGAATCGGCTGAGGCCGTGCTCGAACTCGACGCCCGGGCCGTACGCGCGGCGGTAGTCGACGACCAGGACCCCCAGATCCTCGAACGCGCGCTCGAGGACGCAGCCGCCGCCGTCCCAGGCAGTGCAGGCGGCCGGGAGCTCGTAGAGCGGGTCGACCCCGTGCTCGGTCCGGATCCGATTCACGCGCTGGAGCACGTCGTCGAGGGGCCTCGCAGGCGCCTCTTGGGCGGGCAGGTCCCGAACCGGAACGATCACGGTTCCAGTGTACGAGATCGACGGTTGATATATTTGAATAATCCACCGTCAATATCACGGAGGAACGGATGAAGAGAAGCGCCGACGCGATCATCATCGGGGCCGGAGTGATCGGCGCCGCGGTCGCCTTCGAGCTTGCGAAGCGCGGCTACAAGACTCTGAACGTCGACAAGCTGCCGGCCGCGGGCTACGGGCCGACGAGCAACTCGTGCTCCATCGTCCGCGCGCACTACTCGTCGTGGGACGGCGTCGCCATGGCCTACGAGGGGTTCGCCTACTGGAAGGACTGGCCGAACTACCTCGACTTCGAGGACGAGCGCGGATTCGCGAAGTACATGGATTGCGGAACGGTCCTCTTCAAGAGCAAGACCGGCCATCACGAGAAGGTCCTCGAGCACTACCGCGAGCTCGAGGTCGAATTCGAGGACTGGGACACGGAGACGCTGGCAGAGCGTGTGCCCTACTACGACGTCCACGCGTTCTGGCCGCCGCGACGGCCGGACGACGAGGTGTTCTGGCAAAAGGCCGAGGAGGAGTTGCCGGGCGCGATCTACACGCCGGGATCCGGGTACGTGAACGACCCGCAGCTTGCGTCCCACAACCTCCAGCGGGCGGCCGAGGTCAAGGGCGGCGAGTTCCTGTTCAACCGGGAGATCGTGGCCATCCGCCGGAACGGGCGCGTGCAGGGCGTGACGCTCGAGAACGGCGAGGAGATCGACGCCCCTGTCGTCGTCAACGTCGCCGGGCCGCACTCGTTCGTCATCAACCGGATGGCGGACGTCGAGAAGGGCATGAAGATCGGCACCCGCGCCCTGCGCCACGAGGTGCACATCGTCCCGGCTCCCGACGACGTCGACTACGAGCACGAGGGCTTTCACACCTCCGACGGCGACCAGGGGATCTACTTCCGCCCCGAGTCCGGCAACAACATCCTTGTCGGAAGCGAGGATCCGGAGTGCGACCCGCAGGTCTGGGTCGAGGAGCCCGACAAGTTCGACCGGAACGTGACCAAGGAGCAGTGGGAAGCTCAGGTCTATCGCGTGGCCCGGCGCATTCCCGGCGTTCGCATTCCCAACCAGCCACGCGGAATCGTCGATCTCTACGACGTCTCCGACGACTGGATCCCGATCTACGACAAGTCCGACCTCGACGGCTTCTACATGGCCGTCGGCACGAGCGGCAACCAGTTCAAGAACGCCCCGGTCGTCGGCCACCTGATGGCGGAGCTCATCGACGCCTGCGAGAAGGGCCAGGACCATGACACGGGCCCGGTGCAGGTCAAGGTTCCCTACGGCGGCTTCACCCTCGACGCGGGCTTCTACTCGCGCAACCGCGAGATCAATCCGAACTCGAGCTTCTCGGTGAACGGCTGACGTGCGCAGCGGCCAGCTAGCGCTCGGGAACGAGGTTCCGACCGGGGCGTCGCTCGCCGAGCGCGCCTACCTGGTTCTCCGCCACCGGATCGTGACGCTGGAGATGCCTCCGGGCTCGCCGATCGCCGAGGACGAGGTCATGCACGAGCTCGGCGTGAGCCGCACACCGATCCGCGAGGCGATCATCCGGCTCGCAAAGGACGGTCTCGTCACGGTCGTGCCGCGACGGCAGACGCTCGTGAGCGAGATCCGCATCGGCCACCTGGCCGAGATCTCCGAGGTGCGGTCGGAGCTGGAGGGCTTCGCGGCCGGGCTCGCGGCGGAGCGCTTCGCGCCCGACGATGCCCCCGAGCTCGCCGAGCTCCTCGAGGAGCTCGACCACGTCGAGCGGCTCGGCGAGAACGAGACGCTCATCGAGCTCGACCGCAAGGTGCACGACTTCGTCTACCGCGCCTGCCGGAACTCGTTCCTCCGCGAGGACGGATCGCGCTACTACTACCTCTCGCTTCGCATCTGGTTCCTCGTGCTCGACCGCGTCGCACGGCTCGACGAGGCCGTCAGCGAGCACCGGGAGCTGCTGCGGGCGATCGAGGCCGGAAACGCCGCCGCGGCGACCGAGGTCGCGAGCCGGCACGTCACCGCGTTCGAGAAGGCGATCAGGCAGGTCCTCTGACGCCCGCCCACCAGGCGTCGAAGAGCGCGAACGCGCGGGGCGCCACCGCGTCCGCCTGAGCGCGGGCCTGGTCGCGGATCTCCGCGGGGGTCAGGCCGTGCTCGCCGAGCCACTCGGTGTAGTGGTCGGCCCAGCGGCCCGCGAGGGCGGGCGTCGCCTCGGGATGGAACTGGAGGCCGAGGTGGGGGCCGAGGCGGAACGCGCTCGCGCTCTCACCGAGGGACGCGACCAGCGTGGCCCGGTCCGGGACGGCGAAGCGCTCCGAGTTGAAGTGGAGCCAGGGGCCGGGAGGCACCAGGTCGGGCTCGGAGGTCTGCGTCTCGAACCAGCCGACCGTCGGCGGCTCCGCAGCGGAGATCCGGCCGCCGAGCGCGGCCGCGAGCGCCTGCCCGCCGAAGCAGATCCCGAGCACCGGGACGTCCTCGGCGACGGCGGCACGCAGAAGCTCCACCTCCGCGGGGATCCAGCCGGGGTCCGGCGCCGTCACCGAATGGCGCGAGCCCATTGCGGCGATCCAGTCGTACGCGCCCGGGTCGGGAGGCATGCCGTCCTGGAAGACCTTCGCCACCTCGAAGGGGATCCCGCGCTCGTCCAGCCAGTCCCCGAGCAGCGCCGGGGGATCGAGTGTGTCGTTCTGGAGCACGAGGCCGTGCGCCATGGCGTCAGAGCGCGACGTAGACGGACTTGGTCTCGAGGTAGGCGCCCAGCCCCTCGAGCCCGCGCTCGCGGCCGAGGCCGGACTGCTTCCGGCCGCCGAAGGGCGAGCCGGGGCCGCCTGCGCCCCAGGTGTTGACGTAGACCGAGCCCGCCTCGAGCAGCGCGGCCAGCCGATGGGCGTTCGAGATGTCTCGCGTCCAGACGCCCGCCGCCAGGCCGTACTCGCTGTCGTTGGCGCGCTTCGCGACCTCCTCGAGCGAGTCGTAGGGCTGGGCGACGAGCACCGGACCGAAGATCTCCTCGCGGACGATGGTCGCGCGGTCGTCGTCGGTGGTGAAGACGGTGGGCTCGACGAACCAGCCCGCGTCCCCGCTCGCGCCGCCGCCGACGAGGAGCTCCGCTTCCTCGCGGCCGGTCTCGATGTAGCCGGACACGCGCTCGAGCTGCTCTGCGCTGACCAGGGGCCCGACGTAGGTCTTGGGGTCGAGGCCGGGGCCCGGCACCGTGTCCCGCGCCTTGTCGACGAGGGCCTGCACGACGACGTCGAACTGCTCGCGCTGCACCAGCAGACGCGTGCCCGCGGTGCAGACCTGGCCGGAGTTGTAGTAGACGGCCGAGAAGGCGGTCTTGACCGCAGCATCGAGGTCGGCGTCGGGGAGGATGATGTTGGGCGACTTGCCGCCGAGCTCGAGCGTCACGCGTTTGAGATCGCGCCCGCAGCGCTCGGCGATCTCGCGCCCGACGGCGCTCGAGCCTGTGAACGCGACCTTGTCGACGCCCGGGTGGGCGACGAGCGACGCGCCGGTGGAGCCGTCGCCCGTGAGCACGTTGAGGACGCCGGGTGGGAGCCCCGCCTCCAGGGCCAGCTCCCCGAGCCGCAGGGCGGTCAGGGGCGTCTGCTCCGCGGGCTTGAGCACGATCGTGCAGCCGGCCGCCAGCGCCGGCCCGACCTTCCAGATCGCCATCAGCAGCGGGAAGTTCCAGGGAACGATCTGAGCGCAGACGCCGACCGGCTCGCGTCGCGTGTAACAGAAGATCCCGGGATCGCCCGTGGGGACCGTGGCCCCGTCGATCTTGGTCGGCCAGCCTGCGTAGTACTCGAGGTAGGCGATGGAGTCGGCCACGTCCACCCGCTTGGCGAACTTCAGCGGCTTGCCGTTGTCGATCGACTCGAGCTCGGCCAGCTCCTGCTCGCGCGCCTGGACGAGCTCGGCGAGCGCCTGGATCCGCCGGCCGCGCTCGGCCGCGGACAGCTCGCGCCACGGCGCGCCGATCTCGAACGCCCGCCGCGCGGCCGCGACGGCCGCGTCGACATCGTCGGAGCCGGCGAAGGCGACCTGCGTCGTCACGGCGCCGGTCGCGGGGTCGTAGGTCGGGAACGTCCGGCCGTCGGCGGCCGGGCGCCACTCGCCGTCGACGAGCAAGCCATGCTCTCGCGCGAGGAACGCGCGCGCCGGCTCGGAGAGCTGCTGGGCGGTGGCGGCGTCTACGGCCATCGTTCGAGGTAGAACTCGCGCTCCCACTCGGAGACGTGCGCCCAGTAGCGGTCCATGTCGTCCTGGCGCAGGCCGACGAACGTGTCGTAGAGCTCCGAACGGAAGACCTCGCGCATGAGATCGTCCGCCTTGAAGGCGTCGATTGCCTCGTTCAGCGTCGTCGGGATCCGCTCCTCGCGCGGGATCGTGAGGTCCTGCATCAGGTTCCCCTCGACCGGATCGCCCGGGTCGATGCTCCGGCGGATGCCGTCGAGCCCGGTTACGAGGCAGGCCGACACGGTGAGGTAGGGGTTGCACGACGCGTCCATCCCTCGGGCCTCGATCACCGACGTGGGCCGGACGCGGAAGAGGCACGAGCGGTTGTCGAAGCCGTACGACTTGTGGAACGGCGCCCACATCCCGATGTCCCAGAACCGCTTGTAGGAGTTCGCGCTCGGAGCCCCGATGAGAGTCGCCGCGTCGACGTGGTCGAGCAGCCCGCCGAGGAAGTGCGCGCCGAGCTCGCTCAGGCGGCTGCGCCCCTTGAGGTCGCCCGCCATCACGTTCTCGCGCTCGTCGTTGATCAGGGAGATGCTGTGATGGTGGCCGTTCGCCGAGCAGCCCATGAACGGCTTCGCCATGAACGTCGCGATCAGGCCGTGCTTGCGGGCGACGATCCGGCAGATCTGCCGGTACGTGTAGAAGTTGTCGACGTAGGCGAGCGGCGTCCCGGGGGACTGGTTGACCTCGACCTGGGACTTGTCCTCGGAGTCGGCGTGCGAGATGGGGAGGCCCATCCCGCGCCCGTACTCGATCAGGTCGAGCAGGATCGGCTCCCACTCCTCGAGGTAGGCGATCTCGTAGAAGGCGAAGGGCTCGACCGTGTGCTCGAGCTCGCCGTTCTCCTTCTTGCGCAGCCACATCAGCTCGGGCTCGATGCCGACCATCATGTTCACGCCGACCTCGTCCACGAAGGTGTGCTCGTGGCGCGCGAGCGTCCCGCGCGGGTCCAGGTCTCGCAGGTCGCCGGAGTCCGTGTCGTAGTAGAAGCAGAACGCGCGGGCCAGCCGCGGCTGCCAGGGAAGCCGGCGGAACGTCGAGGGATCGGGGACGATGGTGCCCTCCCGGTCGTCCTCGTTGAACCCGATCGGCTTGCCCCAGAGCGTCGCCCGGAAGTCCGTCATCGCGAGGGGATGCAGGCCGATCCCGTTCGTCGCCACGCGCGCGAAGCTGTCGCGCGCGACGAACTTGCCGACCGGGCGCCCGTCGAGCGAGGGGGAGACGAGGTAGACGCCGTCGATCCCTTCGAGCTCCATCCTCCGCACGATCTCGGCGACGGCCTCCTGGTACTCGGGGGTCGCCGTCCACTCCTTGTAGTTCGAGATGACGTCGAACGGCGGCGTCGCGCCCATCACGGCCGGTCGGTCTTCAGTTTTGGCCACAAGAACCTCCTAGTCGATCACAGGATCGAGAATTCCACCACGTAGCGGGCAGCGGCTCACGCGTCGCCCCCCGGCGGGGTCACCCGGCGACGGCGCCGGTGGCGGCGCTGTCGAGCCGAAAGTCTTCGTCCGTCGCGTTCACGAGCCGCCGCTCCCTGATGTAGGGAAGCGGCACCCGTGGGTTCGGCGAGTCGATCTCGCGCGCGAGCCGGTGCCCGCTGAAGACGGCCTCCGCGATGAGCGAGGGCAGCACGCAGTCACCGATCTCGTAGAGGCCCTTGATCCCTGCGTCCGCGAGGGCTTCCTCGTCGCTCGAGAGCTCGCGATAGAGGGCGTTGTCGGCGATCCGCTGGGTGACGAGGATGATCGTGTCGGCGTCGACCACCTTCTCCTCGTCCGTCCAGATGTCGGCCAGCGGCGCCGTCTCCTGCTCGGCACTCACAAGCACGTGCTCGAGGACGACGTCGACGCCGAGCTCTCGGAGCGTCCGGTTGAGCCGGGGCGACTCGAGCGTGTAGCGCGTGTACGGAGCGACGCCGTCGAAGGGAGTGACGTACGTGACGTCCTTGCCCTCGCGCGCGAGCTTCTCGGCCAGGCTGGCGCCGGTGAAGTACATCTCGCAGTCGTAGATCACCACCCGCGCGCCGACCTCCTTCCCCTCGAGCATCACCTGCTCGGGCGTGGCGACGTGAGCGAGCGAGGCATCGGCGCCGGGAATCGGCTCGTTCGTGATGCCCTGGAAGCCGTCGGTTGCCCAGTGCGACCCCGTCGCCAAGACCACGATGTCGGCGCCGTAGTCGAGGACGCCCTGCGCGTCCAGCGTCGTGCCGGGGACGATCTCGACGTTCTTCAGCTTGTCGAGCTGGATCTGGCGGTAGTTGACGACGCGGCCCCATTCGCCCAGGCCGGGCAGGCGTGGCACCCAGCGCATGTGGCCGCCGATCTCGGACGCGCTGTCCACGAGGTGGACTCGGCGCATCTCGCGCTTGCCCAGGACCATCGCGCACTCCATGCCGGCAGGGCCCGCGCCGATCACGAGCACGTCGTTGTCCCAGTTCGCGGCCTTCGTGAACTTCTCCGGGTGCCAACCGCGCCGGAACTCCTCGCCGGAGGTGGCGTTCTGCGTGCACACGAGCGGCGGGCCGCCGATCTCCCAGCGCGAGATGCAGACGTTGCAACCGATGCACTCGCGGATGTCGTCGAGGCGGCCCTCCCGGATCTTGGCCGGCAGGAAGGGATCGGCGATTGACGGACGGGCCGCGCCGATGATGTCGCACTGGCCGCTGCGGATGACCTCGACCATCGTGTCGGGGCTGACGAAGCGGCCGACGTTGAGCACGGGCTTCGACGTGTGCTGTTTGACCTTGTCGACGAAGGGCCGCTCGTGGTTCTCGGGGTGCGTCCGCGACGGTGCCGCGTCCTCGCCCCACTCGACCGCGTTGCCGACGTTGATGTCCCACATGTCGACGAGGTCGTCCATGTGCTCGATGAACTGCACGCCCTCGCCCTCCTGGCGGATGCCCCGGTCGCCGAGGCCGTGGGGGAAGTCGAGCGTGTCCACTCCGAACCGGATCGAGATCGCGCAGTCGTCCCCGATCGCCTCGCGGACGAGCTCGAGCACCTCGCGGCTGAAACGCGCCCGGTTCTCGAACGAGCCGCCGTACTCGTCGGTCCGCCGGTTGAAGAACGGCAGGAGGAACTGATGGAGGAGGGCTTCGTTGTGTGCGCAGTAGAGGACGAGGATGTCGAAGCCGGCATCGCGCGCCCGCTTGCAGGCGTCGACGTAGAGCTGCTGCACCTCGCGGATGTCCTGCTTGTCCATCTCCTTGCACGCGCGCATGAACGCGAACGGGCTCCCGATCTCGGACGCGCCGCGTGCGGGCACCCGGCTTTCCAGCCCGCACGCGTTCAGGCCGCCGTGCCAGATCTCAACGGCGGCGAGGGCATCCTGCTCGTGGAGCATGTCGCACATGAGGCCGAGGTTGCGCACGTCCCCGTCGTCCCAGAGCCGTGCGCTCACTCGGTGGATGTCGTCGCTCTCGGGCCCGATCGAGCAGTACTCCGTGCACACCGCGCCCCAGCCACCCTCGGCCTTCATCGCCCTGAAATGCGACTGGAAGCCGGGCCGCTCCGAGCCCGCGCCGTTGCAGTGCGCGACCTGGAAGAAGCGGTTGGGCAGCACCTTCGGGCCGATCTGGATCGGCTCGAAGAGAATGTCGTACTTGGGGTCGCGGGGCATCTGCTCGACTACCTCGCGGCGGGTCCGGGTACCGGCACCACCACTCCGTCCTGTACGTCCACTGCGTCGGGCACGGCCGGCGCGTCCTCGCGGAGCCTGATCGGCGCACGGTCCTGTACCGCGCGGCGGTAGACGAACAGGAGGACGGAGATGAGCAGGACGCCGATGCCGATCCACAGCTCCTTCTTGCCGCCGTAGCCAGTGAGACTCGCGCTGGAGGCGCCGACGGCGATCAGGACGAAGTTGACCGCGCAGATGATCACGGCGATGGGGATGAATGCCGAGTGCAGCTTGATCGGCCGTGGCCAGTGCGGTCGGTCCTTGCGCAGGAGCAAGAACGCCGCCACCGCGAAGAAGTGCGCGGCCATGTAGCCGAGGTTGCCGGCGACGAGAATGGCCAGCGGACTCGCGATCAGGAAGATCAGGCCTAGGTTGACGATCATGTCGAGCGTCATCGCCCGCGCGGGGATGCCGCGGTGGTTGAGGTGGTAGAGCTGCTTGATCGTCATGTGGTCGCGGGCGATGCCGTACAGCGCCCGGCCGCCGTCTGCGGTGGCGGCGTTCATCGTCAGCAGGAACGCCCCGATGAGGATCACGACCATGAAGTCCGACGCGCCGCCCACGATCTGGTCGAACGAGGCGACCCAGAACCCGATTGGATTGGCAGCGGCGTCTTCCGTGGTCACGGTGCCGCCCGCGCCCAGGGGCACGAGGACGAACACGCCGAACGTGAAGAGGCCCGCGGCCTTCAGCGCCATCGAGGTGTCGCGCTTCGTGTCGCGATACTCGGGCGCGAAGCTCGCCGCCACCTCGACCCCGTAGGCGGTCCAGCCGATGATGTAGAGCCAGACGATCGCCAGCTTCCAGCCACCCCACGGCCCCGTGAAGTTCCACTGGAGGAGTGAGCTGTCCCAGTCGCCGGTCAGGAAGACGATGATCGCGAAGACGCCGATCGGGATGAGCAGGAGGAAGGTCGACACCCGCCCCAGCCACACGGCCGGCTTGATCCCCAGCATGTTGATCGCCCAGACGGCGATCACGCAGCCCGCGCCGATCAGGTGCGGGAGCCCGACGTCGACGGCGCCGGCGTCGAACGTCCAGGTCTCGCCGGGAAACCACTCGGCCTGGACGAGGTAGCCGATCGTCGTGCCGAAGATCGCCAGGACGCTCGACCACGCGAACCAGTAGCCGAACGTCGCGATCGGGCCGATGAGCGAGAAGTGCTTGCGCCACCCCTCGTGCGCATACAGGGCGATGCCGCCCGGTTTGTCGGGGAACATGGCCGCCAGCTCGGCGTAGATCCAGTTCATGAAGACGGCGATCAGGGACGAGAAGGCCCACAGCGCCAGCGCGCCCCAGGCGCCGACGCTTCCGATCGTGTACCCGAGCGCGGCGAACAACGCGCCTGGGATGGACATGGCCACGATGAAACCGTCGTGCCAGTGAAGAACCTTGCGAAGCTCTTGCCTCTCACCCGTCGCCTCGGCCACCGAACTGTCCTCCTTGTTTCCGTTGTCCGTTCAGGCGGCCGGGGCCGCCCTAGGTACCCGCCCTCGTCGGTCGGGACTGCGCCTTGGAGCCCTGCTTTTCGGTGCCGCCGGGGTCGCGCTGCGCGCCTCGGTCGAAGCGATTCCGCATGATCCTCTCGCCGTCCTGAATCGGTTGGGAGAGGATGTCGTACTGCGGGTTTCGCGCCAAGAACACCCCACAGGCTTCGTGCGGGCCAGAGGCCCGCGGCTCGCCAGGCAACTAATGAGTATAGAATTAGTTTTTACGCTTCTACAAGGTCGCGCAGCCCGTGTCAACCCGGTTCGCGCCGACCTCGACCTTCTCTAGAGAGCACAGTGTCTTCCCCCAGCACGGGCGCCTTCGACCTCCACGAATTCGAGCTCGAGCTCGGCGGGATGCTCCCGGCCGCGAGGCTTGGCTATCGGACGCACGGGATGCTTTCGGAAGCGCGGGACAACGCCGTCCTCTTCCCCCACCAGTACTCCGGCACGCCGGCCTCGCTCGACCGCTGGATCGGCCCGGGCCGGCCGCTCGACCCACAACGGTGGTTCGTCATCTGCCCCGGCCAGCTGGGCAACGGGGAGTCGTCCTCGCCCAGCAACAGCGAGGCTCCGTTCCCGGATCTCACGATCGGCGACGACGTCGAGGCGCAGCGCCGCCTCCTCGACGATCTCGGCATCGAGCGAGTCGAGCTGGCGCTCGGCTTCTCGATGGGCGCCCAGCAGGCCTGGGAATGGGGAGTGCGCTTCCCGGAACGGGTGCGTCGCCTCGCGCTCTTCGCCGGAACCGCGCGAACGACGCCGCACGGCGCCCTCCTCGTCGAGGCCGCAGCCGAGGCGCTGCGAACCGGCGGACTCGAGGCGCACGCGCGCTACTGGGCGGCGACCGCGCTCTCCAGCGAGCTCTTCAGGCGCACCGCCTGGCGCGGCGCGGGCTTTGCTTCGGTGGACGACCTCGTCCAGAGGCTATTCGTCGACGACTTCGCCCCCCTCGACACCGAAGACCTGCTCTGCCAGCTCGGCAAGTGGCTGCGAGCCGATGTCTCGCGGCACACGAATGGCGACCTCGGCACGGCACTCGGACGCATCTCGGCCCGGACGTTTGTGATCCCGCTCTCCCATGACGGCGTCTTCCCGGCCGGCGACTGCGAGGCCGATCAGAGGCTCGTCCCGGGGAGCGAGCTTCGCACCGTCGAGAGTCCCTGGGGGCACTACGGGTGGGGCATGACGGAGGCCGAAACCCGGCAGGTCGACGGCTTCCTGAACGAGCTTCTCGCCGGCTGAGACCGGCTTGGGACGGCTGGTACGCTGATTTCGATGGACAACGAGCCCGGGTCCGCAGCCTTCGTCGAGAGCCTTGTCCACCGCACGGTCTTCACACCGATACGCCAGGGCAGTGCCGTCGCGGAGGCCGTCGCCCGCCTCGGCCAGGCGATCGCCATAGGCCTCCTGCGGCCGGGCGATCAGCTCCCGCGCGAGACCAAGCTGGCGCAGTCCCTCGGGATCTCGGTCGTGACCCTCCGAGAATCGCTCGCGATCCTCAGGGAGGCGGGTCTGGTCGAGACCAGGCGGGGCCGCTCCGGCGGGACCTTCGTCAGCGGCTCGCTTCCGCGAACCGCGGCCATCCCCTCGTCGCCGCTGCCCCCGGAAGAAGAGCTCCGCGACCTTTCCGACTACAGGCTCGTGATCGAGGGCGGCACGGCCGCGCTTGCGGCAGAGCGCGCGACCGAGGAACAGGTTGCATATCTCGCCGAGCTCGCCGCGCAGATGGACGACCTCACCGACTTCCGTGCCTGGGGCGAGACCGACGCGCTCTTCCACCTCATCCTTGCCGACGCCTCCGGGTCGCAGAACCTCGTGACCGCGGTCGCCGAGCTTCGTCCGCGCGTGTACCAGGTGTCCGCGCTCTGGGACAAGAACCCGATCTCGACCCTGAAGCTCTCGAACCGGGAGCACCGCGCGATCGTTCGAGCAGTCAAGGCGCGACAGCCGGAGCGTGCACGAAAGGCAATGAGCGAGCACGTGCAGTCGACCCTGGCGATCTGGCTCGGCCTGCAGGCGCAGGTCCTCCGCGACGGCCCACGCGCGGCTGCCCCGAGCGAGAAGGCCGGGCGTGGCCGCGGCTCGAAGCGGTCGGTTAGCTGAGCGCGATCGGCGCCGGCGCCCGCGCTTGACAGGACGCGCCGCGCTCCGGTAGAACTAAAAAAACTGTTTCTAGATCAATCTCTTTTCACGCTGTCGCTCCGAGCGCTTCACGCCGTTCGGGAGTCGCCGTAGCCGACGCACTTGGGGAGGAACCGAGGCTCATGGCCGACAGTGGTGCTGCACGTCCCTTGGTCGGCATCACCGGAGGCTCGTGCGAGGTTGTCCGCCCCGGCGTCGGAAAGCTGCCCGCCCACTACATCGATCGCCGCAATCCGCGTGCCGTCGTTCAGGCCGGCGGAGACCCGGTAATTCTTCCGGCGGTCGGCGAGGCCGACGAGGACGCTCCCGAGCGGTACGCGGACCAGCTCGACGCGTTCGTCATCTCGGGTGGCGCCGACATCGCTCCGTCGGCGTACGGCGGCGCAGCCCCGCGCGACGGCGAAGGTGACCACGATCCGGTGCGGGATGCATTCGAGATCGCGCTCGTTCGCGCGGCCCGCGAGCGAGGCAAGCCCATTCTCGGCGTCTGTCGCGGGATGGAGCTGATCAACGTCGCCTACGGGGGCAGCCTGGCCGGAGCCCGCCACACGATGGATTCAACGGCCATGGACGGGTTCGATCACGTCGTGGCCCACAGCGTCGAGCTCTCGCCGGGGAGCCTGGCCGCGGCGGTCTACGAGTCGGAGGCCGTCGACGTCTGGTGCCTCCACAGCCAGGCGCCGAGCGAGATCGGAGCACAGATTCGCGTCACCGGTCAGTCCCAGGACGGAGTCGTCGAGGTGATCGAAGGGGACGCGCGCGAGGGCTTCCTGCTCGGCGTCCTCTTCCACCCGGAGTTCATGCTCGAGCGAAATCCCGCCCACCTCAAGCCGTACCAGGCGCTGGTCCGGGCGGCACGTGAACACGGCGTACGAGCGCAGGGAGAGCATCACCTTGGTCTCATCGCTTGATCATCTGAGCGACATCGAGATCGCCGATCCGGCGATCTACGAGGAAAAGCTGCCGCACGAGTCGTTTCGGCTTCTGCGAGACCACGCTCCGGTGCACTGGCACGAGTGGTCCGATCGCAGCAAGGGGTTCTGGGCGATCACCCGGCACGAGGACATCGTCGCCATCTCCAGGGATCCGGCGACGTACTCGTCCGCGGCGGAGCACGTGCTCCTCTTCGACCTGGATCCCGACGCGCTCGAGGCCCGGCGGTCGATCCTCGAGACCGACCCGCCCGACCACACGCGCCTCCGCCGCCTCGTCAGCGCCGCCTTCACGCCGGGCAAGGTCGCGGAGTACGAGCAGGCCACGCGTGAGATCGCCTCGGACTTGCTGGATCGGCTGATCGCCGAGGGCGAGGGCGACTTCGTCACGGCGGTCGCGGCGCCCCTGCCCATCAACGTGATCGTGCGCATCCTCGGGATACCGGAGGAAGACGCGGCGTTCATGGTCGAGCTCTC
Source organism: uncultured Actinomycetes bacterium (assembly GCA_963784175.1). Taxonomy (GTDB): domain Bacteria; phylum Actinomycetota; class Thermoleophilia; order Gaiellales; family Gaiellaceae; genus JAIBJN01. Next base: position 605,304 of record CAWAQJ010000014.1, on the reverse strand, counting down.
GGACCACCTCGTCGAGGGCACGTCCGGGGAGCCGCTGGATCCGACCGCGTACGGCAACGCGACCGCGCTCGAGCTCCTCCCGTTCAGCAGCCCCGCGTCGCACGCGCTCTTCGAGTACGGCCGCAAGATCGGGAACGAGCGACGAGACGAGCCGCGTGACGATCTGCTCACGCTGCTCGTCCAGGCCGAGGTCGACGGGGAGCACCTCACCGACCCGGAGTACTGCAACTTCTTCCAGATCCTCGTGTTCGCAGGAAACGAAACGACGCGGACGGCCATCTCCCAGGGGGTCCATGCCCTGATCGAGAACCCGGATGAGCTCGACCGGCTGCGGGCGGATCGCGACCTGATCCCGACCGCGGTCGAGGAGATCCTCCGCTGGGCGACGCCGATCATGTACTTCCGCCGCACCGCGATGCGGGACACGGAGATCCGCGGCGTCCCGGTCAGCCGGGGCGACAAGGTGGTCATGTGGTACGTCTCCGGCAACTTCGACGAGCGCGTCCTGCCGGATCCGCACCGGTTCGACGTCGGGCGAACGCCGAACGAGCACGTGACGTTCGGCGGCACCGGGCCCCACTACTGCCTGGGCGCCTGGCTCGCCCGGCTCGAGCTCAGGGTCTTGCTCGAGGAGCTGCTCGACAAGGACGTTCACCTCGAGGCGGCCGGAGCCCCGGCGCGGATCCGATCCAACTTCGTGAACGGATTGAGAACGCTCCCCGTCCGAGTCACTTCCGGCGCCTGAGACAGAGGGCTCGCAGATGCCACCCGAGAGCGACGATCTCGTGCACGTGCAGGTCGACGACAACATCTGCATCGGCATCGGCGTCTGCGTCGAGTCCGAGCCGGACGCGTTCCGGCTTGGAGACGACGGCGTGGCGCACGTCCTGCCGGGCAAGGCCCTTCCGCGTGACCGGGCCGAGCGCGTCTGTCGAGGCTGCCCGTCCGGCGCGATCTCGATCGTCGAGGTGGTCGGCGCGATCTCCGGGGGCGAGGAGTCGAGCTGATGGAGATCGGCCGCGACGACGTGGTCGTCGTCGGCAACGGCGTGTCCGGGTACGCGTGCGCGAAGCGGCTCGGGGAGCACGGTCGCCGCACGGTGATGATCGGCCCGGGGCTTCCGCACGATCGCCCACCGCTTTCCAAGCACGGACTGCGTACGGGAGTCCTTCCGATCCTCGCCGATGCCGAGAGCCTGGCCGACCAGGGCATCGTCCATATCGACGGAGTCGTCCGCGCTCTCGATCTCGGAGAAGCGTCAGCTCGGCATCGACGAAGGCGGCGACGAGCTCGCCTGGCACTCGGCCGAGGGGCCGCTCGTCTGGGCGACCGGCCTCGAGTACACGCGTCCCGCGATTCCGGGCCTCGAGCGCGCGGACTCGAACTCGACCGGCCCGGCGTTCCGGTGGCTCTGTAGCCGACTCGGCACCGCACGGCGCGTGCTGATCGTGGGCGCCGGCCTGATCGGCGTCGAGACGGCTGCCGCGCTTGCGCCCGAGCACAGCGTGACGCTGCTGGAGCTCGAGGAACGGCCGCTGCATCAGTTCCACGACCCGATCCCGAGCCTTGCCGCCGCGGTGCTCGACGACCTCGGGGTCAGCTTTCTCGGCGCCTGCGAGGTGGAGGAGGCGATCTGCGACGAAGATGCGAACCGGTGGCTGGTTCGGACTGGGTCACACGGTGACCTGGAGGCTGATGTCGTGATCGTCGCCGCCGGGATCGCCACGTCCCTGCCCGCTGAGCTTCGAAGCAACGGAAACGGCACGCTGAGCGTCGACGACGGAATGCGTGTCCTCGGTCATGACGGCCTCTGGGCCTGCGGCGACTGTGCAGCGGTGGCGCACCCGCGCTACGGAAGGATCGCCTTCCCCCACTGGGACTGGGCGCGACGGACCGGGATCCAGGCAGCCGAGAGCGTGCTCGGCGCCGCCCAGCCGTTCGACGCCGAGCCGTTCTGGTTCAGCAACATCGGGCCCCTGCACCTGCAGGAGCTCGGGTTCGGAGACCAGGCCGAGGAGTGGGAGGAGATCGACGGCGTCCACGTCGGCCGGAACGCCGAGGGTCAGGTCGTCGCCGTTCTCGTGCTCAGCGCGGCGAGGCTCCGCGACGCGCGTGCGATCCTGGCCGGGCACGAAGGCGCGAACGGGTCGTGACGCCGGGCATTCCCGCGTTCGACGGCCGGTTGCCCGTCGACATCCGCTTCGGCGAGGGCGTTGTGGCCGAGCTTGCCGCGATCGCGCGGGAGGAAGGGGCACGCCGGGCCTACGTGATTCTCGACGCCGTTGCAGGCGAGCTTCCCGGCGTCGCGGACGCACTCGCGGCACTCTCGCAGGAGCGCGTCGAGGTGACGACGCACGTCAAGGCCCCGGGCGAGCCGACTTCAGGGGAGGCCGATTCCCTCTGCGAGGCCATCGCCGCGGCCGAAGCCGACATCCTGATCGCAATCGGTGGCGGCTCGGTGATCGATCTCGCCAAGGGCGCGCGCCTGGCGCTGAGCGCCCGGGTGCCGTACCTGACCGTTGCCGCCGACCTCGACCTCGCCGCCTCTTCGCCGGCGGTGCCGCTCGTCGCGATTCCGACGACCGCCGGGTCGGGCTCGGAGGTCTCCGGGGGCATCGTGATCGCCGACGAGAAGACTCACACGAAGACGGGGATCGCTGCTCCTTTCATCCGGGCGCAGTACGCGCTCGTCGACCCGGCCCTCACGTACGGGGCGCCGGCGAACGTGACTTCCTGGGGCGGCATCGACGCCCTTGCCCAGGCGATCGCGTCGAGCGTGACGGACTCCCGCAAGCCCATCGGGACCGCGATCGCGCTCGAGGCCATACACCTGGGCGCCCGTGCGTTGCCCGCGGTCGTCGCCGACGGCGAGAACCGGGCCGCCCGCCAGGAGATGGCCTGCGCGAGCCTCATGGCCGGGCTCGCGATGAACATCTCGGACTGCGGCTCGGAGCACTCGCTCGCCATGACGCTCGGCGGCCGCTACGGGCTTCCGCACGGGCTGACGGTCGGGCTCGTCCTGGCCGGGTCGATGGACGTCGACCGCCGCGGAGCGCCCGACCTGTTCGAGCGGATCGCCGACGCGCTCGGCGAACCGGCCGACGGCACCCACGACGGATCCCGCGCGGTGCGGGGGGTGGAGAGGATCCTGTTCGAGATCGACTTCCCGGTGCTGTCTGCCTTCGACGTCGACGAGTCGGACATCGACGATCTGGCGGCCGCAGCTCTCAGCGACTACTTCATCACGCTCGCCCCGTGGGACTGGACGCCGGACGATGCGGCGGGCGTCTACCGAGGTGCGCTCAGCTTGACCGCGCGGTCGATTTGACGAGCCAGGCCGGATGGCTCATAGTTGCGCCGCGCTATAAAAGCTGCTTCTAGATGTTTGAACCCGGACGAATCGACGACCACGAGGTGGAGGCCGAATGACCGCTGATCTGACTCCCGTGCAGCAGCTCCAGAGCGAGATGGGCGTCGAGTTCTACGAGTGGGACGGCTGGCCCTGGCCGTCCAACTTCGGGAACCCGGTCGAGGAATATCTCGCGCCCCGAAACAGCGTGGGCATCGTGGAGAACTCGGGCCTGCGCAAGTGGGAGCTCCGGGGGCCCGACGCGCTGCGAGCCGCCGACTACATCGTGGCCCAGGATTGCTCCGACATGCCGGTCGGGCGCGTCCACTACACGCCGGTCTGCAACGAGGAGGGGATGGCCCTCGACGACATCACCGTCTTCCACCTCGGGCCCGAGCGGGTGATGCTCGTCTCCGGGCTGCTCTCCAGCGAGGATCATTTCCGCGCTGCCTCGGCCGGATTCGACGTCGAGCTCGTGCCGATGAGCGACGAGCGCGGTGGCGTGCAGATCCAGGGCCCGCGCTCCCGGGACGTCGTCGGGCGTGTCACGGATGCCGATCTCGCCGGGCTCCCGTACTTCCATTGCGTCGAAACGGTCGTCGCCGGGGAGGAGTGCATCCTGTCGCGCACCGGCTACAGCGGCGAGCTGGGCTACGAGATCTTCGCCTCGCCCGCAGCGGTGGCCAAGGTCTGGACAGCGCTCCTCGAGGCCGGTGCGGACGACGGGATCCGCCCGTACGGGCTCGAGGCGGCCGACTACCTCCGCGTGGAATCCGCGCTGATCTTCGTGACCTTCGACTATCAGCCGGGCGAGCTGACGCCGTACGAGCTCGGGCTCGGCTGGGCCGTCAAGCTCGACAAGGGCGACTACATCGGGAAGGCAGCGCTTCAAGGGCTCGTCGACGAGCCGTTGCGCCGGAGCATCACCGGCATCGCCTTCGAGGGAGATGTCGTGCCCGATCCCGAGTCAGTGGTCGAGCACGAGGGCGAGCCCGTCGGCGTGGTCACCGTCGCAGTCCACAGTGCCGTTCTCGACCGTGTGATCGCCCTCGCGGTGCTCGACGGCAAGGTGTCGGGAAGCATCGGAGCTCGCGTACGGGCCGGCGACGCCGAGGGCGAGGTCGCGTCGCTTCCGTTCTACGACCCGGAGCGCGCCCGGCCGCGCGCATAGGTAGGGACAGGGAGGCCACGCGGCGTCGCGTGGCAAGATCCGGCTCGTGGCACGCCGACTGCACGCCGACGGAAGCGTCCTCGCGGTGGTCGACGTGCAGGACGGCTTTCTCCGCAAGCTGCCGGAGGACGAGGCCGCGGCCCTCGTCGATCGAATCCGGTGGCTCTGCAGGCTTGCGGGCTGGCTCAGGGTCCCGGTGGTCGTCACGGAGGAGGAGCCCGAGCGCAACGGTGAGACCGCCGCGCCGGTCGCAGGCGCCCTCCCCGCTGGGACGATCAGGCACGCGAAGCCCGTCTTCGACCTCGCTGCGTGTCCGGAGATCCTCGCCGACGTGTCCCGTGAGGAAAGGGATACCGCCGTTCTCTGCGGTCTCGAGACGGATGTCTGCGTCGCCCAGTCGGCGCTCGGCCTCCTGGAGGCCGGGAAGCGCGTCGTCGTCGTGGAAGACGCCGTCGCCTCGCCGGGCACCGCCCACGAGCAGGGGCTCGCGCGCATGTCCAGAGGCGGCATCGAGCTGATCGGCCTGAAGGGTCTCGCCTACGAGTGGCTGGGGACCGTCGAGCGTGCGACGGACTTCGGCGTCGCGACACAGCGCGACGCTCCCGAAGGCATCGTGCTCTGAGACCCGTGGGCCGGTCGAGCCGACCGGCCCACGGCGTCTCTCGTCCGTCAGAGGCGCGGGTCGTTCTCGCAAGCGCCGGCAGGTCCGAGGGTGCGTCCTCCGACGAGCCCGAAGCCGCTGGCGCAGTAGCGCTGGTCTCCGGGGAATGCGACCGGATGGTTGTCGTACGAGAAGAGGTCGATCCCGTAGATGCAGGTGCTCGTGTTCGAGCACGTGATTGTGCTGAAGGGGATCAAAGGAAGGGAAGCTCCATCCCTTGTGAACTCGGTGGCGGTGACGGTGATCCGCTGCTTCACCGTCGCGCAGTCGACCCTGAGCATCAGCGTCGCGAGCACGAGGTAGTCCGGGACGTCGGCCTGGGCCGTGAACGTGCAGTCCGCTGCCGTGTCTGGCGGCGGCGGTGGCGGCGGTTTCGGCTTCTTCGGTGCGGCAACCGCCGGGGCAGCCAGCGCGAGAGCGAGCGTCGCCAGCGCGGCCGCGAGGAGCCATCTCATTGTCGGCTCTCCTTTCCGGGCGCCCGGGGCGCCCTCTCACCACTCCCCGCTCTGAACTACGGGGCGGGAGGCCGTGCCGGTTTCCTCGCCGGGGTCCGTGCAAAGAGCCACGCCCGGCGCGATCGCTGCGAACGTCGCCTTCGTCGTTGCCCACTCGACAGCGGGGCTCCACCCGGCGGGATACGAGGCCGGGGTCGTGGCCGAACGCGGATGGCAGCGCGAGCGTCTCGCCGAGCGGCTCGGTCTCGCCCGCGCGGCTTGACTGGATCAGCGGCCTACGGGCTCAGCAGGCCTGGTTGTCGAGCCTCACAGAGCTGATGACAGAACGGTTGCCGGCGCTGTCGATCGCCTGGACGGAGAACGTGTTCGAGCTCTGCGTGCCGTAGGTGATCCAGCGGTCGGCGTTGGTCTGGCTGCCATCCGAGACGCCGTTCACGAAGACCTCGTAGCGAATGGCGACCTGTGGGTCGACGTCGTCGACCGACTTCTCCCAGAAGAGCCAGGTTTCGCACCCGAAGTCCCACGCGATCAAGTTCCCCGGGGCGCTCGGCCCGGTCGTGTCGCTGGTCGCCTGCGTGGTCGCCGACACGGCCGTGCTCGGCGCAGACACGTTGCGCGACGGGTCGACGGCGACGACCGTGAACGAGTGCGTCGTCGCGGCTGCGAGCCGCAGCACCGTCACGGCCCGCTCGCCGGTCCACACCAGGTTGTCCAGCGAGACCTGGGTGCCGTTCGCGAAGACGCGGTACGTGCAGCACGTGTGGTCGTCGTCCGCGACCGCGGGCCACGAGAGCCCGACGCTCGACGAGGTCGTGCCTGTCACCGACACCACGGGCGCGGCCGGCGGTGTCCTGTCGACGGGCAGCGTGACCGTCAGCTTGTTGCTCTTCGCCGACTCCTGGCCCTTGGCATTGCCCGCCCACATGACGAACGAGTACGTCCTGCCGGGGACCATGTCGCGCGTCCACGTGAAGCTCGTGCTCGGGGGCTTCACGCCAAGTCGGTAGCCGAAGCTGGCCTCGATCACGTACGTGAAGCTGCCGGGGTTCGTCGCCGCGTTCCACGCGAGCGTGACGCTGTGCGGCGTGATCGCGGCGACGCGCAGGTTCGTCGGGCCCGCAAGCGGTGCGGCCGAGGCCGACGGCGCGACAATAAGCACCGCGACGAGCGCGGCTGCCGCGCACGCAGCGCGACGGGCGAACGGACTGCGGCTCATCCTGTTCCTCCCTTGGTGACGGCGCCTCGGCGCCGGTTGCCTACCCACCCGCTCTACGGGCGGTGGGCCGGAACGGATCTGAGGGGATGAATCGGCCCCGCTTCTGGCGTAGTGTCCTCTTGCCGAGAGCGCGGGCGCCACTGCGTTGCCGGGCAATGAACACCCGCGGGCTCTCGGCCTCACCGCCGGGCCGATGACGGCTCGGCGGCGCGACGCCGGTGCTAGCCCGAGAGGCAGTTGGGGTAGACCGGCGTCCTGCGATCAGAGGCTATACAGATTTAGACACTGACGCAAGGTGAGCCGCATCACGCCTCGCGCCGGCGGGCGCGGTAGTCCCGCTGGGCGGCGCGATCGGCGCAGAGCTCGCAGCAGTACCGCTTGCTTCGATTCTTGGTGCGGTCGACGTACGCACACATGCACGGGTCTGCGGCGCACGTCCCGAAGCGGGTGAGGCCGTGCGCCCGCACGACCTCGATCAGCGCGACCGCCGCCGTCGCCGCGAGGCGGCCCGTGATCGACCCGTCCTCGGGCCCGAACTCGAGCGTCCAGCCGCCGGCGTCCGGCGCCAGCCGGGGAACCGCGCCGCTCTCCGTCGCGATCGCGTTCAGCACGCTCGCCGCCTCCGCGTCGTCGTCCGCCTCGAACACGCGCCGCAGGCGGCCGCGGAGGTTCTTGAACTCCGCGAGGTCGCGATCCGTGACCGCGGGGGCCGCCTCGGCGCGCCCGACCGCGCGGAGGAAGATGCGGAGGTCCTCGACGTCCTCCAGCCCTTCGTGGGGAGTGGGGAGCGACTCCCAGGTGTTGACGATGTTGACCGCGAGGTCTGCGCCCGACTCCTCTGGGTTTCCAGTAATGACCATGTCAGATCCAAACGGATGTTAGCCCCTAGTTCTGTGTCCGGATGCGGTCGTGGATGCTGAACGTCGCCTCCATCCTGGCCGGGTGCGCGTCGCAGAAGTAGATGTACGCCTGCGGCTCCTGGAAGTTGACGACGGCCGTCTTCTGGCCTGTGCCCTCGATTTCGGTGGCCAGGTCGATCCCGGTCTCCCGCGCGGCCACGTGAAAGTTGTGCATCGTGGACAGGTCGTCGATCTCGAGCCGGTACTCGCCGGGCGCCAGCACCGTCGTGACCTCGTCCCCGTCCTCGGTCCTGAGGCTGATCTCGTAAGCGTCCGGGTCATCGGGGGAGCCGACGGTGGCGATGAGCTTCGGAAGGTCGTTCCCGCCGCCGCAGCCGCCGGTCGCGAGAGCGACGACCGCGAGCCCGACGGGCAGCGCCAGGCGAGGATCTCTCATCCACGTCCAAGGTACCGGCGATGAGCCGGCGCCAGAACCGAGCATGCGGTCCTGGCGCCGGCAGGTGCGAAAGGCTTGCCTCGGCTCAGTGCGTGAGGGCGTTCCGGACGAGCCGGCTCAGATCCGCGTTGGGAAGCGTGTGGGTCTCCCCACCGACGTCCAGCACGGTCTCGCCGTTTACGACCCGGATGCTTGCGACGAGCTGGATCTCGACGTCGTCGCCGGGGCCGCCGTCGATGACGTCGATTCCCGGGCCGCCGAGCAGGACGTCGTCGCCGTCACCGCCGAGCAGTACGTCGTCGCCGTCGCCGCCGAGCAGCACGTCGTCGCCGTCGCCGCCGTCGGCGGTGAGCCGGATCGCCGCGGCCGCGAGGCCGGACGCGTCGACCACGTCGTCGCCGGCCAGCGGGTTGACCGTCAGCCGGTCGTTGGAGCTCTCGGCGCCGTCGATGTCGACCTGGGCGGCCAGACCGGAGACGGAGACACCCGCAGCATTGCCGCTCGCCACGGCGACGTCGTCGCCGTTGGTGCCCTGGACGACGACGTTGTCGGGCTGGCCGTCGCCGCCGCCGCCGGGTGCGGCCAGGTGTGTCTTCACCTCGGTGACGTCCGTCCCGCTGAGGTCGTTGACCACGGTCGTGTCCGCGCCGCCGAGGGCCCGTACGTCGACGGTCTCGACGTTGTCGAGGTCCATGGTCACGTTGGCGACGTTGCGGAAGAACAGGACGCGCCCGCCGTTGGCGGCCACGTCGAAGTTCTCGTTGGCGGCGCTGCCGTTGAAGAGCATCGTGTCGGAGCCGTCCTGGCCCTCGACGACGTCGCTGCCGTCGCCGGGATCCCACTGGAAGTCGTCGTCGCCGGCGCCCAGGAAGGCCACGTCGTTCCCCTGCTGGCCGTCGGCGAAGTCGTCGCCGTCGCCACCGAGCAGGATGTCGATGCCGTTGGAGCCGAGGAGCGTGTCGTTGCCCGCCCCGCCGTCGACAGTGATCTTGATGAGGGCGGCCAGGTTCCCGGTGGCGGAGAAGCTGTCGTCGCCACCGTTCGCGTTGAGGACCAGGTTCTCGGAAGTGCCGATGTCGATTGCGAACGGCGCCGGGTTGAGGCGGTCGAACCGGACACGCGTGCCGTTGGCCGTCGTAGCGAACTGCTCGCCGCCGCCGCCGCCGCCGTTGACCTCGACAGTGTCCGTGCTCGCTCCGCCTTCGTTGAGGTCGGTGTCGTCGCCGGGATTCCAGATCATCCGGTCGTTGCCGCCCTGCCCGAAGGCTTGATCGTCGGCGTCGCCACCGGTGATCGTGTCGTTCTCGCTGCCGCCGGTGAGGACGTCGAAGCCGCCCTTGCCCAGGAGGGTGTCGTTGCCGGTTTGGCCGAAGAGCTGGTCGTTACTGGAGCCGCCGGTGAGAGTGTCGTTGTTGGCGCCGCCGAACAGGTTCGCCCGCGGCAGCGCGCCGTTGGTCTCGCTGAGGGTGAGGGAGTCCCTCCCGCCCTGGCCAAGGGCCCGGATCAGTGCGGTGTTGGCCACCGTGGGCGTGCCGCCGACCACCCCGATGGCGCCGTTGTTCACCAGGATCCTTCCGGCCGCGTTCCGGCTGATGACGATCGAGTTGTTGGCGGCGTCACCCGTGACGGTGAGCACGCCGTTGGCAAATGTCGCGGTGGTTGCCGCGCTCGCCGTTGGGCTCGCCGCGAGCGCTGCAGCGATCCCGAGGGCCACGGCCAGCAGCGGGCGCATCGCGCGTCGCCGGCCAGCGTTGCGTCTCGCATTCATCGTTCGAGCTCCTTCGAGTTGAATGAAATGCGGTCAACAACAAGACGGCGCGCTGCCGTGGAACCTTCCGTGCCGGCCTCGGAGCGCCCGCGTTAGCGGCGGGAACCCAGCCGTCCGCTAGTCGTCTTCGTACTGGTCGTGGCGGTGGAGCCAGCTCTGCGCTTTCCCGTCGCTGCGACCCGCGGGCTCCTCCCAGTCCTCCTGCCGGCCACGCGCCGTGAAGTCGAGCCAGGTGTAGGTGCCCATGAGCACGTCGACGGCGCGCTCGTACGCCGAGTAGGTGTGGAAGACGCGGTCGCCCTCCCGCAGAAAGGCGCTCACGCCGGGCTGGTCACCGGACCATCCGGCCCACGACTGAGCCTGCTCGACGAGCTCCTCCTCGCCCTTGTAGTTGTACTCCACCGGTGCGACCGACTTGTCGATCGTGACGTGGAAGTCGTAGTTGAAGTCGCTGCCGTACGAGGAGTACCAGGGAACCGTCCAGCCCATCCGCTCCCGGTAGGCCGCAAGCTTCTCGAACGGCGCGATGGAGACGAGGACGAGCGAGGTGTCGCGCGCGTGCAGATGGCTCAGATGCCCGATGTTGTCGACCACGTACGAGCATGAGGGGCAGCCTTCGTCCCAGTCCGGCTCGAACATGAAGTGGTAGACGAGCAGCTGCTGGCGGCCGTCGAAGAGGTCGACGAGCCCGGCCTTCTCGGGCCCCTCGAAGACGTAATCCTTCGTGATCTCGACCATCGGCAGCTGCCGACGCTCGGCGTTCACCTCGTCCCGGTGTCTCGTGAGCTCCTTCTCCCGTGCCAGGAGCTGCTTGCGCGCGGCGAGCCACTCCTCGTGGGAAACGATCCGCGGTTGGCTCATGGTGGATGTGCTCATAGCGTCTCCTTCAAGGGACGAGGTCCATGACCGCGCTCCGGCTCATCGGGTCGACGGGCAGCGAGATGTGTTCATGCGCGATCAGCCACTCGTCATCCGACCGCCGGCAGCCGTCGGTCGCACGGACCCAGAAACCGACCTCCTGCCCGTTCTTCAGGGTTCCGCCTGCCCGGATGAGCATGTGCGCGAACGCGGCATCTCCGCTTTCCATGACGTTCAGGTCGCTGATCTCCTGGCCGATCGGGCCCTCGAAGCTGTCGAACCAGTCCAGGAACCTCTGCCGCAGCGCGTCCGCTCCTACGTAATGGAGCGGCGGCACCAGGTCGAAATAGACGATGTCGGGCGAGTAGAGCGACATGAGTTGATCGATGTCCTTCGCCCGGATCGCCTCGGATCGATTGTCGAACAGCACCCCAACCTCGGACTGGGTCTTGGTAGTCATTCCATCCTCCACTCCGTGAGTCATGCGCTTGCGGCAGTTGCGGCCTGGGAGAGGGCTACCTCCAGCCGGCCCCCGAGACAAGGCACGGGGAGATCGAGCCAACGGGTGCGACTCTCGAGAATCATCGAGTCATCCCACTCATGTCCCCTACCTCGGTCGGGAGAGCCCGAAACTCACCGTGCGTCTGCGGGCCGGAGGCGAAGGCCGCCGGCACCGTTGCCGGCGGCCCCAGCGGTCAGCTAGAGGGCGATCCGCGCGACGGTGTTGCTGGACGGGTTTGCGACCCAGACCGCGCCACCGCCGATCGCCAGGCCCAAGGGCCGTCCTTCGAGGGTGACCGGCTCTCCGGCCGGGGCGTTCGCCTCGGTGTCGATCTCGGTCACGGTGCCTGACTTGTCCACGACCCAGACGGCGCCTTCGCCGGTCGCGATGCCCACGGGCTGGCCTCCGACCGCGATCGGCTCGCCGACGACCGCGCCCGAACCTGTGTCGATGCGCGAGACCGTGCCGTCGTCGAGGTTGGTGACCCAGGCTGCGCCGTCGGCGACGGCCACTCCCGTGGGCCCCGTGCCGACCTGGATCGGCTTGCCGACCGGACGGTTCGTCTTCGCGTCGATCCGCACGACCAAGCCTTCGGATGGGCTGGTGACCCAGACGGCCCCGTCGCCCACGGCCAGTCCTGCGTAGTCGGCGTTCCCTGCGGAGCGCCCGATGACGCGTGGGGAGGTGGAGAGCACCTTGCCCGTTCTCGCGTCGATTCGGGTGACCGTCCCGTCCAGCGCGTTGAAAGTCCACACCGAGCCCTCCCCGGCTGCGATCGCCATGGGACGTTCTCCGACTGCGATCGGCTTCCCAACCACCTCGTTCGTGCTCGCGTCGATCCGGGTGACGGTGTTTTCGAACTGGCTCACGACCCAGACATCGTCTTCCGCCACCACCGCGCCGAGGGCGCCGTTCCCGACCGGGATCGGCTCGCCGACGAGCTTCTTCGACTGTGGGTCGAGCCGAGCGACCCTGTCGCCCTGGTTGAGGACGACCCACACCGCGTCCTCGGAGGCCGCCACCGCCGATGGCGCGCCCTCGACCGCGAGCTCCTCGACGGCTCCGCCGGCAGCAGCTGTTGTCGTGGCTGAGGTCTCCGCCTGGGGCTGGGATTCCGGCGCAGCCTCGTCGCTCCCACCGCAGGCTGTCGTCCCTACTGTCACGCCGAGGGCAAGCGAGACGCCCAGAATGAGAGCCCTTGTTGTCAACCTTCGCATGATCCGCTCCTCTCTTCGGGATCCGGCGGCACGTCCGGGTCGATGTCGAGCGTTTCGGTGACCCGCTCGACCGGGATCGCGGCTCGTCGGCTTGCCTCCAGCACCAGTTCCGGCGAGGCGGCCTCGTAGACGTGGAAGCACACCTCGTCGTCGCCCAGGAACATCGCGCGCAGGTAGCGGACCGGGGTTCCCTCGCGCGTCATCGCGTCCGCTGTCTTGCGGGCTCTCGTGGCTGCCTCCCAGAGGCTGCTGGAGCCATTCCTGGGTAGGTAGAGCTCTGCGAGATACCGGGGCACTCCTCGAGGCTAGGACGCGGTAGCTCTCGAGGAAACGCGGAAACCCCTAGGTTTTGCGACTCCTATTCGCGGAAGTGGCGCGCCAGCTCGGCGCGGGAGCGGACGCCGAGCTTCCGGTAGATCCGCGAGAGGTGGTACTCGACCGTGCGATCGGTCACATAGAGCTGCGCGGCCACCTCTTGGTTCGTCCGTCCCTCGGCCACGAGCGCGGCGACGCGCTCCTCCGCCGGGGTCAGCTCGTCGCTCGAGGGTGGGCGTCCGCCGATGCTGGCGAGCTCCGACCGCGCCTTTTCCGCCCAGAGTGCAGCGCCGAGCTCCTCGAAGACCGCGAGCGCCTCGCTGAGGCTCTTTCGACCTGCCGCCTTCTTCTTGGAGCGGCGCTGCGTCGCCCCGAAGGCGAGAAGGGTGCGTGCTAGCTCGAACGGCCTCGCGACGCGCGCGTGCTGCGCGAGCGCCTCCTCGAACTCGGTGAGCGCTGCGTCGTTGTCCCCGCTCGCGGCGGCTAGCAGACCGCGGCAGCGGGCAGCGGCCGCGAGCGCCGAAGGTCGGTCTAGGGCGTTCCCCCGCACCTCTAGCCAGTCGAGCAGAGCCCGCGCCTCGTCCGCTCGCCCGAGGGAGGCCAGCGCCTCGATCTCGTCGGGAACGAAGCGGATCGTGCCCGGCTCGCCGACTCCAGCCGCGAGGAGCCGCGCGCGCTCGGGCGCGAGCAGCCGTGCGGCCTCGGCCGGCCGGTCGAGCGAGAGCTCGAGGACGCCGAGCGCCCAGACGCTGTGGATCCTGGCCGCGGCCATCCCGCGTTCGCCGGCGAACGTCAGTGCCTGCTGCGCGTCGGCGCGCGCATCGGGTTCCAACCCCAACGAAGCCCGGACGAGCGCGCGTGTGGCGAGCGAGTACGCCTGCATCGGCCGCTGGCCGGTCTGCAGCGCGAGCTCGGACGCTTCCTCGGCGATGTGCGCAGCGTCGGTCCAGCGGCCGGCAAGATACTCCGCCAACGCGAGCTGCGCGAGGACCATTGGAGCCGAGCCCTCGTCACCCCGGGCGGCGACATCGTCGCGCGAGTCACGCAGGACTCGGGCTGCTTCGGGACCGTCGGTCCAGAGAGCGAAGACGCCCTGGTTGAAGGTCGGCGTCGAAAGGACTCGTCCATAGGCCGTCGGTTCGGCTAGCTCGGCAACGCCGCGCAACGTGGCCGCGGCCTCGAGGCGTCCGACGAGGCACTCCAGGAGGCCCCGGAGGCAGCGCGACTCGACCTGGAGGACCTCGTCGCCCGACCGCGCCGCGTGCTCGGCGGCGAGAGCTGCAAGCCGAACTCCTTCCTCGAGGTCCTCGCGCAGGTAGAAGAGGGTTGCGGCAAGCCCTTGCGCGGCCTCGGCGCGCACGCGATCGTCCGGCCCGGCCTCGGCGAGCGCCTGGCGAGCCAGCTCTGCGGCCAGCGGCTGGTCGCCCCCGAACCGGTGCAGTCGCGAGAGGGCCGCCAACACCTCCGCACGTGCGCTCCCGGGCGGTGCGGCCGCCCGAGCCTCCTCGAGCAGCTCGATCGCTCGTCCGGGGTCGCCGGCATCGAAGCAGTAGAGCGCGGCGCCGACCGTCCGGCGGTGGATGTCGGCAAGCGCCTCCGGTGGCGTCAACCGACGAGCTTGCTCGCCGAGCTCCGCCGCGGCTGCGCTCGCTCCACGAGCGCGAGCATGTGTCGCAGCACGCTCGAGGGCGGTCGCGACGTCCGCGTCCGGCGTGTCGACCGCGAGCGCAAGGTGGCGCGAACGCTCCTCCTCGTCGTCGACGACGCCGGCAAGGCGGCGGTGGAGCTCCCGTCGCGCGATGGCGTCGACGTTCTCGTACGCCGCGGAGGCGAGCAGCGGGTGCGTGAAGCGGAGAGCGTCGCCGTGGACCTCGAGGATGTGGGCCTCCGCAGCGGGCTGCAGCGCGTCCGCCTGGTGCCCGGCGTCTCGGAGGAGGGTCAGGGTCGGCTGCGAGAGCGCCGCCGCGACAGCGAGCGCGTCGCGTGTCGACGTGGGCAGCACGACGAGCCGGTCGCGCACGAGCTCGCGGAGGTTCTGCGGAACCGGTAGCGGCTCTCCGGGAGCAGGCGTTTCGCCGCTCCGCTGGAGCGCGCGACCAAGCTCGAGGGCGTAGAACGGGTTACCGCCGGCCACGTCGTAGAGTCGACGCAGCGTGGGCCGAGCGAGCCCGAGGCCGAGCCGCGTTTGGAGAAGGCCGTGAATCGCGCCAAGGCTCAGCGGCTCAACCTCCAGGTGATGCGCCTCCTCGTGCTCGACGAGGGCAGCGGGTACCGGATGCCCCAGGCGATGCGCGACGAGGAGGCCGGCCGGCTCGTCGTGAAGCCGCCGCCACGCGAATGCGAGGACGGCGGCTGAAGGGGAGTCGAGCCACTGAACGTCGTCTACGGCGAGCAGCAACGGGCGATCCGCGGCGCGCTCGCGGAGCGCGCTCAGCACGGCGACGGCGACCGCGCGCTCATCGGGGGGTGCTCCATGCGGTCGCTCGAGCAGGAGTGCGACCCGAAGCGCGTCAGCCTGGGGCGGCGGGAGCGCGTCGAGCAGCTCATCCAACCCGTCGCCAAGCAGATCGCCGAGGCCTGCAAAAGCGAGCCTCGCCTCGGCTGCGGCGGGCCGAGTCTCGAGGACTCGGTAGCCGATTTCCCGAGCCGCGTCTACGCCTGCCTGCCAGAGCGTTGTTTTGCCGACGCCGGCGTCTCCGACGAGGACGAGGGCAGCCGGGCCGCTCCTGACCGAGTCGAGAAAGTCGTCCAGCGCGTCGAGTTCTTCCTGACGGCCGATAACGTCGGGTTGGGCCGCGGTCGCCACCTCCCGGGAGCATGCTAAGTCCCGGAACGCCCGTGAGGAAGCTCACGAGCTGCTGCGTGCAGCCTCGGCGAGGTCAGCGCCGGATCGAGATGTCACCCTGCGGGCGAGCGGCGGCGGCGGCGTATACTCGCGCTCGGAACGAGAAGGCGCGCTCAAAGGCCTCGGATCCGCTTCGCGCACGTCCTCAGCTGGGAGCGCCGTCCCCCCGGACAAGGAGAGATCATGGCAGTAGGCCCCGTCGACGTATACATCATCGGCTTTCCGGGCAACAAGTTCAGCGGACGGATCGCCCCGGCGATCATGGAGCTCGTAGAGAACGGCACGATCCGAGTGCTCGACCTTCTCTTCGTGATGAAGGACGCAGACGGAGTCGTGACGACGCTCGAGGCGGAGGACATCGACGAGGAGGGCGCAGCCTTCGTCGCCATCGATGTCGCTCAGGCGGGCGCGTTGGGGCCCGAGGATGCCGAGGAGGTCAGCGACGACCTCCCGTCCAACAGCTCGGCCCTCCTGATCGCGTTCGAGAACCTCTGGGTCGGCAAAGTGGTCGACGCCCTCCAGGCTGCGGACGCCGTGTTGATCGACTCGATCCGGATCCCGGTCGACGTCGTGGAAGCGTTCGAGGCAAGCTAACCCCACCCCTTCGAGATCGAGAGGAAACGACATGGGACTTCTCCGTATGGCAACCCGAACCGCCGTCGTCGCGGGAACCGCCACCGCCGTGTCCGGGCGCGTGGCACGTCGTCAGAACGCCAAGTATGCCGAGCAGGACGCGCAGCAATACCAGGAGCAGGCGCCGCCCCGCGCAGGCGGCCGCGCCCGCGGAGGAAGACGACAGCGCGAAGCTCGCGAACCTGGCGCAGCTTCACTCCCAGGGCGTGCTTACCGACGAGGAGTTCGCGGCCGCCAAGGCCAAGATCCTCGGAATCTGACCCGGACCGCACCCGGGACCTGTGAGACAGGTCGAGGCGTACTCGCGGCTGGCAGGGCTCTACGACGAGATCGTCATCGACCCCTGCCATGGCCTGTGGGCTTCGTTCCTCGATGAGCTCTGGAGTGCCGATCCGGAGGGCGTACGGACCGTGCTCGATCTCTGCTGCGGCACCGGGCTCCTCGCGGACGAGCTGATCGCACGGGGCTACCGGGTCGTCGGCGTCGACGCCTCCGACGCGATGCTGGCAATCGCTCGTGAGCGCCTCGGCCCCGAAACGGCGTTGCGCCGGATGACGCTCCCCGACCTGTCGGTAGAAGGTGTCTTCGACGCGGTGGTCTGCACGTTCGACGGTCTCAACTACCTCGCTCCGGACGAGTTGCGATCGACGATCGCCGAGGTGGCCCACCGGCTTCGGCCTGCCGGATGGCTCGTCTTCGACCTCCACACCGACGGGATGATGGAGTTCACCATCACGAACCCCGTCGTCTCGGGGGAATCGGCCGGGAACGAGTTCGTGATCAGCAGCGTCGTCGATCCCGGCGCCCGCACGTGCGACACCAGCATCGATCTGACCCGGCCCGACGACGGCCGGCCCTTTCGCGAGCGGCACCGGCAGTACTTCCACGCGGATGCCGATGTCCGTGCGGCCCTCGAGGACGCGGGTTTCGCGGTAACGGCGGTCGGCGAGGAGTACACGCACCGGCCGGCGGACGCCTCGACGCTGCGTGCGACGTGGACCGCCCGGCGTCTTCCGGCGTGACGCGACCTCGCTGATGGGGAGAGGCCGTCGCGCAGATGTCGCGCGACGGCCTCGATCCCAGGAGACCCGCTAGCGGGGAGCGCTGATCTCGGCCGTGCTCTCGCTCCAACGCGCGGTCAGGGCGTAGAGCACGGTGATGCTCAAGGCGATCACGGTCAGTGACCAGACCGGATACTGACTGTTGCCGAGGAAGCCGAGCTGGGCGATGACGTTCACGGACACGACCACAATCGCGAACCAGCGTGCCCACCCCTGGCCGCTGACCAGCCCGAGGCCCGCGAGAACGAGCAGCACGCCCCAGAGCAACATGATCCAGCCCCACGCCGTCAGGTCGACGACCAGGAAGCCGGACGCAGTGGGGACGAAGTACTCGTCCTCGGCGAGAGCGATTACACCTTGAAAGAAGTCGATTGCGCCGACGATCACCAGCATGATCCCGGCGAAGCCGATCCAACCTGCCATGCTTCTGGAGTTCATCCTTGCCTCCCTCTCGAAACGTCACAAGCCGCGTCGTGAAGGAGCTCACGCCGCCTTCGCGTCTGTACTGATGTCGGATTCGCCATCGAAGGCGCACTCCCTTCGGACGTCGCCGTAGCCCTCACCGCGGGAGGAGACCATGCCGCTCGTTCCGATCACCCACCAGTCCTGGTTGTTCAGCCCGCCGCTGGAGCAGCCGCTCCAGCCGCGCCTCGAGAACGGACGTTTCGACTCGCTCCGGCGCAGACCGCTCGCCGACCCGCCGGAGTGCAACACGACCCAGATCATCCTCGCCGACGATCCTGGGAATCCAACGGGCCGAGACGTCCCTTTCTTCAACCGCCTGCACCAGGCCGTCGACCTCGCCTCCGAAGCAGGGAACTGCGTCTACGCCGCCTACAGCGGGCGCATCGTGAAGGTCGAGGTGCAACCGGGCGGCGACACGGCCAACGTGAGCATCGACCATCACCCTCGGGGGCTTGGCTTCGTCACCAACTACAACCACATCACAGGGGTCCTGTTCGGTGAGGGTGACTTCGTCGGCGCCGGCGAGCCGATCGCCCAGGTCTCGGCCGCTCCGGATGACCCGACGCTGCATTTCGAGCTCTGGGCGGTCGTCGATCGCAAGGACCCTGGCCAGGACCCGCCGGGCGACAGCGACATGGTGCCGATCGACCCGACGCGGGCGCTCTACGCGTGGGAGCGCCGGCTCGTCGCCGACGAGCCGCTCGGCGGCCCGCAGATTCCGCTCGCCGTCGGGATCACGCGCATGAACACGATTCACTTCTTCTTCGCGCGGTTCGAGTCGGACGTCACGCTCCATGTGCCCATGTACGAGCCGATGACCGACGACGAGCGGCTCATCGTCGAGTTACTACGCGAGGCGCACCGTCGCGGCGACGCCCTCGAACTGTCCTTCCGCCATTCGTCGTTCTGGGGAGTCGACGTGGCAACGCAGGCGGAGCTGGCGTAGGGCCAAGCAAACAGCGAGCCGACATCAACGCGGGGTGCCGAGAAACCCGCAAGAGCAGAAGGTTTCTGGGCGGAGTACGGAGGGGGAGGGATTCGAACCCTCGATCCGCCTAACGACGGATAACGGTTTTCGAGACCGCCGCATTCGTCCGCTCTGCCACCCCTCCACGGGTTCGCGCGCGGGCGCTACGGAGCGGAGAAGGAGGGATTCGAACCCTCGAGGGAGGTATTCACCCCCCTAACGCCTTAGCAGGGCGCCGCCTTCAGCCACTCGGCCACTTCTCCGTGCCGGGCAATGGTACCAAGGTGCTTCCCGCCCCCAACAAAGGACGAAGCCCGCTTCGGTGGGGTAGGGAGCCGCACAGCCGAAACGGGCATTCGCCAGACGCCGGGGTTATGTGAGGGGAGCCGGCACACGCATCATCCCCTCGCGGGCTGGGCCATTCCTTCCCCTTAACGGGTGATTCGAGGATAGGTCGTTTGTCTACTTGCGGCCGAGCAGACCGGCGACGGTCGGGTCGCCCTTGCGCGGCCGCGGGCGGACCTGGTCGACCGTGCACTGGTCGGGATCCTTGTCCGGCCGGAAGCGGAGGAATCTCGCGTTGTGGCGAAAGCGGCCCTTCTGCCACTTGTCGTAGCGCACCTCGACCACGAGCTCGGGCGGCACGGAGCTCCATTCGAGGTCGACACCGCGCTTCCACCGGCTGGGCGCGCCGCGCGGCTTGCGCTCGGGGTTCGGGCCGAGGAGCGGCTCGACCCGCTCGAGGATCTCCGCGCGCTTCTTGCCGCTCGCCGGCGCCGAGCCGACGGGAACGAGCTTGCCGTCGATCCACAGGCCGAGTGCGAGGCTGGCGATGCCGGTGCCCTTCTCGCTCCAGGTCACGCCGACGACGACGCAGTCCGCGGTCCTCTCGCCCTTCACCTTCAGGACGGCCTCCCGCGACCCGGGCATGTAGGGCAGCCCGAGGCGCTTGGCGATGACGCCGTCGAAGCCCGCCACCTCGAGCCGGTCGAGCCATTTCTGGGCCTCGGCTCGGTCGTGCGTGACGGGCGAGATGTCGAACGGCAGCTTCTGCACCGTCTTCTGCCGTTCCTCGATCGGCTTCCCGTGCAGGTCCTTGCCGTCCCAGAGCAGGACGTCGAAGACGACGAACCCGGCCGGGATCTCGGCCGAGAGCTTGCGGACGCGGCTCTCGGCCGGGTGGAGCCGCATCTGGAGCGCGTCGAAGTCGAGGGCGCCCTCGCGCTCGATCACGATCTCGCCGTCGAGCGCCGAGCGCTTCGGCAGCCGGTCGCCGAGCTCGACGAGCTCGGGGAAGTAGCGGAGAAGCGGGCGGCCGTTGCGGCTCCAGAGGTGCACCTCGCCGTCGAGGTTCTCGAGGATCCCGCGGAAACCGTCCCATTTCGGCTCGTACTGCCAGCCGTCGCCCTCCGGAAGCTCGTCGACGAGCTGCGCCTCCATCGGCGGGTACGGCAGGCTCTTGGGCGGGACCGGCTCGGTCTTCGTTTCGGCCACGAGGCCGATTCTGCCAGCCAGACGAAACCGGTTGCGCACCCGGCGCGTCTAACGGGCCAATGAGACGCGTAGCGATCACGGGTCTGGGCGCGGTCACGCCGCTCGGCAACGACCTCCCGACCACCTGGGCGGGCCTGACGGGGGGCCGGAGCGGGATCGCCGAGATCCAGGCGTTCGATCCGAGCGACTTCCCGGTGAAGATCGCCGGCGAGGTGAAGGACTACGACCCGACGGGCGCCACGGCCCCGAAGGAGATGCGCAAGTTCGACCGCAACGTCCTCTTCGCCCTCACGGCCGCCAAGGAGGCCCTGGCCGACGCGGACATGAACGGCCACCGCTACGAGCCCGAGCGCCTGGGCGTGATCGTCGGCAACTGCATCGGCGGCTTCAACGAGCTCATGCGCCAGCACGACGTCCTGCGCGAGCGCGGGCCCGACCGCGTCTCCCCGACCTTTCTCGCCAACGTCCTCGTCGACTCGGCGAGCGGGCAGCTGGCGATCGAGCTCGGCTTCCGCGGCCCCAACTACGCGGTCGTCTCTGCCTGTGCCACCGGCTCGCACGCGCTGGGGGAGGCGGCCGAGCTCGTCCGCCGCGGCGACGCCGACGCCGTCATCGCAGGCGGCACCGAAAGCTGCATCCATCCGTTGATCCTCGCCGGGTTCTGCTCCATGCGAGGGCTCGCCGCAGGTGACGGGGACGCGGCCAAGGCGGCCCGCCCGTTCGACGCACGTCGGGAGGGCTTCGTCATGGCGGAGGGCGCGGCGGTCTTCGTGCTCGAGGAGCTCGAGGCCGCGAGGGCACGCGGCGCGCGCGTGTACGCGGAAGTCCTCGGCTACGGGGCCTCGAACGACGCGCACCACATGCTTCAGCCCGACCCGGAGTCGGGCGGCGTCGTCTCGATGATGCGGGCGGCGCTCGACCGCGCCGGCGTCCATCCGAATCAGGTCGACTACATCAACGCCCACGGCACCGGGACGCCGCTCGGCGACCTCGCCGAGACGCAGGCGATCAAGGAGGTCTTCGGCGACCACGCGTACGAGCTGGCCGTCTCGTCGACGAAGTCGATGCTCGGCCATATGTTCGGTGCGGCTGGGGCGATCGAGGCCATGGCGTGCGTGCTCGCCATTCACGAGGGCGTGCTCCCGCCGACGATCAACTACGAGGAGCCTGATCCCGACTGCGACCTCGACTACGTCCCGAACGAGGCTCGCGAGGCCCACGTGCGGGTGGCTCTTTCGAACGCGATGGGGCTCGGCGGCCACAACGGCTGCGTCCTCATCGGCCGCGTCGACGACTGACGCGGGTCTTTTCTTTTCCTTTCCAGTAGTGCATCATCCCTCGTCCGAAATGGGCAATGCGGCTCTGCGGCTGCCGGCGCTCATGGCGCTGGCCATACTCCTTTTCTGCGCATCCGGCGCGGGTGCAGGCACGCCCGCGCCCGCCGGGCTCGAGCGCCACGGCGCCGAAGCGGGGTCTTCCGAGTACGTGCCGGGCGAGGTCATCGTCCGCTTCCGCGCGGGCACGACGACCGCGGCGCGGACCAACACCCTCGCTAGTGCCGAGGGGCAGTTCGTCCAGAGCCTGGGGCTCCCGGGCGCCACGCTCGTTCGCCTGGCTGACGGGGTCTCCGTCGAGGCCGCAATCGCCGAGCTCGAGAGCGACCCGGACGTGCTCTACGCGGAGCCGAACTACATCTACAAGCTGAGCACGGTTCCGAACGATCCCGACTTCGACCTCACCTGGGGCCTCTCGCAGGCGAACGACAAGGACATCGACGCGCCGGCAGCATGGACGCGCACACGCGGGAGCGCGAACGTGATCGTCGCTGTCATCGACAGCGGCATCGCCTACAGCCATCCCGACCTGGCCGGGAACATCTGGACCAACGACGATCCCGCCGGCGGCGGCGACAACGACGGCAACGGGTTTGTCGACGACACGCGCGGCTGGGACTTCATCCAGAACGACAACACGCCGCTCGACTTCAACGGGCACGGCACGCACGTCGCAGGGACGATCGGTGCGGTCGGGAACAACGCGCGCGGCGTCCCCGGGGTCAACTGGGACGTCTCGCTGATGGCCCTGCGCGCGGCGGACGCGAACGGCAGCCTCCCCAACACTGCCATCGTGAACGCCATCAACTACGCGTGCGCGAACGGCGCCGATATCGTGAACGGAAGCTTCGGCGGCAGCATGGCCAGCTTGACGGTGCGCGACGCGATCCTCTCTGCCCCGTGTGCGAACACGCTCTTCGTCTTCGCGGCAGGGAACAGCGGCTGGAACCTCGACGGCAACACGGGCGTCAACGACCAGGCCTACCCCTGTGAGTTCCACCGCCCGCCCGGTGAGGGCGGGGCGAACGCGGCGAACATCCTCTGCGTCGGCGCGACCGACCGCAACGACGTGATCGCGGGCTTCTCCAACCGCGGCACCTCCGCGGTGCAGATCGCCGCGCCCGGCGTCGACATCCTGAGCGCGGCGCCTGCCTATTCCACCGTCGTCTTCGACAACTTCGAGGGCACCGTCGCGCAGTTCAACGCGCGCTGGGGCAACCGGATGCCGAACCCGAACCCCTGGAATCGCACGGGCACGACGCGCACGAGCGGCGCCTTCAGCATCACCGACTCACCGGTCGGCCAGTACGTCTTCAACCAGAACACGTCGATCTCGAAGCTCGCACTATTCAGCCTCGCCGGCCGCACCGGGTGCCGCGCCGAGTACAACATGCGGCTCGACACGGACAACGCGGCCGGGACCTCGTCTGACGACGTGCTCTGGATCATCCTCGACGGCGTGCTCGACCACGGCTGGGCGGGCACGACGAGTGGGAGCTGGTTCCACTTCGGCGAGGACATCTCTCACAAGGACGGCGATGCGAGCGTCCAGATCGGCCTCGGGCTCACCGTCGACGGCGACGGGATCGTCGGTGACGGCGGCTACATCGACGACCTGATGGTCAACTGCCTGCTCCACAACGGCAACTGGTACCAGTTCCTCGACGGAACCTCGATGGCGACGCCGCATGTCGCCGGCGTTGCCGCACTGCTCCTGGCGGACAACCCGTCCCGGACGGTCGCCCAGCTCAAGAACGCCATCCTTGCGGGCGTCGACACGCCGGCCGGGCTCGCGACGCACATCCAGGGCGGCCGCCGCCTCAACGCGGCGAAGGCGCTCGGCATCGTCCCCGACGACTCGAAGCCGAACACGACGATCACGGCCGGGCCGCGCAACCCGACGACCGCTCGCATTGCGACGTTCAGGTTCACGTCCTCGCAGGCCGGGTCGAAGTTCGAGTGCAAGCACATGGCCGGGCCGTGGACGAGATGCACGTCGCCGCGGACGTACCGAAGCCTCGCCTTCGGCCTGCATACGTTCCGCGTCCGTGCGATCGACCCGTCCGGGAACATCGACGCGACGCCGGCCGTGCGCACGTGGCGCATCAACCGGCCGTAACCACTTTTCAACGACCGCCCAGGGCGTTACAGTCCCGCGCACGTTGACACGCCGAGTCCCTTCTTGGGTGGTGCTCGGAAGCGCGCTGATCCTTGTCGTGGCCGCGGGCTGCGGCGGGGGCGGCGGTGGCGGCGGGGGCGAGGGCGGCGATCTGGCCCAGGAGGCCGAGGAGGTCGGGCTGCTCCTCGACCGGATCGAGGCGCTCGGCGAGAGCACGACCACGCAGCAGGAGTTCACGACCGAGCTCCAGCAGATCAGCACCGAGGTCCAGACCGCGGTCGAGGAGGTCTCCGACGCCGACGCGCCCGAGGAGCTCGAGTCTGAAAAGGACAAGCTCGCGAACCGGCTGCTCGCCCTGCGCACGCAGCTCAGCCGCGCGAAGGGGCTCGCCGCCGCCGGCGACCTCGAGGCCGCTCAGGCCGCGGTTGGGAGCTTCCTCTCGATCGGCGATATCCGCTCGACGATCGAGAACATCGAGTCTGCCCCGCCGGCCGAGCGCTAGTCGGGCTCGACGACCTCGGGTGTGAGGGCCGCGGTCGACTGCAGGACCACGTCGGCTAGCGCCAGGGCCTCGTCCGCGGGCGGGTACTGGGGGTTGGGGATCGCGATCACGCGCATGCCCGCGTCCTTCGCGCTCCGGATCCCGTTCTCAGAGTCCTCGACCGCCGCGCAGCGCCGGGCGTCGACGCCGAGCCGGCCGGCGGCTTCGAGGTAGACGTCGGGCGCGGGCTTCCCGCGTGCCACCTCCTCGGAGGACACGGTTGCCGTGAAGTACGGGGCGAGCCCGGAGGTCTCGAGCACGAGGTCGATGAGCTCGCGGTTGGAGGAGGAGGCGAGCCCGAGCGGCCAGCGTGCGGCCAGCAACCTGACGGTCGCGACGGCGCCCGGGAGGAGCGGAATCTCCTCGCGGTAGAGCGCCTCGAGCCGCCGCACGACCTCGGTGTTGATCTCCTCCGGCGGCTCGGAGAGCCCGATGACGTCGTGCATGTAGCGCGACCACTCGGGCGAGCTCATGCCCATCATGTCCCGCGAGGCCTGATCGTGCCAGCGGCCGCCGCGCTCCTCCGCCAGGCGCTGTCGCACGTCGTCCCAGACGTGCTCGGAGTCGACGATGACCCCGTCGAGGTCGAAGACGACGGCCTCGATCACAGCGCTTCGTACCGTTGCCCGACGTGGACGAGCGCGAGGCCGTCGCGCCCGCGCTCGACCGTCTGGACGGCACCCACGAAGAACGTGTGGTCGCCGGTCGCGAGCTCGCTTTCCAGGCTGGACTCGACCCAGCCGAGCGCGCCCTCGAGGAGCGGGGCGCCGGTCTCGCCCTCGCGCCACTCGATCCCGTGCCAGTGCGCCATCGGGGGAACGCCGCGCGCGAAGTGCTGCGCGACCGCCTCCTGATCGCCTGCGAGAAAGCTGAGCGCGAAGCCTCGGGCCTGGCGCAGGAGCTCGTGCATGGCCGCCTGCCGGGCGACGGAGACCCCGACGAGCGGAGGCTCGAGCGACAGCGACACGGCGGTTGCGACCGTCAGGCCGAGCCGCTCGCCGTCCGCGTCCACAGTCAGAACGGCCACCCCGGCCGGGAAGCCTCGCATGAGGGAGCGGAACTCGTCGCCGAGCGGGCTCAGGTGCGCCGCTCGACCTCGAGCGCGTCGAGCATCTCGGCTTCGCGCGCTCCGGGCTCGAGCTCGGGGAAGAGCTCGTTGAGCTGGGCGGCCATCTCCCGCAGGCCTTCGACCACGCGCTGGCGCCGCTCCTCGAGCGAGCGGACCTCGTCGCGAAGCCGCTCCTGGCGTCGCCTCGCGTCGCCCTCGATCTGAAGCGCCATCTCCTGCGCTGCCTCGCGGGTCGCGCGAGCCTGCTCCTCGGCGTCCGCGAGGGTCCCGCGGGCCTCCTCCTCCGCCTCCCGGCGCTGCTGGGTGCCGTAGCTGTCGACGGCCTGGCGGATGTCGCGGGCGTAATCCTCGGCGTCCTGGCGCGTGCGCTCGGCCTCACGGGTGAGCTCGTCCATGCGGGTGGAGGCGTCGCCCTTGGAGCGCTCGACGATTTCCCGGGCCTGCGTCTGGGCCTCGACCCGGATTTTCTCCGCTGCGTCCTCGGCTGCGCGGAGCACGCCGGCGACGGCATCACCGACGTCCGTGTATTCCCGTACCGGAGCCGCAGACTGCTCGAGCGGTGTGACTTCCTCTTCGAACTCGTGTTGGGAGTCGTCTGACCGACCTAGCACGTCACCTCTCCTTGGCTGGGGACTGACCCTTGTCAGGGGAGGAACTTATTGCATCCCTACGAGCCAGATGCAAATGCGGCCGGGACTGCGGCAGACTATGCATTCATGCCGCACATCAGGCTGATCGACGTCGACGAGGCGACCGGCCCGCTGGCCGCGGAGTACGCGGCGGCCATGGGCCGGGCCGGGAAGGTCTTCAACATCGTCAAGTCGATGAGCCTCAACCCGAGCGTGCTCAACCGCTCGATGGCGCTTTACGGGGCGATCATGTTCGGCCCGTCCGAATTGTCGCGCGCCGAGCGGGAGCTGCTTGCGGTCGTCGTCTCGAACGCGAACGACTGCCATTACTGAATCGAGGCCCACGCCAACGACCTCCGTGCTGAGGGCGCAACCGACGAGCTGGCCGAGCATGCGAAGCACGACTATCGCGCGGCCGACCTCGAGCCGCGTGTCATGGCCCTCTGCCACCTGGCCGTCAAGCTCACGCACAAGCCGGCAGAGATGGGGCAGGGCGACGTCGACGAGCTGCGCGCCCAGGGCTGGAGCGACGCGGCGATCCATGACGCCTTCCAGGTGATCTCGTACTTCAACTACATCAATCGCATCGCAGACGCGGTCGGGATCGAGGACGAGCCGGAGTGGCCCCTGTCCCAGCGTTGACCTGCTGCGGAGCTAGGCTCCGCGCGTGAAGATCGTCGTTCTGGGGGCAGGGCAGGTCGGCACGACCATCGTCGAGGCGCTGCACGGCGACCACCACATCACGGTGATCGACCTGGACTCGAAGCGGCTTCAGGCGCTCTCGTACCGCTATGACGTGCACACGGTCGCCGGCAACGGCGCTACCCGGCGCATCCTGCTGGAGGCCGGCATCGACCGGGCGTCGCTGATGATCGCCTGCACGTCGCGCGACGAGATCAACCTCGTGGCGGCGTTCCTCGTCAAGAAGATCTCCGAGGCGCAGACGATCGTCCGCACCACCAACCCGGAGTACATCGAAGCGTGGCAGGAGCGGGACATCGAGGTCGACTTCATGGTCTCCTCCGAGCTCGAGACGGCCCACGCTGTGTCGCAGACCATCGGCGTCCCGGCGGCGAAGCAGACGGACGTCTTCGCCGACGGGCAGGTGCAGATCGTCGAGTTCGACGTCCCGAGGGAGGGCTCGGCCGACGATCTGACCGGGATCCCGCTGACCGAGGCCGCCGAGCGCGCGGCGGGGCGGGTGCGCGGAGGCGGCTACGACGAAGTCGTCGGGCTGCCGCTCAAGCGTGCGACGGTCCCCGCGGACTCGAAGGTGGCGAGCATCATCCGGGGTGGGCGGACGCTCGTGCCCCGCGGCGACGAGTCGATTCTGCCCGGCGACCGGATCGTCGTCATCGGGTCTCCCGGCGCGGCGCGCGAATGGGGCCGGATCATGGCGCGCGGCACACAGCGCGTCGACGACGTCGTCGTCTTCGGCGCCGGGGGCACCGGCCTCGCCATCGCCCGCGTCCTTCTCGAGCAGGGCATCCGCGTGCGCCTGATCGAGGCGAGCGAGGAACGGGCGCGGGAGGTTGCGGACGAGCTGCCCGGCGCACGGGTCTACAGCGCGACCGGCGTCGACTCCGACTTCCTCGAGCGCGAGCGCATCGGCCAGGCGAGCGCCGCGGTGTTCGCCATGCGGCAGGACTCGAAGAATCTCTACGCGGCGATGCTCGCGAAGGTGCACGGCATCGGCTTCACCATCGGGATCGTCCACGACACGGTCTCGATCGAGGTCTTCGAGCGGGCGGGGATCGACGTCGCCGTCAACCCGCGCTCGGTCACGGCGGAGGAGATCGTCCGCTTCGCCCATGACCCGCGCGTCCGCCAGCTCGCCATGCTGGAGGGCGACCGCTTCGAGATCCTCGACATCACGGTGCGGGACTCGAGCAAGCTGGTGCGAACGCCGTTCAAGGAGCTGCCTATGACCGGCTCGCTGATCGGCGCCATCGTGCGTGACAGCTCCGTGATCTTCCCGCACGGGGACAGCCAGCTCGAGCCCGGCGACCGTGTGATCATCTTCACGGAGTCGAGCCGCGTGCCGGAGGTCGAGAAGGCCCTGTGAGCTCGCCGGTCGGTCGCCTGCGGCGCGTCGTAGGCGTCGACGTCGGCGCGGCCCTCAACCTGGTCGGGGCGCTCCTCAAATACTTCTCGCTCGCGTTCCTCTTCCCGATCGCGATCGCGCTCGGCCATTCCGAGACGCCCTGGCCGTTCGTGGCCGGGGGAGCGCTCACGGCGGCCGTCGGGCTGGGCCTCGAGCGGTTCTCGCAGGGGAAGGAGCACGTCGGGGTGCGCGAAGGGTTCCTCGTTGTCTCGCTGACGTGGCTACTCGCTGCGGGCGCGGTGTCCCTGCCGTACGTGTTATCCGGCGAGTCCCAGCTGGACCACCCGGTCGACGCCCTCTTCGAGGCCATGTCGGGGATGACGACCTCGGGAGGCAGCATCCTCACCGACTTCGCCGCGGTTGACCGCTCGATGATGATCTGGCGGCAGTTCAGCCAGTGGATCGGCGGAATGGGAATCGTCGTCCTCGCGCTGGCCGTCCTGCCGCGTCTGCGTGTCGGCGGCCGCCAGCTCATGGAGCACGAGACGCCCGGCCCCGACCTCGACCCGCTGACGACCTCCATCCGGGACACCGCGCGACGGCTCTGGATCCTCTACGTCTCGCTGACCGTGGTGCTCGCGCTCATCCTGGCCACCCTCGGGTGGACGGGGGTGGACGAGCGAATGGGTGTGTACGAGGCCGTCTCCTATGCGTTCTCGACGCTGCCAACCGGCGGCTTCGGGCCCGATCCCCGCTCGCTCGAGCCCTTCGCCGCTGCGTCCCAGTGGGTGGTCGCGCTCTTCATGGTCATCGGCGGCATCAACTTCGCGCTCCTCTTCCGCGCGTTCGTCCGCAGACATCCCGGCTCGATCTTCCGGGACGACGAGCTCCGGCTCTACCTGGCCCTGCTCGCAGTCGCCTCCGCCGTCGTGACGGTGCTGATCTGGGACGCGGGCCTCCAAGAGGGCGAGGCGGCCGTCCGCCATGCGGTCTTCCAGACGGTCTCGATCATGACGACGACCGGTTTCGCGAGCACCGACTACGCCGTGTGGCAGGTGGTGGCGCCTGCCGCGGCGATGCTGCTCGTGGCGCTCATGTTCGCGGGCGCGTCCGCGGGCTCGACGAGCGGATCGGTGAAGGTGGCTCGACACCTGGTCATCGGCAGGATCCTGCGCCGTGAGCTCGACCAGACCGTCCACCCCGAGTACGTAGCGCCCATCCGTCTCAACCGCTTCCCGATCGACGACCGGATGGTCAGCGCGGTGATCGCCTTCGTCCTCCTCTACATCGGGATCTTCGTCGTCGGGGCGGTCTTGCTGCTGCTCGACGCCC
Organism: uncultured Actinomycetes bacterium; assembly: GCA_963784175.1. GTDB lineage: Bacteria > Actinomycetota > Thermoleophilia > Gaiellales > Gaiellaceae > JAIBJN01. The sequence continues at coordinate 575,963 of CAWAQJ010000014.1, read as the reverse complement.
ACCGGGTGAGCCTCGAGCTGACGCCGTTCGAGGCGCTGGCGGCCTCGGCCAGCTCGCTGGGGAACGTCGGGCCGGCGTTCGGCTTCGCCGGGCCGATGGGGTCCTTCGCGCCGTTCAGTGACGTCTCGAAGGGGATCATGATCGTACTCATGTGGATCGGGCGGCTCGAGATCATCCCGGTCGCCGCACTGCTCACGAGGGCGTATTGGCGGGCCTGACGGCCTCGTGGCGTATGCGCGTGGGCGTCGACGTCGGCGCCACGCTCAACCTCGTGGGCGCCCTCATCAAGTATTTCTCGCTGGCCTTCATCTTCCCGGTCGTGCTCGCGCTCGGGTACTCCGAGCCCGTCTGGCCCTTCGTGCTGGCGGGCCTGATCACCGCCGGGACCGGCTTCGGGCTGGAGCGCGTCACGAAGGGCAAGGAGCACGTCGGGGTGAGGGAGGGGTTCCTCGTGGTCTCGCTGACGTGGGCGCTGATCGCCGCGGTCGTCGCGCTGCCCTACCTCCTCTCGTCGGACGAACAGCTCTCGCGCCCGATCGACGCGTACTTCGAGGCCATGTCCGGAATGACGACGACCGGGTCGAGCGTCGTGACGGACTTCGCGGCGCTCGACTCGTCGGTGCTCATGTGGCGCCAGTTCAGTCAGTGGGTCGGGGGCATGGGGATCATCGTGCTCGCCCTGGCCGTGTTGCCGCGCCTTCGCGTCGGCGGGCGGCGCCTGATGGAGTCGGAGGCTCCCGGGCCTGAGGTCGAGGCGCTCAGCGTGTCGATCCGGGCGACCGCCAGGCGCCTCTGGGTTCTCTACGTCGCCCTGACGGCGCTCCTCATCCTCATCCTGGCCGGCTTCGGCTGGACTGGGATCGACGAGCGCATGGACCTCTTCGCCGCGGTCGGACAGGCGTTCACGGCCATGCCGACCGGCGGTTTCGGCACCGATCCTCGCTCCATCGAGCCGTTCGCCCCCGCGTCCCAGTGGGTCCTCGCGCTCTTCATGGCCATCGCCGGGGCGAACTTCGCGCTCCTCTACCGCGCCTTCGTGCGGAGGAAGCCGGTTGCCCTCGCGCGTGACGACGAGTTCCGCCTCTACGTCGCGCTCATGCTGGTCGCCTCGGCCGTGCTTGCCGCCGTGCTCTGGGAATCCGGGATTCAGGAGGGCGAGGCGGCCGTCCGCCATTCGGTCTTCCAGACGGTCTCGATCATGACCACGACCGGCTTTGCGAGCACGGACTTCAACGAGTGGCTCGTCGTGGTGCCGTTCGCGGCGATGATCATCGTCGCGCTCATGTTCCCCGGGGGCTCGGCAGGATCGACGGCGGGCTCGATCAAGGTCGTGCGCCACCTCGTGATCGGGAAGGTGCTGCGGCGGGAGCTCGACCAGACGGTGCACCCGGAGTTCGTCGGCGCGATCCGGGTCAACAGGATGAGGGTCGACGAGCGGATGATCCGCGCGGTGATCGCATTCGTCCTGCTCTACGTCGGCATCTTCGTCGCCGGGGCGATCGTGCTCCTCATCGACGCGCACCGGGTCGACCTCGAGCTCTCGCCGTTCGCCGCCGTCGCCGCATCGGCCACAACCCTGGGAAATGTCGGGCCGGCGTTCGGCTTCGCGGGCCCGATGGGCTCGTTCGCCCCCTTCAGTGACGTCTCGAAAGGGATCATGATCGCGCTCATGTGGATCGGGCGCCTCGAGATCATCCCGGTCGCGGTCCTGCTGACGAGGTCGTATTGGCGTACCTGAGAGCCTGGCTCGCCCGCCGCCACCCGGCACAGCTCGTCGTTGCCGCCTTCGGGATCGGGATCCTGATCGGCGCGGGCCTCCTCATGCTCCCGTTCGCGACCGAGACCGGCGACCGGGCGCCGTTTCTGACCGCGATCTTCACCTCGACGTCGGCCATCTGCGTCACCGGCCTGGTCGTCGTCGACACCCCGACCTATTGGTCGTCCTTCGGCGAGGTCGTGATCATGTGCCTCGTCCAGGTCGGCGGGTTCGGGATCATGACGCTCGCCTCCCTGCTCCTCTTCATCGTCGCGGGGAGGCTCGGGCTCCGCGGCCGGCTGCTCGCCCAGGCCGAGGTGGCGGCGCCGCTCCTCTCCGACGTGCGCCGGCTCGTCTACGCAGTGGCGACCATGAGCCTCGTCTTCGAGGCGATCTTCGCCACCGTCCTGACCATTCGCTGGTGGACGGGCTACGACTACTCGTTCGGGCGCTCGCTCTACCTCGGCGTCTTCCACTCCATCACGGCGTTCAACAATGCAGGCTTCGCCCTCTGGACCGACAACCTGACGCCGTTCGCGACCGACGGGTGGATCTGCGTCACGGTCGCGCTCGCCATCATCGCGGGCGGCATCGGATTTCCGGTCTGGCTCGAGCTCTGGCGCACACCGAGGCTCCCGAGCCGCTGGAGCCTGCACACGAAGCTCACGCTTGTCGTCACGGCGCTGCTCCTCGTCGGTGGCACGGTCGCCGTGCTCTCCTTCGAATGGAGCAATGCCGGCACTCTGGGCCCATTCGACACCGGCGGCAAGCTGCTGGTCGGGTTCTTCCAGGCGGTCTCGCCGCGTACGGCGGGCTTCAACACCGTCAACTACGGCGACATGGAGCTGGAGACGCTGTTCGTCACCGACTTCCTCATGTTCATCGGCGCGGGAAGCGCGTCCACGGGCGGGGGGATCAAGGTGACGACGCTCGCGGTGCTCGCGCTGATGGTCTGGGCGGAGCTACGGGGCGACCCCAATGTGAGCACGTTCTCGCGACGCGTGCCGGCACACGCGCAGCGCCAGGCCTTCACCGTGGCGACGGTCGCCCTGGTCGCTGTGGTCGTGAGCACGCTCGCGCTCATGGCCCAAAGCGAGTTCACGCTTTCGCAGACGCTCTTCGAGGCGCTGTCCGCCTTCGGGACGGTCGGGCTCTCCACGGGTGTAACCGCTGACTTCGCCAGCTTCGGGCAGTGGATTCTGATCGCGCTCATGTACCTCGGGCGCGTCGGGCCGCATACACTCGGCATCGCTCTCGTCCTGCGCGAGCGACGCAAGCTGTACCGCTTCCCCGAGGAGCGTCCAATCATTGGGTAAGGCAACCCGGGAGTTCGTCGTCATCGGCCTTGGCCGCTTCGGCGGAGGCCTCGCCGCGACGCTCGTGGGCATGGGTCACGAGGTGCTCGGGATCGACGCCGACGCGAGGATCGTCCAGGGGCTTTCCGGCGTCTTGACCCACGTCGTCGAGGCGGACTCGACGAGCGAAGAAGCGCTGCGCCAGCTCGGAATCTCCGAGTTTTCGACTGCCGTCGTGGCGATAGGCACCGACCTCGAAGCCAGCATTCTCACCACGGGCGTTCTCGTCGATCTCGGGGTCGAGAAGATCGTGGCGAAGGCCGTCACAGAGCCGCACGGCCGCATCCTCACGCGGATCGGTGCGCACAAGGTCGTGTTCCCGGAGCGCGACATGGGGATCCGGGTCGGCCACAGCCTGGCCGGCTCGATCCTCGACTACTTCGAGCTCGACCCGGGCTTCGCTCTCGTCGAGACGACCGCTCCGCGCGAGCTGGTGGGGAAGACGCTGGCCGACGCCGAGGTTCGTAAGCGCTACGGCGTCACCGTCGTCTGCATCAAGCCGGCGGGCGGGTCGTTCACATACGCGACGCCCGAGACCGTGGTGCAGCAAGGCGACGTGCTCGTCGTCGCGGGCGAGAAGCGGCCTGCCGAGGCCTTCGGCGAGCTCACCTCCTAGCTAGAATCGGCGTCGAGCGTCCGCCGACCCAGCCGCGCTGGATAGCGCTCCGTATCGGAGACTGAGGAGGCGGGAGGACGCGCCCCGCCGAAAGGAAGCGCGTTGAATCGAACCCGTTCCGAGCTGCTCACGTCCGCGCTGCGGCTGTCGTTCTTCACGATCGCGTGGAACGGCGTCGTCGGGGCGCTGGCGCTCGTCGTCTCGATCCTCGACGAAAGCCCTGCCTTGGCCGGGTTCGCCCTGAACGCACTCCTCGACACCTCCGCCTCGGTCATCCTGGTGTGGCGCTTCTCGCGGGAGCGGCGGGACCCGGTCGGCGCGGAACGGCTGGAGCGGCGCGCGCAGTACGGGGTGGCGTTCGCGATGGTGGTCGTTGCCCTTTATGTCGGCTTCCAGGCGGTGCGAGGGCTCACATCGGGCGAGCACCCCGAGGCTTCGGTCTTCGGCGCCGTCATCGCCACCGCCTCCCTTCTCGTGCTGCCCTGGCTCGGGAAGCTGAAGCTCGACGTCGCGGCCGGTCTCTCCAGCGGGGCGATGCGGGGCGACGCGATCCTCACGCTCGCCTCCGCCGCGCTCGCGGCCACGACGCTCGCGGCGCTGGTGGTGAACGCCGCCTTCGACTGGTGGTGGGCAGACCCGATCGTCGCGCTGCTCATCGCGAGCGGGCTCGCAGTGGAGGGCGTGCGGGTCGCGGTGCGCCACCGCTTCGGCTGAGCGCTACGGGAGCGCTTGCCCGAGCACCGCTCGGGCCTGGGTGAGCGCGCCCGGGGCGATTTGGTGCGCCACCGGATCCTCGCGGTAGTGGACGTCGGCGCCGGCGGCGCGTAGGCGGTCGCGCGCGTCGCGGCCGAAGTCAACGCTGATCACAGGGTCGTACGTCCCGTGCGAGACCGAGACGGGCATCCCCGCTGCACTTTCCAGGTCGAGCTCGAATCCGTCGACCGTCGGAAGGAAGGCGCTCATCGCGATGATTCCCGCGGGTCGCGGCCGCGAGGCGGCCAGGCCCAGCGAGTACGACATCACAGCCCCCTGCGAGAAGCCGCCCAGCACAGCGCGGTCTATGGGCACGCCGGCTTCCTCGAGAGCCTCGTCGAGCCAGGACGAGGCGGCCGCGAAGGTCTCCGTGAAGGTCGGCGCGTCCGGGTAGCCGACCTCGCGCACGATGTACCAGTGCGCGCCCCCCGGCGGGAGTGACAGCGGTCCTCGGGGGAGCAGGCCGACGAGGCGCTGCTCGGGGTCGAGCAGGTCGAGGAGCGGCATGAGGTCGAGCTCGTTGGCTCCGCGGCCGTGCGAAAGGACGAGGGCGCCCGCAGGCTCGCCTGCAGCGGGCCGCACGCGATGGACGATCGGGCTGTGCTCAGCCGCCACGCGATCAGCTTAGTTGCCGGTCGGCGAGCCCCAGAGGGGCAGGCGCTAGTTGCGGTTGTGGCGCTTGTTCTTGCCGTGCCGGTTGCCACGATCGTCGCGGTCGCGCCTGTCGTGGCGATCGCCCCGGTCGTGCCGGTCTCCGCGGTCTCCGCGGTCGCTCCGGCGCTCGTCGCCGCGGTCGCCGCGATGGGACTTCTCGCCGCGGCGCTTCTGCTTGTCCGCGCGCTTCTCGTCACGCCGCTCGTCGCGGTCGGCTCTGCGCTCCTCGCGCCGCTTCTCCTTTTCGGCCCGCCGCTCGTCGCGGTCGGCCCTGCGCTCCTCGCGGCGCTCTCTCCGCTCTTCCCGCCTGTCGTCGCGGTCCTTCCCGGGCTGTCCGCCGTGGGGAGGCTTGGGCGGCTTGTGCGGAGGCGACGGCTCCTGCGGCTCCGGCCCGTTGGGGGGCGGAGGAGGCGGCGGAAGCGGGCTGTCCGGCTCCTGGGGGTGACTCGGCCTCGACGGAGTGGAACCACCGCCGCCGGGCCGGGTGGGGGCCGGCTCGGCGGGCGGGGGATCCGATGAAGAGGCCGTGTCTCCGAGCACGCCCGAGGCAGTGGGCTCAGACGCCGGTGGGGACGGCGCTGCGCTCTGCTCGGGCTCAGCCTGCTCTTGCTGCGGAGACTTCGGCGGTGCGAGAGGGTTGGCGACGACCGCGCCGATCTCGCCCGTGCCCTGGAGGGGTGCGGGAAGCATGTCCAGCGGCCTGTCGCCGGGCAGGATGACGGGCGCCAGCGCGAGCAACGTGATCACGGCGCTCAGCGCGACGGTCCAAAGAGCATGTGTGCCTAGACGGCTCCCCACATCAGTCCCATCGGTCGATCTCCCCTGCGACTTGAACGGTAGCGCGCGGGCTACCCGGTTGGTACCCCCGAACTTGCCAGTATTTCCCGTAAAGCGGACGAATTGACCGGTGCCTGAGCCGAAAGCTCGCCGCTCGGCGCCTTGCTCCAGCGGTTGTTGTTGAAAAGGACGTAGACCTCCTCGGAGCGGTCCGAGAGCTCACGCAGTGGCTCGACCCACTCCCTCAACTCCTCGTTCGAGTAGAGGTAGTTGAACCTGTCGCTCGCGCTTCCACCCCGGGCGTTCCACGTCCCCGCGTTGCGGCCGTGCATGCGGACGTACGCTAGCGAGGCGGTCGCCGCGATGACGGTTGGCACCAGATTCTTGGCCTCCGTCTTCGGCGCGTCGACGACGACGTGGGTGGCGCCGAGCTCCTCCAGGAAGGACAACGTGGCCTCGCGGTTCTCGTCGTCGAGCCAGCTGCGATGGCGGAACTCGACGAGCGCCCTGTCGCCGCGAAGCTGCTCCACCGCCCAGGTGAGGTAATCGCGCGAGAGGTCCTTGGCGACGATGTACGAGGGGAACTGGAGCAGGATGCCGCCGAGCTTCCCGGCCGAGCGCAACGGCTCGAGGGCGCGGTGGAAGCGCTCGAAGACCTCGCCGCGCAGCTCGCGCGACGGGCGGTTCACGCGGCCGCGCTCGTCCACGTCCGCGGCCTCCCGGAGATCGGGAGGGAGCTGCTCGAGCTTCACCGGGTGGCGGGTCATCACCCCGAAGGCCTTCACGTGCATGACGAACCCGTCCGGCGTCCGCTGCGCCCAGTTGCCGACCATTGACTCGTCGGGCAGGCGGTAGTAGGTCGAGTCCACCTCCACGGTCGAGAAGTGGTCCGCGTAGTAGCGCAGCCGCTCCTCCGCGGAGGACACGCCCTTCGGGTACCAGTGCTTGGTCAGCGCCTCGTCCGCCCAGGAGCACGTGCCGATGCGGACGGGCGCGGCCATGCTCGACACGCTAGCGCGCAGTGACATGCCCACGCCTGGCCTTCTTCCGCCCAAAAACGTGACAGGCGCCACAAGTTTTCTCATCTCCGAGCGTCTGTAAAGACGAGGGGAATGGGAATGCCCCTCTCTCGGAACTGCGGCTGCACGAAGGGGCTGGAGCCGGGAGGGCGTCCCGGCTCCAGACCTGCTGAGCACGACGCCGGATGACGTTGGAAACGGCAAGCCGGAGCGCGACACCGAGCAGAGACGGCTTGAGCTAGACGGCCAGCGCGAGTTGCTGCTCGCGGCTCGCCGGCACGGCGCGCGACCCGCCGCTGGCCGAGATCCCGTGGCGCAGGCGCAGCCGTGCGAAGCGCTCGCCCACCTGCTCGCTGTAGGCCCTGGGCGCATAGGAGCGGTTCCCGTAGAGCTCGACGTAGCGCGGGTAGAGCCACGGGTACGCCTCCTTGAGCCACGGCATGAAGTGGTCGCGGATGGTCGAGCGGACATGGAGGATGATGACCGAGGCCCACGCGACGCCCGCCTCGGCGCACGCGGCCAGCACCTCGTCCAGGTGCTCCTCGTCGTCGGTCAACCCGGGGAGGACCGGGGCGACGAGGACGCCGGTGCGGATGCCGGCATCGGAGAAGCGCTTGAGGATCTCGAGCCGCTTGCGGCCAGGCGGGGTGCCCGGCTCGACGACGCGGCGCACGTCCTCGTCGAGCGTGCCCACGCTCATGCAGACCGACAGCGCCGCGACGTTGTTCAGCCGCTTGAACACGTCCAGGTCGCGCGCGATCAGCGTCGACTTCGTCAGGATCGAGAGCGGGTTACGGAAATCGGCGAGAGCCTCGACGATGCCCAGGGTCAGCCGGTAGCGCGCCTCGCACTGCTGGTAGGGGTCGGTGGCCGTGCCCATGGCGACCGTCTCGCCTTCCCAACGTGGCGCCGCGAGCTCGCGCCGGAGCACCTCGGCGACGTTCGTCTTCACGACGATCTTCGAGGAGAAGTCCTCACCGATGTCCATGTCGAGGTACGTGTGGAAGGCGCGGGCGAAGCAGTAGTGGCAGCTGTGCATGCAGCCCCGATAGGGATTCACCGTCCAGCGGAAGGGCACGCGGCTCATGTCCGGCACCCGGTTCAGAGCCGACTTGCAGGTGTCCTCCAGGTACTGCGCGCGAGCCACGTCCCGGCTCAGTATAGAACATATGTTCGATTGCTGATCTCGCGTAAGGTGAGAGGAGAGCCATGGACCGCGAGCTCCAAGCGATGCTCGACCGCGGCGAGGAGAACGAGTGCCTCGAGTACTCCGAGGTCGACGGCCTTGTCGACTCACTGGGCCTCGGCGAGGGCGAGATCGAAGCGCTCTACGAGGAGATCGAGCGTCGCGGGATCGACCTGCGCGACGACTGCGGGCGCGAGGCGAAGGCCACCTACGTGAACGGCGACCTCGCCACCGCCACGACGGATGCGCTCCAGCTCTTCATGAACGAGGTGGGCCGCTATCCGCTCCTGACGAAGGAGCAGGAGGTCGAGCTCGCCAAGCGCGTTGAGCGCGGCGACCTCGAGGCCAAGGAGCAGATGATCAACTCGAACCTGCGGCTGGTCATCTCGATCGCGAAGCGCTACCAGGGCCACGGGCTCTCGCTGCTCGACCTCGTCCAGGAGGGGATCATCGGGCTCATCCGCGCCGTCGAGAAGTTCGACTGGCGCAAGGGCTTCAAGTTCTCGACCTACGCGACGTGGTGGATCCGTCAGGCCGTGCAGCGCGGCGTCGCCAACAAGTCGCGCGAGATCCGCGTGCCGGTCCACATCGTCGAGCGCGAACAGCGCATGTCGCGCGCGGAGCGCGACCTCGCCCCGAAGCTCGGCCGCATGCCGACCGACGAAGAGGTCGCCGAGGCGGCGCGGATCACCGTCGACCAGGTCGTGGAGGTGCGGGCCGTCGCGCGTGCGGTCACGAGCCTCGACAAGCCCATCGCCGAGGAGAGCGGGACGACGTTCAAGGAGCTCGTCGCCGGCGAGGAGGACGAGGTCGACGAAGCGGTGACGATCAACCTGGCCCAGGAGGCGCTCCACGATGCTCTCGACGAGCTCCCCGACCGTGAGCGAAAGGTGCTGAAGCTCCGCTACGGCCTGAACGGCGAGCGTGACCCGGCCTCGCTCGAGGAGATCGGCCGGCAGCTGGGCCTCACCCGCGAGCGGGTCCGACAGATCGAGGCGAAGGCCCTCGAGCGGCTCGCGGTTCGCCGCGAGATCGCCGCCCTTCAGGGTGTGGTCTAGACCTCGCGGTACTTGGCCTCGACGAGACAGAACAGGCCGTAGGCACCGAGGCCGAGTGCGACCGCGCCGAGGAGAAACGGCCCGTAGGTCTCACCGGCGAGCTTCTGGAGCGCGCCGTCGAGCCCGATCGCCTCGTCGGGGTCGTACTGGTACGCGGCGCGCACCACGAAGAAGCCGATCATCGCGAAGACGACCGCCCGAGCCAGGTGCCCGGCGATGCCGAGAGCCGTGTACCAGGGCCGTTCGGCGCCGCTCATCTGCTCCTCGTGGAGCTTGTCCCGGAAGGAGCCGGAGAGCGCGCGGTAGGCGTTGAAGACGCCCGCGCCGATGATGGCCAGACCTACGCCGCCGACGATCCAGCGACCGCCGGGCCAGTCCAGCGCGATCGCCGTGGCCTTGTCCTCGCTCTGGCCGCCTCCGCCTCCGCCGCCAGAGTCGAAGAGAAGCGAGGCAGTGATCACCGCGAGGGCTCCGTAGACGAGGGCCTTGGCGGCCTGGCCGAGCCGCTTGCCGATGCCCGTCGCGTCGTGGCCCTCGTCCTCGCGGTCGAACATCGCGCGGGCAAGCTGCCACATCGCGTAGCTCGCGAAGCCGAGCGCGACGATGGCCAGGAGCGCCCACCCGAACGGCTCGTCGGCGAGCGTCTTCAGCGCGCCTTCCCTGCTCTCCGTTTGGCCGCCGCCTTCGGCGGCAACCCTGAGGGCGATGACGGCGACGAGGATGTACGAGAAACCCTTGGTCGCCAGACCGAAGCGCGCGCCACGCTCGATCCAGGGGCTGTGTTCGACGTGCTCGGTCACCGCGTCTCTCTACCCGCGTGGCCGCCAGTACAATCCGCCGTCCGTGAGGGGTCGCGCCGGACTCGTGCTCGTACTTGCCCTCGCCGTGCTCCTGCTGGCGGCCTCGACGGCGAGCGCCCAGAGCTGGGGAGAGCGGCGCACCGCCGCCATTCACTATCTCCAGAATCGCTCCGGGGTCGAGAGCTTCGCGCTCGTCGACGACCGCGGACGGCTGTGGAGCTACCGCGCATGGGTGCGCGCGCCGTCCGCGAGTCTCCTGAAGGCGATGCTGCTCGTCGCCTACCTGAACCGCGAATCGGTGCGGGGACGCGCGCTGACGGACTCCGACCGCCGCCTGCTCGGGCCCATGATCCGCTGGTCGGACAACGCCACGGCCGGCTCGGTGCTCAACATCGTCGGGGCCTCGGGCCTCAATCGCGTCGCCAGGCGGGCGAACATGCACCACTTCGAGCTGCGCTCGCCGTGGGGGCTCTCGACAACCACGGCCCGGGACCAGGCGCGCTTCTTCTATCGCATCGACGATCTGATGCCGCCCCGCCATCGCGCCTACGGGATGAACCTCCTGCGCAGGATCGTCCCCTCACAGCGCTGGGGCATCCCGCCCGTGAAGCCCGACGGCTGGTTCATCCACTTCAAGGGCGGCTGGGGGACGGGCACGGGTCGCGTCACGCACCAGTCGGCGCTGCTCAAGACGGCCACGAAGCGGATCGCGCTCTCCGTCATCACCGAGTGGAACCCGAACCACACGTACGGGACGTGGACGATCCGCGGCGTCGCCTCGCGAATGCTGAAGCGGCCGCTCCCCCTCGCCCCTCAGTAGTTCCGGGCAAACGAAAACGAGGAGCCCGGAAACTCTCACCTCGGCCGGCTGCGGCAACCGCCGAGGATGTCCGCGCTCCTCGCTTTCTAGGGCCTGTATCGGCCTTGCGGCCGACGTCTTGAGCACTTCTGCACAAATCTCTAACAATCTGGGTTAACCGGCATGTGCTCGTACGCGTGTTTGCAGGCCGCCCGTAATGGCGATCTTCCGGGCATGCTCAGACGGTTCCGGTGGGTGATTCTGTTGTGGCTCGCGCGGCGAGGATGGAACCTCTGGCAGCGGCGGCGGGCCACGCGCGCGACGCGGTAGCTACGAATCCCTACGGGAACCTCGAGCCCGCGGGATCCAGGTCGAGGCTCCCACCGTTCCTGCACTCGGGCGGGACGCGGTACTCGGCGGTGGCCACGCCGCGGCCGCTGTTCTCGGCGAGCTGCTGCGCCATCAAGCGCCGGGCCTCGTCCTCGCTCAAACCGAGCCGGCGCCCAAGCTGGACGCCCGACTGGAGCGCGTAGCACTCCGTGATGCCTTCGTTCGGCTCGCCGCGCAGGTGCCAGGCCTCGTGGGCGAGCACCGCGATCCCGCGCGCCGTTTGGCTCCCGTTGACGTCGCCGTCGAAGGCGAGCCGGTAGAGGTCGAGGCAGCGCTCGGGCGTCAGGTAGGCGAGGTCGCCGCCGACCTGCGCGACCCCGTCGGCGTGCTGCACGGCGCCCACGTACTCGCCGGACTCGTCGCAGCGGATCCGCACGGGCTTCTCGGCGATGCGCGATGCCTCTTCCGAGAAGCGCTCCTGGGCTTCGGCCCGGGTCGCCGTTGATAGCGAATCCCAGCCGGTGTTGCGGTCGACGAACCAGAACGTCAGCGCGAGCGCCGCGATGATGCCCACGCCCCAGAGGAACCGCCGCACGGCGGGCCAGCGGCTCTCGTCCTCCCAGTACTCGTCGTCGTCTTCGTCCTCCTCCTCATCGTCCTCCTCCGGCCAGCCCAGGTAGCCGTAGAGCTCGCGGTCGACAGGCTGGGGCCCGCGGTCGGGCCGAGGCGCGGGCGGGCGGGTGAGCGCGCCGAGGAAGAAGTTGATCTCGAGCCCCAGCGCGATGACGAAGGCAACCCAGACGGGAATCGTCGAGCGCAGGTCGTGGACGCCGAGGATCCAGGCGGTCACGAACACCGCCAGCGCAATTCGCAGCGCCAACGGGAGCATGGGCGCCCGATCCAAGAACCTGTGCACGACACGGACGGTAGTCCGGCGGGCCTGGTCTCCGCGGTTGTTCGGATTTCGTAACCCGACGCACAGTTGTGCCGCGGCGGGCGTCTGTACTGGTGACCCAGCAGTTCGGTGAGCCGAGGGAGATGGGGAGCTACGGCGCGGGGATGTTGACGCCACTCTCGTGCCGCCTGTCCATTAGGCGCGCTGCAAGCCGGCCAGCCGGCCTGCTGGGTCGATTTTGGACTCGGGCCGACTGAGAGAGGGGAGTTCATGCGCAGGATCGGAATCGGAGGGGTGCTCGTGGCCGCCGTGCTTGCGCTGGCCACGTCGGCGGCGACGGCGCCGTCGAACGGAGGCGAGCTGCTGAAGGACGAGAGCCACTTCCTCGAGCAGTCCAACAAGACGTACAGCGGGGGCAAGAAGGCTGCCCAGGCCAGGAACATGGAGGTTGTCGGGCAAAACGATCTCGGGGGACGCGGGTTCAACGCCGACGTCTGGGTGCACGAGGGCTTCGCCTACGTCGGCCACTGGGGCTTCAGCGACTTTGCGAACGGCTCGAAGACGCGCTTCTGCCCGTCGCCGCCAAAGAACGGCATCGCGGTCGTCGATGTCAGCGATCCCGCGGATCCCGTCGTCGTCTCGCGCCTCGTCAACCCGACGGGGACCTCGGCCGAGGACGTGACCGTCTTCCAGGCGAGGTTCGGGCCCTTCGCCGGGCGTGACATCGCGGCTATCGGCCTGCAGGTCTGCGGCGGCTCTCGGCTCGACACGAGCTTCGCGCGTGGCCTGATGCTCTTCGACGTCTCCAACCCGGCGAGCCCCGTTCAGATCGGTCTCCTCAACACCGGCTGCTGCACCCGCGGCGTGCACGAGCTCGAGTTCGAGCATCGCGCCGACCTGGGACGAACGTTCGTCTACGCATCGGTGCCGACGAGCGAGTACGAGGAGCCGGGCTCGCCGAGCGGATACCGCGACGTTCAGGGCCGGGGCGACTTCCGGCTCATCGACGTGACGAATCCCGCCGCGCCGGTGGAGGTCTCCGACTGGGGCGTCATCCACGATGCGGGCGGGCCGCTCAACCCGGGCCAGGGCTGCGATCCCGACCCGGTCTACGGCCATAGCGTCGAGCCCTCGGCAGACGGCAAGCTCGCCTTCGTCGCCTACTGGGACAGCGGCTTCGTCGCTCTCGACGTCACGAATCCGGCCAGCCCCGTCCTCAGGGGCCACACGGTGTACGGGACTGACGAGGACGGCGACGCGCACTCGTCCATGTACGACGATGCCCGTCGGCTGCTCTTCTCGGCCGACGAGGACTTCGGCAAGCACTGCGGACCCGGCATCGAGCCGGGCTACGGGTACCTGCGCATCTGGGACTACTCGAACCTCGCAGCGCCGAAGCAGGTCGGCGAGTACAGGACGCCGAATTCAGGAGGCGGTCTGCCCCTCGGCTCGGGCGACTACACGATCCACAACCCGATGCTCATGGGGACGGACGTGTACATCTCGTGGTATTCGGACGGCGTTCGCGTCGTTGACGCCAGCGACCCGGCGAACCCTGAGGAGGTCGCGTACTTCATCCCGCCGGCGGGCCAGAACCCGGTGAAGCCGGCCCAGCGCGGGACGCTCTCCCAGACGCCGCAGGTCTGGGGCGTGTTCGTGGACGAGGCGACCGGTCTCGTCTACGCGAGCGACATGAACACCGGCCTCTGGATCCTCAGGCGAACCGACTAAGAGTCGACTCCAGAGAGGCGGTCGAGCGGCGTCCTTCGGGGCGCCGCTCGACGTTTTGGGGCCGCTCCGGCGCGTGTCACCCAGGAGGGGGATCTTTCGTGACACACCGCAGAGTTCTGCGAACCGCGGCGTCTGTGCCTGTACGGGATCGAATTCGCACGACTGACACGGAGGCCAAGCCGCATGAAGTCCCTACTCCACCCAGTCCGCGTGAGCGCGCGCGCCGGCATGCATCCAGAGCCTCTGGGCGGGACGGGAGGCGAGAGGGGGCAGGTGGCCGTGATCATGGCCGTCTTCCTCACGGTCATCGTCGGCGCCGCGGCCATGGCCACGGATGTCGGCTCCTGGTATCGGGCCGACCGGGCTGCCCAGGCGACGGCCGATGCGGCGGCCCTCGCCGGCGCCCAGGGTCTGGGCCTGAGCACGGCCGACGCGGCGGCCCTCGCCGACCAATACGCGACCAAGAACGGCGGCGGCGAGGTCGAGATCTCGTTCTCCACTCGGGTCGTGCCGAACGACCTCATCACGGTGACGGTGTCGCGGCAGGCGCCCGGGTACTTCAGCAAGGTATTCGGGATCGACGAGGTCGAGGTCACGGCGCGTGCGACGGCGCGGGCGGGCATCGCCTCGAAAGCGCATGGTGTCGCTCCCGTCGCCGTCGACGAGCAGCACCCGATGCTGCAGTGCGGATGCTGGGGGGAACCGACCCAGCTGAGGCTGCGGAACCTGCACGACCCGGGCGGCAGCGACGCGGCGGGGGCGTTCAGCCTGGTCAACCTGGACAGCCTCTACGACACAGGGAACGTCGGCGCAGAAACGCTCGCAGACTGGATCCTCGACGGCTACGAGGGCGAGTTGCCGCTCGGCATCTACCGCTCGGCCCCCTCGGCCGACTTCAACTCCGGCCACATCCGGAGCGCGATCAACACAAGGCTCGGGACCGAGCTTCTTTTCCCTGTCTACCGGTCGATCACCGAAGGGGGCTCCCAGGCTGAGTACGACGTGGTCGCCTGGGTGGGCTTCGTCCCCACCTCGTTCAGCGGCGGCGGAAGTCGCGGGACGATTCACGGGTACTTCACGCAGGTCATCTGGAAGGGGCTCGCGGACGAGACCGGGACCGTGCCCGACTTCGGGGTCCGGGCGATCTCACTCGTCGAATGAGTCGTCTTGCGGGTGAGCGATTGCGCGGGTTGAGCTACCCGGCCGTCGGCAGCGTCCAGTCGAACGGGATTTCTCCCGAGTGCGGGTCGAGCAACTCGGCCATGTAGGCGACGTGGTCGGACAGCCACAGGTCGTCGTCGGCGAGGTAGCAGACGATGCGGCCGCGGGCTTCCTCGAGTGCCAGGTGACGGTTTCGCTCGCCGTGACGCTCGCCCTTCGGGAAGTCGAGGAAGCGGACACGCGAGTCGGCACGCTCGAGCTCGCGCGCCGCTTCGCGGGTCTCGGCCGTGGCACCGTCCCCGACCACCATCACTTCGATGTCCTCGACGGTCTGCACGAGGGCGCTGCCGACCGACAGCGACAGGGTGGGCCCGTGGTTATGCGTGGGGACGAGAACGGTTGCCAGCGTCACGTGCTCTCCTCGGGCTCAGAAGGTGTTCGCCGCCGACTTCCACTCCTGGAGGCGCTGCGCGATGAGCTGAGCTCGCTCCTCCTCGCTCCCGCCCTCCAGCACCTGGAGGTCTGAGGGGTCTGCTCGGAGGTAGACGCCGGCGGTTCGGGCCTTCAGCCCGGCGTCGCGATCGGACCGCGTGATCCAGTACCCGGTGGCGCGGTCGGCGGTCTCCAACCTGATCTCGCCGGTGCCCTCGAACTGCGGCGCATCGGGGTCCCGGGGGCGCTCGCCCTTCCAGGAGTAGAAGATGCCGGCCGGATCCCGGCGCGCCTTCGCAGCCTCGCTCCAGTAGCGGGTCGACAGGGTGCCGTCCTCCTGCCAGGCCCGTCCGTTCACGGTCAGGTCACCGTCGCGGTCCCGCGAGATGCGCAGGAGGCTCACCGCCTCCCGTTCGTGCTCGCTCCGCACGGTCAGCGAGAGCTGCCACCACAGGCCCTCGATCACGCTCCGGTGTCCCTCGGTCTCGATCGCCTTGCGGAGCTTCTCGTTGATCTCCCGGACCTCGTCCGGGCCGGCGGCCGGGTCGTAACGGACTGAGGTGAGCCCGAGGAGGTCGGTCGGCAGCTTCGAGCCGTTCGCGTGGAGGATGAACGTGCGCCGGATGCCGAGCGCGCCGCCGAACAGCCCGGCCTCGAACACCACGTTGTCGCGCGGCGACGCCTCGCCGGACTGGGAAGCATCCGTCGCGGTCCAGTCGTCCTGGGCGAACACGAACGCCGCGAAATCGACCTCCTGGGAGAGCTCGACGAGTCGGTCGAGGGTCGACCGCCCCGGGTTGAACGTGGTCGTCCAGGGCTCGACGTCGGCGATGTCCTCGAGCCCGTTCGAGATCCCCTCGAGCAGCGTGGCCTGCTTGCCCGACGACCCAAGAAATATGCGCGGCTTGTTCATGCGCGGTTTAACCTTCGGTCAAGCGACTGGGGCCAGCGTACTCGATCACGGAAACGGGTCTAAGATCGCACAACGACGAGGACAGGAGGCACGATGGCGAAAATCGTTCGCGACGCGATGACCGAGGAGCCCCACTCGATCGGCGCATCGGCGTCGGTGGTCGAGGCCGCGCGGCTGATGCGGGAGGGGCACATCGGCTCGCTCCCGGTGACCGAGGACGAGCGGCTCGTCGGAATGATCACCGACCGGGACATCACGACGAGAGTGGTCGCCGAGAGTGCGGCCCCCGAGACGACGTCGGTCGGCGAGGTCTACTCTCGCGATCTCATCAGCGTCGAGCCCGACCACGACCTCGACGAGGCGCTCGAGCTGATGGCCCGCCACCAGGTCCGGCGGCTGCCCGTGGTCGAGAACGGGAGGCTCGTCGGCGTGGTTGCGCAGGCCGACATCGCACTCAAGGACAACGAGAGGACCGGAGAGCTCGTCGGGGCGATCTCCGCGCCCTCGGAGGAAGAGCGCAAGTAGCTCCCAGAAGTCCGGACAGCACGAATGGCCTTACCTTGAAGGTTCGCTAGCCCACCACGCTTCGAGGACTGCCTCAGCCAGTCCACTGCGGGGCAACAAGCCTCGCGATCCTAAGGAGGGTTCCATGAAACCCACCATCGTTCTCGTGCACGGCGCGTTCGCCGAGTCGGCAAGCTGGGACAACGTCATCGACAAGCTCGAAAGCGCGGGGCACCCGGTGATTGCCGCGGCCAACCCGCTCCGGGACCTGGCCACCGACGCTGCCAGCGTCGCGGATGTCATCCGCGCGGTTGAAGGGCCGGTCCTGCTCGTCGCCCACTCCTACGGCGGAGCTGTGATCACGAACGTGCCGGCCGACGCCGGCGAGATCACCGGGCTCGTCTACGTGGCGGGCTTTGCACCCGACGCCGGCGAGAGCGCCTTCGAGCTCGCCGGGATGTTCCCCGGCAGCACGCTCGGTGACGCGGTGCGGCCCGTCCCGCGCAGTGACGGCGCGACCGACCTGTACATCATCCAGGACCGGTTCCACGACCAGTTCTGCGCAGACGTGCCGGAGCCGCAGGCGGCGCGGATGGCGGCGACGCAGCGGCCGGCGACTCAGGAGGCGCTCACCGCCCCGTCCGGGGAAAGGCCCTTGTGGCGTGAGCTGTCGTCGTCGTTCGTGATCGCCGAGGAGGACCGCAACATCCCGGCGGAGCTGCAGCACTTCATGGCCGAGCGGGCCGGCGCGCAGCGGACGCTCGCGATTCCCGGCGCGTCCCATGCGGTCGCTGTCTCGCAGCCCCAGGCGACGGCTGACCTGATCCTGGAGGCGGCGGCTGTGCCAGCGGCTGTTTGACCCAATCCAACTAGGACGTACCTCGCGCGGGGCCTCAGTCCGAGGCCCGCGCGGCGTACCGACTAGGTCGGCTGCTGCGCGGCCAGTCGTAGTGCGTCGAGCGTCTCGCCGATCAGAGCGGCAAGCTCGTGGATGTTCGTCTCGTCGGCTTCGTCGAAGTCGCGCCCACCGCTCTTGTCGCTCAGCTGCAGCAGGCCGTAGGCTCGACCGCCGTCGCCGCAGACGGTCGTGGCCAGCCATCCCCGCATCGGCGGGTGGTCGTCCGCGAGCGGGCCGAAGCCGTTGTAGAGCGGATGCGCCAGCACCTCGGCTTCGGTCAGGCGGACCACTTCGCCGGGCGGGATCGTCATCCCGTGCAGGCCCAAGCCCTTCGGGTCGATTCGGAAGTCGCGGAACGCGGCGTATTTCTCGCTGAGGCTGAAGTACTTGCGTGCCTGAGACGGGTCCTCGCCGACCCAGAGCTTGAGGGCAGCCTGCTCGGCGCCGGTCAGCGCGCGGGCGATCTGGCAGGTTCGGCGCAGGAGCGCGTCGAGCTGGGCGGCGAACTTCGACTCGACCGAGGAGGCGTCGAGGATCGGCGTGATCTCGATTCCGACCTCACCGGTCTGCATTGCGCCAGCGTAACTCGCCTACTCCGCCCAGCGGAAGCCGGTCGCCGCAGGGCGCGGCGCCAGCGGGCTGGGCGGCAGGTCGTCCGCCGGGTCGTCCTCGTTGTAGGCGCTGGGCGCCACATCGTTGGGCGCGTCGGCGTGGAACAGCGCGGCGAGCAGCTCGATCTGCCCGCGGCCCACGCCGAGCTCGCCCATGCCGCCGCCGTACATCGGCCGCCGCTCGCGCGCGCAGCGCGCGTAGACCTCCAACAGGGCGCGCAGGCTGCCGATCCTTGACGGCTTGACGTTCACGACGCGCGCGGCCAGCGGCGTGGCGCCGATGTCCTCGGCGCTGCGGATCGGCGAGTCGTAGGACACGCGTTCGAGGTGATCGCCGAGCCGCTCCCCGATCTCGGGCAGGTCGTGCGGGTCCTCCAGGTAGGCGTCCGGGAACGCGGCAATCACTTGGTCGTACAGCGCACCGAGGGCTTCCGGATCCTCGACCTCGAAGCCGTAGTGGCCCTTGAAGTCGATCGTGTCCACGGCGCCGGTCGCCGCGACCTGGTCCACGAGCGCCGGCGCCCACGTCGCCTCCGCGTCGAGCTTGAAGCGCACGCCGGGGGAGCGGGTGAGCCGCCGGCGCACCGGCTCGATCGAAGGCTCCTTGCCGAGGCCGAGCGAGTTGACGAAGCGCACCGGCTGCGGGTCCAACCCCAGCACGTCGTGCAGCGAACGGCCGGCCTGGCGCAGCGCGAGGTCGAGCGCCGCCGACTCGAACGCCCAGTTGCGCAAGCGCAGCGCCACGTCCCACTCCGGCGGCTTCGGCCACAGGTCGAGCGTGGTCAGGTGGTCGCAGAAGCCGGCCAGCGTCCACTCGCCCTCGAGCCCCAGCACGGGGCGGGTCTCGTGCAGCGCTGTGCCGTCCTCGCGGAAGATCGAGACGTCCTCACCCAGGCCGTCGGTGCCCCCGCCGGCGAGCCGCACGTGGGTGGTGATGCGCTCGAACTCCTGGGTGAGGACGGCGTGCAGGCGGTCGTACTCGCATGCCTCGATCACGAGCGGCAGGTCCGCGAGCCGAGGCCATAGCGATTCGCCGTTCGTCGTCGCGTTCATGTCACTCCTTCAATCGGACGTTGCGTATTGCGGGCGCCCGGCGGGCCGGTAGACCTGGATCGTCACCCCGCTGGCGGTGGCCCGCGAGTCGACCAGCTCGAGTGCCATGTCCGGGCCGGTGTCGGGGAACAGCCGCGTGCCTTGCCCGACGACCAACGGGTAGGTGAGCAGCGTGAATTCGTCGACGAGGTCGTTGTCGACGAGCCAGCGGACCAGGTCGCCGCTGCCGTGCACCTGCAGCTCGCCTCCCGGCTTGGCTTTCAACTCGCCGACCGCGCCCGCGACGTCTCCGGAGAGTACGGTCGTGTCCGCCCATTGCGGGTCGGTGAGCGTGGTCGAGGCCACGTACTTGGGGCGCGTGTTCAACGCCACCGAGATCGGGTTGTCGCCCTGATTTGCACCCCAGGAGCCGGTTCCCCAAGAGGCGGCGAAGATCTCGTACGTCCGCCGGCCGAACAGGAACGCATCGGCGCGCTGGAAGACCTCGCCGACGAACGCCCCTCCCTCGTCGTCGAAGAGCGGCAAGGCCCATCCGCCGCGCTCGAATCCGCCCCTGCGGTCCTCATCCGACCCGCCGAGGCCCTGCATCACTCCATCGATGGTGACATGCGTGATGGTCGTCAGCTTCATGGTTTGTCCTTTTCTTGTGGCGGTCTTTCTGTTTGTGACCGGACCGCAGCACCGATCTCATCGATCATGCCGACGAGACCTCTAGACAAGCGCGATTCCGCTTCGCCAACGGCGGGGGTGGGATTCGAACCCACGAGACGCCTCATCAGCGCCTAGCGATTTTCAAGACCGCCCCTTTCGACCGCTCGGGCACCCCGCCCGCCGCGGAGTGTAGCCCGGTCAGTCCCCGGGCTCGATGCGGGCCGGGGCGCCGAACTCCGTCAGAACTTCTGGTACCGCGACGGCGCCGCCCTCGTCCTGGAAGTTCTCCAGCACGGCGATCATGGCCCGCGCGGTCACGGCCGTTCCGTTGAGCGTGTGCACGAACTCGAGGCCCTGCTCGCCGCGGACGCGAATGTCCAGGCGCCGCGACTGGTAGTCAGTCGTGTTCGAGGTCGAGGTGATCTCGCGGTAGCGGGCCTGCCCGGGGAACCAGGCTTCGATGTCGTACTTCTTCGAGGCGGAGGCGCCGAGGTCGCCGGCGGCGATGTTGACGACGCGGTAGGGGAGGCCGAGCTCCGCGACGAGCTCCTCCTCGGTGGCGAGCAGGAAGTCATGCATGTCGCCCGAGCTCTCCGGAAGCGTGAAGACGAACATCTCGACCTTGTCGAACTGATGGACGCGGAACATGCCGCGCGTGTCCTTCCCGGCGGCGCCGGCCTCGCGGCGGAAGCACGTCGAGTAGCCCGCGTACTGAAGCGGGAGCGCGTCGGCGTCCAACACCTCGCCGGCGTGCATGGCTGCCAGGGCCACCTCGGACGTGCCTGTGAGGTACAGCTCGTCGCGTTCGACGCGGTAGAGGTTGACCTCGTCCGTCGGGAGGAAGCCCGTGCCGTACATGGCGTCCTCGCGCACGAGCACGGGCGGGAGGACGGTGGCGAAGCCCTTGGCGTTGAGCCGGTCGAGCGCGAAGCGGTAGAGGGCGAGCTCGAGCTGGGCGGCGGCGCCGACGCGGTAGACGAAGCGCGAGCCCGAAACCTTGGCGCCGCGCTCCGTGTCGATGCGGGCGAGCTCCAGGTGGTCGCGCGGCTCGAAGGAGAACGACGGCTGCTCGCCGACGCGGCGAAGCTCGACGGCGTCGTCGTCCGTGAACCCGTCCGGGGCGCTTGCGTCGGGCGGAGCCGGGACGCGGTCGAGCAGCTCCGAGCGTCTGCTCTCCGCGGCGGCGAGCTCCTGCTCGACCCGCTGCAGCTCGGCCTTCACGCCCTTCAGCTCCTCGATCTGCTCGGGGGTCGGCTTGCCCTTGAGCTTCGTCTTCGCGCGTAGCTCGTCCGCCTGCGGCACGAGCGCGAGCCAGTCCCTGTCCGCCTCCATCAAGGCGTCGAAGTCCTCCGCGGCGCCCTTGCGTGCGAGGGCGGCCCGATACGCCTCGACGTCGTTTCTTGCGGCCTTGATGTCGATCATGGACGAGAGTCTAAGAAGAACACCTCTCGGCGCGAAGACCTTGCCCCCGGGCGACGAGGCGTTCACGCCGAAAGGCGTTCAAGGAGCGCCTCGATCACCTGCGCGACCCCTTCCTCTTCGGCCGACGGACAGACCCAGTCTGCGATCTCGAGCACGCGAGGGTGGGCGTTTGCGACGGCCACGCCGAAGACGGGCCACTCCAGGAGTTCCACGTCGTTCTCGCCGTCGCCGAAGGCCACCGTGCGCTCGCGCGAGAAACCGAGGTGCTCGGCCAGGAACGTCAGGCCCGAGCCCTTTGTCACCTCGGTGCTCGCGAACTCGAGGAAGAACGGCAGGGACTTGGAGATGTAGAGGCGACCGGGGAAGCGCTTCTTCATGCGCGCCTCGAGGCCTTCCAGCTCGTCGGGGTCGCCGATGGCGACGAGCTTCGTCGGAGGCTCCGACAGCCAGGCCTCGAGATCGCCGACCTCGTGGATGGGGAGGTGCTGGAACGAGGCGTAGCGCTCGGCCTCGGGCGTCACGCGGTCGACGTACAGCTCGTCGTTCACGTAGCAGTTGACGTGGAAGCCCTCCTCCCGGATCGCGGCAATCGTCTCGCGCCCCAGCTCGACGGGGATCGGCTCGTGGCGGAGGAAGCGGCCCGTCGTGGGGTCGGCGACGACCGCGCCCTGGTAGCAGATGACGGGATCGTCGATCCCGGCCGCCTCGAGATACGGCTTCACGCTGCGGAACATGCGGCCGGTGGCGATGACGACGTGGATGCCCGCGTCCCGCGCGGCGTGGATCGCGGTACGAGTCCGTGGGCGCAGCTCTCCGTCCGTCCAGAGGAGCGTCCGGTCGAGATCGCACGCAAGGACGTCGACCTCGCGCGGAAACCCCGTCGGGAGGTTCAGATCAGCCGCGGGTCTCGACGACGTAGGCGGCCACGTTGGCGATCTCCTCGTCGCTCAGCTGGCCTTCGAACGCCGGCATGCCGCCGCCCCCGGCCCTGATCTGCTCTTCGGCGGCTGCGAAGTCGACGGTCGAGTCGTCGAGGTTCGGGCCGACGCTTCCGGAAGTGCCGGCGTCGCTGAAGGTGTGGCAGCTTCCGCAGCCGCCCGACGCGAAGACCTCCTTGCCGGCAGCGGCGTCGCCCTCACCGCCGCCGCCTCCGCCCCCTCCGCCGCCTCCGCTCTCGGTCGGGAGGGTGCCCTCTACGGTCTCGGGGGCCGGCGACGACTCCTCCCCGCCGCCGCAGCCCGCGACAACGGCGAGCGCAAGGACGGCGACAAGGAGCGCGAAGTAGCGGGCCATCGCGCGAGAAGCATACCCACGTCGGCGGCCACATAACTCGTGAGCCCGACGAGGAGCACGTCGGTCGGCGAGTCGTTCACGACGAGCGAGACGGCGATCGCCGAAGCCAGCGCGAGCGCGACGGCCGAGTCGCCGAGCGAGCCCGGGCGGCGCAGGGTTCTCACGACGAGGAAGGCGAAGACCGCCAGCATCAGGACGACCGAGAGGGCGATGTACCAGTCCCTCGTCGCGCGCTCCCACGAGAGCTCGACCCGCTCGCCGAGATCCTCCGCCAGGCCCACGGGGCCGTCGTCGAGGGCCTTCGTGACATGGCTCGAGCCGCCTGTCGCAGCATCCAGGGCGACGAGCCCGAGCGCGAGCACGAACGACACGCCGACGGCGATCGCGAGCGCCCGCCGGCCGCCTCCCGAGAGCAGGACGGCCAGCACCGCGAATCCACCGGCGAGCACGATCGCCCCGCCGCCGTCGGCGCCGAAGCGGTTCCCGGCCACCGTGGCGAACGCAAGGAGCGCGGTGCCGACGAACGCGATCCAGCCGAACCGGCGGAAGAGCAGGGCGGCGCCGCCGAGGGCCGGCACGAGGAGCATCGTCTCGAGGAGGTTGGAGAGTCCGAAGTAGCGGGAGTTCTGCGTCGGCCCGAAGGGCGAGAGAGCGGCGGATGGGCCGTCGATGCCCAGCACGAGCAGGTAGGCGGCGAGGACGGCGACGAGGAGGCTGCCGAGAGCGACGGGTGAGCGGAGGAGCGAGGCCAAAAGCGGGCCGCCCAGCAGCACCGCGACCGCGAAGATCGCCATCACCGTCCAGAACTCGGAGATGCTCGCGAGCCCGAGCACGAGGTTCGTCAGGAGCGCCGCCGCGAGTCCGGGGACCGCGGCCGCGGGCGAGAACAGGGCCAGGCCGAGGACGAGCGCGCAGACGAGGATCGTCGCCGGCAGGCGAACGCCGTTGTTCTCGTCGATGCGGTCGTCGAGCTCGCGGAGCTTGGAGACCGTGTCCTGAGCCGACTGGGAGTCGAGCCCATCGTCCTCACCGCGCGCGGTCGGCGCCACGTCGGCGATGGAGACGAGGCCCGGGATCCGCGTCGAGTCCGACGTCAGCAAGCCCGCGAAGCCGGGGCCGACGACGAGGATCGGGTACCGCTTGTCGTTCGGCTGCCGTCCGCCCTCGGGGAGCCCGACGTAGACGACGTTGCCGTCCACGCTCCCGAGCTGCGCTTCCTCCACCTGGAAGACCAGCCTCAGGCCGCCGCCGGAGGCATCCTCCTCCCGGAGCGAATTGCGGACCTCACCGGTGACGAGTGCCCGCATCGCGAGGGCGCGGCTCGTCTCCGGGCCGGCCCCCGGGTTGAGCAGCCCGACCGCGCCGCGGTCGGCCAAATCTTCCAGGTCGTCGAGCGTCAAGCCCGGCACCACCACTACCTGGAACGTCGTAGCCTGCGCCGGGCCGGCCATGAGCGCGAGGAACGCGAGAGCGACCACTGCCGTCCGGGCCATGCCGGGAACTCTAGGCACGCTCGCGGGCAGAGAGGTAGGGGTCGCGAGCGTGATCGCCCTTGTCGTCGGGCTCGCGCTCGTCCTGTTCGGCCCGCCGCCCGGCGATCTTCCGGCCCACCTGTACCGAACGGAGCTCGTCGAGAACGGCGTCCTCGTCTGGGACACGTACTGGTACGCGGGCCACTATCCGCTCCTCGCCTACAGCCTCCTCTACTACTTCCCGGCCGCGCTGGTCGGCAATGACGTCGTCGCTCTGGTCTCCGTCGTGGCGGCCGCCGCGCTCTTCGCCTCGCTCGCCGAGCGGGAGTGGGGCGACCGCGCGCGCTGGCCCTCGCGCGTGTTCGCCGTCGTGGCGTGCGGGCCGCTCTTCACGGGTACGTACCCGTACGCGGCCGGCCTCGCCGTCGCCCTTGGGGCGCTCAAGGCGCTCCAGCTCGGCCGGACATGGGTGGCCGTCGTGCTCGCCGTCGTGACCGCCGGGCTTTCGCCGCTCGCCTTCCTCTATCTCTGCCTGGCCTGTGTGGCCGCGTTCCTCGCGGGCGGGCGCCGCCTCGACCGCCGCGCCGTCGCGATGGGCGCGGCGCTGCTCGCGGTCGGGCTGCTCCAGGGAGCGCTGCTCCTCGTCTACCGGTACGAGGCCGAGTACCCGTTCTTCCGCCTCTCGGAGGTGCTGGGGGTGATCGCGCTCTGCGCCGTCTGCGCCGCTCTCGCCCTGCGCGGCGAGCGTGGCCGGTTCCTTGCATTCGTCTTCGGGCTGTGGGCGCTCGGCGCAGCGGCCGCGTATCTCGTGCCGTCGCCGATCGGCGAGAACGTGACCCGGCTCCGGGGGATCGTGCTCCCGCTCGCGCTGCTGGCGGCGGCAATCGCCTCGTTCCGGCCCCGCTGGCTCTCAGGCGTCGCGATCACCGCCGCGCTCGTCTACACGCTTCTGCCCTACGCCGGAGCGGCGGTCCACCGCGGCGACACGCGCTCCGCGGAGGCCTCCTTCTGGGCGCCGGCGCTCGCCTTCCTGGCCGAGCAGGCCGCGCCGGGAGAGCGGGTCGAGGTCGTCCCGACCGGAGACCACTGGGAGGCCTACTGGGTGCCGCGCGCGGGCTTTCCACTCGCGCGCGGCTGGTACCGGCAGCTCGACATCGCCGAGAACCCGCTCTTCTACGAGGACACCCTCGACCCGGCCGCCTACATCCGCTGGCTGCACAACCTCGGTGTGCGCTTCGTCCTGCTCCCCGACACGCAGCTCGGGCGCGTGGGCGAGGGCCGGGAGGCCGACCTCGTCCGCTCCGGTCGCGCGGGTCTCATCGAGGTCGCCCGCGCGGGCC
Source organism: uncultured Actinomycetes bacterium (assembly GCA_963784175.1). GTDB lineage: Bacteria > Actinomycetota > Thermoleophilia > Gaiellales > Gaiellaceae > JAIBJN01. The sequence goes on along the minus strand of CAWAQJ010000014.1, from coordinate 550,484 downwards.
CGGTGACCGTCTACGAGGTGCCCGATGCGAGCCCGGTCCTCACCGGCCCCGGGACCCCGCAGGTGACCGCGCTCGAGCACGATCGCGTCGCCGGCGAGCTCACGGAGGCTGGGACGCATCGCCTCGCCGTCCGCTGGACGCCGACGTGGCGCGTGCTCCAGGGTGACGTCTGCGTCGAGGAGGCTCCAGACGGGATGACGAGCGTCGTCGCGCGCAGCGCCACGACATTCGTCCTCGGCGTTTCGGCGCTCCCCGAAGCGTCCGGTTGCCCGGAGGGCGGCGGGTAGAATTCACCTACCAACTTCCTCCGAGGAGCTGACCACTCGATGAGACGCAAGGCGTACGGGCGCGACTTCGGACTGACGTCGCGCATGTTCCTGACCATCTTCCTGCTGGGGGCGCTCTACGTCGGCTTCTTCGCGCTGCTCCTCCAGAGCGGTGCGTCGATCGGCGTCATGGTCGTGATCCTGGGCGCGTTTGCGTTCATCCAGTACTTCACGTCCGACAAGATCGCGCTGGCCTCCTCGGGGGCGAAGGTCGTAACTCCCGAGCAGGCGCCGGACCTCCACGCGATGGTCGAGCGGCTCTGCGCCATGTCCGACCTGCCCAAGCCGCGAATCGCGGTGATCCCCACGGACATCCCAAACGCCTTTGCGACCGGCCGTAGCCCGAAGAAGTCAGTCGTGGCCGTAACCGAGGGGCTGTGGAAACGGCTCGACCCGCCCGAGATCGAGGGCGTCATCGCGCACGAGCTCGCCCACATTTCCAACCGGGACGTAGCCGTGATGACCTTTGCGAGCTTCTTCTCGAACGTCGCCTCGTTGCTGATCTGGTTCGGCGGCGGCCTCGGCCGCAACCGTGAGGGCCCGCCGATCTGGCTGATCGCGCTCGTCGTGTACTTCGTCAGCTACTTCCTCATCCTCGCGCTGTCGCGCTACCGCGAGTTCGCCGCCGATCGCGGCGCCGCGCTCGTCACGGGCGCACCCGAGAACCTGATGAGCGCCCTGCAGAAGATCGCGAGCGACATCACCCGGATCCCGCAGCGCGACCTGCGCCAGCTCGAGGGGCTGAACGCGTTCTTCATCATCCCGACCAACGTGAAGCGGTCCGCTGCGACCCTCTTCATGACGCACCCGCCGCTCGAGAAGCGCCTCGCGCGGCTGGCCACGATCGCCCAGGAGATGGGCAAGCCGGTTTCGTACTAGGTGGGCATCGCCAGCGTCCTCTTCGGCGGGCGGAAGCGTCTCAAGGGCGCGAAGCTCGACAAGCTCTTCGCGCTCTCGACGGCGCAGGTGACCCTCCAGGCGGAGCTCGGGCTCAAGTCCGCCGGCGTTGCCGCTGTCGTGACGAAGCCGCTTTCGGCCGGCGAGTTCGCGCGGGCCGAGCAGGAGATCGACGAGCTCCTCGGGGTCGTCGCCCAGACCTCCGGCTCCGAGGTCAGGCGCCGGAACGACGCGTACGGCTACCAGTGGCTCGTCGTGCGCGATCGCGACTTCGAGGATCTCGTCACGACCGTGCACCTCGTCGCGAGCGAGCTCGCCAGCCGCGGCTTCGGTGATCGGCTGACGGCCGCGCTCTTCGCGTTCGAGGGCCGCGACCTGCCGACGTACCTGATCTACGGCTTCAAGCAGGGCACGTTCTGGCCGTTCGTCCCCACCGGCGAGGGGCAGGAGCGCGACAACCCCGCGGAGCTGAGGCTGAAGTCGGAGCTCGAGAAGGAGCTCCCCATCGAGCCTGACCTGACACGCTGGCTCGGGCTCTTCGAAGCACCGCTCGACTAGGGTCCCCAGCGTGCGAGTCGCGCTCGTGCTTGCGGCACTCGCCGCGCTGTTCGCCTCCGCCGCCGAGGCCAGGCTCGCTCCTTCGCTGGATGCGGGCGTGGTGGCCGCCCCTGCCCCTGAACACAGGGCCGCGGCGCCGGTCTGGCCACCGGGCCGTGCGCGGCCGCTTCTCGTCGTGCGCGGCGGCGACCCTCGCACCGGCAGCGGTCCGGTGATGCGCTACATGGTCGAGGTGGAGGCCGGCATCGTCATTGCGCGGCTCGAGTTTGCCCGGCTCGTGCACTCCATCCTTGGTCACCCCAGGAGCTGGGGCGGCACAGGCCGCGTTTCCTTCCGCCGCGTCTCGCGAGGCCCCGTCGACTTCCGGGTGACGCTGGCCTCGCCGCGGACGACCGACCGCCTGTGCGCGCCCAACCTGACCAACGGGATCTACTCGTGCGCGAACGGCGGGCGCGCGGTCCTCAACCTCATGCGGTGGCGCCAGGGCGCGAGCGCGTACCGCCATGTCGAGCGCTACCGCCGCTACCTCGTCAACCACGAGGTGGGCCACCTGCTCGGGCACGGCCACCGGTCGTGCACCGCCATCGGCGCGCCGGCGCCGGTGATGATGCAGCAGACCAAGGGGGTCGCCCCCTGCCGGGCGAACCCATGGCCGCTTGTCGTGGGAGCGAGGCTAGGCCGCCGGGATGTCCGGGATGAGCCCCTGATCCGAGAAGAGGCGCTGCGTCTCCTCGAGGGTCAGGTCGCTCGGCGGGATGACGACGTCCGAGGGATGCAGGTCGTCGTCGGCGAGCCGCTCCCCGTCGCCCTGGACGAGGCCCCACATCTCGTCCAGGACACGGTCGAGCTCGGGCTCGTCGTTCGCGTCCGCCGCGGCCTGCGCCTTGTCGTCCAGCTCGTTCAGTTTCGCCAGCAGGTCGTCGTCGACGCTGGAACTGGCCCTCGCCCATCAGCCTGACGATCACTGCTCCAGCTCCTTCTTCGCGCCGCCCGCGGCGAGCTCGCCCTTGAGCTTCGCCAACTCGTCGTCCACCTGGCTCTGAGCGGAGATCTGCGCGAGCTCGCGGTCGAGCGACGTCTCGCCGGACGTGAAGTCCTCGAGCGCGCCGGCCTCGACGAGCTCGTCGACGGCTGCTGCGCGTGCCTGCATCTGCTCGGTCTTGTCCTGCGCGCGCTGGATGGCGAGGCCGGTGTCGGCCATCTCCTCGCCGATGCCCGTCGCCGCCTCGGTGATCCGGACCTGCGCCTCGGCGGCCGAGTACTGCGCCTTGATGACCTCTTTCTCGCTTCGGAACGACTCGACCTTGGCGGAGAGGCGCTTCTCGTTGGCGAGGAGCTTCTCCTGCTGGGCTTCGAGCCCGGCGATCTGCTGGTCGAGTCCCTGGAGCTGCGCCTGCGCCACCGTCTTGCGCTCGAGCGCCGCGCGCGCGAGGTCCTCACGACCGGCCGACAGCGCTGCGCGTGCCTGCTGGTCGAGCTTCGGGAGCTCCTGCTCGAGCTTTCCCGTTTGCAGCTCGAGCCGCTTTTTCGCCGTGACGACGTCCGCGACCCCCCTCTTGACGTTCTGCAGCATCTCGAGCTGCTTCTCGTACGAGTAGTCCAGCGTGACCGATGGATCTTCGGCGCGATCGAGAAGCTTCGAGATCCACGCTTTGACCACAGTCGACGTTCGGCTCATGAGGCCGGCCATCCGAATAGCCCTCCCAGTCCGGGTTCCCCTGGCATGCTACCCACCCCATGATTGTCGAGCGGAGCATGGATCCCCAGGTACTCTCGAACGCCTACCTGGTTGCGGACCGCTCCGGCGGCACGGCGGTTTTCATCGACTCGGGAGCCCCCATCGAGCCCTTGCTGTCGGCCGTCGACCGCCTCGAGGTGCACCCGACGCACCTCCTCACGACCCACGCGCACGCCGACCACGTCGCCAACCACCAGCTGCTCGAGGACAGGTACGGCCTCCGCGTTCTGGCGGCGCCGGACGAGGGCGTCGACGGTGCCGAGCACCTCGGCCACGGGGAGATCGTCGAGGCCGGCGATCTCCGCGTCGAGGCCCTGCGCACGCCCGGGCACACCCGCGGGATGCTGGCGTTCGTGGTCGATAGGGAGGCAGTCTTCACGGGCGACACGCTCTTCACCGGCTCGGTCGGCGGGGCGCAAGAGGGGTTCGACGACCTCCGCCGCTCGATCATGGACGTCCTCATGGGCCTGCCGCACGAGCTGGCCGTGTTTCCGGGCCACAGCGAGGAAACGACCATCGGCCGCGAGTACGACGAGAACCCGTTCGTCCGCGTGTGGCGCGGCGTCGACCCGGAGGGGACGGAGCGCGTGCATGTGGAAGGGGCGGAGGCGACGCTCATCGTCTGGGCGCACGATTACGACGGCGGCGGCAAGGCGTGGGTGCGCTTCCGCGACGGCCGTGACGCCGTCGTCGGCGGCTCGCGAGTTGCAAGGATGCCCTGATGGCCGGCCTCGTTCCCGAGAAGATCGAGCAGTACGCCGAGGCGAGCACCACGCCGCCCGACGAGCTGCGCCGGCGCCTCGCCGAGGAGACGAAGGCGACGCTGCGCGCGCCGCAGATGCTGACCGGCCCCGTCGAGGGCCGCCTGCTCGAGTTTCTCGTCTTCGCGCTCCAGCCGCAGCGGGTGCTCGAGCTCGGCACCTACAGCGGCTACTCGTCCACCTCGATGGCGCCCCTGCTCCCGCCTGGAGGCCACATCGACACCTGCGAGATGGACGAGACGCACGCCGCCGTCGCGCGCCGCTATCACGAGGAAGCGGGCGTCGCGGACCGCATCACGATCCACCTCGGCCCGGCGCTCGAGACCATCGAGCGGCTCGAGGGCGACTACGACCTGATCTTCATCGACGCCGACAAGTTGAACTATCCGGCGTACTACGAGGCGCTCGTCCCACGGCTCACCCCGAACGGGATCATGGCGCTCGACAACGTGCTCTGGTCGGGCCGCGTCGTGGAGCCGCCGGAGACGCCCGAGACTGAGATGTTCGTCGAGCTCAACGCCCGCATCGCCGCCGACCCGCGGGTCGTGGCCGTGATGCTGACGGTGCGCGACGGCGTCACGCTCGTCCGCCGCGCCAGTTGACTGGCTGACGGCGGCGGAGTACCGTCGGCCGGTCGCACTCTGTGACGTTTGTCGCAAGAAGGAGGCGCGTTTCTGCGAGCCGAAGGGTGGCGCAAGGTGGCGTCCGCCACGTGGCGGGGCCCGCTCGACCCGCAGATCTACGGCGACCTCGAGCTCGACGCGGCAGAGCTGCTCGCCTTCATCGAGGACGCCAGGGCTGCGACGGGCGTCCACGTCACCGTGACGCACCTCGTCGGCCGCGCCGTCGCACACGCGCTCGGCGAGAACCCCGACCTCAACGTCCGCAAGCGCGGCGGCCGTTTCGAGGAGCGGGAGACCGTGGCCGTCTTCTTCGTGGTTGCCGTGGACGGCGGCAAAGATCTCTCCGGCGTCAAGGTGAAGGACGCGGATGGCAAGTCCGCGGTCGAGATCGCCCAGGAGCTCTCCGAGCGTGCGGCGCGGATCCGGAGCGCCGAGGACGCCGACTTTGGGCGGTCGAAGAAGCTCCTCGCCAGGACGCCGACCCCGGTCCTCCGACCCGCGTTGAAGCTCGTCACCTGGTTGACGTCCGACGTCGGACTCGACCTGCGCCGCTTCGGCCTTCGCAGCCATCCCTTCGGCAGCGCGCTCGTCACGTCCGTGGGCATGCTCGGCGTGCAGCACGCGTACGCCCCGCTCTCGCCCTTCTACCGCGTGCCGTTCCTCGCGCTCGTCTCGGAGGTGACCGAGAAGCCCGTCGTCCGCGACGGGGAGATCGTCGCCAGGCCGATGCTGACCGTCTCGGTGACCATGGACCACCGCTATCTCGACGGTGCCCACGCCGCGAGGCTCGCGCGCAGCGCGCGCGCGTATCTCGACGATCCGCGGGCCCACGAGCCGCCGCTTCCCCGGTTACCGCTGGAAGCCACGAGCGACGCGTGAGCACCACGGCCGCCGACCGTCCCTGGCTGCGCTTCTACGGCGACGTCCCGGCATCGATCTCGTACCCCGAGATCACGCTGTACGAGGCGTTGGCCGCCTCCGCACGGCGCACGCCGGAGTCGGTCGCCTACGACTTCCTGGACGTCACGGCCACCTACGCCCAGCTGCTCGCGTCCGTCGACCGCTGTGCGAACGCTCTCGCGGCCCACGGGCTCGGCCCGGGCGAACGGATCACGATCTCGATGCCGACCTCCCCGCAGGGCGTGATCCCGTTCTATGCGGCCGCAAAGCTCGGCGCCGTCGCCTCGATGATCCATCCGCTCTCCACTCCCGGCGAGATCGCGGGCTACCTGAACCGCAGCGGCTCCCGCATCGCGGTGACCCTGGACGCGTTCTACGGGAGCTTCGCGGCGATCGAGGAGCCGACGCCGCTAGAGACGCTCGTCCTCGCGCGCATCTCCGACGACCTCCCGTTCCACAAGCGGCTGGGCTTCTGGGCCACGCGAGGACGCAAGATCCCCAAGGTGCCGCCCGACCCGCGCGTCAGGTGGTGGTCAGAGCTCATCGCCGGGGAGCATCCGCCCGTTCCGGCCGCCGCGACGGACCCGGGCGAGCCCGCGGCGATCCTCTACTCGGGCGGAACGACGGGGACGCCGAAGGGCATCGTGCTCTCGCACTCGAATTTCGTCAGCGAGGGGTTGCAGGTCCGCGCGTGGATCGGCCTGGGCCCGGACGACACGATTCTCGCCGCGCTTCCGATCTTCCACGGGTTCGGCCTCGCGGCGCTCGTCAACGCGGGGCTCCTGAGCGGCTGCCGGCTCGTCCTCGTGCCGGTCTTCAGCCCCGAGACGACCGCCAAGCTGATCCGCAAGAAGCGGCCGACGCTGATCGCCGGTGTGCCCACGCTGTACGAGGCGCTCATCCGCCATCCTGCGCTGCAGGACGCCGATCTCTCCTCGCTGCGGGCGGCGTTCTCGGGCGCGGACGCCCTGCCGGAGCCCGTGCGGCTCGGGTTCGAGAAGCTCGTCGCCGAGCGCGGCGGCCAAGTGCGGCTGCTCGAGGGCTACGGGCTGACCGAGACCGTCACGGGGATCATGGGAATGCCCCTGGCCGAGTCGCGGCCGGGCAGCATCGGCGTGCCGCTCCCCGACACCTCGGTCGCGATCTGCGCGCTGGGCGGGACGGAGGAGCTGCCGCCGGGCGAGGAAGGGGAGATCTGCGTGTCGGGCCCGGCGGTCATGCTCGGCTACCTCGACGATCCCGAGGCGACGGCCGCCGTTCTCATGGAGCACGGGGACGGCCGTGCCTGGCTGCACACGGGTGACATCGGCCGGATGGACGAGGACGGGTTCTTCTTCTTCACCTCGCGCCTCAAGCGGATGATCAAGTCGTCCGGGTTCAACGTCTTTCCGTCGCAGGTCGAGACGGCGCTCCACGAGCACCCCGGTGTCGCCGAGGTCTGCGTGATCGGCGTGCCCGACGCAGCCCAGGGCGAGCGGGTCGTCGCCGTCGTTGTCCCCGCCGACCCGGGCGCGGCCGGCGACGAGCTGGCGGCCGAGCTGATCGGGCATTGCCGCGCGCGCCTGATCAAGTGGTCGTGCCCGCGCGACATCGAGTTCCGGGGGGAGTTGCCGAAGACGCGGGTCGGGAAGATCGACTTCACGACCCTCACGCGCGAAGCCGCCGAGCGGCACTCCGTTTCCTAGGGGACGACGGCCGCCTTCAGGAGGTCGGGCGGCGGGTCGGCGAAGAGGCCGGCCACCTGCTCCAGGCCGACCTGGTGCGTGACGAGGCGCTCCCAGGGGAAGGCTCCGCTGGCGAGGAACGCAAGGGCGGCGCGGACGTGGCGCGGAGTGTGATGGAACGCTCCCTTGAGGGTGAGCTCCTCGTAGTGGAGGCGGAACGTGTCGACGCCGAGCTCCCGCCCGCCGAAGAAGAGGACGGTGCCTCCCGGGCGCACGAGGCCCAGGGCGTCCTGCCATGCCTCGGCGGTGCCGACCGCCTCGATGACGACGTCGGCGCCCTTCCCGTCGCCCGGCACCGCGCCGAACTCGCGGGCGAGCTCTCGCCGCTCCTGCCGGCCCCCGACGGCGACGACATTCGCGCCCGCGTCCTTCGCCGCCGCGCAGAGCATGAGCCCGATCGGCCCCGGCCCCAGGATCGCGACCGTCTGCCCGGCCTCGACCGCGGCCCGCTCGACTCCGTGCAGGCAGCAGGCGAGCGGCTCCACCATGGCGGCGACCTCCGGTGCGAGGGCCGGCGGGACGGGGAGGAGGTTGCGCTCGGCGATCCGCGCCGGCACGAGCAGGAGCTCGGCGTAGGCGCCGTTGAGGAAGGGCTGAAGGTTCTCGCAGAGGGTCTCCTCACCGCGCCGGCACGGTGCGCACTCCCCGCACGGCGCCGAGTTCGCCGCGACGACGCGACGGCCTGTGGCGACGTCGACGCCGCAGAACTCGTGCCCGAAGGGGCTGGGCAAATCGGCGAGGAGCAGTGGGTGGCCTCGGCGGAACGCCTTCGCGTCGGTGCCGTCCGTGAGCGCAACCTCCACCTGGACGAGCACGTCGCCCGGTCCCGGCTCGGGGCGTGGGACCTCCTCGACCCGCAGGTCGCCGGGGCCGTGGTAGAGGAGCGCCCTCACGGGGTGAAGACGACCTTGACCGCCTCGTGGCTCCGGTAGAGGTCGAGCCCCTCGGCGAAGCGTTCGAGCGGCAAGGTCACCGTGGGGATCGGGTCGAGCTCGGGGAGGAGCGCGATCGCCTCCCGCATTGCGGCGGGCGTCGCCGAGCACGACCCGACGAGGCTGAGCTCCCGGCGAAGGACAGCCTCGAAGTCGATCGTCGCCGGATCGACGAGCCACGAGAAGAGGAGAAGCGTCCCGCCCGGCTCGAGCGCAGCCAGCGCGCCGTCGAGGCCCGCGTGCGCGCAGAGCACCGCGGCGTCCACCGGCTCGCCGTCGGCCGGCTGGGCGCCGTAGCCGAGCGCGAGCTCCAGGCGGTGCGCGAGCGGGTCGGCGGCGATCACGTCGTCGCCGCGGCGGACGAGCGCCTGCACGAACAGGAGGCCGGCGAAGCCGCAGCCGACGACGAGGACGCGGCCGCGCGGGATGCGCTCGACCGCCCGAAGCACGCAGGCGAGAGGCTCGGCGAACGTCCCCGTCGCGTCGTCGATCTCGTCGGGGAGCGGGATCGTCTGCGCGGCGGCGGCCCGCTCCGCGAAGCCACCCGGAAGGATCGTAGGCTCCGGAAAGCGCTCGCAGGTCGTCTCGTGCCCGGCGCGACAGCGCTCGCACTCGCCGCAGGGCAGGTGGTGGACGAGCGCTGTGCGCTGCCCGTCCCGAACCCTGGCGACAACCTCGTGCCCGAGGACGGTGCCGGCGGCCGCTCTGCCGATCTTCTGGACGTCCGTCCCGCACAGACCGCACGCGACGACGTCGACCAACTCTCCCGAGCCGTCCGGCTCCGGGATCTCCCCGAGCGCCGGCCGTCCGGCGCCGTCGAGAACGACCGCCCTCATGGCGGCATCGTAGGCGGCGAGAGGAGGGGCGCGGAGGCGGGGCCGGGCCCGCCTCCGCGCCGGTCAGGCCTCAGCTGGCAGCGAGGCCGACGGTGCCGGCGGGAAGCCCGCCGACCGTCTCGATCGGGTCGAGGCTGCCGTCGCCGTTGACGACGAACCCGTTGATCTCGGGCACGCCGCCGGCGAGGGCGTAGAGAATCCGGCTGCTCTTCGTCAACGCCATGTCGATCGGCGTCGCGCCGGTGTCGGCGGTCTTGCCGTCGGCGTCCAGGATCGCCAGGCTGCCGTCGTTGCCGATGCGGTAGCCGGTGATCGAGTTGCTGCCGGTATTCGTCGTGTAGGTGTAGCGGCCGTTCTTGGTCACGACGATCCAGCAGGCCGCCGTCTCCGTCGTCTTCACGCTCGCCGAGATCGGCGCGATCGTGCCGCCGCCGGACACGGAGTAGGACGAGACCGCGCTCGCGTCGGGAGCGCCGCCGAAGGCCTCGGAGACGATCAGGAGCCCGCGCCTGTCGAAGCCGAAGCCGAACGGGGTCATGCCGGCCGAGGGTTGCGCGTTCGGGCCGCTCGCATAGCCGTGCCGCACCTCGTAGGTGACGATCATGTTCGTCGCCTTCTCGGTCACGACCAGCTGGCGGCCGTTCGGGCTGAACTCGACCTGCGCCGGGTCGGGCGCGGCGGTACTCAGCGGACGGGTCGAGCCCGGCAGCGGAACGAGCCTGCCCCAGAGCGCGAGGAAGCCGCGGATGTTCGCCGGCGTCGTGGCGTTCCCGGCGTTCAGGACGTAGACGAACTTGCCGTGCACCGTGACGCTGATCGGCCTGGCGCCGCCGGACGGGTCGACGTCGGCCAGCCGCACCTTGCCGCGGCGGTCGACCTGCAGCAGCGAGATCGTGTTGTCGCCCGCGTTGACCGCGAAGAGCCGGTCGTCGTCCAGGATCAGCGCACCCTGGGAACCGAGCCCGGCGCCGGTGCCGTTTCCGCCGGTCGGGACCGTCCCGCGAGGTGTGAGCGAGCCGTCGCGGTCCCGCTCGAAGACCGCCACCGCATTTCCGGACGCCGAGTTCGTGAGCGTGTAAACCGCGCCGTCTCCGCGACCGCCCCCGGACGCCATGGCCGGTCCGGCCAGGGCGAGGAAGACGGCTCCCGCGACGAGGGCGAGCGTGAGTGTTCGCAACCTGTGCATCCCGCGTTCTCCTTTCGGTTGGAGCCGCCGGGAGGCTAGGAACCAAAGCTTGCGCTTCGGTTGCGCACTCCTTAGGAGATGCTTAAACCGCTCTCGGCAGCGTGAAGGAGATCCTCGCGCCGCCCTCCGAGCGGTTCTCGGCCCAGATGCGGCCGCCCTGCGCCTGAATCAGCCCGTGCGCGATGGCCAGGCCGAGCCCGGCGTTTCCGCCGCCGGTCCTCGAGCGGTCGCCGCGCCAGAAGTGGTCGAAGACGCGCTTGATGGACTCGGGCGGGATGCCGTCGCCCGCTGTCCTCGACGCTCACGCGCACCTCGCCGTCCAGCGGCTCGACGACGACCGCCACCGCACCGTCGGACGGCGTGTGGCGGATGGCGTTGGTCAGCAGGTTGAGGAGGACGCGCTCGACCTTGTCGGGCGCACACAGGACAGGAGGGTCGGCGTCGATCCTGGCCGCGAGCGCGACGCGGCGGGTCTGCGCCTCCGCCTCGAGCCCACCCAGGGCGGAGCGCACGACCCCGCCGATCGGCGTCTCCAGGAGGTCGAGAGTCAGCACGCCGGCATCCAGCCGGGCGAGCTCGAAGAGGTCGTCGACGAGCAGCCCGAGCGCCGTCACCTGCCGTTGCAGCTCCGGCACGTAGTGCTCGGGCTCGACGAGGCCGTCCTCGACCGCCTCGAGCATCGCCTGCATCGAGGCGAGTGGCGTCCGAAGGTCGTGGCTCGCCCAGGCCACGAGCTGCGTGCGAGCGTCGAACAGCTCCTCGACGCTCGCGGCCATCTCGTTGAACGAGGCCGCGAGCTCGGCCAGCTCCGCCGGCCCGTCCTCAGGGGCTCTGGCGGAGAGGTCGCCGCCCGCGATCGCCGAGGAGGCTCCGCGGACGCGGTCGAGCGACCGCAGGATGGATCCGCCGACGAGCAGCGCGGCCCCGAATGCCGCGGTCGAGCTGGCGGCGGCGACGAGCAGGATGTCCAGGTCGTGCTCGGAGTCGAACATGACGACTCCCGAGAAGAGCACGGCGGCGAGCGGGAGTGCGACGGCGACCAGGCCGAGCCCCGCGAGCTGCAGGCGCATCGTAGGCAGGCGCCGCAGCGCGAGTGCCGCCAGCAGCCCCGCGGTGAGCGTTCCGAGCGCGACGACGATCGCGAACGGGATCACGGCGAGAACCGGTAGCCGACGCCCCAGACCGTCTCGAGGAACCGCGGGTGCGCCGGATCGGGCTCGATCTTCTCCCGCAGGCGCCGCACGTGGACGGTCACGGTGCCGGTGTCGTACGCGGCCGCATAGCCCCAGACGCGGTCCATCAGCTGCTCGCGCGAGAAGACCTGCTTGGGATGGCTCGCGAGGAACCAGAGCAGGTCGAACTCCCGGGCGGTGAGTTTGAGGAGCTCGCCATCGGCTGTGACCTCGCGCGTGCGCGCGTCGAGCTCGAGGCCCTCGAACGAGAGGCGCTCGGCCTTCGGCACGTGCGGCGAGGAGCGGCGCAGGACCGTGCGGACGCGCGCCGCGAGCTCGCGCGGGGAGAAGGGCTTCGTCACGTAGTCGTCCGCGCCGAGCTCGAGCCCGACGATGCGGTCGGCCTCCTCGCCGCGCGCGGTCAGGAGGATGACCGGGAGCTCCGAGCGTGCGCGAATCCAGCGGCAGAGCTCGAGGCCGTCGACGCCGGGGAGCATGATGTCGAGGATCACGAGGCCCGGGCTCTCGCTCTCGACGAGCTGGCGGGCCGTGTCGCCGTCCCCGGCCTCGAGCGTGCGGAAGCCGTCCCGCTCGAGATAGCGGAGCACCACCTCGCGGACGATGGGCTCGTCGTCGACGACGAGAACCGTCGTGCTCATCCCGACATTGTGGGGGAGATCTCTTACAAAGGGATGAACTCGCTCCGCGCTACACTTCGACTCGCACGGGGCTATAGCTCAGCTGGGAGAGCGCCTGGATCGCACCCAGGAGGTCGCCGGTTCGAGCCCGGCTAGCTCCATGGAAACACGAAGTCGGCGGGGCCGGTAGGTGGAGATGGTTCGTCTGCTCTGCAGCCCCAATCGGGACTCACCCGTTCGGGTCGGAAGGTCCGGCCGGCGGCGCGAAGACCTCGAGCCGTTTCAGGTGGCCAATCGCGAACTGGCCGACACCGCCGAAGTTCGACATGAGCAGCCCGCCCTTGGGCGGCGGCTGCGTTCGGCGGTCGCCACAGACGAGACGCAAGCGGTGGGGTTCTGACAGCGAGGCGGGTGGGAGGATCCGGGCGGCGAGAATCGCCGCTTGGAACTCCTGCATCTGGAGGTACTCGGGCGGATTGGGGTCGATGCCGTCGGGATGCGCCACCTGGAAGTACGCCGGCTCGGGGCGCCGTGTCACGGTGACGGTGTTCACGATGCCCCCGGTCCCGGGACGGCTCTCGGTCACACTACGACCGGCGGTGCCGAAGACGATCAGCTCCGGGTCACCGGCCGGTCTCGCACCGCGCCGAAAGACACGCTCCTTGGGGGGCAGGAGCAGGACTCCGGCTGGCCGGTAATCGAGCCGATTGGGGCGCCACCCGGCTTCCTGGCGCCCGCCCGTGGCCCAGGCATAGTCGATGAGGCCCTGGGCGGTCCAGCGGGTGACGATGAGGACGCCCGTCGTCGGCACCGGGAAGCCGCGGCCCATGGCTGCGGTGGGAATGCCTGCCTCACCGTGCGCGACCACGTAGAGCAGCCCTCCGAGCCAGGCGCACCCAACGGGCGTCACATGTCCGTAAGAGTCCTCCGGGTCCGTGCTACCCAAGGGGCCGCCGACGCGGATGTGCTGGCCCGGGTCGGGCTGTCTCGCCGAGGGCAGCCCCAGGCCGAAGTCCGGGTCGTAGTAGCCGTCGGCCTTGATTCGCCGCAGGCCCAGCCGCACCGCCGGCTCCGCGGTCGTTTCTCTCGAGGAGGAGGCGACGCACAGGATCGACCCGTCGGCGTCCAGGAACGGTGTCGCCGTCGAGTGGACGGTTGGGGTGTCGTCGATGAGATGGCGGAACGCTTTCAGGGGCACGAGCCCGTCGAGGCCCTGCCCGGTGTCGTCGGGCGGTCCCCAGGTCGTGTCGAGAGCGCCGGCGGTGTCGAGAAGGCCGACTCCCGCCTCGAACCAGACGGCAGTCGTCCCGCCGGGCCGGACACCGACGATCTCGAGGGACCCGCTGGGCATGCCTCGGCCGGGAAACGCGACCCCGTTGGTCCCATAGCTCGGGTCGAGGTCGCCCTGGGTCGTGAGCTTGCAGATCCAGTCCTTGTCGCCGACACCAGCAACGAGGAGGCTGCTGTCGTCCAGCGCGTAGAGCGATTGGATCAGCTTGTTCGTGATCGGAACGGTCAACGGAAGGACGCGGTCGAACCTTCCGTTGCTGTCGGTTCGACGGAGGTTCATCGTCCCGCCCGCCGCCCGCCGCTCGGCGTAGTAGCTGACACCATTCGGACACACGACCGCGGGCTCACCGACTGCTGCCTGGAACGCGAATCCGCTCGCCCCGAACCCGGAGTCGGGCTGCGCGGTGCTCGCGTTCAGGAAGACGACTTCGGGGACCCGCTCGCAGTTGACACCGTCCACCTCCCGCGTGACGGCCAGACCGACGCGTGTGGAGGCGACCTTGACGTCGGCGGGCGTGACCTTCTCGGCGTCCGAGGGCACGATGGCCAGGCCGGCGTCACCGAAACCCAGGTCCAGGATGCCCTGGCGGTTGAAACGGGAGCCGACGACCCGCCCGTCGTCCCGCCGTGCGAACAGATAGACGTACTGGCCGTAGCTGGTCGTGACGGGCGCCGTAAGGGCACCGCCGAGGGAATGTCGGAGGATGCCGTTGACCCCGAAGCTCGCGTCGACGGCGTCGCCGGACGGGGCGACGCCGATGGCGACCATGTCGCTGTCGTGGATGCCGACGACGCCGCCGGGATGGAAGCCGCCGGGCCACAGGCCGGCAGCGGTGAACGGCCGAAGCTTCGTTGACCGGGGGCCGACCCAGAGACCCTCGTCGCCGTAGGACAGGTGTCGCGTGCCGCTGGATGTGACCCGGAGGATCGCGCCGACTGATGTGGTCCCGGCCGTCGGAGAGTCGATCTGTGCCGTGAGCACGATCGAGAGCCACGTGCCGTCGTACCAGATGGAAGCGACGTCGAGCCGTTGCAAGCCTGCCAGGAGCTTGCTGTGGATCCGGGTGGTGAACAGGTCGAACGAGTTGCTCGCCGCGAAGAACGCGGCGACTCGCACCTGGTCGTCCCTCGTCGAGGCGATCACGTCGAAGCCCGCGGTCCCGACACGCACACCGCCACGTTTGCTCGGTGCGAAAAGCCATGTCGATGGGATCGCACGATCGACTGTTACCCGGCCGGGCGTGCGCCAGTCGACGGCCACGAACCTGAAGCCCGTGCCGACCTTCATCAGCATCGCCATCCCGCCGGGGGCGTCGCAGGCGCCCAGTAGCGTCGCCGTGGATCCGGCCGGTGAGACGACCAAGCTCTGCGTTCCCTCGGGTCGCCCTTCCTCGACCGGCCGGCCGTCGGGTGGGAGGCGGACCGAGCAGCACTCTCGGCGAGGCGGCTGCGGCGGGGTCACCGGGTCGCTCGTTCCTGAGACCGTGAGGATGGGTGCGCCCCAGCTGAGACTGAGTCCGACAGCCGTTCCGCCCGTGTAGTACTGCTCGGGCTCCCTCAGCGGGTCGGGCGGGAGCTTTCGAGGGACCGAGGTCCAGATTGCGCCCACGTCACCGAACGTGCGATCAATCGGCACCGCCGCCTCCCTGCGCGCTCGACACCATTCGGGCCTCCGGTTCGCATTCTCGTCGAAAACGGTCTCTCGCGCCTCCCCGCGGAGCGGGCACTTGCACGCTTAGGAGAAACCGGTCAGTCTTGTCGGGCAGTCGGGCGCCGCACCGGGTCGGCGGCGAGAGGAGCGCTCCTTGGCTCAGCAAGGGCTCGATCCCACCTTCGGCCTGAAGGGCACGTGCACGTCGCACGTTTCGGGGTTCGGTGGCTGGCCGCTCGGTGTCGCGCTCGGGGTGGATCAGCGACCGGTGCTGGTCTGCTCGGCTCCGGCGCAAGCGCCGCTCACCTCAGGTCAGACGGTCGTGGGGCGCCGCTTCAAGGAGGCCGCGGTCGACACGCCGCGAGTAGTCTCGTTCCCGCCCGACGGGCGGCCCGTGACAAAGGACCCGATTCGAGTCTTTGGGCCCCCGCCTGCCAGCTCCTTCACGCTGGCCCGTGCCGCGACAGAGAGGCGTCGGGTGGCTGTTCTCGGCACTGAGACGCACCGCGGCCGGCCGGTGCTGACACTCATGTCCTTGCGGGCGCAGCAGCCGACGGGCGTGCCGGCTGTGGCTCAGTGGAGCGTCTCACGCAAGGCGCAGATCGCCGACCTGCGCAACGTCACGGTGGACCGCTGCCGAGTGGGGTGGCTGCTCGACCACCCGGTCGTGGTCACCGAGGGCCCGGTACCTCGCTCGCCCGTCGGCGGACCGCGGCTCGCGATCTACGACGACGCAGAGCAGGGAGTCGCAACCGTGCCGATTTCCGTCTCCGCTAGCGACTTCGACCTCCCGCGGGGCGCTCGGCCCAAGCTGCTTGTCGGCTCCGTCTGCGGCGTGGGGGACGCGCTGTTCGTCGGGCTGTCCTGGATCGTGCAGACTGGGACGGGCGTCCTTCAGGAGCGGGCATCGGTCGTACGGCTCGCCCGCGACGGGGCCGGGTGGGCCCCGGATGCTGCCTTCGGCGCGGGTGGTCTGTGGCTCGCGAGCAGCGCCGAGGGCGACGTCACGAGCGCGGACCTGCTCGCCCTGTCGCCGGACGGGCAACTCGTCGTGATCGGTCGCGGCGTCCAGGGCGGAACGGCTGGGGTCTTCGGCGCATGGCTCGATCCTGTGTCGGGCCAACTGGCCGCGAGCAGCCATTCCGCCCAGGGCGGGCTCTCCGAGCCCACCGGCGTTTCGACCGATGCAAGCGGACGCGTCTTCGTCTGCGGCGCCACCCGTCCGCCGGATCAGCTCCCTCCGAACGCCCCGGCCGATGCCGTTGTGCTCTGTCTGCTGCCTGACGGACAGCCTGACCCAGGCTTCGGGACCGCCGGCGTCGCTCGTTTCCGGTTGACCGGAGGAACCTACGCGACCGCGATCCAGGCGACTGACACTGGGGCCCTGCTTGTGGCAAGCGCCCTGCGCTGGGGAACCGGGAGCCGCAGCGGCAAGTTCCATCCCTGCGTCACGCGCCTGGCCCCCGACGGCGGCGTGGACCCGGCCTTCGGGCTCGCGGGCGTCTGCCGTCACGACGGCGTCGCGGAGGCGCGCCAGGTCGCTGTTGCGCCGAGCGGCCGCGTCTGGTCGGCGGGGGTTGCGAAGCTGTGGCAAGCGCAGACGTCGCGTTGGCAGCCGAGCCTCACCCTCTCGCAACTCACGACCGACGGCGGCCTCGCGATCGGGTTCGGGCAAGGCGGCATCGCGCGTCCCGGGCTTCCCTTCGACGAATACGCGGTCAGGTCACTCGTGCCGACCGCCGCGGGCGGGGCGATCCTGTCCGGCCCGTACATCGGGCGCACCGGCGCCAGCACGGAGGCTGGGACGTGGATCGCGCGCGTGTTGTCGTCCGGAAAGCTGGACGGCAGGTTCGGGACCGGCGGCGTCCGCTCGTTCCCGGCCAGGGAGCTCGTGATCGTCGCCGAGCTCAGCAACGGCTCGCTTCAGGGATGGGAGCTCCTTGCGTCGAGCACGGCTGTGCTGCGCCTGACCGCGAGCGGAAATCCGGCACCGGGCTTCGGGCCCACGGGGAGCAAACGGATCAAGAAGGGACCATGGTCATTTCCGCATACGTGCGAGGCGAACGGCGAGTGGTTCGCCCCCGTCGCGGGCACATACGACTTTTCAACCCAGAGCTGGAGCATCGGGCTCATTCGCTGCCGACCCGATGGAACGATCGATACGGGCTTCGGCGCCGGCGGCCCGTCGCCGGTGGGCAGGTTCGTCCCGACTGCCGAGATCCGGAACCTGACGCACCTCACCTCGAACCTTCAGTGGGAATCTGAGGAAGACGACCGGTATGGGCGGCACCAGACACTCCGCCTCGCGGATGGGACGTACCTCACCCTCTGGACCCTGACCTGGGACGTCCAGCGGGTACCAAGCGGTTCAGCGCAGTCACGTGCGCTCGTCCTCCTTGCGTGGACCGCTCAAGGCGTGCCGCGGCGCGTTTCGGCCTGGGACAACAAGCCGGCCAGGGCGATCGCCCACCCGCGGCGATCCTCCGCCGACGTCGGGTGGGTCTTTCGCACGGCGCTGCTCCAGTCTGATGGATCCGTCGTTGTCGGCCTCGCAGGAGACGACGCGGATGAGGCCGCGGCCCTGTCGCGGCCGCCGTCAATCCGGAGCACTCCCTACTTTTGCCGGCTGCTTCCCGGAAGCTTCGACCTCGATCCCGCGTTCGGCGGTGGGCACATCGAGCAGCGGCTGCCCGGCGACGACGAGCCCCTGTCGGAGGGTGCCAGTCTCGTTGACTACCAGTCTCCGGACGATCTAGGGACGCTCGGCGCGACTGCGGTCATAGGGGCGGTCACCTGCCTGACCGGGACAGGGCCGTTGTTCGCGGGTATCTTCAACCGTTCGCCCGACCTGCTCGCCGACGGCTCGGTCGGAATGGTGCGCCTCGTCTGAGAGCCGCTCGACCGGCGCCGTCCTCCCGAAGCGGCTGAACCGAAGCCCGCGCGCGTGCGAATCAGGTGCGCACACGCAACGCAAGGGAGGCTTCATGCGCTTCATCCCGACCCGGTTTCACGGGTTTCTCGACTACATCGTCGGCGTGGCGCTCATCGCCGCTCCGTGGATCTTCCAGTTCTCCGAGCACACGGCGGCGACGGCGGTGCCCATCGTCCTGGGCGTGGGCCTGATCGTCTACAGCCTGCTCACCGACTACGAACTCGGCGTCGTCCGCGTGCTTCCCATGTGGGTGCACAACCTGCTCGACATCGTCGCGGGCGTGGTCCTGGCTCTCTCGCCGTGGATCTTCGGCTTCGCCGACGAGAGCGCCAATGTCTGGGTGCCGCATCTGCTCGCCGGCATCGCGGCCGTCGTGCTCGGGCTGGTCACCGTGCAGCACGCGCGGGACGAGCGCGCCGCAGCCTCCGGCCAGCCTGCCCGCGGCCGGGCTTAGGTATCGCGAGAGGGGCGGCCAAGCGGCCGCCCCTCTCGTTCGAATTGCCTTCTAGTTAGTGATCTGGATCGCGTCCACGTCAATCGTGGTGCCGCGGACCAGCGGCGTGGTCAGGTCGGTTCGCACCAGGCCGGTGCCCAGCTCGATCCCCCTGACCCCGAAGCTGTACGTGAACGTGCCGCCCGGAGCGCCCGGGGTGCTCGTCACTCGCAGGTCCTGCGTCGGCCCCGTGCCCGGGAAGGTCGGCGCGGTCTGGGCGCCGCGGCTCCCCTCGACGTTCTCGGCGCCGACGGTCAGGCCGAAGCCGGGCGCCGGAGCCGGCAGGTTCGCCGGGTCGTAGGCGAACACGATGTCCTCGGTCCCGTTGATCCCGATCCACGCCTGGAAGACGCGCTGGCTGCTCGTCCCGAAGACGTTCACGCGCCACTCGACGACGATCCAGGTACTGACGCCGTCCGTGAGCGTGGCCACGAAGATCCCGGGTGCCCCGGTACCGTCGAGATCGGTCCAGAACGGCGCCAGGACGCCGTTCGGTGGTGCCGGATCGGGCAGCGTCTGCGGTAGGAAGCTGATGTCCTGCGGCCCGGTGGTGCCGCCGGCGACCATATAGCCGTTCGAGATGACGCCGAGGCGGTTGAAGGTTTGCCCGGCGAACCGGTACGCGGGCACGTTGAAGTTCAGCGCCTGCTCGTCCCCGATCGGGATCGGCGTGACCCCGAAGGCGGTGAGCGGGATATAGCCGGCGATCGTTCCCGGCGCGATCGTCGGTGCGTCCGGCTGCCGCGGAGCGATCGTCGCGCTCGCCTTCACCTTGCGAGGCCCGTGCTGTTCCGCTCCGGTTGCATCCGTCACCTTGAGGTTCTGGCTCGTCGTGCTGACGAGGCTGACCTCGGCCGGCGTGAGCGTCGGGTTGTGCACGGACACCGTGCACGTCGAGGTGCCCGTCTGCAGCACGATCGTGCTCGGTGCGCACGTCTGCGCCAGCGTGACGTCGCCCTGACGCTTGAAGAAGGCGACGGGCAGGTGCAGCTTGCGGCTGCCGTTGGTCTGCTCGAGGTCGATCCGGCCGAAGTACTGGCCCTCCGGCGCCCCCGGCGCGGAGATCGTGATCTGGAACGTGACCTGCTGACCCGGCCGCACGTGTGCCGTCTTCGGGAGCACCTCGATCGAGGTTCCCGGCGAAGACACGGTGCTCGTCTTGAAGACGAGATTCCCGTTCGTGACGTTCGTCGCCGTCCTCGTCGTCGTGACCTCACCGGGCATCCTCGGGGCGTTCACCGAGGGCGTGTTGAGGTCGATGCGCGTCAGCGGTGTCCCCGCGGACGCGGCGTAGTTCGCGGCGGTTTCGTCGAAGGTCAGGCCGGGATCGCCGGCCTTGGTCAGGTCGATACGGCCGCCGCCGACGTCGAACGGGTCGGCAGGCGCGACGCCGTCCGACTTGGTCACGCCGGCGAACTTCGCGGTCGTCTCGAGGGCCGACTTGATCTGGCCCGGCGTCCAGGTGGGGTGAAGCGCGGCGACGAGCGCGGCGGAGCCGGTCACGTGCGGCGCCGACATCGACGTGCCTGCGATCGCCTGGAACAGGTTGCCGGGCGGCCCGCCGTCCGGCGCCTCGGGAGTCGGCGTATTGGCCGCGAGGATATGGAGGCCGGGAGCGGTGACGTCGGGCTTCAACCAGTCCCCTCCGGGGCCGCGCGACGAGAAGTAGGTGACGCGGTCGCCCTGCCAGGTCGTCGCCGAGCCCTGCGGGAAGGACGCCGTGGCGCCCGGGTTCGCCGCCAGGAAGGCGAGGAGCTGCTGGCTCTCGGGCGGGGTGATGTGGACGGTCGGAAGCCAGTGGTTGTCCGTCATCACGTCGAGCGACGTCGCGTTGTAGAGGATCATCCCCACGGCGCCGCCCTGTCGGACGTTGAAGCCGCGGATGATGCGGCCGGGGCCCCGTTCGCAGGCGACGATCTTGCCGGTGAAGAGCCCGGGCGGCGCCGGCGCGGTGCAGCCGACGTTGTTGTAGGGCGGGGCGGAGCGCGAGGACGACCGGCAGCGGGCTCCCGATGCCGGCGGTGATGGTCGCGCCCCCGACCTGCAGCGTCGCGCCGCCACTGCCGTTGACCGTGATCGTCGAGCGGAACGTCCGCTCCTGCGTCGAGGCCGCGACGGTCGTGACCCACGGCGAGTTGTGGTCGTTGGTCGCCGGGCCCGGGCCATCGTTGCCCGCGCTCGCCGACACGAAGACACCCGCCGCGTAGGCGTCCAGGAAGGCGAGCTCGACGGCATCGCCGAATGGATCCTCGCCTCCGGCGATGGAGTAATTGATGACGTCGACGCCGTCGAGGATCGCCTGGGCCACGGCGGCGACCGAGTCCGAGGGGAAGCAACCCTGGGCGCCGCAGTTCTTGTAGACGGCGACGTGCGCGCCAGGAGCGACACCGCGGATCGGGCCGCGGTTGATGCCGAGCGGGTTCGCGTTCGCGACCGGCCCGCCGGCCGAGGTGCTCGAGGTGTGCGAGCCGTGGCCGTTCGAGTCGCGCGCGCTGGTGGGGTAGACCTCGCCGCCGAAGACGGCGTTGTAGGTGGCAAGGAACGGCTGACCCGAGATGAGCTTCCGCTGGCAGACGAACACGTCGGTCGCCGGCGTGAGCGGGTTGTCGCCGAAGTTGCAGGTCCGAGGCGTGCCGTCGGCCTTCGGCGGCGGGGCCGGCAGGGTGCCGGGATCGGCGAAGGACGGATGCTCCGGCCAGGCGCCGGTGTCGAGCACGCCGACGATCACGCCTTTCCCGGCTTCGTTGGCGTTCCCGCCGAGCTGACCGTAGATCGTCGGGGCGCCGATGAACGCGGGGCTCGAGTCGGTGAGGAGTTGCTCCGGGCTGTCGTCCTGAACCGCGACGGCGCCGGGGAGCTTCAAGAGCTCGCTTACCTCGTTCCCGGGCACGGTCAGCGCAACGCCGCCGTACGCGACGCGCAGCGCGCGTCCGACGTCGGCGTCGGGAACCCGTGTGTCCAGGCGTGCGAGGAAGCGCTGCTCGATGTCGCGCACGTAGTCGAGGTAGCTCTGGGCAGCGTTGCTCTGCATGTTCAGCGGCTTGCCGGTCTCCGCAGGGCTGGTGGCGGGCAGGCCTTCGATCTGACCCGCGTACGAGGCGACGGCGTCGTAGTCGAGCTTGACGACGACGTTGACCGGGGCGTCGGAGCTCAGTCCGAGCAGGCTCTCATCTGTCTGGGCGATGCGGCCGCTGGCGGACTTGGCGCCCTCCACACGGCTGGCCGGCACGAGCGGAGTGACTGTGAAGCGCTGTTGCTGTGCTGCTGCGCCGAGCGACTCGGCGGGGGCGGCTGCGGCCCCGGCGGCGAGCACCGAGAGCGCGACGAGCACGACCCCGAGGGCTACGTACCTCGGCAGGCGTGCGGTGATGCGGGAATTACGGCGATTCCGGGGGGATCCGGGAGCGGCGGCCATGCAAACCCTCCTAGGTTTTGTCTTAGGGCAATGCTCCTCCGCGCCCACCCCGGAGTCAACCTCTGGAAAAAACCGAATGGCGTGCTCGGGTGTCGGTCCGGTGTCGTGCCACCCGCACTCGAGACACCGGCTGGCCGTACCGGGCGGGCTCGAGGGCGTGCGTTCTTCTCGGTAATGCTCCTCGTCCTCATCGTCGCCGCCGAGCTCGCCTTCTGGCTCATGCTGGTCGCCGGGCTCGTCACCCGCTACGGGCTCGGGCGCCCCCGGTTGGGGCTCGCCCTGCTCATCGCGACGCCGTTCGTCGACCTGGCCCTGCTGGCGGCCACGACGATCGACCTGCGGCGGGGCGGCGAGGCCGCGCTTCCCCATGCGCTGGCGGCCGTCTACATCGGCGTCTCGGTCGCGTGGGGGCACCGGATCGATCCGCTGGGCTGACGCACGGTTCGCACATCGGTTTGCGGGCGCACCTGCGCCGCAGAAGCCGCCGCGCACCGGTCGTGCGCACGCGGCCCGCGAGCGGCGCGAATGGCTTCGCCACCTGCTCGCCTGGGCCACGGGAACCTCGCTGCTCGGCCTCGGCATCCTGGTCGTCGGCGACCTCGACCGCACGCAGGCGCTGGCCAGCATGGCAGCGCTCTGGACGCTGATCCTGGCGATCGACTTCGTGATCTCGTTCAGCTACACGCTGTTCCCGCGAGCTGCGAAGCCGCGGCGCCTCCACCCGGCCTAGTCAGTCGCGCGGCGCTCGGCGCGGGCTCGTGCGGCGCCGCCTTCACCTCGCGCAGGAAGAGCGCGACTCCGATCGCGGCCAGAGCCGCGATGATCGCGCTGACGAGGCCGACGACCTGGAGCCCGTCCGTGAACGCCGTGCGCGCCACGTCCAGAACCTGGTCTGCGAGCGAGTCGGCGAGGTCGGCGCTGGCCGCGACGGCTCCGCCGAGAGTGTCGGTCGCCGCGTCTGCCTCCTCGGGCGGAACCGACGCGGGGATGTTGTCCTCGACCTGCGTGCGGTAGACGACGGTGCCCAGGGTGCCGAGGATCGCGATGCTGAGCGCCCCGCCGAGCTCGGCGCCGGTTTCGGAGATCGCCGAGGCCGCGCCGGCCCGTTCGGGAGGCGCCGCGCCGATGATGAGGTCGTTCGTCAGCGTGAAGACCGGGGCGATCCCCAGCGAGTACACGAACGACGTGGTGATCAGGACACCGAGACCCGAGTCGACCTCGACCTGCGTGAGGCCGAGCAGGCCGACGGCCGCGATCGCGAGGCCGCCCGCCATCACCCATGCGGGCCGCACGCGCTTCACGAACACCGGCGCCAGCCATGGAGCCGAGGACGAAAGCGAAGAAGGAGGGGAGTGTCACCACTCCCGCCTCGAACGGGGAGAGCTCGAGGACGAGCTGCAGGTACTGGTAGATGAAGAGGAAGGAGCCGAACAGCACCAGGATCCCGAGCGTGTAGACGGCCAGCGAGGCGCTGAAGGCCGGGATGCGGAAGAGGTTCAGGTCGATGAGCGGGTCGGCCAGCCTCGTCTGCCGGCGCACGAAGATTGCGCCGAAGACGAGGCCCACCGCGATCGCCGCGAACGAGACGCCTTCGACCCCGTCCTGCGTCGTCTGTTTCAGCCCGTACACCACGGCGAGCACGGCGACCAGCGACAGAGCGGCGCTCGTGAGATCGAGCCGGCCGGCGTTCGGGTCGCGGTACTCGGGCAGGAGGAACGGCCCGAGGATCAGGAGGAGCGCCATCACCGGGAGGGCCAGGAGAAAGACCGAGCCCCACCAGAAGAACTCGAGCAGCGCGCCGCCGAGGAGGGGGCCGAGGGCGCCGCCGAGCGAGTAGGCGGTGATCCAGACGCCGATCGCGAACGTGCGCTGCCCCGGGTCTTCGAAGAGGTTGCGGATGAGGGAGAGCGTCGAAGGGGCGATCGTCGCGCCCGCGATCCCGAGGAGGGCCCGCGAGAAGATCAGCATCTCCGCGCTCGTCGAGAAGGCGGCGAGGAGCGAGGCGAGCGCGAACGCCGCAGCGCCGAAGAGGAGCAGGCGCCGGCGCCCGATCCGGTCGCCCAGCGTGCCCATGGTGATCAGCAGCCCGGCCACCATGAAGCCGTAGATGTCGGCGATCCAGAGGAGCTGGGTGCTCGTCGGCTGCAGGTCCTCGCTGAGGTGCGGCACCGCGAGGTGCAGCACCGTGAGGTCCATCGCGTAGACCACGCAGGCGAGGGCGAGGACGGCGAGGCCGACCCATTCGCGGCGCCCTGCCCTCGGTGGCTCGATCGAGCTCATGTCCCTTGAGACCGCCCTGAACTGCGGATCTCATCGCCGTGAGGGTCGTTCCTATTCGTGGCAAACAGTGCTACGGTCGCCACGAGGAGCAGCGTGGCTGACAGGCTCACCTCGGGCCAGCGGCTCACCGCGAACCAGTCGCTGACCTCCAACGACGGCCGCTTCACCCTGGTGATGCAGGGGGACGGCAACCTCGTCCTGTATGGCCCCGGCGGACGCTATCGGTGGGACACGGGGACGTGGGGCAGACCCGTCCAGCAGGTCGCCATGCGAAGCGACGGGAACCTCGTCCTCTCATCGCCCAGCCTGGGCATCGTCTGGGACAGCAAGACGGTCGGGAACCCAGGTGCTTCCCTGGTGCTTCAGGACGACGGAAACCTCGTCATCTACCGAAGCAACGGGATCGCGGTGTGGGCGTCCAACACGGCGATCATCCGGTCGGTCGTACCGGGCTTTCTCCCGAGCCGGAATGGGCTCCATTTCCCGAACAGCTTTCCGCACATTCCCCACCTGACGATTCCGACGGGCACGGTGAACGTGCCGATCGGCGATGCCGCGAACGGCCTCTGCGGCGGCATGGTCTACACGGTTCGCGACTACTTCCAGGCCGGCGTGCCTCCGCCCCAGATGCACTCGCCGCCGACGTCCGGGCCGCTCTACGACCACATCGTCCACCGTCTCTACATGAGCTTCGAGATTCCGTTCGGGCCGTATCGCTACCTGCACCTGATGAACCCGACCCTGCCGGACCACGAGACCGACTTCAGCAGGCTCGGACTCGCCCCGCACGGTCGGGCATGGGAGATGATCGTCGCCGAGTGGCCGAGGATCCGGGCGGACCTCGACGCCGGACGCCTCGCGCCGATGGCTTTGGTGCAGGTCAAGACGCATGACGCGTTGCAGATGGGCAACAACCACCAGGTCTGCGCGTACGGCTACGAGCTGGATCTCAGCGACCTACAGCTCTTCATCTACGACCCGAACTACCCGGACGACGACTGGATCGTGCTCAGGCTGGACATCGCAGATCCGCAGCACACGACCACGGTGAGCTACTCACACAAGATCGGCGGGAGCGGCACGATCTGGTGCTTCTTCCACGTCGGTTACACGTACTGGCCGCCGCCGTCAGTCTCCGCGCCCGGCGGCTCGCAGTGGCGGACGTGGGAGTCGCTCGGAGGCGTCCTGAGCTCCTCGCCTGACGTCTGCTCGTGGGCGTCGGGCCGGCTGGACGTCTTCGCCCGCGGCATGGACAACGCGCTCTGGCACAGGTGGTACGACGGCGGCTGGTCGGGCTGGGAGTCGCTCGGCGGTGTGCTCGCCTCCGATCCGGCCGCGGTCTCGTGGGACCACGGACGCATAGACGTTTTCGCCCGTGGCACGGACGGGAGCCTCGTGCACAAGTGGTACGACGGCCGCTGGTCGGGCTGGGAGTCCCTAGGCGGTGTGCTGCTCGGCGGCCCGGATGTCTCATCCTGGGCACCGGGCCGGCTCGATGTGTTCGCGCGCGGCACGGACAACGCGCTCTGGCGCAAGTCGTACGATGGCCGCTGGTTCGACTGGGAGCCCCTCGACGGTACGCTCGGGTCCGACCCCGCCGCGGTCTCGTGGGGCCCCGGGCGCATCGACGTCTTTGCGCGTGGCGAGGACAGCAACCCGGCGCTCTTTCACAAGTGGTACGACGGCACTTGGTCAGCCTGGGAGGTGCTCGAGTTGAACCTTCTTTCGGGTCCCGACGTTGCCTCCTGGGGCCCGGGGCGCCTTGACGTCTTCGTCCACGGTTTCGACAGTCAGCTCTGGCACAGGTGGTACGACGGCAACTGGTCGGCCTGGGAGACGCTCGGCGGTCGGCTCACCTCCGATCCCACGGCCGTTTCCTGGGGCCCCGAACGCGTCGACGTGTTCGCCCGCTTCCCCGACAACGCGCTCTGGCACAGGTGGTACGGCTGAGCCGACTCGTCCGTTGCCGGCGCTATCTTCGGGCGCGGGATGAGCGAGCAGGTGCCAGACGCGGTCGTTGCGGACGCTGCCCGCGAGATCGTCGCGCGCGCCGCGCCGCAGGAGATGCCGCTCTTCCGCGCGACGAGCGAGGCCTACTTCGCCGATCCCGAGAAGGCGCTCGCCGACCGTAAGCCCAAGGACGAGATGCTCGGCTTCGGGATCGAGGCGGCGGCGCTGCTCCTTACGCCCGTGATCATCGACGTGACCCGGCGGGTGGCCATCGCCCTCGCCAGGCAGTTCGGGGACGCGGTGGAGAAGGAGAGCGACGAGGCCGTCGGCGGGTTCGTCCACAAGCTCTTCCACCGCGGCGAGGGCGGCGACGAGGCGAAGGACGACGTGCCGGACCTGAGCCCCGAGCAGCTCCAGGAAGTGCGTGAGATCGCCTACGACCGGGCGCTCGAGCTCGATGTGCCCGAGGACCGCGCGGGCCTGCTCGCGGACGCGGTCGTCGGGAGCCTGGCGACGGACTGATGGCCGCCGGGCCGTCCGGCGAGCAGCCAGCGCGACTCAACCCCTTCGCGTTCCCCTCGGACACGACGTTCCGGTTCTTCCTGCTCGTCGTCTCGATCGTCGGCGTGAGCCTGTTCCTCTACAACTGGCTCTACTTCAGCGTCTCGGACAACCGGGCCGAGGTTCGGCGCACGCTCGCGTGCGTCGAGGAGCAGCAGGCGGCCCTGGCGGTCGCGGCGACAACCGACGACCTCGACGCCGCGGCAAGCCGGTTCGCGGACTGCATCGACGAGATCAACCGTCCCAAGGCGGCGTTCATGCTCGGCGGCGTCGCCGTCCTCCTCGCCACCGCCCTGGCGTTCTTCTTCGCGGCCCCGCTGGTCAAGCTCCGCCGGCGCCGCCTCGAGCCGTTCCGCGAGGACGACGCCCCCGACGTAGCCGCCGAGCTCGACGGGCTCGTCGCCGAGGCGGGCCTGGAGCGCGCTCCTCGCTTCGTCTGGAACGCGCTCAACCCGTCACCCGGTGGGCTCGCGTTCGGGCGCCCCGGCCGGTACTACGTGGCGCTCTCCGGCGGTCTCGTGACGACCTACTACACCGACAGGCCCGCGTTCAGGGCCGTTGTGCTCCACGAGCTCGCCCACCTGCGCAACCGGGACGTCGCCAAGACGTACTTCACGGTCTCGATCTGGTGGGCGTTCGTCCTCGTTGCGGTGCTCCCGTTCCTCGTCAGCCTCGCCGACGAGGACGCGAACACGGTCTTCGACCTCGGCTGGCGGCTCGTGGCGCTGACGGTGTTCGTCTACCTGACGCGCAACGCGGTGCTCCGCGCGCGGGAGGTCTACGCCGACGTGCGGGCGTCGACCTCGGCAGGCGTGACGCCCGCGCTCACCAAGCTGTTGGGGGCGATGCGGGCCCCTGCCCGGCCGTGGCTCAACCGGCTCGTCGGCCTGCACCCGAGCCCGGCTGTGCGTCTCCGAGCGCTCGAGGATCCGCGCGGTCTCTTCACTCTCGGGACGTTCGAGGCCTTCGGTGCGGGGATCGCGGCCACGATCGCGTTCGCGGAGGTCGTGACGCTGGTCGACTTCTTCGCCGTCGAGGCGCTCTCGACGATGTGGATCTCGGCGCTCGTCTTCGCGCCGCTCGCGGTCGGGGTCGTCGGCCTGGGCGCCTGGCGGTCGGCATTCGGGGCGCTCGCCCTGGGGGAGCGGCCGCGCGGATCCTGGCGCCTCGGCGTCGCGCTCGGGGTCGGCTTCCTGGTCGGCCAGCACTTCTCGCTCGTGGCCGCGCTGGGGCCGGATCCGACGATCATCAGCGCGAAGCCGTGGACGCTCGACGTCTTCTGGCCGGTGGTGCTTCTCGTCGGGCTCGGGCTCTTCGTCGCCTGGATCACGATCTCGGCGCGCGCCTGGCTTCCGGTTGCCGCCCCGAGCCGCTCGCCCGCCTGGGCTTCCGCCCTGGGCCTCGTCGTCGCGGCCGGTGTCCTGACCGTCTTCATGGGGATCTTCTTCCTCGTCCGCACGACGCGCGACGTGATCGAGGTCTCGACGAGCGGGACGGCCGAGCTCCACGATTTCGTCGCGCAGGCGATCTGGGCGGGGCCGACCTGGCTCTTCCAGTTCGTCATGGACCCGGAGCTGCTCTGGTTCGCCGAGCGCCCGCCCGTGTGGTTCGCGCTCGCGGCCGTCTGGGCGTTCCCGCTCGCCGCAGCCTTCCTTCTGCGGAAAGGCCGCCCTGACCTCGCGCGCTGGGCGACGCTCGACGGTTCCGGGGCGCGCCTGCCGCAGCCGGTGCTGCGGGTGGGACGCGCGGCGGCGATCGGGCTCGCCGGTGCGGCCGTTGCCTACGTGCTTCCGCTCATCCTGCGCGCCGGCATCCACGCCGGGGTGGCCGAGGCGACCCGCGACCAGGACGCCTTCCTGCTCGGCTACGCGTACTGGTCCGTCGTGCTCGCCCTGGCCTGCCAGGCGCTCGTCGCCGCCCTCACGGTCACCGTGACCAGCGACGCCGCGGTCGTGCACGGCCTGTTCGCGGCCGCGCTCACCGGGCTCGGAGGCGTGGCGGCCATCGTCACGCACCCGACGATCGGGAGCTGCGTGGACGTCGTCTCGCTGCGGCAGTCGCCGTGCGAGTGGGTCGCGGACGGCTCCTTCGTGAAGCTGACGCTCGAGCAGGTGCTCGTGCAGGGCTTCCTCGTCGCGCTCCTCGGTGCCGGCGTGGCCGTGGCGGTCAGAGCGGTGTCGCGGCGGAGGGGCGGCTAGCCGGGCACGAGACGGCAGGCCTTGGACAGGTCGACCGGCTCGCTCGGCGAGTCGCGGAAGCGCCAGAAGCCGACCTCCCGGCCCTTCGGCGGGATGACGAGGGCCATCGACCCGAGCGGTCCCGCGGTGTCCTCTTCGGCGGTGTAGTGGATGTTGAGCTCCCAGTCCGGCCTGTGAGCCTCGCCGCTCGATGCCGTGCGCTCGACGCCCTCGCGGAGCGCCTCGAGCGTGACCAGGTGCGGGAAGTTGTACTTTCCGCCGCTGCCGACGGAGGAGATGAGTGAGATCGAAGGGCTCACGGCTTCGACGAGGCTGAGGTTGAGGCCGTGCTTCGAGGCGTGGTGGGGGACCTTGAAGATCTCGGCGTCGAGAGCGTCTGGGCCCGCCGCCTTCTCGAGCGCCTCGGCCGCCGGGCCTGTCTGCGGGTGCAGGACGGGGAAGTCGACGAGCACGTTCGCCCACGAGTCGAAGAGCGAGTCGGCGCCGAGCAGGAGCGTCCGCGTCTTGCCGCGCAGGCCGACGTAGGCGCGGTCACGGTTTCGCTTTTCGACCCGGGAGGCGGGGAACTCGAGTCGAAGCGAGATCGAGGCGTCGTTGAGGTCGACCCCGTACGTGTCGAACCGGCGCCGGAGGCCGACGGCGGGGGAGAGCACGATCAACTTCACGCGTCCGATGAAGCGTGTGGTGCCGCTCGTCGGCTGGGTGTGCTGGATATGCGGGTCGGCGTCCTCGAGTAGGTGCATGGTGTTCTGGTAGGCGAGCGAGGTGTGCCAGTAGCCGGGCTCCCAGTACTCGCGGACAGCATGTCCCCAGAGCTGCAGGAACTCCGGCATGCCGGAGATGTGATCGTCGTGGGGATGCGTTCCGATGACGAGCGGGAAGAGCTGGCCGTCGTCGGGGACGTTGAGGAAGTGCCGTTCCTGGAGGCTGTCGAGGAGTGGCGGCAGCTTGCCTGACCTGCCGACGTCGACGACGATCGCCCGGCGGCTCTTGTCCGCTTCGCGCTGCGGAAGCAGGATGAGCTGCAGGTCGCCGTCGCCCACGTTGAGCACGAAGTAGACGAGGTCGGTCGGCTCGACGTTTCCGAGGAAGTCGCCGTCCTGAAAGATGCCCGCAGGGATGACCGCGGGCTTGTTCCGCGGCATCGGGCTCACTCGCTCGCGGCCTCCCGGATCGCCTTGACCTCCTTGGGGTCGAGCGCGGGCGCGACTGCGGCGTAGAAGGCCGCCTTCGCCTTGTCGCGCGCCGGTGCGGTGATGTCGTGGACGGGCGGCACAAGCCACTTGTCGAGCCGCGGCCGGGCGGCGCCCATCGCCCTGGTCCGGACCTCGGCGGCCATGGCGGTGCCCATGCGGATGTCGATCGGGCGGCGGCCGGCGCGCACGTCGGGCCGGTTGACATAGGCCGTCAGCGCCTGCACGTCGGCGTGGACGGCGAGAGGATCCTTCGTGGGCATGAGGAGCCGTCCGCGAACGTCGACCATCGGCCAGCTCGAGACCGAGAGGTCCACGTCCTCGCCGACGATCTCGTCCACGACGATGTAGGAGAGCTTCTCGAGGCCGTCTTGCGGAAGCCGAACTCCCGCAGGCTGCCACGGGCGGTCCGCGACCGGAGGCGGGGCCCTGAAGGCGAGGCGCACCTCGATCTCGCAGATGTCTCCACCGGGCGTGGTGAAGACCACGCCCACGTCGCCTCGCTCGGTGAGCTTCGCCTCCACGTCCTCACCGGCGAGGAGGTCGACGATCCACTCGGGTGCGTCACGGCTCTCCGCCTGCGCGCGCAGGAGCCTCTCGACCCGCGTCCCGAGGGGCTCGTCGTCCCCGGTCATGCGTCCGGGTCCGGCCGCGTGGGCAGCTCGGCCGGGAGGAGCTCGCGTTGGTACTGGGAGAGCGTCGCGCCGGTCAGCCACCAGCCTCGATACATGAGCCGTTCGCAGAGCTGCTGCGGAAAGAGGTCGAGCGTGGTCGGGGTCCTGGCGAGCGCGATGACGGCGTCCCTGGAGGGCTCCGGGCGGGTCGCGCGCCATTCGGCCGCGGTGTCCTCGGGCATCGTGGTGGCGAGCCCGAACAGAACCCCGCGGCGAGCCCACGGCGGCTTCTGGCCCTCGGGCGCGCTTTCCCAGGCCTGGAAGCGCTCCACCATCGCCCGCGTTCGGAGGACCACGGACTGGCGGTAGAGGAGGGAGTTCGTCCGCTGGAGGTTCTTGAGGAAGGGGAGGCCCTTGAAGGCGCCGGCCCGGAAGACCCCGCCCGCGTTGGCGACGACGAGGCAGGCCCCGCGCAGGTGGTCTGGCACCGACGCCCGGTTGAGGTCGTCCAGCGGCTCGAGGCCCATGTTGTCGTAGGTTCCCCCGTCGAGCAGCGTCGCAGTGCGGCCGTTCGAGCACGGGAACGTGAACTGGCTGAGCACGACGGGCGCGAACGCGCCCGGGAAGGACGCCGACGCGGCGGCCGCCTGCGCGAGCCGGAGGCCGCTGCCGGCCGTCGCCCGTCGGCCCATGACGTAGTCGCCGAACACGTCGCGCTCGAACCCGAAGCGCACGCCGGTGGTCAGGTTCGACGCATTGAAGATGAACCGGCAGCCGGACGGGATGTCCTCCAGAAGGCGTCCCGAGAAGAACCACTCGTCGAGCTTGTCGGCGAGCAGGTCGGTGCGCGTGCGCCGGCCGACGATCTTCCAGAGCCCGCCGGCGAGGCCCTTCTGCATGGAGGCGCTGCTGATCCGCTCGACGAAGGGCTGCACGAGGTGCTGCTCCAGGGCGTCGGGCGTGAATCCGGCCGACTCGATGTCCGGGTAGGCGACCGCGAAGGCTCCATTGAGGATCGATCCGCCGGAGACGGAGGAGACCCACCTGACCTGGCCCAGGAGCCCGGCGTCGGCGAGGAACCGGAGCACGCCGAGCGCGGCGAGCGACGCCCGGAACCCGCCGCCCGAAAAGGCGAGCGCGAGCGGCGGCTGCTTCGGCGGGGCCGGCGGGTATGCGGGGCGGGGGTCCTGGTTCGAGCAGGGCTCGACCAGATCGGTGCTGGACGTCCCGATCGCGGGAGAGTCGAGCGGCGTCGAGTCGGTCACGGCCCTGCGGACCCTGTCACCACCGCGCTACTGCTGTCAACGCGCGCGAAGCGGGCGGGACGAGCCCGCCCGCTCCTTTGCGCGTACCCGCCCGTTAGCCGGCGTACGGCTCGAGCAGCCGGGCGACGTCGATCGCCATCGCCTCGTCGGGCGCGTGGATCGCCACGACGAGGCCGTTCATCCCGACGAGCGCCTGGGAGCCTGCCACGAGCGCCGTTCCCTCGGGCGGCACGTAGCCGCGGACGCCGACGAGCATCGTCAGTCCCTCGGCCAGGGTCGCGGACTCGCTGAGCTCGACGTGCGGGCCGCCGCCCTCGGCGGAGCCGTAGACGAGGCTCAGCCCGGGAACGGTGCCGTCCGTGGTGGGGAGGCTCAGCGAGCGCACGGAGTCGAGCGGGAAGCCGTGCAGGCTCGACCCGGCCCAGACGGGCTCCCGTCCGAGCAGGGACGCTGCGTCGGCCAGGTCGACCTCGGCGCCGTACGCGGTGGTGACGTCCTGCGGGCCCGGAGGCGTTCCCTGGGCGTCGAGCGGGGCCGAGCCGGACTCCACGGTCTCGTAGGAGACGATCCGCGTCAGCGCGGGCGAACCGTTCATGTTCACGCGGATGTAGGTCGGCTCGTACGTGTCGCGCGAGACGGCGACGTCGTGCCCGTCCTCGATGTGGATCCAGTAGACCGGCGTGCCGTCGACCGTCTCCTCGCCGACGACCTCGGCCCGCCCGGACTCGAGCGCCTCCCGATAGCCGGCGCCCAGGCTGGAGTAGATCGAGGTCGCGTGCTCCGGCATCTCGTCGGGGCCGAGGACGGTGTCGAACTGCACGACGCCGTCGAACGTCTCCGTCTGCCGGAATCCCGCCTCGGGGTCGAACCAGACCTCGTTCAGCGAGCGAACCTCGGTGCGCTCGCCGGTCTCGAGGTCGACCAGCGTCCTGGGCAGCTCGCCCTCGGAGACCAGGTGGAGCACGGCGCCCTCGCCGGTCGCGGCCAGCGCCCGGTCGAGGACAGAGCCGCCGGTCCCGTTGCTTGCGGGCCAGAGGGCGACGGCGCCCGCGATCACCGCCACGAGCGCGGCGACTGCGGCGAGTCGGTAGGGCCGCCAGAGCGGGCGGCGCTCGAGCTTGGCGTCGCGGAGGACGCGGTTCCAGTCGCCGGTGCCCTCGTAGGGCGGCGCCAGGGTGTCGAGGAGCTCAGCCACGTCGGTCATGCGTTGACCTCCTTCAGCTTCGTCTGCAGGTTCGAATGGGCTGCGTTCAAGGTCGCGGACACCGTCCCGCGGGAGATCCCGAGGGCCTCGGCGATTCCCGCGTAGTCCAGATCGGCGTAGTAGCGGAGGAAGAGCGCCAACCTCTGGCGCTCGGGGAGCGAGGCGAGCGCGGCCGCGGCGGCGCCTGCCTCGTGATGCCCGTTGGTCGCGGGCTCGTCGGCGGCCTCGATCGGCGTGGACACGTGGCGGAGCTCCGCCGTCGTGCGCTTCCGCGCCTCGTTGAGGACGATCCGGCAGACCCAGCCCGGAGCCGATTCGCGGTCCCGCAGCCGGCTGCGGTAGCGAACGGCCCGCACGAAGCCGTCGTGGACGGCGTCGTAGGCGGTCTGCTCGTTCCCGGTGATGGCGGTCGCGAGCCTGACGAACGACCGGAGCTGCTCCCGGTAGACGGTCTCGATCGCAGCGAGTTCCGGATCGGTTTCAGAGCGCCGCCACATACCTACATGATCTCGACGACGGGTCGGCGTGTTTAGTCGGGCGGGCGATAGCCTGCCGTCGTGGGTGAGGCTGCCCCCGTTGTCGTGCACGTGACGTCGAGCGACGGCACGCGAATCGGCGTACATCGCGAGCGGCGACAGGACCGCCGCTCGTCCTCCTCCACGGCACGACCGGCGCGCACTGGAGCTTCCGCTACATCCTTCCGTCGCTCGTCGATCGCTTCACGCTCTACGCCGTCGACCGGCGCGGCCGAGGCGAGAGCGGGGACGCCGCGGAGTACGCGATCGAGCGCGAGTTCGAGGACGTGGCGGCGATCGTCGACTCGCTCGGCGAGCCTGCAAACGTCTTCGGCCACTCCTACGGCGCGACCGTGGCGCTCGGCGCGGTCGCTCGCGACTCCGAACATCGCCAAGCTCGTCGTCTACGAGGGTTCTCCGGGCATCTCCGTTGTGCCGCACGAGTACCTGGAGCGGATCGAGGCGCTCGTCGACCGCGGCGAGCGGGAGGAAGCGCTCGTATACGCCCTCGGCCTCTTCGGGCTGACTCCCGACGAGGTCGAGCAGCTGCGCGGCGCGCCGACCTGGCCGGTGCGGGTCGCGGCCGCGCACACCGTCGCGCGCGAGGTGCGCGCCGAGGAGACCTACGTGCTCGAGCCCGAGCGGTTCAGGGACGTCGCCGCGCCGGCGCTGCTCCTGCTCGGCGGCGAGAGCCCGGACTGGGCGCGCGAGGGAACGGAGAGGATCCGCGACGCGCTTCCGGACGCCCGCATCGCCGTGCTCCCCGGCGAGGGGCACGCGGCGATCATGACCGCGCCCCAGCTCGTCGCCGACGAGGTGACGCGCTTCCTGGCCGAGTGACCGATGAGGCGGGGCACTCCGGCCGGTCTCTACCTGTGACACCCGAAACGGCCAAGGGAGACCACATGTTCAAGGACACGAAGGTCTTCACGAGCTTCTCGGCGCCGGACATCGGCGCCGCGAAGGAGTTCTACGGCGGGACGCTCGGCCTCGACGTCGTCGAGACGCCGGAAGGGCTCGAGCTGCACATCGCCGGGAGCACCCCGGTGTTCGTCTATCCGTCGGACAGCTACACCGCCCCGAAGCACACGATCCTCAACTTCCCCGTCGACGACATCGAGGCGGCCGTGGAGGAGCTGAACAGGCGCGGCGTCACGATGGAGCAGTACGACCTGCCGGAGATCAAGACGGACGAGAAGGGGATCTTCAGGGACGACGGCGAGATGGGCCCGCAGGCAATCGCCTGGTTCAAGGACCCTGCCGATCACGTCCTCTCAGTTCTCGAGATCCAGTAGTTGCAGCCAGGCTCGCACCGCGGCGGCCACGGCCTCGAGGTCGGCCTTCAGGCCGTGGTCGCCCGGCACGCGGGCGACGGTGCGCAGCGGGCCTTCGGGCGGCATGCCGAACGGGTCGCGCTCGCCCTGGACGACGAGCGTCGGGACCCCGACGGCGTCCAGCTCCGGAAGGCGGCTCTCCGCGGGCTTGCCCGTCTTTCGTCGTGGCGGCTGGAGCGGGAAGGCGAGACAGACGACGGCCGCCGCGCCGAGCGCGGCCGACGTGCGACAGGCCACGCGCGCGCCGAGCGAGCGGCCGCCGACCACGAGGGGGAGTCCCGCCAGCTCGTTCTCACGGAGGTGCTCCACGACGGACGTCCAGGCGGTGTCGAGCTGTCCCGCGGGGGCCGGGGAGCGGCGTCCCGCGACGCGGTAGGGCTGTTCGACGAGAGCGACCGTGAACCCCTCCGACACCGCGACGTCGGCGACCGCCACGAGATCGCGCGCCTCGATTCCGCCGCCGGCCCCGTGACCGAGCACAAGGGCAGCCCGCTGGCGGTCGGCCGGATGCAGGTGGGCCCTGGCAGGCCCGTGGGGCGTGGCGATCTCGATGGCCGCCATGGATTCATCCTCGCAGGCTTTGGCTAGAGTCGCGCCGTGGGCAGGATCTCCGCCACGGAGCTCGCGGAGCTGGCCCCCTGCTCGCCGGAGCAGGTCCGCCGGCTTCAGGATCTGGGCCTGCTCACAGACGGCGAGGAGGAAGGGTTCGCCTCCTCCGACGTGCACGTCGTGCGCCTGATGGCGGCCTTCGAGGAGGCCGGGGTCTCGCTCGAGGACGTGGCCAAAGGCGTTGAGACCGGTGAGCTCTCGTTCCCGCTCGGGCTCTTCCTGCCGGAGCCAGTCGGAGCCTCGGCGACCTACGAGGAGCTGGCCGGCGAAGCTCGGCCGCTCGCCCGAGCTCGTTCGGCGGCTCTCCGGCGAGCTCGGCATCCCGCCGACCGAGGACGACCGCGTGCGCGCCGAGGACGCGGAGATACTCGAGCTCCTCTTCACGAGGCTCGACCTCGCGGACGACGACGAGCTGTCGCGCTTCGCCCGGCTCTACGGCGGGACCATTCAGCGGCTCGTCGGCGCCGGACTCCAGTTCTTCGACCTCGCGGTGCGCCAGCGTGTCGCGGCGTTCGAGCAGCTCTCGAACGAGGAGAGGGACGCGCTCGTCTACCAGAGGGCGGCCGGCTACACGGAGCTGGTCTCGTCGATCGTCCCGTGGCTTCAGAGCCGGCACCGCGAGCGCTCGGTGCTCGAGTACCTCGTCGGCGTCACGGAAGGGTTCATGGAGGAGCGAGGGCTCACGCCCCGGCAGCCGAAGCAGCCGCCCGCCATCGCCTTCCTCGACCTGACCGGCTACACCGCCCTGGCGGAGGAGCGGGGCGACGAGGCAGCCGCAGAGCTCGCCGCCGACCTCGCCACCGTCGTCCATGAGGCCTCGCGCACGCACGGCTGCCGCCCGGTGAAGTGGCTCGGCGACGGCGTGATGTTCTACTTCAGCGAGCCCGAGAGCGCGATTCGCAGCGGCCTTGCGCTCATCGAGCAGGCCGAGAAGGCCATCTCCGTTCCGGCGAGGATCGGGATCAACGCCGGGCCGGTGATCGTCCAGGAAGGCGACTATTACGGCCGGACGGTCAACGTCGCCGCGAGGATCGCCGACTACGCCGGCCCGCACGAGGTGCTCGTCAGCGACGCGGCCATGCGAAGCTCAGGCATGGACGACGGAGACTTCGAGCTCGTCGGCGACGTCCCGCTCAAGGGCGTCTCGGCGGCCGTGCGGCTCCACCGGGCGAAGCGCGCGGTGGCGGCATGACCACGACGACGCTCGTCCCGCCGGCGCGACACCTCCTGCGCGCGAAGGACCTCGCCGATTCCCGTTACCACGAGCCGCTCGACGTCTCCGACCTGGCACGGGCCGCGCACCTCTCTCAGGCGCACTTCAGCCGCGAGTTCCGTAAGGCCTTCGGCGAGTCGCCGCACCAGTACCTCCTCACCCGGCGCCTGGAGCGTGCCGCGGCGCTGCTTCGCCACACCGACTGGTCGGTCGCCGACATCTGCTTCGCGGTCGGGCTGCGCAGCGTCGGGTCCTTCACGACCAGCTTCCGCCGGGCGTACGGCATCCCCCCGACGGAGTACCGGGCCGCCTATCCGCCGGCTTTGACACACGTCCGGATCCCCACCTGTGTGGCCCTGGCGTACGCGCGCCCGCAGTCCAGCACGTTTCGAGAAGACAGTCCCGAGCCTCGCGACTAACGTCGTCCTCGACCTCGAAACAGAAGGAGACCACGATGCTCAAGCAGCTCACGCACGTCAACGTCTGGGTGCACGACCAGGACGAGGCGCTCGCCTTCTACACGGAGAAGCTCGGAATGGAGCTTCGCGACGACACCACGGTGGCCGAGCTCGGCAACTTCCGCTGGCTCACGGTCGGCGTCCCGGGCCAGGACGACGTCGCGCTCACGCTCATGGCCGTGCCCGGCCCGCCCGTCTTCGACGAGGAGACGCGCAACCAGGTGCTCGCGACCCTGGCGAAGGGCGCCGCCGGCGGGCTCTTCTTCACCACGGCCGACATCCATGCGACCTACGAGGAGCTGAAGAAGCGCGGCGTCGAGTTCTCGCAGGAGCCGACGCAGCAGCCCTACGGGATCGACGCGGGCTTCCGCGACCCGTCCGGCAACCAGATGCGGGTGATGGGCGAGTAGGACCGAGCGACGGGGCCCCGCACCGCGGGGCCCCATTCGCGCTCCGGACTAGCCGGAGACGACCCCGACCAGGTGGCCTTCGGGGTCGTGGAAGTGGCCTAGCACGAGGCCGTCCATGACCTCCTCGGGACCCATGACGCGCGTCCCGCCGAGGCTCTCCGCCTTTGCGAGCGCGGCCTCCACGTCGGGCACCTCGATGTAGAACATGACGTGGCCCTCGTAGCCCTCGGGGCCCGTGGCGATGCCGCCGCCGATCCCGACGCCCTCCGAGTTGATATTGCCCTCGCGGGCGACCATGCCGTAGGCCATCGGGTTGTCGGAGTCGATCTCCCAGCCGAACAGCGCGCCGTAGTACTCCTTCAGCTTGTCGCCGTTCTTCCCCACGATCTCGAAATGGACGACCGGCTGTCCCATGGTGTCTCCCTTCTGGAGGTCTTGTCTACGCGCGGATCTCGTCGGGCAGGCCGAAGCGCCCGAAGATGTCGCGGAGCGGGTCGATCGGCTCGTCCGGCCAGCGCGCCTGGTCGAGGCGCTCGGGCGCCGGCTCCCGGCGTGTGATGAACGACGTGATGTCCGAGACCTTGGCGCCGCGGTACGTGAGCACGTTGAGCGCGAACGGGCGGTAGCTCCCGGACTCCTCGTACCACGTGTATGCGCCGAAAGCCGCCTGCGCGTTCGCGCGCGCTCGCAGGTGGCGCCAGCGCCACTCGCCCGAGAGCGGCCACTCGGTCAGGAAGGCAGTGATCGCCTCACGTCCGTGGAACCAGGTGGACATCGGCGGCATCGACCAGGCCGCGTCCTCGGCCAGCAGCTCGACCACGGCGGCCACGTCGTGCCGCGCCATCGCGTCCATGAAGCTCTCGACGAGGTCGGTGAGCTCCTCGTCGCCGAGCGCGCGTAGGGTTGCCTGCTGGCTCTGCTCGGGGAGCCGTTGGTCGACGGATTCCCGGGCGCGCTGGAGGGCGCTGTTCACCGAGGCGACGGTCGTGTCGAGCGCCTCCGCGACCTCGCGGGCCGAGAAGCCGAGCACCTCCCGCAGGATCAGGGCCGCGCGTTGGTTCGCCGGCAGAAGCTGGAGCGCCGCGACGAAGGCAAGCTCGACGCTCTCGCGCAGCTCGTAGCGCGCGTCAGGCGCGGCGAACCCGTCCTCGACCGCGAGCTCCTCGTCGGGGTACGGCTCCACCCAGACCGACTCGACGAGCGGCTCACCGGGGGTCGAGTGCGGGTCGACCGCTGGCCCGTAGTCGATCGGCAGCACGCGCTTCGGGCGCTTCTCGATTGCGTTCAGGCACGTGTTCGTCGCGATGGTGTAGAGCCACGAGCGCAGCGAGCTGCGGCCCTCGAAGCGGCCGATCGCCCTCCAGGCGCGCAGGAGCGTCTCCTGAAGCGCGTCCTCGGCGTCGTGGACGGAGCCGAGCATGCGATAGCAATGCGCGTGGAGCTCGCGGCGGTGCGGCTCGACGAGGCGCGCGAAGGCGTCCTCGTCGCCGCCCCCGGCGGCTTCGAGCAGCTCGCGTTCCTGCGGCGTCGGGCCTGTCGACGCGGTGCGCATCCCGGCGGGAGCCTATCTGGCGCGCGCACCGATGAATTTGCGCGGTCACAGAGGTCTCAGTCAGCAATACGTGTCTTGTTTCTCTCCGCAACCCGTCGTCCATCTCGAGCTCCACACGGGCGACCTGGCGAGGGCGGAGCTGCTCTACGCGCAGCTCTGCGGCTGGCGCGCGGAACGGATCGACGCCGGCGGCGGGTCGTACGTGGCTCTCGAGCTCGGGCCCGCCTTCGGCGGCGGCATCGTCCAGTGCGAGGCGACGCAGCCGGTTTGGCTCCCGTACGTCCAGGTCGAGTGCATCCGGGACGCCACCGAGCGCGCGCGGGCCCTGGGCGCGACCGTGCTCGTCGAGCCGCGCGAAGGCCCGGCTGGATGGCGTAGCGTGGTCAATACGCCGGCGGGGGGCGAGATCGCGTTCTGGCAGCAAAAGCGATAGGAGGCTTCATGGGAAAAGTCGTCTTCGATATCAGCATGTCGCTCGACGGGTATGTCGCCGGCCCGGACGACGGGCCCGAGCTAGGGCTCGGGGTTGGCGGTGAGCGGCTGCACGAATGGGTCGTCGAGCTGGCCAGCTGGCGCGAGCCGCACGGCCTCGAGGGCGGCGAGACGAACGCGAGCTCGCAGGTCGCGGAGGACATGGGCGCCTCCGGCGCGGTCATCGTGGGGAAGCGGATGTTCGACAACGCCCACGGCTGGGGCGATGAGCCGCCGTTCCACAAGCCGGTGTTCGTCCTCACCCACACGGCGCAGGAGCCCTTGACCAAGAGCGACACAACCTTCACGTTCGTGACGGACGGAATCGAGAGCGCGATGAACCAGGCGAAGGCGGCCGCCGGCGACGAGGACGTCTTGATCGGCGGCGGAGCCAGCACCGCGCAGCAAGCACTGAAGGCCGGGCTGGTGGACGAAGTGCGGCTGACCTTCGCGCCGATCCTGCTCGGCGGCGGTGTGGCCCTCTTCGAGGGCCTCGGGCCTGACGACGTCGAGCTCGAGGTGACGCGGGTTATTGAAGGCCCGAAGGCCACTCACGTCCGGTATCGCGTCGTGAAGTAGGCCGGCGCTGCTGGCGGTTCCGCCGGCTGCGTAGCATCATCGCTGCATGAGCGCGCCCGCCACTGCTGCAGGGACGCCGACGTTGCGCATCCGAGGGACGTCGTATCCGGTGCTGCTCCCGAAGCGCTCGGACCCGCGCCTTCACCTTGCTGCGGTGATCGTGTCGCTGCAGGTCCTCGGCCAGGTCGCGTTCGAGTTCCGGCTGTCGATCGCGCAGATCCTCGTCTGCCTGCTGACGTGCGCGGTGCTCGAGGTCGGGATCGCGTTCCGGCGCCAGCACGTGCTCATGTGGCCGGCGAGCGCGCTCCTGACCGGGAACGGCGTAGCGTTCATCCTTCGCGTCCCCGGGACGGAGCACGGGGACTGGTGGAGCATGCACGGTTGGTGGATCTTCGCCGCGACCTCGGCGGTCGCGCTTCTCTCCAAGTATCTGATCCAGTTCCGCGGACGCCACGTCTTCAACCCGTCGAACTTCGGGCTCGTCCTGGCCTTCCTGATCCTCGGCTCGAGCCGTGCCGACCCGCTCGAGTTCTGGTGGGGCCCCATGTCCGCCTGGATGGCCCTTGCGCTCGCGATCATCGTCGTCGGCGGGCTCGTGATCCTCTCGCGGCTGCGGCTGCTGGTGATCGCGGTGAGCTTCTGGATCGCCTTTGCGGCCGGGATCGCCGTGCTCGCCGCGAGCGGGCACGCGATGACCGCACGCTGGCACCTCGGGCCGATCACCGGCTGGGAGTTCTGGCGGGTCCTCGTCTTCTCGCCCGAGATCCTCGTCTTCCTCTTCTTCATGATCACCGACCCGAAGACCATCCCCGCGGGCCGTGCGGGGAGGCGCGTCTACGCGGTGGCGATCGCGCTGGTCGCGGTGCTGCTGATCGCGCCGCAGACGACCGAGTTCGCCACGAAGGTCGCCGTGCTCGCGGCGCTCGCGCTGGTCTGCGCGGCCAGGCCGGTCGGCGAGATCATCCTTTCGCGCTGGGGTGCGCCCGTACCGCGCCTGGACAGGGCGCGGACGGCGGCTG
The DNA here is from genome assembly GCA_963784175.1 of uncultured Actinomycetes bacterium. Taxonomy (GTDB): domain Bacteria; phylum Actinomycetota; class Thermoleophilia; order Gaiellales; family Gaiellaceae; genus JAIBJN01. The sequence goes on along the minus strand of CAWAQJ010000014.1, from coordinate 508,987 downwards.
TCGTCCTTGCAGGCGCGGTGACGTTCGCCGCGCTCGTCGTCCTCGCCGGCATCCCCGCGCGGACGAGCGAGGCTGCGGCCGGGCCGGTGGCGAACGTGTCGGAGCTTCCCGAGGTGACCGTCGTGCCCTCGGAAGACGTCTCCACGGAGCTCGACCGGGAGACCGCGCTGAAGATCGCAAGTGATCTCGTCACCGGCCTGCGCACGGAGTCCGAGGCGCTTGCGTCGGGCGACGCCGAGCTTGCAGCGACGGTCGCCGGCGGGGCACGGCTCGCCGGGCTCTTCCAGCAGATGGCGGGCGACCCGGTCCTGCCCGACTACCACGTGGAACGCGTGCGCCTCACCCTGCACGTCGGCGAAGGCCAGGGACCGCCGGTTGTCGTCGCCGAGCTGGAGGGGACCGTCGCGATCACGTCAGGCGGGCAACAGGGCGATCCCCAGTCTTTTGCGCAGACGCTCGAGCTCGAGCTGCAGGACGGGCGGTACCTCATCGTCGCCTCGCGTGGGGGTGACGATCTCCTCGTCACCGGGCCTGTCGTCGCGGGTGCGGGGGCCGGCCTCGGTGACGTCCGGCTCGTGGACGTCGCGCGCCACGTCGGGCTCGACTTCCGGCACGGCGCCTTCCGCTTCAAGACCTCCGCCGATCCGGTGGCGATGATGGGCGGCGGGGTCTGCTGGCTCGACTTCGACGGCGACGGCTGGCTCGACCTCTACGCGGTCAACTCGCATTCCATCCAGGTCGACGTCGCCCGCTGGAAGGAGCGCGGCGGGCTGCCGCGCAACGGGCTGTACCGCAACGTGAAGGGCAGGTTCGTCGACGTGAGCCGCGGCTCCGGCGCCGACCTGCAGCTGCGCGGGAACGGCTGCGTGGCCGCGGACTTCAACGGCGACCGGCGCACCGACCTCTTCGTCACGGCAGCCGGGTACGACGCGTTGCTCTGGAACCTCGGTGGGGGGAAGTTCGCCGAGGGCGCGAGCGCCGCCGGCATCGACACCTACGGCTGGCATACCGCCGCGTCGGTCGCCGACGTGAACGGCGACGGCCTGCCGGACCTCTTCGTGGCCGGCTATGCGGACGTCAACGCCCCGGTCCCCGGCTCGGCCGAGCCGTTCCCGTCGAACGTCGCCGGCGTCCGCGACCGCCTCTACCTCAACAACGGGCTCGATTGGAAGGGCCGGTCGCGCTTCCGCGAGGTGGCGCAGGAGGTGGGCGTCGAAGCGTCCGTCGTCGAGCACGGGCTGGGCTCGGCCTTCACCGATGTGAACGGCGACGGGCTGATCGACCTCTACGTCGCCAACGATCTCGACCCGAACCGGCTCTACGTGAACGTTCCGGCGTCGAATGGTCTCGGTTTCCGCTTCGAGGAGCGCGGCGTCGAGGCCGGGGTTGCCGACCGGAACGCGGGGATGGGCGTCTCAGCCTCCGACTACAGCGGCGACGGCCGCCCCGACCTGTTCGTGACCAACTCGCACCGGCAGCTCCACGGCGTCTTCGAGAGCCGCCCGGGGAAGCCGTTCGCCGACGCTCGGCCCGAGTTCGCCTCCGTCTTCGACACGACGCTCGCCGGCTGGGGTGCGTCGTGGGCCGACCTCGACCAGGACGGCGCTCTCGACCTCGCCCTCGCCAACGGGGCGATTCCTCTCACGAACCTGAGGACGGACGCAGAGCCGATCAAGGTGCTCGGCGCGGGCGAGGAGGGGTTCGCGGACGTCAGCCAGGGCCTCGGCCTCGGACGGGTCCGGGACGTCAACGGACGAGGCTTGGCCGTGGCCGACTACGACAACGACGGCGACCTCGACATCGCGGTCGCGTCGATCGCCGGCCGGCTCGTCCTGCTCCGCAACTCCGGAGCGGAGGGCCACTGGCTCCAGGTGAAGCTGGAGCGCTTCGCTCCGGGCGCCGTCGTCACCGCCGTCCTCCCGGACGGGCGCCGTCTCGTGCGCGAGGTGAAGGCCGGGACGAGCTATCTCTCGTCCGAGGATCCGCGCGTCCACTTCGGCCTCGGCGACGCGACGACGGTTCGCGAGCTCCTCGTGCGGTACCCGGGCGGCCGCGAGGAGCGGCTCACCGGGGTGCGCGCCGACCGTCTCGTTACCGTCGGGAGGTAGCGGGGCGAAGATTTCGCGCCGCCGGCCCGTCCTAGAGGAGAGACGGGATGGAAGCGTGAGCGCGACCGCAGCGGAACCGTTCGTCCTCGCCGGCCCACAGAGCGCCGGTGCCGCAGCGACCCTGCTGGAGCGGATCCGGACGTCGGTCATCGGCGACGACGCTCTCCTCGAAGGGCCCTTCGGCCTGCGCCGGCTCGTCTACGCCGACTACACGGCCTCGGGCCGCTCGCTCTCGTTCATCGAAGACTTCATCCGCGGCGAGGTGCTGCCGCTCTACGCCAACACGCACACGGAGGCCTCGGCGACCGGGCTCCAGATGACGCGGCTGCGCGAGGAGGCGCGCCGGATCGTCCACGGGGCCGTCGGCGGCGGGGAGGACGACCTGGTCGTCTTCGCCGGCTCGGGCGCGACGGGGGCCATCGACCGCCTGCTTCGCGTCCTCGAGCTCGGCCGCTTCGCCGCAGCACCCGAGCGGCCGGTCGTCTTCGTCGGCCCGTACGAGCACCACTCGAACGAGCTTCCGTGGCGCGAGTCGATCGCGGATGTCGTCGTCATCAGGGAGGACGGCGACGGCGGCTTCGACCTCGACCACCTGAGCGATGAGCTCGAGCGCTACGCCGCACGGCTGCTGAAGATCGGAAGCTTCTCGGCAGCGTCGAACGTCACGGGGATCCTCACGGACGTCGACGCCGTCTCGATCCTGCTTCACCGGCACGGCGCGTTGGCCTTCTGGGACTACGCAGCCGCCGGCCCGTATCTGCCGATCGAGATGAACGCAGCGCCCGACGTCGACGACGGCCACCTGGCGTACAAGGACGCGATCTTCCTCTCGCCGCACAAGTTTCCCGGCGGGCCGGGCACGCCCGGCGTGCTCGTCGCCAAGCGCCACCTCTTCGCCAACCGCGTCCCCGCGACGCCCGGCGGCGGCACCATCTCCTACGTCACGCCGGACCACCAGACCTATCACCCGGATCCCGTGCAGAGGGAAGAGGGCGGGACGCCCGGGATCGTCGAGTCGATTCGCGCCGGGCTCGTCTTCGGGCTCAAGGAGGCGGTCGGCGTCTCCACGATCAAGGAGCTCGAGGAGGGCTACGTGCAGAGCGCGCTCGACTCGTGGGCGTCCAACCCGCGCCTGTACGTGCTCGGCAACCCCGAGCTGCGGCGGGTCGCCATCGTCTCCTTCGGCATCCGCTACCCGCTCGCGGCGCGGTCGGACGGGATGCTGCACTCGAACTTCGTCGTCGCCCTGCTCGACGACCTCTTCGGCATTCAGGCCCGCAGCGGTTGCTTCTGCGCCGGCCCGTACATGCACCGGCTCATCGACTTCGACGCTGAGGCGTCGGCCGCCCACGAGGCCGAGGTCATGCGCGGTTACGCAGGGATCAAGCTCGCGTTCGTGCGCCTGTCGTTCAACTACTTCATGAGCGAGACGGTCTTCGAGTACCTCGTCGACGCGGTCGACTTCCTTGCCGAACACGCGTGGAAGCTCCTGCCGCTCTATCGCTTCGACCCGCGCCTGGGGCTCTGGCACCACCGCGACCGGCCCCGGCGCCCGCCGCTGACGCTCGCGGGCTTCCCGTATGCCGAGGGGTCCGGTCACGGGAGGCTCCGCCTCTCCGCCGACGAGTCGCTGCTCGCGGGACACCTCGAGGAAGCCGGGCGCATCGTCTCGGAGGTCGAAGCGCATCCGCCGGCCGACGTGGCGCCCGCCGCCGAGGTCTCCGCGGACTTCGAGCGGTTGCGGTGGTTCCCGATGCCGCACGAAGCGCTCGCCGCCCTGACGCGGTAACGAACCTCGCGGCCCGCGCGTAGTGAGGGTGTGCGCGCAGCAGCCGTCGCCATCGTCGTCGTGCTCCTGGCCGCTGCCTGCGGCGGGGAGGACGAGCCCCAGGCCGTGCCCGCCGAGAGCACGAGCCCGGTCGAGACAGTCGCGGCGCCGCTCGAGGGCGCCGATGCCTTCGCCGTCTGCGGGGGCGAGGTGGACTTCCTGCCGCAGTTCGCGGCCACGGTTGCGTTCGGCTCGGTCTGGGTCGCCTGCCGCACGGATGGAGAGGTGCTGCGCATCGACCCGGAGTCGGGCGACGTCCTCGCACGCGTCCCGGCCCAGGGCGCGGTGGCGGTCACGGCCGACGAGACGTCGGTGTGGGCCGTCTGGCGCGAGCAGGGCACCGTCTACCGCGTCGACCCGCAGACGGACGAGGTCGCCGGCGAGATCGCACTCTTCGACGACACGCCCTACATCTGGGCGCGCGGAGGCTTTCTCTGGGCCGCCTCCGGTAGCGGCTCCGAGATCGCGCGGATCGACCCGGAGACGATGGAGGTCGCGGGCCGCGTTCAGGTCGGCGACGGCGCCTCGGACATGGTCGAGGACGGCGCCTCGGTGCTCGTCATCTGCCATCGCGACCACACGCTCTGGCGCATCGATCCTGCCGCGGACACCGCCGTCAAGCTCTCGGAGCTCCCGGGCGACACCCCGGAGCGCCTCGTCCTCGTGGGAGGCGCGCTCTGGGCGACCGGCCGCGGCACGGACCTCCTGCGCGTCGACCCGGCGACGGGAGAGACGCAGGAGACGATCGAGATCGGGACGGGCGGGATCGACCTCGTGAGCACCGACGACGCGATCTGGGTCGCGGTCGCCGAGCCCGAGGCCGACCGTCAGGGACTGCCCGTGCTGGAGACGCTCGTGAGCGTGGATCCCGCGACCGGCGAGCTGGGCGCGTCGGTGGCGCCGACCGGCACGGTGAACGTGAACGGGCTCGCCTCGGAGGGCGAGACCGTCTGGATCGCGGATGTCGTCGCGGGCGTCCTGAGCCGTCTGACCGGCTAGCCGTGCTGGGCGGCCTCGGCCGCCTCGGCCTCTTCCTTGGTCTCGTGCACGGTGCCGTCCGGGTGCTCGGGCGGCGAGTAGAGGGAGTAGAGCTTCAGCTCCCCGTCGCCCGTGTTGACCACGTTGTGCCAGAGGCCGGCCGGGACGATGATCGCCCAGTCGTCCTCGACGTCGTGCGTCTCGTCGATCGTCTCCTCGGTGCGGCCCAGCTCCACGCGCGCGCTGCCTCGCTCGATGCGGAGGAACTGGTCGATGCCGTCGTGGCGCTCGCGCCCGATGTCCTCGCCGGGCTTCAGGCTCATGACGGTCAGCTGCGTGTGGTCGCCCGTGAAGACCACGGTGCGGAACGTCTCGTTGTCGAGCGTCTCCTGCTCGACGTTGCCAACCCAGCCAAGCATCCTCGTCCTCCTCGGTCGCTTGCCCTGACCCTACCCAGGAGCGGGCGGGACGAACGTCATCGTCATCCGGGAGAAATCGATCGTCCACGCGTAGTCGCGCAGGAAGTGGTGGCTGAGGATCCCGTGGACGCGGAACTCGGCGATCTCGTTCCACTCGGCGGGAAACGCGCCGTACAGGCCCCGCGTGTCCTCCTTCCGCACGTCCCCGACCGCCAGGAGCCGGATGGGGAAGTGGCCGAGCTCGAGGGTGATGTCGCCCGCGCCCGACTCGCCGACCTTCGGCGACGTCTCGGGCAGCGGGATGCCGGCGGCCGCCAGTGTCTCCGCCGAGCAGGTGAACGCGCCGCCGCCGTCGTCCTCGAGCCCCGAGTCCACGACGAACGTGGCCGGCAGGTCGTCGAGCTGTCCGGATGCGATCAACAGGTGGACGAGCGCGAGCGCGAACGGGACCTCGATGCCCGACGAGATCGTCGGTTCGAGCGTGTCTCCGCGCGGCCGCAGGACGAGCCGGCGGCCGGGATAGTCGATCGTGGGCAGGAACTGGCGCAGGAAGCCCGTGCCGATCACGGGCTGATGGAGGCCCGAGATCGAGACGGGGACGTCGCGGACCGTGAGGCCGCCGATCGCGATCTCATCGGCCCGGCCGTAGGCCATCTCCCCCGGGGCGCCCCCTGCGAACGTGCCCGTGAAGGTCGCCACCCGCTCGATCGCGAGCGCCTCGGCGGCTGCGGCGTCGAGCGTGAAGAGATCGCCGCCCGTGTCGATCTTCGCCTCGAAGAGGCGGCCGTTGATCTCGACGGCGACGCGCGGGAGCTCCCAGTCGGCCTCCTGGAGGAAGGGCGCCTCGACCGCGTCGACTCCAGCGGGCCATTCGACGCTATACGGCTCGCGGCCGAAGGACCGCATCAAGTCCCAGATGGGAAGCGTGATCGCATCCTCGATGCCGGCGAAGAGGTGCTTCGTCTCCGCGTACCTGTTCGTCTGGAGGTAGACGAGCGCGAGGGCGGCCTCGGCGTCCGCCCGCGCCTCGAGGTCCTTCCCCGCGCGCGCGACCACCTGGGTGAGCAGCATCTCCGAGGTCACGTAGTCGCCCAACAGGTATTCGAGCTCGGCCAAGCCGCGCAGGACCTCGAGCGACGCATCGCCTTCCTCGACCACCGGCGCGAGGATGCGCCGCGCCTCGGCGAACCGGCCCTCGCGGTGGGCCAGGCGGGCGGCGCTGACGCGATCGTCCTCGCGCCCTCGCAGCCGGGCCAGGAGCTTTCTCACCGGCGTAGGTTGACATGCGGCCCGCGCCGGGAGGCAGGCGCGGGCCGCATGTCGACGGTCAGGCGGCCGGCTCGGCGAGCGGCGCGGGGTGCGGCGCCTCACGCGCCTTGAGGGTGTGCGCGACTCCGAGATGGCGATGGGACTCGGTTCCGTAGCCGCCCGGAACCGGGATGTAGAACTCGGGGTAGCCCCACATGCCGTGCTCGGAGACGTCGAGGCCGGCCGTCTCGACCTCCGGCTCGGTGCGGATGCCGATCGTCACCTTCAGAGCCCAGAGGATGACGAACGACGCGCCGAAGGTGAAGACGCCGACGGTCGCGAGGCCGAGCGCCTGGACGCCGAGCTGGTGAAAGCCGCCGCCGTAGAGCAGGCCCGGGCCTCCCGTGGCGAGCCTCTCTGCGAGCGAGGGCACGGTGAGGAATCCGAGCGCGAGCGTTCCCCAGACCCCCGCCATTCCGTGCGCGGCGATGGCGCCGATGGGGTCGTCGATTCGCAGCCGCTCGACGAGGAGCGAGCCGAGGACGACGATCACGCCGGCGACGCCCCCGATGAGGATCGCAGCCCACGGCGCGACGAACGCGCACGCTGCCGTGATGGCGACGAGCGCCGCGATGGCGCCGTTCAGCATCATCGAGAGGTCGGGCTTCTTGACCACGATCCAGGACGTGATCACGGCGCCGAGGACGCCTGCCGCGGCCGCGATGTTCGTGTTCAGCGCGACGTACGAGAAGAAGCCGACGCCCCCGAAGTCGACGCTCAGCGTCGAGCCGGGATTGAAGCCGAACCAGCCGAACCAGAGGATCAGCACGCCCAGCGTCGTGTAGGCCATGTTGTGGCCGGGGATGGCGTTCGGCTTGCCGTCCACGAACTTCCCGATGCGCGGGCCGAGGAGGAGCGCGCCCGCGAGGCCGGCGAGGGCGCCCTGGTAGTGGACGACTGTGGAGCCGGCGAAGTCCTGCATCCCGCGGGCGAAGAGCCAGCCGTCCGGGCTCCAGACCCAGTGCGAGACGACGGAGTAGACGAGCGTGTAGGCGACGCCGAAGACGAAGTAGACCCAGAGCCGCGTGCGCTCGGCCATCGCGCCCCAGACGATCGCGAGCGAGACGGCGCAGAAGACGACCTCGAAGAGATAGCCGGCAGCGCCCGGGATGGACGAGAACCACGAGAACGGCGCCGTGCCCACGGCCAGGAGCTCCTCGACCGACGGTGCGAAGCCCGAGCCGCCGACGAGACCGTTGCCCCCGTCGCCGAAGGCGATCCCGAACCCGACGAGGTAGTAGACGACGGACGCGAGCGCGAGCACGAGGACGTTCTTCGCCGCGATGTGGCCGACGTTCTTCATCCGCGTCAGCCCGGCCTCGAGGAACGCGAAGCCCGCCTGCATGAACATGACCAGGATGGCCGCGAGCAGGACCCAGACGGTGCTCGTCGCGATCGCCAGCTCCTCGGTCGTCATCTGACCTCCACCTCCTCCAGGCTCCTGCCCGTCCGGTTGTGCGTCACGTTCGCGACGGGCGTCGTCCAGACGATCCCGTCGCCCGACTCGTTGCCGCTCCGCGCCGCGTCCACGATGGTCGCCACGACGTCTTCCGCGATCTCGTCGTTCACCACCAGCACGAGCTGGGCCTTCGGCAGGAAGCGCGACTCGAAGACGCGTCCCCTGTACTCGTGGGTGATGCCGCGCTGGCGGCCGTGGCCGATCGCCTCGAGGACGGTCACGCCGACGTGCCCGGTCTCGTGCTCGACCGCGTCGATGACCGTCTCCACCCGCTCCCGGATCACGACCGCTTCGACTTTCACCATGTCCATCGCCTCCCGTCTGGACCACGAAAAAAGCCCCAGGAGCAACGCTCCTGAGGCCTCAACGCCTCTCCTCGCCGACTTCTCCGCCGAACGAGGAAGCGCGGACAATAGCGCGGTCGCAAGACGGACGCAAGAACTTGTCCGTTCCGGCCCTTGACGACGTCCTGTGCGTTCCCTAGTCTCCGCGATTCGGATGCGCAGCCTGCCGACAAGCCCGTCGTTTCTTGGCAAGCTCATTGCGCGCATTCGTGTGCGCTAGCCGGCGTCCACTCCTTCCGCCTCCGCCGGCTAGCTGAAGAAGAACGAGGCGGAGACCCACACCCGTACGTCGCCTAGCCCGGAGGGTGGTCGACCCGAAGTCGATGCCAGGAGCGCTACTCCACGATCTCACCGCCGACCGCGGTGCCTGTGGCATCGGCTTCGTCGCGGACCCGACCGGAGGCGCGTCCCGTGAGGTCGTCGACCTCCTGCTCGCGGGCCTGGGCGGCGTTCGCCACCGCGGCGCCACCGCGGCCGACCGCAAGACGGGGGACGGGGCTGGCGTCCTGCTGCCGCTCCCGTCCGCGCTGCTGCCCGAGTCCGGCTGCGGGCTGGCCATGGTCTTCATCCGTGACGAGGGCGCGCGGGCGGCGGTCGAGCAGGGCTGCCGCGACGAAGGGCTCGAGCCGTTGGGCTGGCGCGAGGTGCCGGTCGACCCGTCGGCGCTCGGCCCGGGTGCGCGTGCGAGTGCTCCCCGGATCGAGCAGCTCGCCTTCCGCCCTGCCGAGGGCGTCGACGCCGACGAGCTCGAGCGCCGCGCCTACCGCGCGCGCCGCCGCGCAGAGCTGACGCCGGGCCTCTACGTCGCCTCGCTGTCCTTCCGCACGGTCACCTACAAGGCGCTCTGTGCCGCCGACCAGCTCGCGGCCTTCTACGCCGACCTCCGCGACCCCGCGGTGACGGCGCCCTTCGGAATCTTCCACCACCGGTTCTCCACCAACACGACGCCGTCGTGGGAGCGGGCCCAGCCGTTCAGGCTCCTGTGCCACAACGGCGAGATCAACACCATCCAGGGAAACGTCAACTGGATGCGCGCGCGCGAGACCCGCATCGGCTGGCCCGACGACACCCTGATCGCCCACGTCGTCGACGAGTCGGGCTCGGACTCGGCCATGCTCGACAACGCGCTCGAGCTGCTGGTGCGCGGCGGGCGCGACGTGCGTCACGGCCTCGCCATGCTCGTGCCCGAGGCGTGGGAGGCGAACGCCGAGCTCGAGGAGCAGGTGCGGGACTTCTACCGCTACCACTCGACCCTCGTCGAGCCCTGGGACGGGCCGGCGGGCATCGTCTTCACTGACGGCCACGTGGTCGGGGCCGCCCTCGACCGCAACGGGCTCCGCCCGCTCCGGTACGCGGTCGTCGACGACCGCCTCGTCGTCTGCTCGTCCGAGGTGGGCGCGATCCCGCTTCCCGAGGGTGCGCGCGTCCGCCGCGGGCGGCTCGGGCCCGGCCAGGCGATCGCGGTCGACCCCGGCTACGGCGGTCTCCAGGAGAACGGGACGATCAAGCGCGTCCTCGCCGTGCGGCGTCCGTACGGAAGCTGGGTGAAGCAGGGCCTACGGCGCGAGGGGCCGGGCGAGCCGGTCGACCCGCCCGAGGCCGATCTTCTGCAGCGTCAGGTCGCGAGCGGCTACACGCGCGAGGAGCTCTCGCTCGTCCTGCGGCCGCTGGCCGCCCACGGGCACGAGCCGACCTCCTCGATGGGCGACGACACGGCGCTGCCGCCGCTCGCAGGCCGGGCGCGACCCGTCTTCGGCTATCTCAAGCAACGTTTTGCGCAGGTCACCAATCCGGCCATCGATCACCTCAGGGAGCGGCACGTCATGTCGCTGCGCACGCTGCTCGGCGCCCGCGAGCCGCTCCTGACCGAGGTTCCCGAGGCGGCGCACGTCGTCGAGCTCGAGTCGTTCTTCCTCTTTCCGGATGCACTCGCGGGGCTCCCCCTCACTCCGCTCGATGCTGCTTTCGACGAGGACGAAGGGCTCGAGGCGGCGTGCGCCCGCCTCGGTGACGAGGCGCAGGCCGCGGTCGAGGCAGGCGCCGAGCTCCTGCTCGTCACCGACGAGCGCGCCGGCCCGGATCGGGCGCCGATCCCGGCGCTGCTCGCCACCGGCGTCGTCCACCACCGGTTGGTTGCCGCGGGGCTGCGAACGCGCGCGTCGCTGGTCGTCGCGAGCGACGAACCGCGCGAGACGCACCATTTCGCCACGCTGCTCGGCTACGGCGCCGACGCGATCTGTCCGCGGCTCGCGCTGGAGACGGTGGCCGCGATCGCCGCCGCGGACAAGCTCGGGGGCGATCACCCTTCGCCGGCAGAGGCCCAGCATCGCTTCCGGCATGCCGTCGAAGACGGCGTCCTCAAGGTCATGTCGAAGATGGGGATCTCTGACGTGGCGAGCTACCGGGGCGCACAGATCTTCGAGGCTCTCGGCCTCGCCCAGGAGGTCGTCGACAGATGCTTCGTCGGTACTCCGGGCGCGCTCGGCGGTGTCGGCTTCGCCGAGCTCGAGCGCGAGGCGCTCGACCGGCTGCGGGCCGCGTACGCCGAGGCGCCGCGGCTCGAGAACCCGGGCTACGTCAAGTACCGCAAGGGCGGCGAGCCGCACACGACCACGCCCGAGGTCGTGCAATCCCTCCAGGACGTCGGCGCCGCGCACGCGCTCCGCAAGGCGGTGAACGGCGGCGGCTGGCAGCTCTACGAGCGCTTCGCCGAGCTCGTGGACGGACGCGGGACGCTCGAGCCGAGAGACCTGTTGGAGCCCGTCGCGGCCGGCCCGCCGGTGCCGCTGGACGAGGTCGAGCCGGTCGAGGCGATCGTCCGTCGCTTCTCCGGCGGGGCGATGTCGCACGGTGCGCTCTCCTCCGAGGCGCACGAGCTCGTCGCCGTCGCGCTCAACCGCATCGGCGCGCGCGCGAACACGGGCGAGGGCGGGGAGGACCCCGACCGCTACCGCACCGAGCGCAACTCGCCGATCAAGCAGGTCGCCTCGGGCCGCTTCGGCGTCACGCCCGAGTACGCAGCCTTCGCCGAGGAGCTCCAGATCAAGGTCGCGCAGGGCTCGAAGCCCGGCGAGGGCGGCCAGCTCCCCGGGCACAAGGTGACCGAGGAGATCGCCAGGCTCCGGCACACCCAGCCCGGCGTCGCGCTCATCTCGCCGCCTCCGCACCACGACATCTACTCGATCGAGGATCTCGCACAGCTGATCTTCGACCTGCGCCAGGTGAACCCGCAGGCGCTCGTCTCCGTCAAGCTCGTCGCCGAGGCGGGCGTGGGGCTCGTCGCCGCGGGGTGCGTGAAGGCGCTCGCGGACGTCGTCCACGTCGCGGGCAGCGACGGCGGCACGGGGGCGAGCCCGCTCTCGTCGATCAAGAACGCCGGCGTGCCCTGGGAGCTCGGGCTGGCCGAGGCGCAGCAGGCGCTCGTGGCCGGCGGTCTGCGGGGCCGGGCGAGGCTCCGCGCGGACGGCGGGATGAAGACGGGCCGCGACGTGCTCGTCGCCGCGCTCCTCGGCGCGGACGAGGTCAGCTTCGGCACTGCCCTCCTCCTCGCGGAGGGCTGCCTGATGGTGCGGACGTGCCACCAGGACACGTGCCCGGTCGGCATCGCGACCCAGAAGCCCGAGTTGCGCGAGAAGTTCGCCGCGACGCCGGAGATGGTCGAGAGCTACCTGCTCCTCGTCGCCGAGGACGTCAGACGGCGCCTGGCGGCGCTCGGTCTCCGCTCGCTGCAGGAGGCGGTCGGCCGGGTCGACCTCCTGAGCCAGAAGCGGACGGGGGATCCGCGCGCCGACCTGCTCGACCTTTCCCCGCTGCTCGGCAGCGCCGGCGACGGGCCGACCGCCCACGACGGCGAGGAACGTCCCAGGGCAGGCGGCTGGCAGCTGGGCGCCAAGCTCGACGCCGATGCAAGCCTGGCGCTGGAAGAGGCCCGTCTCGTCGAGCTGCGCTACGAGATCGGGAACGGCGACCGCACGGTCGGCGCCCGGTTAGGCGGCGCGATCGGCAAGGCCTTCGGATCGGACCCGCCGCCGGGACGCGTGCGCGTCAGCTTCGACGGCGTTGCCGGGCAGAGCTTCGGCGCGTTCCTCGCGGCGGGCGTCAAGTTCACCCTGACCGGCGAGGCCAACGACTACGTCGGCAAGGGCATGAGCGGCGGGCGCATCGCGATCCGTCCTCCCGAGCACGATGCCGGTGACCCGTGCCTGATCGGCAACACCGCGCTCTACGGCGCGACCGGCGGCGAGCTCTACTGCGCCGGGAGCGCGGGGGAGCGCTTCGCGGTGCGCAATTCGGGCGCCGTCGCCGTCGTCGAGGGCACGGGGGAGCACCCGTGCGAGTACATGACCGCGGGCACGGTCGTCGTGCTCGGCGATCCGGGGCCGAACCTCGGGGCGGGAATGACCGGCGGCGAGGTCTACGTGTACGACCCGGCCGGCCTGCTGGAGCGCCGGCTGAACGACGAGCTCGTCGGCTCTCACAGCCTTCGCCCGGAGCACCTGATCGTCCTCCACGAGCTGGTCGAGCGTCATCTGCGCTACACCGGGTCGTCCAGGGCGGCCGAGCTGCTCGACACGTGGGAGGCGGCCTCGGGCAGCTTCAAGCGGGTCGTTCCGAAGGCCGAAGTCGCCCGCCTGCAGAGCCTCGCGGAAGGGAGCGCGACGCCGGCCTGACCTGCGAGGCTACGCGGGTGAGCGCGGAGTGAAGGTCGCGGTGGTCGGCGCCGGCCTGGCCGGGCTTGCGGCAGCCGATGCCCTCGCGCGCGCGGGCGTGGAGGTCGTCGTGCTCGAGGCGCGGGACCGTGTAGGCGGGCGGGTGTGGTCGCACCAGTTCGCGGGCGGGGTGGCCGAGCGGGGCGCGGAGTTCGTCTTCGATTCCGACGAGGTGCTGCGCGCGACGGCCGAGCGGCTCGGGCTCCGTCTCTTCAGGAAGGGGACGCTCTACGGCGCGCGGGAGCCGCGCGGCGGCGAGCCGGTCTCGCTCGCCGAGGTCGAGGCGGCGGCCACGGCGCTGCGTTCGCTCGTTCCGCATGGGAGCGTCGTCGAGGCTCTGGCGGGGTCGGAGATCGCGCCGGCTGTGCGTGACGCGATACAGGCGCGCATCGAGATCTCGAGCGCGCATCCGGCCGACGACCTCGACGCCGCGGTACTGGCCGAGACCGGCGCCGGCTTCGGGACCTTCGACACGCACGGCGTCGAAGGCGGAAACAGCGGCCTCGCACGCGCACTCGCCATGCGCCTCGCGGTCCACCTCGACTCTCCGGTCGAGGGGGTCACATGGGACGAGCGCTCGGTCCGGCTGCGCGGCGGTGGCTTCGAGGTCGACGTCGATCGGGCCGTCATCGCGGTGCCGGCGAAGGCGGTCGAGCGGATCCATTTCGAGCCGCTCCTCCCTCCGGCGAAGGCCGTCGCGCTCGCGGGCGTCCGCTACGGCCAGGCGGCGAAGCTGCACGTGGCGCTGCGCTCCCCGGTCGAGCCGAGCGCGGTTCTTGCCGTTCCCGAGCGCTACTGGAGCTACACGCAGCTCGGCCCGGACGGCCTTCCGGCGGGCTTCGCAGGCACTTTCGCGGGCACGGATGCCGCGCTCAGCCGGCTGCAGGTTGAGCACGGCCCGGAGCGCTGGCTCGCGTCCCTCGCGGCGCTGCGGCCCGAGCTCGACCTCGAGTCCGGCGACGCGGTGCTCACGACGTGGCGGGACGACCCCTGGGCGCTCGGTGCCTACTCGGCGCCTTCGCTCTCGTCGCCTCTGCAGACCGACGAGCTCGTCCGCCCGGTCGGCCCGTTCGCGTTTGCAGGCGAGCACACCGCGGGCGAGTGGCACGGGCTGATGGAGGGAGCGCTCCGAAGCGGCCTCCGAGCCGCTGCCGACCTGACCGGCGGCGATCCTACGCCGTGACCGAGCCGACGAGCGCGTGCAGCTCGCCGAGGAGCCCGTCCGTGCGCTCGCGGCCGAGTTCCTCGCGCACGAGCCGCTGAGCCTCCCGCCAGCCGGGCCTGGCCGCTTCGAGGCGAGCGAGGCCCTCGCCGGTGAGCGAGAGGAGCCGCTGGCGCCGGTCCGGCCCGGCCTCCTCGGCGACGAGCCCCGCCCGCACGAGTGGGGCGGCCTCGCGCGCGAGCGTCGACCTGTCCATCACGAGCCGTGCCGCAAGATGTCCCACGCGGGCAGGGCCCTCGACCTCGAGCCGTGCGAGGATCGAGTACTGGGTCGTGCGGAGGCCGTAGGGCGCGAGCGCCTCGTCGTAGATCCGCGCGACCGCGCGCGTGGCCATGCGTAGCGTCGCGCACACACAGGGGGACTGGACCGGCTCGACCCCGGAGGACACAGATAGGAGTATATACACCTATCTGATACGTTCCCGCTGATGCGGTCGCGGGTGCACTACGCCTGGGTCGTCGTCGGCGTCGGCTTCGTCGCGCTCGTGATGTCGGCCGGCTTCCGCTCGACCGCCGGCGTGCTGCTCCTTCCGCTCCACGACGAGTTCGGCTGGAGCCACGAGACGATCGGCCTGGCCGTCTCGCTGAACCTCCTCTGCTTCGGACTGGGCGCGCCCTTCGCGGCGGCGCTCGTGGAGCGCATGGGGATGCGCCGTGTGGTGGGCGGCGCGCTGGCCGTGATCGCCGTCTCGTCGCTCCTCACCACAGGGATGACCGAGCCGTGGCAGCTCTTCCTGCTCTGGGGCGTCGTCAACGGCCTCGCGACCGGCGCAGTGTCGGTCCCGCTCGCCGCGATCATCGCCAACCGCTGGTTCGTCGAGAGGCGCGGCCTCGTCACGGGCGTCCTGACGGCGAGCAACGCCTCGGGCCAGCTCGTGTTCCTGCCGCTCCTCGCCTGGGTGGCGAGCAAGGACTGGCGCTACGCGGCGCTGCTCGTTGCGGTGGCGGCGCTCGGCTTCGTGCTGCCGCTCGTCCTGCTCTTCATGCGCGACCGGCCGCGCGACGTCGGGGCGCGTCCCTTCGGCGCGCCGCCCGACTGGGAGGAGCCTCCCGCCGCGCCTCCGGCCCTCAGCGCTGTCCTGAACGGGCTCCGGGCCGGCGCCCGCTCGCGGACGTTCTGGCTTCTCGCCGGGACGTTCTTCGTGTGCGGTGCGACCACCAACGGCCTCGTCTCGACTCACCTGATTCCGGCCGCGCACGACCACGGGATCGCGCAAGTCAGCGCGGCGGCGCTCCTCGCCCTCATCGGCGCCTTCGACATCGCCGGGACGGTCGGCTCCGGCTGGCTGACCGACCGCTACGACCCTCGGAAGCTCCTGCTCGTCTACTACGGCTTCCGCGGCCTCGCGCTCCTCGCCCTGCCCATGGCCTTCGGGTCCCAGTACGCGGCGCTCGTCGCCTTTGCGGTCGTGTACGGGCTCGACTGGGTGGCCACGGTGCCACCGACGTCCGCCCTCGCCACGTCCGCGTTCCCCACCCAGTCGGGCGTCGTCTTCGCGTGGATCTTCAGCGCTCACCAGCTCGGCGCGGCGACCGCCGCATGGGTCGCGGGGCTAATGAGAACGGAGACCGGCGAGTACACGATCGCGTTCGTCGGAGCGGGCGGCCTCGCCCTCGCGGCGGCGCTCGCGGTTCTCTTGATCAGAAGGGCGCCGCGCCGGCCGCCGGTCGAGGCTCCGGCGATGGTCTGAAATAGGCCGTCGCCAATTCTTTTCCAATTCGTGACTGTTCGCCGCGCAAGAGGCAGGAGATTTCTTGCCGGATCGCTTGCCAACGTCGGACGCCTCCGCTATCCTCGCGCCTCGTACCCGGCGAAAGGCATCTCTATGACCAACGCTCCTAAGGTGAACAGGCTCAAGGCGGCGAAGCCCGCGATGATGCCGGCGTGGTCGAATGGAGCCGGTCGCACCGCGGCTCGGGCCAACGACGGGTCCCCCCTCGCAGAGAGGCGTATGCGCTAGACAGATAGCGCCATACAGGCTCCACGCGAGGCGACCCGACGGGTCGCCTTCGTCGTTTCAAGGTCGGAAATAGCGCTGTCGGATAAGGGCGTGCTTTTGCCTGCTGTTTTTCCCGAGGCCTGCGGCGATCTCTGCGTAGGAGATGGCCGGAGGGACATCGGTCGCCCTCCATGACGACGGAGAAGGAGGAAGGGATGCACCAGCAGCACATGCTCCAGCTCGAGTCCCGGCGCGCCCGCCAGCGCGAGCCGCTGCGGGCATCCGAGGTCGCGCTCCGCTCGCGGGAGCTCGCCCGGCTGCAGCACCGCGACCGAGCGGGTCCGCGCCACGAGCCTGATGTCTCGGCCCGCGCGGACCGCGAGACCCGCCGCGCGTCGGCCCGGGTGCTCGGCGTCTAGGCGAACGGCGCGTCCCCTCCGGGGGCGCGCCGCCGCCTCGTCCCGCTAGTCCTCGAGCGCCAGGGCCTGAGCGGTCACGACCTCGAAGAATTCCTCACCGGTCATGGTCGTGCCGACGCTCGCCGCGACGTCGTCGCGGAGGGTCGCCCCGCTCCCGTAGGCGTCGGTCGCGGCCTCCTGGGTCGTCCAGAACGAGAGGCCCAGCGCGCGCTCGTGCTCGCGGTCGACCATGACGATGACGCCGCGGAACCCGGTGGCGTCGCGGAGCCAGGGGACGACCTGCTCGCGGAAGATGCGAGCGCCCTCTTCCAGGCGCTCCGGGTCGCCCTCGAACGTGGTGACTCGCGCGTACACCCTCGGGGCGAGTCTACGCCGAGGAGGGGGTGGAATCCACGCGCTCGTCGAGCACGACCTCGTACCGCTCGACGCTCTCGAGCTGGGCGCCCGCCGTGGCGATCATGCTCTCCCTCACCTGAGCCCGGCTGCGCTCGCTGCGGTCCAGCGACTCCTCGCTCTCCCAGAGGGTCATGATCCGCGCGCTGCCCGTCTCGGGCGACGCGATGATCAGCAGGCCGCAGTAGCCCTCGAACTCGCTCAGCCAGGAGAGCATGGAGTCGGCGGCCATCTTGGCCGTCACGCCGACGTCCGGGCCGGCGTCGCGCACGGTGGTCACGCTCGCATACACAGCCTGGAAGCTTAGTCAGTGCGCGCGCTCGAGAGGTAGTGCTGCAACCTTCGTCGCGGCCTCCCCGTCTGACACCGAACCGGCATTCGGCTCAAGGCGAAGTCCGATCGGCCGACATCGAGGAAGGGGTTTTCGCGACGCATGGAACGAACAGAGGACATCGGGGTCAAGATCGGGACCGTCCGCGACGGGACGAGCCTGGCGAGCCAGATCGCCACGGTCGCCGCCGTGGTCATCCCGCCTTTCGGGCTGCTCTCGGCCATGGGCCTGCTCTGGGGCGTCGCCTTCCACTGGGTCGACCTCGTGCTCCTGGTCGTCCTCTACTTCCTGACCGCGGTCGGCAACGCGGTCGGCTTCCACCGGTACTTCACGCACAAGAGCTTCGAGACCGGGCCCGTTGTGAAGGCCTCGCTCGCGATCCTCGGTTCCATGGCGATGCAGGGGCCCGTCACGCAGTGGGTGACCGACCACCGCAAGCACCACGCGCTCTCCGACAAGCCGGGCGACCCACACTCGCCGCACGTCGGCCACGGCGACGGCGTCCTCGCGTCGGTGCGCGGCTTCGTCCACTCGCACGTCGGCTGGCTCTTCACGCTCAAGGGGATGGAGCGCGGCCGCGAGTACGGCAAGGACCTCTACGAGGACCGCCTCGTCCGGACGATCGACCGGCTCTACATCCTCTGGGTGATTCTCACGCTGGGGATCCCGTTCGCGATCGGCTTCCTCGTGGGCGGCTCCCTCGCCCGCGGGCTCGAGGCGATGGTGTGGGCGGGCCTGCTCCGCATCTTCCTCTACCAGCACGCGACCTTCAGCGTGAACTCGATCTGCCACATGTTCGGCCGCAAGGACTACGCCTCGCGCGACGAGGCCCGGAACAACTGGGTCGTCGCAGCGCTCGTCCTGGGCGAGGGCTGGCACAACAACCACCACGCGTTCCCCAGCTCCGCGCGGCACGGCCTCCACCGCTGGCAGATCGACGGGTCGTGGTTGGTGATCCGCACGCTCGAAAAGGTCGGGCTCGCCTGGGACGTGAAGCGTCCGACGCCCGAGCAGATGGCCCGGCGGCGGGTTCAGCCCTCCGAGGCCTGAAACCGCTCGAGCTCGGCTGCGACGAGGCTCGCCCAGCGGCCGGCGCGCGGGAGCGGCACCGATGCGCCCCAGGGCGCGCGGACGGCGATCGGGTGGACGGCGCGGGCGATCAGCTCGTACGACCCCTCGACGCCGCCCTCACGGGCCCGCTCGAACCCGCGGCGTGAGCTCGACGGGCTGACGCCCGGCACGCCCGGCAGGTAGCGGTCCCACGCCCCGTGCAGGACGGCGAGGCGCCGGCCCTCGAGGCCGGCGAGGTCGAGCCGGTCGGGGATCCAGGGAGCAAGGCCGAGCACCGTGCGGACCGCGGGGTGGCCTGCGGCGCCGATCGCCACGGCCCCGCCCATCGAGAACCCGAGGAGGAGTGCGCGGCGCGGAGCGACCGCGTCCAGGGCGGCGAGCGTGTCCTCCACGCACATGCCCAGGCGGTTCCACGACCTGATGCGATAGCGCACCTCGGCGAACCCGATTCCGGGGAACGCCGGCGCCAGCCTCGCGACGAGCCACTCGAGCGTTGCGCTCCAGTTGCCGCGCACGTCGCGGCCCTGGCCGCCGTTCACGCAGACGACCGCAAGCCCGCTCGCAGGGCCGGTTTGGCGCATGTCCGCGCCCGTTTCCAGTGCCTGGGTGGTCGTAGTCAGTTGTTCAGAAGTTGTTCGGAGTGGTTTGTCCTGCAATTTGCCGGGAACGCTGGGTCCCCCAGTGACTGGTGTCAAGAGACATCAGTGGTCGTTCCGAGGCATCACTCGTTCGAGTGAACGAGCGTCTCGGTTCACCTCCCGATGAGCGTAGCGATGGGGCGTTTCTATCTCCCCCCGCACGTCGTCATCTTCGTCGCCGTTCTGGCGGCGGTCGGCGCCGTGCTCACTCTCCTTGCACGGCCGGCTTCGGGGCAGGACGGCTCGCCCGAGGTCCCGTCTGCGCCGGCCTCGGTTCCGCAGCCAGTGGTCGCGGCCGAGCCCGAGCCCGTCGTCCGCGCGCCGCTTCGCGAGCCCGATCCAACCGCAGTCGCCCCCGTGCCCGTTCCCGACCCCAGCGCCGTCGTCCTGCGACCGGCCGCCGGCGCGACGATCGTCGTTCGATCGCGTCCGCGCGGGCCGGTCGTGGCGCGGCTCGGCGGGCGGACGGAGTTCGGCTCCCCGACCACGCTCGCCGTCGCCGCGCAGCGCGGCCGCTGGCTCGGTGTCGTCACGACGCACCTCGCCAACGGAAACCTCGGCTGGGTCGACCCGCAGGAGAGTGCCGTCCGTACGAGCGGGACGCGCGTGCGCATCACGATCGACCTCTCCGAGCGGCGCCTCGTCGTGCGTCGCGGCGGCAAGGTCGTCCGCCGGATGACTGTTGCGATCGGCCGTGCGAGCTCTTCGACGCCCGTCGGACGCTTCGCGGTCACCGACAAGCTCGCCGGCTCGCGCTACGGCTCGTACTACGGCTGCTGCATCCTCGCCCTCTCGGCGCACCAGCCGAACCTGCCGCCCGGTTGGACCGGCGGCGACCGGATCGCCGTGCACGGCACGAACGATCCCGGCTCGATCGGGAACGCGGTCTCCGCGGGCTGCCCGCGAGCGAGCGCCGACGACATGCGCTTCCTCATGCGCGTCGTCCCACTGGGCGCCCCGGTCTTCGTCAGGGCCTAGTCAGCAGAGCGCGCACCTCGTCGGCCGTTGTCACCGGCCGCTGACAGGCGAAGCTCTCACACACGTACGCGGCCGGGCTCCCGTCAACGAGCGTCTTGCCTGCGAGGAGCGGAACGGCCTCGGTCGGCGCGTCCGAGAACGCGAAGACGGCGTTGGGCCGGTAGCCCTCGAGCGCGGCCGCGCGCAGCTCCCCCGAGTCGCCCACGACCGCTACCTCCTCGGGCTTCGAGAAGTGGAGGTCGAGGGCGCAAAGCAGGTGTGACACGGCGGCCGGGGCGCGCTCCATCAGCGCGTGGGCGAGACGGAAGACACCGACCGCCTGCGTCTCGAGCTCGGGCTCGCCGTAGATCCGTGCGAGGCGGAGAAGCACGAACGCGGCCATGGAGTTCCCGGCCGGGGTGGGGTGGTCGTCGAACTCCTTGCGCCGCGCGACGAGGCCCTCTCCTTCCGGCGCGTCCACGAAGAACCCGCCACGGGATTCGTCGGCGAAGAGCTCCACCATCAGTCCGGCCAGCCGGTGGGCTTCCTCGAGCCAGCGGAGGTCGCCCGTCGCCCACGAGAGCTCCAGCAGGCCGTTGGCAACGTTCGCGTAGTCCTCGAGGTAGGCGGGGATCTGCGCCTTGCCCGCCCGGAACGAGCGCAGCAGCCGGCCGCGGTCGTCGGAGAGCAGAGTCAGCACGAACTCGGCCACGCCGACCGCGGCGTCCACGTAATCCCGGCGGCCGAGCCTCGCGCCGGCCTGGGCCAGCGCGGAGAGGGCAAGCCCGTTCCAGGCGGCCAGAGCCTTGTCGTCGCGCAGCGGCTGCGGGCGGGTCTCCCGCTCGGCGAGCAGCTTCTCGCGGGCCTCCTCGGGGACCTCGGCACGGAGGACGAAGCGTCCGTGCTCGAACGGCAGGAGCCAGTCGGGGTGGGGCTCGCCGAGAACCGCCTCGATCTCCTCGGCCGTCCAGGTGAACGTGAGCCCCTCGACGCCGTTCGTGTCGGCGTCCTGCGCGGAGGCGAGCCCGCCCTCGGGCAGCCGCAGCTCGCGCAGCACGTAGTCGAGGGTCTCCGTGGTCACCTGCCGGTAGCGCTCCTCTCCCGTCACGACCCACGCGTGGAGATAGGCCGACGCGAGCAGCGCGTTGTCGTAGAGCATCTTCTCGAAGTGCGGGACGAGCCAGTGGGCGTCCACGGAGTAGCGGTGGAAGCCGCCGCCGAGCACGTCGTACATCCCGCCCGCGGCCATGCGGTCGAGGGTCAGGCGCGCCATCGAGAGCGCCTCCTCGTCGCCGTTGGCGGCGTGGAGGCGGAGGAGGAGCTCGATCGTCGACGCGGCCGGGAACTTCGGCGCCGGGCCGAAGCCGCCCTCGTGGGGGTCGTAGGAGCGGCGAAGCGCCGGCACGACTCCGCTCAGGAGGCCGCTCGTCAGCGGCTCGGCCGAGGGCGCCCGGTCGCTCGCCTGCTTGATGGCGCCGACGAGGGCGTCGGCCTGCTGCTCGAGGTCGTGGCGGCGGCTCTTGTAGGCCTCAGAGACGGCCTGGAGCACCTGCGAGAAGCTCGGCATCCCGTGCCTGGGCTCGGGCGGGTAGTAGGTCCCGCCGTAGAAGGGGCGGCCGTCGGGCGTCAGGAAGACGGTCATCGGCCAGCCGCCGTGTCCCGTCATGGCGACGACCGCGTCCATGTAGAGGCCGTCCACGTCGGGCCGCTCCTCGCGGTCGACCTTCACGGGGACGAAGTCGCGGTTCATGAGCGCGGCGGTCTCGTCGTCCTCGAAGGACTCGTGCTCCATCACGTGGCACCAGTGGCAGGCCGCGTAGCCGACCGAGAGCAGGACGGGGCGGTCCTCGGCGCGCGCCAGGGCGAACGCCTCGTCGCCCCACGGATACCAGTCGACCGGGTTGTCGGCGTGCTGGAGGAGGTACGGGCTCGTCTCGGAGGCGAGGCGGTTCATGCGATCCAGCCTAGCCACCGCCGGGGGATGGGCGGCGCCGCCCTGGCGGCGCCGCCCATGAGCCGCAGTTGCCGCAGTCGAGCTAAGCGGTGACCGGTGTGCCGACGAGCTCGTCGACGGTCGTGATGGACGCGCCGTAGGTGCCCTTCAGGTACTCGAGCGCGTCCTCTTCACTGACGCCCTCGAACGCGCAGACGGCGTCCTCGGGAATCGTGATCTCGTATCCGCGGATGAGCGCTCCGTACGAGGAGTGCCGCACGCAGATGTGGGTGTGCTGGCCGGTGATGACGACCTCGTCGACGCCCCGCTCGCGGAGCTGCTCGTCGAGTCCCGTCCCATCGAACGCGCCGTAGCTGCGCTTGTCGGAGATGATCTCACCGTCGCGTGGCGTGAGCTCCTCGATGACCTCGGCGCCGGGGTCGCCCGCCATGGCGTGCTCGCCCCAGACCTTCAGCTCCGGGTCGTCGGGCTGGTGGGCGTCATTCGAGAAGACGATGACCCAGCCGTCCTCGCGCGCATGGTCGAGCAGGCGCTGGAGCGGGGGGATCATGTCCTGCGCCTTCGGGTTCGCAAGCTTGCCGTCGACGAAGTCCTTGAGCATGTCGACGATGATGAGAGCCTTCATTCCAGCTATCCTCCTGCTCAGGTTTTAGCCTATCAGTCGATAACTCGTGTCCAAGTTTACCACAGAGGATCGTCCGGCCCATGAGGCGCTCGGCGCAGTGCTGCAGGTGCGGGACGGCGAGCTGCAGGTGCTCGTCTGGGAACGGGCCCGCGAGCCGTTCCTCGGCGCGTGGGCTCTGCCGGGCGGGCGGCTCGAGGCAGGGGAGACGCTCGAGACGTCGATTCGCCGTCATCTGGCGGCCAAGGTCGACGTCCGCGACCTCTCTCATCTCGAGCAGCTCGAGACACGCAGCGACCCCGGGCGCAACCCCAACGAGTGGCTCGTGGCGACCGCCTACCTGGGCCTCGTCCCCGCCCACGTCGACCCGCGCGTCCCCGACGACACGACCTGGCACCCGGTCGATGCCCTGCCGGCGATGGCGTTCGACCACGGCGACATCGCGCTCGCCGGGCGCGAGCGCCTGCGCGCGAAGCTCTCGTACACGAACGTCGGCTTCGCGCTCGCGCCGCCGTCGTTCACGATCTCCGAGCTCCGCGTCCTCTACCGCGCCGCCCTCGGTCACGACGTGTCGGCGACGAACCTCCAGCGCGTCCTCCTCCGCCGCCGGCTCCTGGAGCCGACCGGCGACACGCGCCCCCCGGGCCGAGCGGGCGGCCGCCCCGCCGCGGTCTTCCGCTTCGCCTCCGCGGGCCTCGAGGTCACCGACCCCTTCGCCGTCCTCCGCCCGCCCGCTGACCCCTAGCGCCATGTCCGGGGTCAGGCTCCGGACGGGTGGCCTACGGACATGCCCCTCCGCAGATTTCGCCTATGCGCCTCTGGGACGGCCCGTGCGGGCTGTTCCGTTCGCCTGGCGGCCCCTCGCAGTGGCCCGAACGGCCACGTCCGGGGTCAGACCCCGGACGTGGCCGCCGGAGACGGCTAGAGGAGCCCGCAGCTGCGCGCGGTGTTCGGCCACGGATGGAACCCGCGGCCGGCGCGGAGGGCCTTCTCGGCCACCCACATCTGCTCGGCCGGCGTCCAGCGGTTTGCCGTGCCCTTGCGCCGCAGGAGGTAGCGGCCGTAGGTGCGCTGGAATGAGATGTCCATCTGCAGTCCGCCGTAGTAGGGCGCGTTCGGGTCGTTCCACGCGCCTTCGAACCGGTGGATGCAGAGCCAGGCCGATCGGTGCGGCGGGCGGATGAGCCGCTTGCGCGTGCGCAGGGCACGCGTCCGCCAGGTGGATCGCAGCTCGCGCAGCACGTCGAGGGAGCCGGCCCGGCGCTCGAGGAACGTCGTCCGGGTCGGGCGGATCCCCATCACGCGCTGGCGATGCCACGTCTGTGCACGGTGTTGCTCGATCTCCTTGACGAGCGAGTAGGCCATCTCGTCGGAGGCCTGCGCTGCGCCGGCCCCTGCGGGCGCCGCGAGCGCGAGCGAACCAATGAGCGCGAGCAGAAGCCCGCGCGGGTGTTTTACCTTCATGGATCCCCCTTGTCTGGGCCGAGATCGCAGCCGCCGCTGGTCGCGGGACGGTCTGCGCGGGGGCGCCGGTAGCTGCCGCAGCGGCGCCCTGCCCGAGGGTTGTCGTTTGCTTGAAGCGGGCTAGGTTACACTCAGCGCACCGTGTTGTGGCTCACTATCTGGTTCACGGTGATCCTCAAGATCCCGGCCATCTACCTCTGTTACGTGATCTGGTGGGCGGTCAAGGATCCGCCCGCGGCGCCGGCCGGAACCGTGGGAGACGGGCTCGGCGGCGGCGGGATCGAGCCGCCTCGCCGACGCGGCCCGAAGGCCCCGATTGCCGGCCGCCGGCCCGGTCCGCACGGCTCGCCGCAGCGCCGTCGCAGTACCCAGCCCGTGCTCGTCGGTCGTGCCGGGAGAGGCTCGTGAGCGCCTACGAGTCCGAGCCTCGCGAGGTGACCTCGGCCCAGCTCGCGGCCGACTTCCTCGCCACCATCGCGCTCTTCACCGGCCTGATCGGGATCGTCTACACGCCCGGACTCGTCTGCACGGCTGCAGTCGTCGTTGCGATCCTCGCCGCGACCATCGGGGGTCGAGACCGCTGGCTCGCTCCCGTCACGGTGGCCGTCACGGGAGCCTGCTGGGTCATCGGGATGATGCTCGCAGTGCTGCTCGAGCGCCCCATCTTTTAGCCAGTCTCGCGGGCGATCCCCCTAAAGAGGGATAGCTCCCAGGCCGATGGACCGGTCGGGTACACGTTTCGGGAGAAGAACGGCCGGACCGCTCTGTTATGGGAAGTTTCAAGCTTCGCCTAGTCATTTACTTCATGCTGCTCGCGCTGCTGCCGCTGGTAGCGGCGACGGTGGCGTTCACCGAGGTGGCCATCGACGGCGAGGTCAGCTCGGCTGATTCACGCCTGTCCACGGCGGCCGCCGTCGCCGCGGCGGACTACCGCGAGCAGCTCGAGGACGACGCCGTCGACGACGCCGAGTCCCTGGCCCGGGCGACGCAGGTGCAGCGCGCGTTCGCCGAGCGCGACCGCCCGACGCTCCTCGAGACCGCCGAACAGGTTCCGCACAGCGCCTTCTACTCGGCCAGGGGCGAGCTCCTGGCCGGCCAGGATCCCGGGCCGTACGCCGGCATGCGCGAGGTGAAGGTCGTCGCGCAGAACGGACGTCTCCTCGGAAGGATCGTCGTCCACCTGCCCTTCAGCGACGAGCTGGCCCAGGGGCTCGCTGCGAACGCTGCGCTGAAGGAAGGCGACCGCTTCGCGTTCATCGCCGGCGGACAGGTGATCGCCCCCGGCTACCTGCGTAGCCGGGCCGATGTTCCGAATCGCCCGCGCTACGTCACCGTCGACGGGATCAGCTACCGCGCGGTCGCCACCGATCTTCTCGTGGGCGAGGAGGGCGGGAACCGCCCGACCGTCTCCCTCGTCGCCCTGACGCCCAAAGCCCAGATCGACGCCGCCGCGGGCAACCTCCGCAGCCGCTTCCTCCTCTTCGCCGTCGCCGCCATGGCCGCCGTCGGCATCGTCGCCTACACGCTCGGCCGCACGATCGTCCGCTCCCTCCGCGAGCTCGCCGCCGCCGCGGGCGCCGTGGCGCGAGGGAAGTTCGAGCAGCGTGTCCCCGTCCGCGGCCGCGACGAGTTCGCGGCGCTCGGCGAGGCCTTCAACGACATGGCCGCGCAGCTCGAGGAACGGCTGCGAGAGCTTGCCTCCGAGCGAGGCCGCCTGCGCGAGGCGATCGGCCGCTTCGGCGAGGCGCTCGCGGCGACCCACGATCCGTATGCGCTTCTCCCGGTGATCGTCGAGAGCGCGGTCGAGGCAACCGGCGCCCAGGGTGGCCGGCTTGTCGTCGACGGGAAAGAGATAGCGCGCGAAGGCGATCCGGGCGACGGCGAGCGCTCGCTCGTCATCCCGCTTGGAAACGAGGGCCGCGAGAGCGGCATCCTCTACCTCACGCCGAAGGGCAACGACTTCAGCGACGAGGCGCGCGAGCTGGCCCACTGGCTCGGCTCGCAGGCCTCGATCGCGCTCGAGAACGCGCGGCTCCACCGGCTCGTCGAGCGACAGGCGAACACCGACGGGCTCACCGAGCTCCCCAACCGCCGTCACTTCGAAGAGGCGCTGGAGGGCGAGATCTCCCGCGCCGAGCGCTTCGGCGGCAGCCTCGCGCTGATCCTCGCCGACCTCGACGACTTCAAGCAGGTCAACGACCGCTACGGCCACCAGGCCGGCGACGACGTCCTGCAGACGTTCGCCGACATCCTGCGCGCCACCGTCCGCGAGATCGACCTGCCCTCGCGCTACGGCGGCGAGGAGTTCGCCGTCCTCCTCCCGCAGACCGACCTCGAGGGCGCCCAGCGGCTTGCCGAGCGTCTCTGCAAGGCGCTGGCCGCGCGCCCGATGCCGACGCACCCCGGCGCGCTCGTCGCCGTGACGGCGAGCTTCGGCGTCGCCGCCTTCCCCGATTCCCCGACTCCCGCCGCGCTGTTCGCCGCGGCCGACGAGGCCCTCTATCGTGCCAAGCGTGCTGGAAAGAACTGTGTCGTGGTCGCGGACGCGGGTACCATCGTCCGCGCGCACGATTAGCGTTGTTTCGTTCGCCAAGTCGTCTACAATCCGGCGCTGCCCCTGTCCCCGACCCGGAGGTCGTGAGTGAGTAACGACAGTCAGACCAACTTCGCCCAAATCATCGAAGAGCATCTCGAGCTGAAGCGGCGGAATTCGAACCTCGACGGCAACATGCCCATCGACCGTTACCGGGTCGAGGATCCGTTCGAGAACCATCCACTTTTCAAGACCGAGGAGCAGGCCCGTCTGGAGGACACGCTGGGCGGCCACGAGCCCGAGCTCGAGCCGAGCAAGGTGCTCGCTTGGCCCGGCGAAGACACCGATCCCCCTGTCGATCCAGAGGACACCCTCTGGGGTCGCTCGCGCGACTTCGACTGGGGCGACTAGCCCGCCACTCACTCTCCGCGTCGCCCGCCGCACCCGTGTTTCCGCTCCGCCCGTAGCCGGGTAGAGACGGCGCGTGAGCAGACACATCCTCGTGGTCACGACCGCGCCCGTCGAGGGCGAGGCTCTGCGCGACCGTGTGCTCGAGCACGCCGGTGACGGCGACCCCGAGGTCAAGGTCGTCGCGACCGCGTCCGACCTCTCCCCGCTCGACTGGCTGGCGAACGACGAGGACGACGCGCGCGCCGAGGCCGAGGCCCGGGCGGAACGCGTCGGCAGCGCCGTCGCCCCCGAGGCCGACCAGGTAGAGGCCGAGGTCGGCGACACCGACCCGGTGCAGGCGATCGAGGACGCCCTTCGTACCTTCCCCGCCGACGAGCTCGTCCTCGTGACCCGCAAGGAAGACGACGCCGGCTGGCTCGAGGAGGGCACGGCGGACCAGGCCCTCGCGCGCTTCAACCTGCCGGTCACGCACCTGGTCGTCGACGAGAGCTAGCCCGCCGGGCCAGCTACAGTGAGCCTCGACTTGGGGCGTTAGCTCAGCTGGGAGAGCGCCGGCTTTGCAAGCCGGAGGTCACCGGTTCGATCCCGGTACGCTCCACTCTAAGGAGCCATGCGGGTTTGCGGGCGGTTCCGGGCTTGTGTCCGGCCCGGGTTTGTGCCCCACTAGTGCCCCAAACGTCGCCGCAGGTACTTCGCCCGATCGCGGCAGCGGTCGCAACAATGAACCTCAGCCGCAGGTGCGACTCGAACGACCGTGCCCCCTGCGACGTGTACGACCGGTCCATCAACCCGTAGTCGTGCCGGTAGTGCAACTGGATCTCGACCAGCGACCGCCACAACGGCGGCGCATCCTCGCTCCACTCGCAATACGCGATAAGCGAGTCGTCCTCGAGCAGCTTCCGCCGATGCCGCTTGTTTCGGGCCGAAAAGCGGCGTTCCCGGACGAGCTCGAGCAGCGAAACCGTGGGCCTAGCCACCAGGGTTACGTCCCTTTCGCTCCCGGACACCTGAGCGGGGGGTCGGGGCTCGCCTCTCCAAAAAACCGGCATGGGGGCCGGACGCACACAGGCATGGCTTCTCAGAAGCCCCTGATGTCGGCGGCGAGTCTGTCTGGGTCGTGTCCTTGCTCGGCGAGCCGGCGGGCCGTTTCCCTCTCGCGTTGAGCTTCGGCTCGCCCTTCGTCGCTGTCGGACCACAGCGCCTCTCGTCCGGTCAGCCGGCCGGCGCTGACGCCCTTGATCGCGGCGGCCTGGTCGACGGTGGACACCTGGGCGCAGAAGGCGGCGTCGTCGTCACGGAGGCAGGCGAATAGGTTTCGGGCGAACAAGGTCGTTTCGACGCCGGGAAAGTGGCGCTGCATCGCGGTCCGGTGGGCGAGGACAGGGAGCTGCTCGAGCGGCCGCTGCTGGTGCTGTGACTTGCTCGTCAGGATCTGGGCGGGCTAGGAGTTCGATGAGCCTGCGGTTTAGGATTCCCCGTCGATTCCGCGGCTCGCGGCCGGTGCCGCCCAGGGTGTCTTTCCTGCCGTCACTCTAAGTCTGCTTCGCCGCTGCCGGATGCTATTTGCTGTTCTTTCTCAACCAGCCAGGCGTCTTCGGCTTCCGGGTCGAAGCCCGAGGGCCATTTCGTATCTGAGTCGTAGAGAGCTTCTCTGAAATCGGCGGCCTCCAAGTTCGCCTCCGTGAGGTTCGCGTCTCGGACGTTCGCCCCCCAGAGGTTCGCCTTCGTGAGGTTCGCCCCACTGAGGTTCGCCTTCGTGAGGTTCGCCCCACTGAGGTCCGCCCCCATGAGCTTCGCCTCTACGAGGTTCGCCTCCGCGAGGTCCGCCTCCGCGAGGTTCGCCTCCGTGAGCCTCGCATGCACGAGCCTCGCCTTCGCGAGGTTCGCCTCCGCGAGGTTCGCCTCGGTGAGGTTCGCGGCCTGGAGGTTCGCCTTCGCGAGGTTCGCCTCCACGAGGTACGCCTCCATGAGGTTCGCGTCGAAGAGGTTCGCCTTCGTGAGGTTCGCGTCAAGGAAGAACGCCCCCGTGAGCTTCGCCTCCTCGAGGTACGCCCCTTCGAGGCGCGTTCGGTCAAAAATCGCCCCTTCGAAGTTCCCCTCGCCTGGGCCTTTACCGAATTTCGCGCCCTTCAGGTCGGTCGACGAGAGGTCCAGCCTTTGCTCCTCGCGGCCAGAGATCTCCCGTCGACCGAGTACCGCAATGACTGCTTGGATGTCTGTGGAGGGCTTGGCTGGCTCATTCTCCCCAGCTTCCTTCGCCGGACGAGGCGGCCAGGGGGCGTGCTCGCGAACGTATGCAGTTAGGACCTCCATGACCGGCCCATGGTCGTCGGTCGAACTCTTGGCGATACGTTCGAGGGCGTAGATGCCGCCCAGACGGACGTCCAGCTTCTCGTCGCCGAGTTGGTCGATCGCACGGGTGAACCGCTCCGTGATCTGCCCCTCGCGTTGGAGCTCATACGTTCGGGCCGCTGATTCACGATTGAGCCGAAGCGTCTGGGCCGTGAAGTAGAGGCCCGCGGCCAGGACGAGGCCAGCAAGAGCCTGGAGCAGCGTGCTTCGCACATCGTTTTCCGAGTCGCCTTCGCCGGCTAAAAGCGGCGGAAGGACAACGGCCACAAGAACGAGCAGGGTGGCTATGCCGACGGCGAGGGCGACGAGGCCCGGGTGTTTACGAACGCGGTTTCCGAGTCCTCGTAGCGCGTCGTTCGCAGCTTGGGGCACGGCCCGCCCATTGTCCGTCCTGCAAGGAGGAGGCGCAACGTCGGCTACCGGCGCGGGCGAGGGCGCAGCCTGACCTGGCCGGGGTGTGGGCAGGGTAGTCCTAGGGTCACCTTGGGCCCGCGTCCCGGCGGTCTTGTCGGGTGGCGAGGCCCTGGCGGCTATGTGACCGCCCAGTGGGCCGGGACGTAGCGTCAACTACTGGGGACCGCCATCGTCTTTTAGAGAAGCCGGGCGGCAAAGGACCCTTTCTGGGTCGGAGGCGTGTGAAGGCCGCAGCACACGCCTCCAGCCCCCGGCTTTTCGGCACTTGAGGGACGAGCCCCCACCGCAGCGAGGGCCCGCCCCATCTCATGGAGGGCGATCGCAGGCGTCATTGCGCCCACCGTTCGGGCGGTTTCGACCTACAAGCTCGGCCAGTCATGCGCCGGGGTCCTAGGGAGACTTCGACCCGCGTCCCGGCGCGACTCTTGGAGGTCGAGTAGGATCCCGCCACCATGCGGCGAAGGCTGACTGGTAGATGGGCGTGGGTGACGGTCGGGATGGTCACCGCCGCCTGGTTCTTCGCGTCCGCGCCCGCCTCCTTCGCGCAGACGACCTGCCTGGGTCAGGTCGCGACCATCGTCGGCACGGAGGGCGACGACCTCCTGCCCGGATCGCCCGGGAACGACGTGATCGCAGGTCTGGGTGGCGACGACGTGATCGACAGCAGTTTGGGGAACGACGTCGTCTGCGGCGATGCGGGCAACGACGAACTGAACGGCAGCTTCGGCGCTGACCGGATGGATGGCGGGATGGGCGTCGACCGGCTGCTGGGTGGGGACGGGCCCGACATCCTGACCGGCTTCTTCGGAGCCGACGAGTTGTTTGGCGGTGAGGGCAACGATCGCGCCTACGGCGGCGACGGGAACGACTTCCTCGGAGGCCGCGACGGGAACGACCTGCTCAAGGGCGGAGGCGACCGCGACCTCATCATCGGCGGTGATGGCGCCGACGACGTCTACGGCGGCGAGGGGCCGGACCGCATGGAGGGGAACATCGGCCGCGACCGCCTGTTCGGCGGCGACGATCGCGACATCGCCAACGGGGGTCGAGGCGACGACTACGTCGAGGGCGCCGGGGGCGACGACAGCCTATTCGGCTTTGCCGGGCGAGACCGCCTCGCCGGAGGCGGCGGTCTAGACAGATGCGCCGGGGGTCTCGGTTTCGACTCGGCGACCGGCTGCGAGGCCAGGTTCGGCATTCCCTAACCTGGATCGCGGACAGAGCGCATTTTCAGCGCCGCCGCCTTCATGCAGAAAGCGGGCGCACGCACGACGGGAAGGTAGCCCTCGCCGGGGCGTGGGCAGGGTAGTCGTAGGGAGTCCTTGCGGCCCGCGCCTCGCGCCTCGCACCTTCCGGCGGCTCCCCTACGCGATTGCCCGAGCGCCGAGCCGTCCCGCTCGCGGCTTGGGCCGCGCACGTTGCACATACGGCCTGACTCGCCGTAGAGTCGGCCCGCCCCAACGAAAGGATCACGTGTCCTGGCTCTGGATCATCATCGTCGTCATTCTTGTCTTGATCGTCCTTGGCTACTTTGGCCGGGGACGCCTCTCTAGGTAGCCACGCCCGTCTAGCCTCGTTTCGCCGCACGACTCCAGGCGCGCGGCGAAACCGGGTACTCTTCGTAATGTCTTCTGGCTTAGATTCCTCGCTCGCCAGGCGAACATGATCACGGTGTTCGGTTTGTAGGCGGCTCGGTCGGGAGCAATCCATCGAAGGAGGCCACGAGTGGCCACCACCAGTCCTGAGTCCGCCGCGCGGAGCATGGAGGATCGCAAGACGAGCATCCTCGTCCGCTTCACGGGCGCGCCTAGTGTGACTCCCGAGCAGTACGACGAAACGAGCCGCCGTCTTGAGAAGGTCGGCGACTGGCCGCCGAAGGGACTCGAGTACCACGTCGCCTTCGTTTCGGACGGGAAGTTCCGAGTCAGCGAAATCTGGGACTCGCGGGAGCAGTTCGACGCGTTCGGCAAGATCCTCGACCCGGTGCTGAGCGATGTTGGGATCGAGCTCTCGGGTGATCCGGAGATTCTCAAGATCCACAACGTCGTCAAGCGATAGACGCCCAGCGCGTCTCGCCACTCGTTCTGCCGCAAGACGAGAAGGGCTCCAGGATGGTTTCTGGAGCCCTTTGTTGCCCCCGCCGCCTACGACCCGCGTTACCAGCTGTGCTAGTAACCCACGTTACTAGCTGTGCTAGTGTCGCCGTACCGGGTGCGCCCCCTTCGGCGCTTCTCCTCCTCCGCCGCGACGATCTGGTCTAGCGGCGCTCAAAGAGGTCTCCGCTCCCCCGAGTAGTTCTACGAAAGGGAGCTCATGTCTGAGTCTCTTGTGCGCTTGGCGCGCAACCAGTCCCTCTTCAGAGAGGTGAACGAGCGTATCCAGTACCTCGGCGAAGTCAACGAGCGTATCGGGTACGACGCCGAAGCTGCCACGAGCGAGTTCGTGTGCGAGTGCAGTAACACCGAGTGCATCTCCACGATCGAGCTGACGGTCGTGGAGTACGAGCGCGTCCGCTCTAACCCCACCTGGTTCGTGATCAAGCCGAACCACGACCTGGTTCAGATCGAGAGGATTGTCTCCCGAGACGATGGGTACGCGGTTGTCGAGAAGCTGATTCTCGAGGAGTACATGCGCGAGACCGATCCCCGTTCAGATGGCGCCGAGGGATCAGGGGAGGCGCACTCAACGGACTGAGGCGTATTTCCACCCAGGGCCGAGTCCGCCTAGCCGCAGGGCGGGGCCCATATCGAGCAAAGGCAAGGAGCCCCTTCTCCCAAGCGGGCTCCTTGCTCTTCAGGGCCAGGAACGCCTGGATCCACGTTCTCGGCGAGCCAGCGGGCGAACGCTGCCGGGTAGTCTTCCTCGGCGATCTCGTGCTCCTCGACGTAGCGGTCGACACCCTGGCGCCCCGGTCCTGACCGCGTACGTCTGGAACGCCGCCGCCCATGTCGACCCGGCCGGCCACTGCGTGTAAGCCGGCCGAAAGAGCCATCTGGTCGAGGGCGCCGCCAGGTCGTAGCCTGACTCTCGCCGGGGTGCGGGCAGGGTAGTCCTAGGGAGTCCTTGCGGCCCGCGCCCCGGCCGGACTGCGTGGGAGGAAAGGCCGCCAACAGCGACGAACAAGGCGCTGATGGCGACCATGGACGACCAAGCGAAGCAAGCCTTCACGGCGGCCTCCGATTGGTCCAAACAAATCATGACCCTCTCCACCGCCATCCTCACGCTAACCGTGGCGTTTTCGGACTCGGTCTTCGGCGACCTCAGCAATAGCGGGATGTGGCTTCTCGTGATCGCGTGGCTGCTTTATGTCGTCTCGATCCTCGGTGGCTTCCTGGTCTTGATTGCCTTGAATGAAGCGCTCGTGGACCACACACCGGTGGTCCCAACCGACGTCTACCGGGCTAGGAAGTGGGCGCACGTGCAGGCGGTCCCATTTGTCGGCGGAACGTTCGTCATCATGCTCTTCGGCCTCGTGAACGCGGTCGGCTAGGACTTCGCGGCGGCCCTCTTGCGGTCCCGGGCCGAGGCTCGGGCGAAGACGTCCGAAACGGCCATCTAGGCAACCTCGGTAATGGCCCGTAGCCTGATCCTGCCGGGGCGCAGGTCAGGGTGCCGCGGGCCTTTCAGTCCTACGTCCCGGCTGAACCTCTAGTCCTGTTTGGACCGCTGTGCAAGGGGGGTGGGTTTTGCGGGCTCCCTATTGGGGCAAACTGTCAAATGGCGGAGGGTCGTCCCGTGGAGGACTACTACTGGTCGTCCTTCCCTCCACGGGACTAGCGGGCGCCGGATGCGGCGCGGCGTCCGAACCCCGTGCGATACCCGCCGCGCAGTGTGAGAAAATCGGGTCGACGGGCGCCGGCGTGCGTGAGTTCTCCGGTGGCCGCAACCGGTGGGCTTGCGCCTAAGTCCCGTCGGTGCCCGTCATTCTGCGGGCCCGTAGCACGCGGGGCTACGAGGGCAGCAAGCTCGCTCGCGCCGGCCCGTGCCCCTTTCATGCCCCAAACGTCCCGAAACGGCCTGTAGGCGCCCTGCGGGTTTCCGCGCTTGGGTGGCCCGCAAGCTGTGGCTACAAGCGGGTTTGCGCGTCGGTCGTCGTCGGCCATCCTTTCCGTCGGTGCGGCTTTGCAAGCCGGAGGTCACCGGTTCGATCCCGGTACGCTCCATCGCACGGTCGTCAGGCGTGTCGTCGTGCCCGGATCACGGCATCGACGCCGGTACCGGCCATCGGCCGCGGACGCTCTTCGGCGACGACCGGCTGCCACTCGCCCGGATCGAGGGCGGCGAGCGCGGCCTCGACAGAGACCTGCACCTGCCCGGCCGCGGCCGTCGCGGCCCCGGTGGCCGGGTCGATCGGGCGATGGCCGACAAGGAACAGGGTGCCGCCGCGAGCGACCCCTGTCGCCATCCGCTGCACCATCTCCTCGACCGACCCGGCCACGTGGACGTACAGGCAGACCACCAGGTCGTACGTGTCCTGCTGAGGCGTCCAGGTCGCAAGATCGGCCTCGACCCAGTCGATGCGCTCGGCGACGTCCGGTCCCATGGCCTCGGCCGTCGACCGGGCATACGCCAAGGCTGTCGCTGCGAAGTCAACCGCGGTGACCTGCCATCCGCGCGCAGCGAGCCAGAGCGTGTCGGACCCGTGGCCGCAGCCCGCGTCGAGAGCGCGTCCCGGACGCAGGCCGCCGATCTCGGCGGTCAGATGGGCGTTCGGGGGCCGCTGCGCGACGCGATCCCCGTGCGCGCGCAGGGCTTCCGACCAGCGCTGTTCCCAAGAGTCTCGGTCGTACTCGCTCATATCGGCCAGCGGTGCCTGCCGTTCACCGCGCCGACGTTGCACGCCGGAGCGCACGAATCGGCAGCGGCTCCGGCGCGAGCGTCCAGTAGCGGCGGTCCTCGTAGGACCACGCGTAGACCGGGCTCCCGTCGCGAGCAAGGTCGCGCAGCTCCGGACGGCCGAGCTCGCGCGCTGACCAGTCGTACAGCGCTTGGATCCGGGGCCCGATCACTCCGTAGTCCACGATCCGTCCGACGCCGTGCTCGTCGACGAGATACGTCTCCAGCTCGTCGAGGAGCGGGTAGTGGTTCGGAAGCACACGGCCGAGGGAGAGGTACGCGCCTACCGTGCCGAGGCGCGGATCTCCCAGGATCGGGCCGACGACGGCGAAGCGACCGAGGGCGAGACGGGGGGCCGCGACGAGCGCGTGTACCCAGAGAACGCGGAGCAGTGCGACGTTGAGGAAGAAGCGCTCCGGTCGCGATTCCGCCTCGGCGAGGTCGCGGTTCTCGAGATACCCGGAAACGACGGTGGCGTTGTGCGCCCGGTACCAGGCACGTGGCGTCGGCGAACTGATGAACGCCAGCCAGAGCGCGACCTGTCGCGACGAAGGCTCACCCCCGAGACCAGCCGAACAGGCCATCGCCTCACACCCATCCAGGAGCAGCCGGTCGTTGACGGCTCGCCACCAGCGACTCCCGGGACGGTCCGGATCAGGAGGACGGAGAACGCCGCGCGCGGCCTGCCAGCGCATGAACGACAACGCTGCACGCCGGAACGAGACGTAGCTCGGCGCCGCTCCGCACACACGATCGTACGTCTGCGACAGAAGCATCATGCGCGCCAGCGGATCGTCGCGCACACGCTCAACCTGCGCCGCCGCCCACGCAGCAGCCGTGTCTTGCGTCATGCGACCGGAGATCCTAACCGCCCGGGGACGCTTTCACGGGCCTTGTCAAGCGGGCGGCAGCCCGCGAGAATGGGCGCCCCGTCGAAGGGACGCCAGCATGAGACTGCTTCTGATCATTTTCGGTTTCATCCTTGTCGCAGCAGCGATTGGCGGCGGCATCGCCATACACAGCCTGTTCTGGCTGCTGCTGATCGTGGCCCTGGTTGTCTTCGCCGTTGGAGTCTTCACGGGCAAAATCACCGAGTGACGGAAGCCGGCTCCGGCCGGGGCCCGCGCCACCGAGGCGATCTCCGTGAGTCCCTCTACAGGGCGTCGATTCCGCCGTTCGACGTGCGTTCGAGGCGTGCCGGTGCGAACGGCGTGTTCGGCTGGCGCGTCATCGTCGTACGGCTGAACCTCCGGAACTGACCCGGCGGCCAATCGACTCAGAGCGCCGGGAGCTCCGGCGTGAAATGGAGGGCCACCGACGGCTCGTTGCCGGCGATCTGGTCGCCCGGCCAGGTCGCCTCGGCAACGTGGCGGGCGCCGTCGAGCACGAGCTCGACCTCGTAGGTGAAGGG
Organism: uncultured Actinomycetes bacterium; assembly: GCA_963784175.1. Lineage (GTDB taxonomy): Bacteria > Actinomycetota > Thermoleophilia > Gaiellales > Gaiellaceae > JAIBJN01. The sequence goes on along the minus strand of CAWAQJ010000014.1, from coordinate 472,867 downwards.
GCCCTGGCCGAGAGCCGCGGCGGCCATCCCCTTCTCGTCGGGGCCGTCCCAGTACACGGTGCCCTCCGGTAGGCAACCGAGGTCGGACCGCGTCGCGTCGAAAGCCACCGAGTTGCCGTCCGCCGCCCGAACCGTGACCCGCGCCGAGGCCTGCTTCGGCGTGGCGGCGAGGTTGGTCAGCTCCAGCTCGACCCCGTAGCTGTCGACCGGGCCGTCGGGGTTGGCGAGAACCGCGAGCCGGGCCTGCGGCGTCGGCAGCGTGCCGTCGACCGGCGTCGTCCAGCGGAAGGTGGTGAAGAGGTCGCCGTCGCCGCGGCCGAACAGGGTGACGTCGTAGGTGCCCGCGTGCCCGGCGGGCCTGAGCACGAACCGTCCGTCACCGGCGGCCTCGAGCGGCACCTCCTGGATCCGTCCGCACGGTTTTCCGGCCGGCTGGAAGCTCGCGGTGAACGACCAGTCCGGCAGCGGGAACTCGACCAGCACCTCCTCGGGGCTGCCCACGTCCGCCGGCGCTGCGGGCGGACTTCCGTCTGCGCAGAGGTTGCCGTAGCAGTACGTCCACGCGCGGAGCGCAACGGACTGGTCGAAGAAATGCACCGTCACCGGCGGTGGCGCGTCCGATTCGGTCGGGGCCACGGGCTCGGTGGCCGTGGTCGTGGCGGGCGGCGAAGTCGTTGTCGGGCCCGCGACGACCTCCTCGTCCGCCATGCCGCCGCCGCAACCCGCGAGCAGGAGCACGCCGGCGAGGCCGATCGTGGCTGCGCTGGTTCTGAACGCCATCAGACCGTTGTACGCGACCGACCCGACATTCCGTCACATCGCGACGATCCTCGAACGGGGCTAAGGGCCCGGCGGCGCCCACCCGATACCTGTCGCGTTGGCACAAGCCGGGCAGGCCCCCCGGCGCATCGCCGCCACGGGCCTGTTCCCCGAACCCCAGGAGCTGCGGCTGATGGCGTCTGACGTCCCGTCCGAGTTGGTTCGCAACCGTCGAGGCAGTATGCGACGGGCAGCGCCTCTCGCCTTCGTCTGCGCGGCCCTGGTCATCGGGCCTGCGACCGCCAGCGCCGGCCACGGCTCGGGATCCTCCTCGCCGGGAGCGCCGGGGGCGGGCGACCCGTACTTCCCGCTCGACGGGAACGGCGGCTACGACGTCAGCCACTACGACCTGGAAGTCACGTACGACCCGAACACGGACGTCCTCGAGGGCGAGGCGACGATTCGCGCCCGCGCGACCCAGAGCCTGTCGAGCTTCAACCTCGACCTCCAGGGGCTGACCGTCCACTCGGTCGAGGTCGACGGCCGCCCCGCCACCTGGGCACGAGACGGCAGCGAGCTCACGGTCACGCCGCGCAAGAGCCTCCGCACGCGCGAGTCCTTCGAGGTCGAGGTGCGCTACAGCGGCGTCCCGGAGACGCAGCCCGACGGCTCCGGCTTCGTGCACACCGACGACGGCACGCTCGTGGTGGGCCAGCCGCACGTCGCGGCGACGTGGTACCCGGTCAACGACCACCCGACCGACAAGGCGTCCTACACCTTCGAGATCACCGTGCCCGCGGGGCTCGAGGCGGTGGCCAACGGTGAGCTGGAGAACCGGAAGACGAGGCGCGGCTGGACGACCTGGACCTGGGACGCGCGGGAGCCGATGGCCTCGTACCTGGCGACCGCGACGATCGGCGGCTTCGACCTCAACTCGTACCGGCGCGACGGCATCCGCTACTGGGACGCAATCGACAACGACCTGCTCGCCCCGCCCGCATCACCGCGCACCGGGCGGCGGTTCGCGATCTCGCAGCGCGGCATGCCGTCCTACAAGCGGCTTCAGCGGACGATCAGCGTCCCGAGCGGCGGCGCGAACGTGTCCTTCTGGGTCACGCGCGACACCGAGCCCAACTGGGACTTCTTCTTCGTCGAGGCCCGCACGACCGGGACGAACGACTGGACGACGCTCCCCGACCTGAACGGCCACACTTCGCAGGACACCGGCTACTCCTGCCCCTTCTGGCTCTTCCTGCACCCGTTCCTCGCGCACTACCAGACCGATAACGGCGACGGCACGTGCGGCCCGACCGGCGACACCGGCGCCTGGCATGCGGTCAGCGGCTGGAGCGACGGCTACGAGCAGTGGCGCGTCGACCTGTCGGCGTTCAGGGGACGGACGGTCGAGCTCTCGCTCACGTATGCGAGCGACGACATCTTCCAGCGGCAGGGCGTCTTCGTCGACGACATCGTCGTCTCCACCGGCGCCGGCTCGACCTCGTTCGAAAACGACGGGAACACGATGGACGGCTGGACGGTGCCCGGCGCGCCCGCCGACAGCGTCGTGCCGAACCCGAACGACTGGATCGTCGGCACCGCCGGCGACACGCCCGAGCCGCTCGGCACGGAGGTGCGGCGGGTGTTCGCGATGCAGGACGACGTCGTCGAGTTCCTCGAGCCCATGTTCGGCGACTACCCGTTCTCGGCGCTTGGCGGGATCGTGGACGACGTCAAGGGCGTCGGCTTCGCGCTCGAGAACCAGACCCGGCCGATCTACGGCGACAACTTCTTCTTCGACCCGGTCGAGGCCGAGGACATCCTCGTCCACGAGCTCGCGCACCAGTGGTTCGGCAACAGCGTCTCCCTCGCGGGCTGGCAGCACATCTGGCTCAACGAGGGCCTTGCAACCTACGCCGAGTGGCTGTGGGCGGAGCACGCCGGCCGTGGGACGGCCCAGGAGGCGTTCGACTTCTGGTACGGCGCCATCCCTGCGGACGACCCGTTCTGGACGCTCCCGATCGGCGATCCCGGGCCGAGCTTCCTCTTCGAGTTCCCGGTCTACACCCGGGGCGCGATGACCGTCCACCAGCTCCGCCTGGCGGTCGGCGACCGCGACTTCTTCCGCATCCTCCGCGGCTGGGCGAAGCGCAACGAGGACGAGAACGTGACGACCGACGACTTCGTCGCCTACGCAGAGCGGGTCTCCGGCGAGGAGCTGAGTGAGCTCTTCGACGCGTGGCTCTTCGCGACGACCAAGCCCGGCGCGGTCGCCACCACGTCGTCTCTCCGAGCGGCCTCGAGCTTCAGCCAGGCGAACTTCGGCCCCTGGGCGCTGAAGATGCGTCTACGGGTCGGCAGGCACTAGGGCCGCTCAAAGCCCCGTCGCGACCCGGTCGGCTTCCGTCACCGGATCCTCGGAGAGCAGAGCGGCGCCGGCCGCCTCGGCAAGCGCCGACGTCGCCCCGGCTCCGGCCAGGGCGAGCGGTGCGTCCCGGCCGAGGGCGGCGAGCTCGTTGCCGAGGCGAGACAGATGCCGGGGCGCGGTCGCGCTGACCACGACGACACGCGGTTCGAGCGACTGTGCGGTCTCGCGAAGCGTCTCGAGCGGCGTGTCCGGGCCGAGGTATGCGATGCGCCATCCCCGCGCGCGGAGCGCGAGGCCGAACGCGATCAGCGCGAGGTCATGATGCTCGCCCGGCGCGCAGGCGAGGACGGCGAGCGGTCCGGTCCCCTGGCCCCAGCCGCGGGCGAGGCCGAGCAAGCGCCCGCGCACGACGCTGCTAGCGAAGTGCTCCTGGGCAACCGTCACCGTGCCCGCCTCCCAACGCTCGCCGAGGTCGTGCAGGTACGGGAGTAGGAGGTCCCGGAGCAGCGCGTCGAGGCTGAGGGTCGCCAGCGCACGGTCGAAGGCCGCCTGGGCCGCGGGCTCGTCGAAGCGCTCGAGCGCCTCGGCAAACGCGCCGAAGTCGAGAGCCGGGGTCTCCGACGTGGGGCGCTGGTCGTTACCAGCCTCGAGGGCGAGCCGCGCCGCCTCGGCCGCCGAGAGGCCCTCGTCCTGGTAGGCGCGCATGCGCCTGATCCGGTCCTCGTCCGCGTCCGAGTAGAGCCTGAAGCCGCCGGACGAGCGGGTCGGCTGCAGGAGGCCGTAACGGCCTTCCCACGCGCGTAGGAGCTCGGGGCTGACGCCGACGCGCCGGCTGAGCTCGCCGATTCGAAGGTGGCCTTCGGTCATCTCACGGACTCGGGACGATGTTTACACACACCCTTGACAGGATACTCATGTATCTGTACAAAATCTAGACACAATCTCTACAGGGAGGAACGGACATGAAGAAGCTCGACATCGTCACCGCAGTCCTGGTGATCGTGGGAGGCCTGAACTGGGGGCTCGTCGCCGTGGCCGAGTTCGACCTCGTGGCCACGATCTTCGGTCTGGAGTTCGGGGAGACGAACGCCGCCACTCGCATCGTCTACGGCCTCGTCGGCGTCTCCGCCGTGTATCAGCTCATCCAGCTGGTCGGCGTCCGCCGCCGAAGCCGAGACGCGCAGGTCGCGGCCGCGTAGTTGAGGAAGAACCCCGAACACGGAACCGGCCGGCCGACACGCCGGCCGGTTCCCTCCGGTCCGGTACGCCGAGAGCTCTCGACCGCGGTCGCCGTCGAGTCGGAGGAGGCCTTTCCGCTGCCGGTTCCCGTCGTGCCGATGAACGCCTCAGGCGCGCATAGACTCGGATGGGCCTACTGGGAGGAGGTGGAGCGAACGACCCGGAGGCTCGTCAGGGCGAGGCCGACGGCCGAAGGCGTCGAGCTCCGGCTGCTCCGGGAAGGGCCTGTCCTCCTCCGCTTCGGCCACCCCGAGCTCGAGGTGCGCGCCACGGTCGTCTCCTGCTCGTACCCGATACGCGGAGGGCTGCTCGCGCGCGGTGACGGGGGCGTGCTCGCGCTCGCACAGGAGCGAACCGGCGCCTGGTGCATCCGCACGTCGATCCGTGGCTTCTTCCCCCGCCTCGGCACGCTGCCCGGCCGGCCCGCCTGGACCGGGTTCCTCTACGCCCACGTGCAGGCCCGCCTTCACCGGGCCGTCGCGCGCAGGTACGTGGCCCACCTCGTCCGCGGGGCGTGCCCGTGAGAGCAGCCGTCCTCGGTGCCAGCGGCGTGATCGGGCGCGCCCTCGTGGCCGAGCTCGCCCGCGAGAACGATGTTGTGGCCGTCTCGCGGCATCCAAGCGAGTCATCCGGGGACCGGGTTCGCTGGGTGGCGGCCGACGCCACGCAACGCTCCGAGCTCGAGCCTGCGCTGCGCGGGGCCGACGTCGTCTACCACCTCGTCCATTCCCTCGGCGCGAAAGACTTCGAGGAGCGGGATCGTCAGGCCGCGGCTTCGGTCGCCGCAGCCGCCGACCAAGCCGGGATTCGCCAGATCGTGTTTCTCGGTGGGCTCGGTGACGAGCGCGAGGACGTGTCGGCGCACCTCCGCAGCCGCGCCGAAACCGCAAAGATCCTCGCCGCCGGGCGTGTCCCGGTGACGATCGTCCGCTCGGCCGTGGTCGTCGGCCGAGGCAGCGCGGCCTTCGAGACGATCGTCGCGCTCGTCGACCGCCTGCCGGCGATGATCTGCCCCCGCTGGGTGACGACGAAGACGCAACCCATCGCCCTCGCGGACGTCGTGCGGCACCTCGCCGGCGTGGGCGGACGGGACGAGGCTCTCGGCGAGGCGTACGACGCGGCCGGGCCTGAGGTGATGACGTACCGCGAGATGATCGAGCGGGTCGCCCGCCTGCGCGGGCGCCGGCCCGTGATCGTTGAGGTGCCGTTTCTGACGCCGCGCCTCTCCTCGCTCTGGCTGCATCTCGTCACGCCCGTGAAGGCCGGAGTCGCTCGTCCGCTGGTCGACGGTCTGCGCACCGAGACGGTCGCCCACGACGAAAGGATCCGCAGCCTCGTGCCCTTTGAGCTCACGGGCTTCGACCGGGCAGCACGTACCGCGCTTGCAGGCGACGGCCGCGGATAACGCCCGCTCGACGGCCGCAGTACACAAAAAGGGGTCGCGGGGGTGCTTCTCGATATCGATCATCAGAAGGTGGCAAGCCGCGTGCCCGTGTACCGAGGTACCTTCGGACGGAAGGAAGCCGAGCGCCTTCTCTGGCGTGCGGGCTTCGGGCCGCGCCCGGGCGAGGCTGCCCGCGTCGCCCGCAAGGGCCTGAAGGGCGCGGTCGACGACCTCGTCTATCCGCCGCGCGTCCGCCTGAGCGGAAGTGCGCCGACTGACGACGACGGAGCCCCGCTCGCCCCGCGCGACGCCTGGGGCCACGACCACCTCTGGTGGCTCGACCGGATGGTTCGCACGAACCAGCCCCTCGTCGAGCGGATGACGCTGATCTGGCACGACTGGTTCGCGACCTCGAACGAGGGCGTCGGCTCGCAGAAGTGGATGCTCGTCCAGAACCAGACGATGCGGACGCACTCGCTGGGCTCGTTCGAGTCGCTGATCCTCGCGCTCACGCACGACCCGGCGATGCTCCTCTGGCTCAACGGCAACCAGAACTCGCGGTGGGACCCGAACGAGAACTACGCCCGCGAGCTGATGGAGCTCTTCACGCTGGGCGCCGGGCACGGCTACACCGAGGACGACGTCCGCGAGCAGGCCCGGGCGCTCACGGGGTGGCGGAACGACTGGCGCGAGGGCCTCGGCGACGTGAACTTCCGCTACGACCCGAACCGCCACGACACCGGGACCAAGGTCATCTTCGGCCAGCGCGGGAACTTCGGCTGGCAGGACGCCTGCCGACTCTGCCTCCGCCATCCGGCGCACGCGTCGTTCTTCATCCGCAAGCTCTGGAGCTACTTCATCCCGACACCGCCCCCGGCTGCGACCGAGGCGGCGCTGCGGACGCTCTACCGGCGCTCCGGGTACAAGATCCGCCCGGTCGTCTCGGCGATCCTGCGCCATCCGCGGCTCTACACCGGCCCGCGCATGGTGAAGCCGCCGGTGGTCCAGCTCGCCGGCATGCACCGCGCTCGCAACCGGCCCGTCAACACGGACGCCTGGTCGTGGATCTCCGAGCTCGACGGCCAACGGCTCTTTCTCCCGCCGAACGTCGCCGGGTGGAACGAGGACCGCTGGCTGGACACCTCTTCGATGCGCGGCCGCTGGACGGCCGCCAACTACGTGGCCATGCCCTACGCGCTCGACCCCGACCAGTGGCGCGGGAAGCTCTCTCTCGACCCCGAGCCGGCTCGTCGACAGCGCGCTCACGTTCTGGGGCAACCCGACAATCGCGCCGGAGTCGCGCCAGGCGCTTCGAAACTTCGCTGCGACGGCCCTGAGCGATGCCGACCAGAGCTGGGAGCGCGCCGAGTACCCGGTGCTGATCATCAACGCCCTGCGGATGCTCGTCGCCATCTCCCCCGACTACCAGACCTGCTGACATGAGCTGCTCCTGCAACGAGTTCTCCCGCGCATCGCTCTTCCGGCGCTCCGTCGCCGAGGCGGGCCGCGGCCTCCCGGCGATCGAGCCCGGCATGCCGCTCCCCGCCGGCAGCGGTCTCGACCGCCGCAGCTTCCTCGCCCGCACCGCCGGGCTCGCGCTCGCCGTCTACGGCGCGGGCAAGCTCCCACTCGGGCTCTTCGACGAGGGGATCGCGCGCGCACAGTCCGCCGGTGGGCCCATCCTCGTGTCCGTCTTCCTCGAAGGCGGCGCGGACTCGCTCTCCATGCTGTTCCCTGCCGGAAACGGCCGGTACCACACCCTGCGCCCGACCCTGGCGCTCCAGCCGACCGAGGGGCAGCCCTTCAGCGAGGACTCGCGCCTGCGCTGGCACCCGTCGCTCGCGCCGCTCGCGGAGCTGCACGCCGAGGGCAAGGTCACGGTGCTCCCCGCGGTCGGGTACACGAACGCCGACCAGTCGCACTTCACCTCGCGCCACTACTGGGAGGTGGGGGCGACCGACGCGCATCTGCGCACCGGCTGGCTCGGACGCTACCTCGACGTCGCGGGCGCGATGGACAATCCACTCCAGGGCCTCGCGCTCTCCGGCTCCCTGCATCCGGCCCTCGCCTCGGCGAACGTGCCCGTGGCGTGCGTGTCGCGAATCGACGACTACGACTTCTGGGCAAGCGGCGTGTGGGGCCCGGTCCAGCAGCGAATGCTGGACGCGCTCGGCACGTTCCCGCCGGGATCGAGCCCGGCGACCGCGAAGGTCGCCGAGGTGGCGACCCAGGTCGCGCGACTGCGCGGACAGCTGCTCCCGTTCGACGGCGGAAACTGGGGCAGCCCCGTCGCCTACCCGACGGGGCGCAACGCCTTCCCGGCGCGCCTCGCCGGCCTCGCCGCGATCATCCACGCGGGGCTTCCGCTCCGCTGCGTTTCCATAACCGCACCGGGCATGTACGACACGCATTCCGACCAGGCGGGCGAGCTCACGAACTCGCTCGCGCTGACGGCCAATACGCTGCGCGCGTTCCAGCGCGACCTGGAGGCACGGGGAATCGCCGACCGCGTCCTCGTCCACGTCTGGAGCGAGTTCGGCCGGCGCGGAGAGGAAAACGGCTCCGGCACCGACCACGGCGCTGCCGGCATCGGGCTCCTCATCGGCACGCGCGTCCGCGGCCAGATGCTCGGCGAGTTCCCCGGGCTGGAGACCGGCCTCGACGACGACGGAAACCTGATGGCGACCTTCGACTACCGCTCGCTGTACTCCTCGCTCCTCGAGCAGTGGTTCGCGACCGACGCCGCCGCCGTCATCCCGAACGCCGCGGACTTCCCCCGGGTGGCGCTTCTCCGATGACGCGCCGGCCCGACCTGGCCACGGTCCTGCTCCTCGCCCTGGGGGCCGCGCTGGCGCTCGTCCTCATGCCTCGGGAGGCCGCGCCGGCCACGGCCGCGGCACCGCCTCCAACGCGCGTCCAGGTGACTTCCACGGAGTTCCGGCTGAGCCTGTCCCGCGTCGTCGTTCCCGGCGGGCGCGTGCGGATCGAGCTCGTCAACTTCGGCGAGGACCCGCACGACCTCAAGCTCCGTCGGATCGGCGGCAAGTACACGTACACGATCCCCGAGACCCATCCGGGCGAGAGGTCGACGAAGACCCTGCGCCTGGTGGCCGGCCGCTACCAGGTCTGGTGCGCGGTGGACGGCCATCGCGACTGGGGGATGCGCGCGACTCTGCGCGTCGTTCCGCGGCGCTAGTCCTCTCAGCTCCGGGGAAGAACTGGGCCCTGTTGCTCGTCCTGGGTTCAGCAGCATTGGAGAGGAGCGGGAGATGCAGCACGGAACCAAGACCAAGATCGAAGTCCGGCGGCGACGGCTTCGATAAAGGCGTCACCGGCTAGGAGCCCCCAACTGGACGGCTCCGAGTCCTGACCCGGCGGGACGCGGTGACTCACGAGGGCGGCACATGCCGCCCTCGTTTCACTTGTCAGGCAGGCCGAGATCAGGAAGGGTGTCGGAGGCTTTCAGGCACCGACACTAGGGGGAGCACCTTATGAACTCCATGGCAGGCTCCGGCCGCAGCGAGAGCGCGCGGCCGACACCGGGGCGAGCGGCTGTAGGCGTCGTGGCGGCCCTCGCCGCCGTCGTCACAGCGGTCTTGGCTCTCGCGCTCGCCGGTCCGGCGGGCGCGCAGGTCACCGGCCCGGTGTTCATCGACGGTCAGGCTCAGCCCGTCTTCTCCAACGTCCCCGCCACCTGGGTGCGGCAGGAGCTCTGGGTCGAGACCACGATCGACAGCGACTTCGACGGGCAGCTCGACCGGATCCACATCGACGTGACCCGCGTGATGGAAACCGACACCATCGGCCTCAAGGTTCCCGTGGTCATGGAGGTGAGCCCGTACTACGGCGGCAACGTGGATGTCGTCAACTGGAACGTCGACCACGAGATCGGCCAGCCGCCGACGACGAGGCCCGTCACCGCGCCGGACTTCTTCGACACGAGCCCCATCATCTCCAACTCGCACGTGTCCACCTGGGTGCCGCGCGGGTTCGCGGTCGTCCACGCCGAGGGCACGGGCACCGGCCTCTCGACTGGGTGTCCCACGACCGGCGATCCGGCCGAGACGCTCGGCCCGAAGGCCGTCATCGACTGGCTCAACGGCCGCGCCAGGGCCTTCACGGCCCAGACCGGCGGCACCGAGGTCGCCGCGACCTGGACGACGGGCAAGGTCGGCATGATCGGGACGTCGTACAACGGCACGCTGCCGATCGGCGTCGCCACGACCGGCGTCGAGGGCCTCGAGGCCATCGTGCCGATCTCGGCGATCAACAGCTGGTACGACTACTACCGCGCCAACGGCATGGTGCGGGCGCCCGGCGGGTTCCAGGGCGAGGACGCCGACGTGCTCGCCGAGTACACCTACACGCGGCCGAACCAGACCATCTGCCGCCCGGTGATCGCGAACATCGCGGCCACGCAGGACCGTGTGACGGGCGACTACACGCCCTTCTGGGATGCGCGGAACTACATGAACGACATCGACAACCTGAAGGCCGCCGCGCTCGTCGCTCACGGCAACAACGACTGGAACGTGATGACGAAGCACGCGGCCACGTTCTACGCGGCGCTGCGCGAGCGAAACGTGCCGCACCAGCTCTACTGGCACCAGGGCGGCCACGGCGGCTCTCCGCCGCTCATCCGCACGAACCGCTGGTTCAGCCGCTATCTGTGGGATCACCAGAACAACGTCGAGAACGACCCGAAGGCCTGGGTCGTCCGCGAGGGCCAGAGCTCGCAGAGCCCGACGCCGTATCCCGAGTGGCCCGACCCGGCCGCCGGTGACGCGACGCTCGGCTTCAAGGGCGGTGCCCCCGGCATCGGGACGCTCACGTTCCAGAAGGTCGCCGACGACGACGAGACGATCGTCGACAACGCGACGATCACGCCGGCGACGCTCATGAACTCGGCCAGCTCGCCGAACCGCATCGTGTTCAAGACGGGCCCGCTTCTGGCGCCTATCCGCATCAGCGGGACGCCGACGATCTCGCTCGACGTGGCCGTCGACCGCACGAAGGCGAACCTGACCGCGCACCTGATCAGCTACCCGGGCGGCGCGGGCAACGGCACCGTGATCAGCCGCGGCTGGATCGACCCCGAGAACCGGAACTCTCCGGCGCTCACCGAGGCGATCACGCCCGGCGTGAAGTACGAGTTCAACTTCGACATGCAGCCGAAGGATTCGGTCATCGCGGCCGGCCGGCGGCTGGGAATCATGATCATCTCGAGCGACCGCGACTACACGATCCGGCCGGCGCCGGGCACGCAGCTCACGGTCGACCTCGACGATTCGAGCGTCACGCTGCCGATCGTGGGCGGCGAGCAGGCGCTCCGCGACGCGTTCCTCGACTGGAGCGGCTTCCTCGCGACCCTCGAGGACGCGCCCTTCCTGAACGAGGGACGCGCCGGCAACGTGATCGCCCTGCACTTCCGGGTGGGCGGCGACCGCGGCCTGAACGTGCTCGCGGCGGGCTCGCCTGCATCGCGCCAGATCGACTGCGCGACCAAGGCGCCGCTCGGCCCGCTCGAGGCCACGCAGACGCCTAGCTGGACGTCCTTCCACTACACGCCGTATCTCGACCGGTACACGTACCCGTGGAAGACGGACAAGGCGTGGAGCGGCACCTGCCGCGAGGTCGTCGTCACGCTGATCGACGGCACCGCGCACAGCGCCTACGTGCAGTTCAAGTAGGTCGTTCTTCGGGAGGGGTGCCCGCTACGGGCACTCCTCCCGCCTCTTTCCGCGGGTCCATTGCCCGATACGGAAGACCACGAACTCAGCGGGCTTGAGCGGTGCGACGCCGACCTCGACAACGAGGCGTCCGTTGTCGATGTCGTCCTGGGTCATCGTCGTGCGGTCGCAGCGGACGAAGAACGCCTGCTCCGGCTTCGTGCCCTTGAGCGCGCCGGAACGCCAGACGGTCTGAAGAAACGTCTGCACCGCTGCGCGCGCCTGGGCCCATAGGTGCCGATCGTTGGGCTCGAAGACCACCCACTGGAGCCCCTCGTCGATGCTCTCCTCGATGAAGAGAGCCAGCCGTCGCACGGGTACGTACTTCCATTCCGGGTCGATCTCCTCCCGCGTTCGCGCGGACCAGAGGCGGAATCCACGTGAGGGGATGTGGCGGATCGTGTTGACGCCGGCCGAGCTCAGCGTCTCGTGGACGCTGTCGGCGAGCTCGACCGTCGGGCCCAGGGTGCCCTGGAGCGAGGCCTCGGACGGGCTCGCCCAGACACCGCGCTCCTGGTCGATCCGTGCGTAGATGCCTGCGACGGCGCCCGAGGCAGCGACGTCGCGTTCGCCCACCGTCGTGCGGATCCGGAGCCGCGGGAAGTACAGCGCCGTGTTGGGCCCGCCGCCGAAAGAGCGGGCCCAGCGGGCGACGTTCTGCGCGGTGCGCTCCGCGGGCGGGTCGGCGACGTAGAAGGCTCGGCGTTCCTCGGCGAACAGCGCCGCGGCCACCGCGAGCCGCGTCGCGGTTCCGGGGAGCCGCGCGGTAGCCGGAATGGCGAGGATGTTGAAGCTCGTGTCGGCGAGGGCATCCAGCGAGCGAAACGGGCGAGCTTCGTCCAGGGCGACGACGTAGGCCCTCCTGCCCCCGTTGTCGAAGAAGAGGCGGACGGCGTCTCCTACCTCGCCGTCGACGCTCCCGGTGGTTCGCTCGAGCTCGGAGAGCGACGTAACCAGGAGCGGCGTCTCGCGCGCGCCGCCGGGGAGAGCGCCGACGATGGCGGCGACCGAGGTCGGCGCTGCCATGATCGGATCGCGGGGCCGGCGCGGCCGCGCCATCAGACGAGCGTCTTCGCCACGTCGCCCATGCGCTCGAAGCGGGCGCCCAGCTCGCGTCCGCGCTGGACGAAGGTGTCCAGCATCGCCATCCGGTGGCCGCGGCCGATGACCTGCGGGTGCATCGTCACCGTCAGGATCCCACCGTCGACGTTCGCGTCCATCCAGTCGAGCTCGCCCTGCCAGATCTCCAGCACGTCGCTCGCCGTTGCCCCGCCCTTGCGGTACGGGTCGAAGTTGAACTGGAAGTGGACCCAGTCGTCGAGCTCGAAGGAGAGCGGGAGCTCCCAGACCTTCATTTCCTGCCCGCGCACGAGCGGCTCGCCGCGCGCCACCTTGTCGCCGATACGCGGGTGGAACGGCCGGTAGTCGTCGGCCATCAGGCTCGAGTCGTACAGGAAGCCGTGCTCCTCCACGAGCGGCAGGGTCGCCTCCGAGAGGTCGGCCGAGGGTGCGCGGAAGCCGAGCGGCTTCACGCCGATGCCGTCGAGGACAGCGAGCGCGCGCTCCATGTCGGCGCGCTCCTCGTCCGCGCTCTGGAGGCTCGGGTCGATGTGCGCGTAGGAGTGGTGGGCGATCTCGTGCCCCGCCTCGAGGATCGAAGCGACCTCGTCGGGAAAGGACTCGACGGTGTGCCCGGGCACGAAGAACGTCGCCTTCAGCTCGCGCTCCTCGAGGAAGGAGAGGATGCGCGGGACGCCGACACGCGCGCCGTACTCGCCGCGGTAGAGCATCGCCGGCGTGACGCGGTCGTAGGCGAGCCAGACCGACAGCGCGTCGAAGTCGAACGTCAGGCAGACCGTGCTGCGCGGCACGGGAGGATGCTACGCGGCGGGGGCGGCCGGTGCCCGGCCCTCATAAAGCTCGGCTCGGACTCGATCGAATGTCTCGGAGAAGGCGGATTCCGCCTCGTGCGGGAACGGGTAGCCGAGTGGCCCGACGAAGATCGGACCAGTGTCTTTCTCCGCGTTCGGGCCCTCGCGCTTGTCTGCGTACTCCTCGAGCCAGCGGTCGTAATGCTCGATCAGATCCACGGCGTGCCTGACGAGCTCGGGCGGCAGGAGGTGGCCCTTGGCGAGCAGGAGATCTCTGATCTGCGTGTTCGCCTGCTTCACGACCTGGCCCTCCAGGAAGTCGTTTCTCGTTGCCTTCCAGCGTTCGAACGCCCGATTGGACCGCGCAAGCTGCATGTACACAGGCCCGAGAACCTCCGCGAGGGAATGCTCCCTCCACTCTCGCCTGGAGCGCGAGACATCGGCCGCTTTCGCGAGCCTCGGCTCGAAAACGATGCGGAAGATGAGACCCAGCAGAACGGACGCCACGCCTCCGCTGATCACGGCGGCGATGATTAGTTCGCCGAATCCGGTCTCCGAGTCCAACGTTCCCGAACTCGATTCTACGCCTGTCCAGGCGCCGCCTACAATCAGGCCATGGAGGACCCGGCGCCCCTCACCCTCACGCTCGAGCCTCTCGACGACCATCTGATCATCGAGCCGACGGAAGAGGACGTCGAGACGCGCACGGGGCTGATCATCCCCCAGAGCGCCGAGGCCGGCTGCCGGACTGGCATCGTCACCGCCGTCGGCTCCGATGCGCTGGGGATCGACCCGGGCGACAAGGTGCTCTTCCCCAAGGACGCCGGCTACGACGTCCGCCTCGGCGGCGTGGCGTGCAAGGTTCTCCGGCGGGTCGAGCTGATCGCCCGCGTGCACGACTAGCGTCCGCTTCGCACGTTTCGCAGCCGCGTCGCTGGTAATAACTCCCTGACATGGCGAGAGCGATCTGGTCAGGCGCGATCGCGTTCGGGCTCGTAAGCGTGCCCGTGCGCATGGAGAGCGCCGTCGAGGAGCACAAGCTCCACTTCAACCTCGTCCACGAGCCGGACGGGGGCCGCGTCGGCTACCAGAAGATCTGCAAGAAGGAGGACAAGCCGGTCGACGACGACGAGATCGTGAAGGCCTTCGAGATCCGCAAGGGGAAGTGGGTCTACCTCGAGGACGAGGACTTCAAGGGCGCCGCGCTCGACAACGCGCAGAAGACGATCGACATCCGCGCCTTCGTCGAGCAGGAGGAAATCGACCCGATCTTCTTCGAGCGCACCTACTACCTGGCCCCCAAGGACGGGGGCGAGAAGGTCTACGCGCTCCTGGCGCGCACCATGGAGGAGTCCGGGCTGGTCGCGGTGGCGACGTTCGTGATGCGAGACCGGCAGCATCTCGCATGCCTGCGCGTCCGCGACAGGGTGATCACGCTCGAGCGGATGCACTTCGCGGACGAGATCCGCCCGGCGAAGGGGCTCGCTCCCACGGGCGTGCGGGTGGACAAGAAGGAGCTCGAGATGGCGAGCCAGCTCGTCAAGCAGTTCACGGGCGCCTTCGAGCCCGAGAAGTTCACCGACACGTACCGCGACACCCTGGTCAAGATCATCAAGGCGAAGGAGAAGGGCGAAACCGTGGCCGTCGCCGAGGAGGAGCAGCCCGAGGCGCCCGTCGACCTCATGGCGGCTCTGCGCGAGAGCGTGGGCGCGGCCAAGAAGAACCGCAGCAAGACCCGCAGGCCGCGGAAGGCGAAGCGCAAGGCCGCGTGACCGCCGGGCCGCTTTCCCGCTGAGCCTTCTCGCTGTAGCCGGCCCGGGGTTCGACCTCGGGGACGCCTACGCCCTTGCTCTCGCGTTCCTCGGGATCGCGGTCTTCGCGGCCGTCGGCGCGCTCTCGAACCAGGACGAGCGTGCGTTCTCGGCCGCGCTTATCTACCTGGCTCTCGGTCTCGTGGCCGCGGTCGTCATCCGCGCGTTCGACATCCCCTGGCTCGACCCGGTCGACGACGCCGAGATCGTCATGCGCCTCGCCGAGTTCGCGGTGGTCGTCGCGCTCTTCTCCACGGGCCTGAAGCTCGACCGCGAGCTCTCGTGGCGGTCATGGGGCTCCGTCGTGCGGCTGCTGGGCTTCGTCATGCCGCTGACGATCGCCGCCATCGCGCTCTTCGGCGTCGGCGTCATGGGGCTTCCGCTCGCGGCCGCCGTCGTGCTGGGCGCGGCGCTCGCCCCGACCGATCCCGTCCTGGCAGGGGACGTCGGCGTCGGCCCGCCGGGGGAGGAGGACGAGCGGGAGCCGCACTTCGCCGTCACCGCCGAGGCGGGCCTCAACGACGGGCTGGCATTCCCATTCGTCGCGCTCGGGCTCTTCCTCGCGCTCGAGGACCGCGGCGGTAACTGGGTCGTCGAGTGGATCCTGGCCGACATCGTCTACGCGGTACCGGTCGGGCTCGCGCTGGGCGGCGCCGGCGGGTATGCGATCGCCGCAGCCGTCCTGTGGCTGCGCGACCGCCGCTTGCTCGCCCACGACTTCGACGGGTGGGTCGCTGTCGGCGCCGTGCTCGTGCTCTACGGCGCGACGGAGCTGATCGGCGCCTATGGCTTCCTTGCGGCGTTCGCCGGCGGGCTCGGGTTTCGCCGCTACGAGCGGGACCACGAGGCCAACGAGCGCGTCCACCAGGGTGCGGAGGTCGTGGAGAAGTTCTCGGAGCTCGCCGCGATCCTGCTCCTCGGGAGCATGGTCACGATCGCCGGGTGGGCGGAGGCCGGGTGGGCGGGCGCGGCCCTCGTGCCCTTCCTCCTTCTTGCCGTCCGGCCCGTCGCTGTCTTCCTCGGCTTCATCGGATCGGGCCTCCCGCTCCGCGAGCGTGCCTTCCTCGGCTGGTTCGGCGTACGTGGGATCGGCTCGCTCTACTACGTCGCGGTCGCGCTCGTCGCCGGCTCGCTGGCCGTCGACGACGCGCAGACGATCTTCTGGGCGGTGGCGGCCTGCGTCGTCGCCTCCATCGTCGCGCACGGTGTGACGGGGACGCCGGCGGTCAGCCGCCTTGCGCGGCGATCCTAGGCCCAGCCGAGCTCGGCGATACGGTCGTCGTCGATTCCGAAGTGGTGCGCGATCTCGTGGACGACCGTGATGCGGATCTCGTCCTCGAGCAGCTCCGGGTCGTCGCCGAACTCGTCCTCGAGCGGGATCCGGTAGATGGCGATCTTGTCCGGCAGGGCTCCGTCGTACCCGTCGATGCCACGCTCGGTGAGCGGGATGCCGAGGTAGAGGCCGAACAGGTCGGGCTCCTCGTCGTTCTCGTCCTCGACGACGATCTCGACGTTCGACATCGCGTCGCGGAGCTTGGGCGGCAGCGACTCGATTGCCGCACGGACGTGGTCCTCGAAGCTCACGCCCTCAGTATCTCGCCCGCGGCCGCCCCGCGGCGAACAGGCGCGCGGTGAGGATGCCGAAGACGATGCCGCCGATGTGCGCGAAGTACGCGACGCCGCCGCTCTCCTGCGCGCCGACGAACGAGAGCCCGCCGACGAGCGCCTGCATGACGAAGTAGATCCCGAGGAAGAGGTACGCGGGGAGCGGGAAGATGAAGAACGGGAAGATGTACGTGAGCACCCGCCCGTGCCGGAAGAGGACGAAGTAGGCGCCGAGCACCGCCGAGATCGCCCCGCTGGCGCCGAGGTTCGGGATCGAGGCGTCCACCTGGGTGCCGAACCTGAGCGTGACGGCGGACTGGGTCGCCATCGCGGCGATCCCGCCGAGCACGTAGAAGGCGACGAAGCGCGGCCGGCCGAAGGTGTCCTCGACGTTGTTCCCGAAGATCCAGAGGAACAGCATGTTCCCGAGCAGGTGGAGCCAGCCCGCGTGGAGGAACATGGACGTGAAGAGGGTGATCAGCCAGCCTGCACCCGTCGTCGGGCACGAGCCCTCGACCTCGCACGGCCTGAATGCGGAGTCGTCGACAGAGGAGAAGAAGCCTTCGCCCTCGCCGGCGCCCTGGTAGAGCACGAACACGACGACGTTGGCCACGATCAGGGCGATCGTGACGACCGGGAACCGCCGGGTCGGGAGGTTGTCCCGGAGCGGGAGCACTGTGTCCGGCGCCTATTTGATGACGAGCGCCATCAGGGCCTTCTGGGCGTGCAGGCGATTCTCCGCCTGGTCCCAGACCGCCGAGTTGGGCCCGTAGAGCACGTCCTCGGTGATCTCCTCGCCGTAGTGCGCCGGGAGGCAGTGGAGCACGATCGCGCGCTCGCTCCCCAGGGCGACCATGTCCTGGTCGATGCCGTAGCCGGCCAGGTCGGCGAGGTGCTGCTCGCGCACGTCGTCCTGGCCCATGCTCGTCCAGACGTCGGTGTAGAGGACGTCGGCGCCGGTCGCGGCCGCGCGCGGGTCGTTCGTCAGCTCCACGGACGTGCCCGCGACGTTCGCCGCCGTCCTGGCCCAGCCGACGACCTCCTCCGAGGGCTCGTAGCCGGCCGGGGTCGCGGCGACGAAGTCCATGCCGAGCTTGGCGCACGCGACCATGAGCGAGTGGCAGACGTTGTTCCCGTCGCCGAGGTAGGCGACCCGGACGCCCTCGAAGCCGCCCAGCCGCTCTCGGATGGTCATCACGTCGGCGAGCGCCTGGCACGGGTGGAACTCGTCGGTGAGGCCGTTGATGACCGGAATGCCGGCGTGCTCGGCGAGCTCATCCACGTCCGCCTGCTTGAACGTGCGGATCATG
The DNA here is from genome assembly GCA_963784175.1 of uncultured Actinomycetes bacterium. Taxonomy (GTDB): domain Bacteria; phylum Actinomycetota; class Thermoleophilia; order Gaiellales; family Gaiellaceae; genus JAIBJN01. The sequence goes on along the minus strand of CAWAQJ010000014.1, from coordinate 454,794 downwards.
ATCCCGTTCAGATAGCGCGAGAGCACGACGGCGGTGTCCTTGATCGTCTCCCCGCGTCCGAGCTGGAGGTCGCCGGCGGCGAGGTAGAGGCCCGTCCCGCCGAGCTGGGAGATGCCGACCTCGAAGCTCACCCTCGTCCGGGTGGAGGGCTTCTGGAAGATCATCCCGAGCGTGCGGCCCTCGAGGAGCAGGTGCGGCACACGCTCGCGCTGCCGGGCCTTGAGCCGGTCGGCGTGGTCGAGCACGAGGACGAGCTCCTCCGGCGCCCAGTCGTTGATGCGCAGGAAGTCGCGGCCCTTCAGTTGCGCAGGAATCACGCGCGCATCCTAATTCGCGTTCCCGCCTGACCGTTCCGAACCGCTTCCGCGCTCGTGATGAGGGCCTCGCCGCCGGTCTGGCTCACGAACGCGAACGCCGCCTCCACCTTCGGGCGCATGCTGCCGGCGGGGAGCGTCTCCAGGAGGTCCGCGTCCTGCTCCGGGCTCAGCTCGGCGATGGGCTCTCCCGGGTCCTCGCCCTTCCCGAACTCGCGATAGACGCCCGGCACCTGGGTGAGGAGGACGAGCCGTTCGGCGCCGAGCCCGACCGCGAGGAGGGCGGAGGCGTGATCCTTGTCGATCACCGCGTCGATTCCGTCGAAGCCGTCGTCGCGGCGCACGACGGGGATGCCGCCGCCCCCGACCGCGATCGCGAGCTGGCCCGCGGCGAGCAGCGTGCGCACGGCCTCGAGCTCGATGACCTCGAGCGGCCGGGGCGAGGGGACGACCCGTCGCCACCCGCGACCGGCGTCCTCCCGCAGCGTCCAGCCCCGGTCGCGCTCGAGCTCCTCCGCCCGCGGGCGGTGATAGTAGGGGCCGATCGGCTTCGTCGGGTTCTCGAACGCGGGGTCGGCCGGATCGACGACGACGTGCGTCGTCACGACCACGACCGGGCGGTGGGTGACGGGCGCAAGCTCGGCGGCGGCCAGGGTCCCGATCTCCGCCTGGGTCTGGGCGACCGCGACCCAGAGCGGCAGCGGCGGCGCCTCTGCGGCGGCGAGCTCCTGGCGGAGGAGCTCGTTCCCCACCTGCGGGCCGTTCCCGTGCGTGACGACGAGCTCGCCTTCGAGCAGCGGCGCGACGGCGGCGAAGGTCGTCGCCAGGTTCGCGCGGTGCTCGGCGGCGGTCCCGCGCTGCCCGGGCCCGAGTAGGGCGTTTCCGCCGAGGGCGAGAACCGTCAGCACGCGAGCCCCATCCTGTCTTTCACGCGCACAAGCATGAGAAGCCCCGAGTTCGCGGCCGGACGGGACGGTTCCTCTCTGCGCGCGTGCTCAGGCGAGCGCGGTGCTCGGCTCGATGATGCCGCGGGACTCGAGGATCGAGGTCAGCGTCGGCTCGCCGAGCTCCTGAAGGCGGTACGTGACGCGCAGGGCCGGCTTGTCGATCTCGATCACGCGTCGGAGGTCGATCGGCGTCCCGATGAGGACGAGCTCGGCGTCCGAGCTCGAGATCGTCTCCCGCAGCTCCTCCATCTGCTTGCGCCCGTAGCCCATCGCGGGCAGCAGCTCGGCGACGTGCGGGTAGGCCTCGAACGTCTTCTGGATCGACCCCACGGCGAACGGCCGCGGGTCGACGAGCCCGGCCGCGCCGTGCTGCTTCGCGGCAAGGACGGCGGCGCCGTAGGTCATCTCGCCGTGCGTGAGCGTCGGCCCGTCCTCGACGGCCAGCACGCGCTTGCCGCGGATCTCGTCGGTGCGCCCGTCCTCGACGTGGAACGGGGAGGCGGCGAGCACGACGTCGGCCTCCGGGTTCAGCCGGTGGATCGAGTCGAGCACCGCCTCGACGCCCTCCGGCGGGGCCGTGTCCGTCTTGTTCACGACGCAGACGTCGGCCATGCGGAGGTTGGTCTCGCCCGGGTGGTAGCGGAGCTCGTGGCCGGGTCGGTGCGGGTCGCAGACGACGATGTGCAGGTCGGGCTTGATGAACGGCGTGTCGTTGTTGCCGCCGTCCCAGACGATCACGTCGGCTTCCTGCTCCGCGCGGGAGAGGATCGCCGCGTAGTCGATGCCGGCGAAGACGAGGTTGCCCTCGGCCAGGTGCGGCTCGTACTCCTCGCGCTCCTCGATCGTGCAGTCCGCGGCGTCGAGGTCTTCGTAGCGCTCGAAGCGCTGCACGGCCTGCTTCGTCAGGTCGCCGTAGGGCATGGGATGGCGCAGGACGGCGACGCGCTTGCCCGCCTCGTGCAGCAGCCCGGCGACGTAGCGCGTCGTCTGGCTCTTGCCCGATCCCGTCCGCACGGCGCAGATGGCGACGACGGGCTTGTCCGAGGGGATCATCGTCGCGCGCGGGCCGAGCAGCTCGTAGTCGGCGCCGGCCGCCATGGCCAGCGAGCCGACGTGCATCACGTGCTCGTGCGTGACGTCCGAGTAGGCGAAGACGACCTCGTCCACGTTCTCGCGCCGGATGAGGGCGGCGAGCTCCTCCTCCGGGAAGATCGGGATCCCGTCCGGATACCGGTCGCCCGCCAGGGCGGCGGGATACACGCGGCCCTCGATGTCCGGGATCTGCGTGGCGGTGAACGCCACCACCTCGACGTCCTCACGACCCCGGTAGACCACGTTGAAGTTGTGGAAGTCGCGGCCGGCCGCTCCAGCGATGACGACGCGCCTCATGCGGATACCTCCTCGCGGATTCTCTCGGTCACGGCCCCCAGCTCGAGACGAGCCCCCGCCACCTGGTCCAGCAGCTCGGCCGCAGTCAGCCGCTGGCCCTCGCTCCAGAGCTCCTTCAGCAGGGAGCCGGCCTCCGGCCTCGTGAACCAGGCGCGCCCGAACTCCTCGCGCAGGAACGACCGGAGCTGCGCGTGGAGCGCCCAGGCGCGCAGGTAGCACGAGGCGTAGAACCCCGCGTCGACGTCGGCGAGGAAGTCGGCCGGCGAAGGCTCGATCTTCGTCGCCTCGCGCAGCCACTCGACGTAGCGCGCGGGCATTTCCTCGAGCTCGACGTCGCCGTGGAGCTCGATCTCGTACAGGAGCTTGGCCGAGTAACGGCGCACGAAGTAGAGGAGGCCGACGGCCGCCTCCCGCGCGAAGTCGTCGAGGCCTGCGAAGTCGAGGCGCCGCGAGAGCCAGGCCGTGTCGTTGATCAGGTGCTCGAGGAGCATCGCCCAGCCCTCGGTGACCGAGTTGTCCCCGAGCCGCCGGAACTCGACCGGGAGGTCGGGCGAGACGTGGGCGAAGTGCTCGGCGTGGCCGGCCTCGTGGAAGAAGGCGTGCCAGTCGTCGGGGCCGCCGATCGGCTTGATGACGAGCATCACGCGCTCGGGCACCTCGATCGGGGCGCAGAACGCGCGCGGGCTCTTCTTGGGCCGCGGCTCCAGGTCGAGGTGGACGTTCTCCTGGGAGCGCAGGTCGATCCCGAGGCCGTCGAGCGTCCACTCGAGCGCGGCGACCATGCGGTCGCCCGGGAAGCCTTGGTCCCATTCGCTCGCGCGGAAGACACGCGGGACGTCGAAGCGCCGCGCCTCCTCGAGCGACACGCCGGCGCGGCTGCGCAGGAGCGGGTCGAACGCGGCCACGTAGAGGTCCTCGGTCTCGGCGAGGAAGGTGCGGCACTGCTCGGCGAGCTCGTCGAGCGGGAACCCGAAGCGGTCGTAGAGCTCCCGGTAGCTCGGAGCGCCGAGGGCGCGCGTGCCCTCGCGCCGCTTCTCGTCGAGGGCGGTCCAGCGCGGGGTCAGCTGCTCCTGCGTGAGCGCGACGCGCGCCGCGTCGAGCTTTTCGCGCTTGCCGCGGTCGGGCTCGTTCGCGATCGCGGGGCGGAGCATCCTGTACGGGATGTCCTCGCCGTCGACGCTCGCCGTGAGCGACGCCTCGAGCCCGGCGATCTCCTCCGCCTCGGCCCGCGTCAGGTTGCCGAGATAGCCCTCGCAGGCGAAGCGCCAGAGCTCGGTCTCTCCGTGGCCTCCTGCGCCGGCCGCCTCGGCCAGCCGGGACGCGGTTTCGAGCGTCGTCAGGTCGGAGAAGCGCTCGTAGATCGGCTCGAGCTCGAAGCCCTCCTTCAGGCCTGCATAGTGGAGGTAGTGCTCCTCGTCGAGGGCGGCGATGAACCGGTCCGCCTCGTCCCTGTATGCCTCGAGGCTTCTCGGAAGGGCCGTCGCCATGGGTCGCGTAGGATACCCGCCCGTGCGGGAGATCCAGCTGACGACGGAGCGCAAGACGCAGCTCCTCGACATCACCGCGGGCGTGCGCGAGGCGCTCGGTTCCGACGCCGAGGGGAGCGCCGCTCTCGTCTACGTCCCGCACACCACCGCGGGCGTGGTCATCAACGAGAAGATCGATCCCGACCTGCTCAGCGACTTCGAGATGGCGCTCGAAGGCATCGTCGACGACGGCTGGTCGTGGAAGCACGTGGACGCCGACGGGCCGAATGCCCCGTCCCACGTGCGGGCGTCCGTCGTCGGGCCGCAGGTGCTCGTGCCGCTGAAGGACGGCGAGCTCGCCCTGGGCACGTACCAGGGGATCTTCTTCTGCGAGTTCGACGGGCCGCGGACGCGCAAGGTCCTGATCTCCAGTCTGATCTAGGCAAGTTCCCGGCTACGCTCTCCCCGTGGCCGTCCCCGTCAAGAAGGACCAGGAGATCGATCTTCGGATCGACTCGCTCGCCTACGGCGGGCGCGGCGTCGCGCGCCTGAACGGGTTCGTCGTCTTCGTCAACCGCGCCCTTCCGGGTGACGTCGTGCGCGCGCGCGTCACCAAGGTGAAGAAGAGCCATGCGGAGGCGGTGTCGATGGCCGTCGTCGAGGCGGGCGCGCCGCGCGTCGAGGCGCCGTGTCAGCACTACCCCGAGTGCGGCGGCTGCCGCTTCCAGGACCTCGACTACTCGGCGCAGCTCGACGCCAAGGCGCACCAGGTCGCGGACTCGCTCGCCCGCATCGGAAAGATCGAGATCGAGCTGGAGCCGGCCGTGCCGGCGGCGTCCGTCTTCCACTACCGGAACAAGCTCGAGTACTCCTTCACGACCCTCGAGGACGGCACGCTCGGGCTCGGCTTCCACCGGGCCGGCCGCTGGGACGAGGTTCTCGACGTCGAGCGCTGCTGGCTGACCACCGACCTGGGCAACGGGATCCGCGAGGCCACGAAGGCCTGGGCGCGGGCCGAGGGCCTGCCCGTCTTCGACCAGGAACGGCAAGAGGGCTACCTCCGCCACCTGGTCGTGCGCGAGGCGCGCAACACCGGCCAGGCGCTCGTCATGCTCGTCACGGCTCCCGGGGACCTCCAGGGCGCCGACGGCCTGATCGAGGCCCTGCGTGTCCTTCCCGAGGTGCGCTCGATCCACTGGGCGGTCAACGACACCCCGGCCGAGGTGACGAACCTGCCGTCCGACCTCCTCTGGGGCGAGGAGGCGATCGAGGAGCAGATCCTCGGCCTGCGCTTCCGCGTCCGCCCGAACGCCTTCCTGCAGACGAACACCGAGATGTGCGAGGTGCTCTACACCCTGGCGGCCGAGTACGCGGCGTTGACGGGGAACGAGACGGTCTACGACCTCTACAGCGGCATCGGGACGATCGGCTTGACGCTCGCACGCGAGGCGCTGACGGTCTGGGGCATCGAGTACTCGGAGGAGTCGGTCGCCTGTGCGGTCGAGAACGCCGGGCTGAACGGGATCACGAACGCCGCCTTCTTCGCCGGCGACGCCGCCCGCGACCTGGACGAGCTCCGCGACCGCGCCGGCGCTCCCGACGTCGTCGTCGTCGATCCCCCTCGGGCCGGCCTGGTCGGCAAGGCGGTGCGCCGGATCGCCGCCCTCGAGGCCCCGCGCCTCGTGTACGTCTCCTGCAACCCGACCACCCTCGCCGGCAACGCGAAGGAGCTCGTGCAGGAGCACGGCTATCGTCTCGAGCGCGCCCGCCCGGTCGACATGTTTCCGCACACGCCGCACGTGGAGACGGTCGCCCTCTTCACGAAGAGCTAGACGGCTCGTCGGTTTCCAGCACGGCCATGCGCTCGAAGAGCTCCGTCGCCTCGTGGCCGCTCGGGACGGTGAGGACGTTCTCCGCGGCGAACTCGTTCGCATCCGGGAAGGACGTCGCGCGGATGGCTGCGGCGGCTGCCTCGCGGTCGTAGTCCGTCCTCCGCAGCTCGAGGCCCGGGCCCAGGAGCGCCCAGTACGCACCGGGCAGCGACTCGTAGGGCATGCCGACGCTGCCGGCGTTCACGAGCCGCTTCTCGGCGGCCAAGCGGTCGAACTGCACGTGCGTGTGTCCGCAGACCACGACGGGCTCCGCCACCCCTTTCACGGCCTCGGCCACGCGCAGCTCCGACGAGATCGCGGTGAGGATCTCCTCGTCGCTCCGCGGCGAGCCGTGGCAGAAGAGCGTCGGGCCGATCCCGTCGACTTCGACGGACTGCGTGTCGGGGAGCGCCCCGAGCCACGCGCGCTGTCCCCGGGCGAGCTGCTCGGCCGACCAGCGGGCGCGGTCGGCGTTGAGGCCTCCCTCCGTGACCACCTCGTTCATCAGCCGGTCGCAGTTGCCGCGGACGAAGACCGCACGGTCGCCCAGCCCGAGGAGCAGCTCGAGGGTTTCGCCCGGCATGGGCCCGAGGACGATGTCGCCGCCCACCACGACGACGTCCGGCTCGGCCTCCTCGACCTCGGCGAGGACCGCCTCGAGGGCGGGCAGGTTCCCGTGGATGTCGTAGAGCGCGGCGACTTTCATTCCGGCGCCGGCTCCTCGGGCCGAGGGGTTCGCATCCGCTTCCAGATCAGGTCGGCGTTGGCGAGCAGGAACGCCGCGGAGAGGAGCGGCAGGGCGGGGAGGCCGGAGATCTCGAACCCCACTGCGAGCGCCAGCGTCGTCCCGAAGGAGAGCGTCATCAGGACCCAGGTGAGGAAGGGCCGGAGCGTGAAGACGATCGTCGTCCCGAGGAAGAGCGCGAAGAAGAGCACGTCCGGGAGGCCGAGCTGGGCAGAGTTGTGCTCGCCGGGGAGGGGGAAGGCGATGGAGAGTGCATCGAACACCTGCGGTTGCTGCTCCACGATCACCTTCGTCGGGCCGCGGAAGACCGAGTAGATGTCCACCGGGACGATGAGCAGCGCCACGAGGAGCACCCAGCTCACCGCCTCGAAGAACGTGAGCACCCAGAAGCCGGCCGCCGTGACCGCCGCGAACTTCGTGAAGTTCGCAGCCACGTCGAGCCCTGCCAGCTCGAAGGTCACCGTCAGGGCGAAGAGGACGAGGATCGCCACGGGCACCCTCGACGGGTTCGCCCGCTGCCAGAACGGCACGGCGAGCCAGGTCAGCGAGAAGAACGCGGGCATGAGCACGAGCCCGACGAACGCGACGTCGCCCCAGAGGCCGAGGTCGTAGAGGGACTCGGAGACCGCGTAGTAGACGGCGAGCGCCGTCAGGATCGCTAGTACGGCGGCAGCTCGGCCCACCAGGGGCCGAGGGCTTTGAACGCGTCCCAGAAATCGCGCTTCGTACGGGTCTCGTCCAGCGAGGTGTCTAGGTCCGGGGTCAGCAGGGCGTCGATCGTCGGTGTGAACCGCTGGATCTCCCCCAACCGGTCCTCGACCTCCGTCGCCAGTGGAAACCTGACGGCGTTCAGGCATGAGAGGGCATCTTGCCCCATGACCACGACGATCTTCGGCTGGACGACGTGCAGCTCCCGCGCCAGCCAGCTCGACGTGTCCTCCTCGGATGCTCCCTCGAACTTGATGCAGTTCGTCCCGTAGATCGCCATCGGGTCGACGCGCAGGCGCTGGATCGACTTGAGGACGGCCTGTCCCGCGCGACCGAAGAACGCAACACCCTCGTGCACCTCCGCGGTCTGCGGCGTGTGCTTGAGCAGCATGATGTCCGCGAGCGGGTGCCCCGACCCGAGCACGGGCACGCGCTCGGACCCTGCCGACTGGGCGATCTCATGGCCGAGATCGTTGATCTCGGCAATCGCCTTCTTCAGGTAGCGCTCGGAGATATCGTCGGCGGACACTGGCACGGGGTCGCGAACGGTATTCGGGGTCCCCTCGCCGACCTCCTACCGGACCCCGGCCTTCGTCCTCCGTTCGCGCGCCTGCGCGACCCATTTCAAGCCCTGGAGATAGAGGAGCGACTTCGGGCGCCGGACGATCTCCGCACTCCGCAGGCTGATGAGGAATTCCTCGGGGGTCTCGAAGGCGCGCAGGCGCACGACGCCCGTGCCCACGCCCTGGAGCACGTGGGCGTCCGAGCCCGCGCCCATGGTCAGGTTGTACTTGCGCGCGAACCGCAGCGCCTCGTCGTTCATCGCGTCGAACAGGAGGCGGGCGTTGAAGACCTCGAAGACGTCGATCTCGGCCAGGTGGCGGTGCAGCGTCGTCGCGTCGGGGATCGTGTGCAGCCGGTCGAAGGGGTGGGGGAGATAGACGACGCCGCCCTGCTCGCGGATCGCCGCGATCGTGTCTCCCATCGACATGCCGCGCGGGATCTCCTCCTCGAGGAAGAGGCCGATGACCTCGCCTGCGTCGGTCTTGACCTCCTCGCCCGGGATCACGATCAGCTCGCGGTCGCGGGCCAGCTCCACGGCCTCCCGGGCGCCGGAGAAGACGTTGTGGTCGGTGATCGCGATCGCGCCCAGGCCGATGCTCTCCGCGTGGTCGAGGAGCGCCGGCACGGGAACGGCGCAGTCGTGCGAATGCTCCGTGTGCATGTGCAGGTCGGCGACCACGAAGGGGCGGTCGGCGAGCGGGTCGGCGGCCTGTGGGGGAGCCGCCCGGCGCTTGCCGAGGACGGTGGAGTAGGTTCGCTCCAGATCGTCCGCCAGCTGCCCGAAGCCCTGACGCTCGACCCCTTTCCTGGCGGTCGCGGCGCTCCGGGCCCGCCACGCCTCGTCTTCGCCGAGGCGCGCGAGCGCCGCGCCCACGAGCTCGGGCTGCTCGGCCGCGCCGGGCGGGTCGACCACGGAGACGCCGGCGGCAGCCGCCTCGAGCGGCAGGCGCTCGTTGCCCCGCGCGGCGGGGACGAGGCCCGCGGCGCCGGCGAGCGCGTCTGCCCGGGCGCGTGCGTCGAGCGCGGTGCGCACGGTGACGCGGCCGCGCAGCGCGCGGGGGACGTACGGACGTCCCGCCAGGGACGTCGTGCGCAGGACGGTCAGCTCCCAGCCGGGCAGGTCTGCGAGCGCGCGGAAGGCGGCACGAAGGCGCGGGAGCTCCTCGCTGCGCCATTCGAGCACGAAGCGTGCGCGGGGCTTTCCGGGCCGGAAGAGCTCCAGGTCGACCCCTTGCGGCAGAAGCGCATAGTCGCCGGGGAACCGCACGGCAGCCGCCGTGGCCGTCTCCTCGCTCACGGCCGTGAGGGCATCCAGGCGCCCGAGGAGCCTCTCGCGCTGCTTCTTGCCCGGCGGGTATCCGAGCCGCTCGGGCGAGTGGAACGTCGCCACCGCCAACCCGCGCGCGTCGCGCAGGGCGAGGTACGAGAGGCTCGGCAGGCCGGGCTCGTGGCCGTGGATGACATCGAAGCGGTCGCGTGAGAGCGCGAGCTCGAGGTTCGCGCGCGCGCCGATCGGAACGCCGAGCCGGCTCTTGCGCGAGATCGGGATCGCGGGGCCGAGCGCGACGACGTTTCCGAGCGGCGTTCCCTTGCGGCCGAGCTGCTTGAGCGCGCGGCGGCCCGCGGCGAGGTCGGTCGCGCGCCCCGAGGGCGCCAGGACGACGACCTCGTGGCCGCGTCGGCGCAGCTCCTCGGCGGCTCCGGCGACGTGGTCGTTGACCGGGTGCGGCTGCGACCACGCGAACGGCGTGACCATGCAAATGCGAAGCGTCACCCGGTCGATTCTACGTCCGCCCTTGAAGGCTCCCGCGCGCCGCTGGTAGCGTCGGACCCTCAACCCCGTGGAGAGGAGGAAGAATGTGTTCTCCGGGCACTGCTCAGATCGTTCGTGACCAGCTCGAGGCGGAGGGGACGCCGAAGGTGAGCCGGCGGTCCGTGCTGGCGGGCGCTGCAGGCGCTGCGCTGGCTGCGAGCTTCCCCGCGAGCGCGCTCGCGAACGGTCGCGGACGAAAGCAGCGCTTCTGCGATCTCACGCACACCTTCCGGGAGGGCTTCCCGGTCTTCGTCACCGGCGAGGAGCCCGAGCGCGAGACGATCGCCAACTACGCGACGGACGGGTTCTACGCTCAGAAGTGGACCTTCGGCGAGCACTCGGGCACCCACATGGACGTCCCAGGGCACTTCATCCCGGGCGGCCGCCTGTCGCCGCAGATCACTGTCCCCGAGCTGATCATCCCGGTCGTCGTCGTCGACATCCGCAAGAAGGCACGGCAGGACCCGAACGCGATGGTCGAGGTCGACGACATCAAGCGCTTCGAGCGCAAGCACGGCAAGATCCCCCGAGGGGCCCTCGTCGCGGCTGACTCGGGCTGGGCCAGCAAGGTCAACGACCCGCTTGCGTTCAAGGGCGGCGTCGCCTTCCCGAACTACAACTTCCCCGGCTGGGGCCTCGAGGCCGCGCTCTTCGTCGCCGAGAAGCGCGACGTGACTGCGATCGGCATCGACACGCTCAGCCTCGACCCGGGCAATTCGAGCACCTTCCCGGTGCACGTCCAGTACCTGGGCACCGACCGCTACGGGATCGAGAACCTCACCGGCCTCGACTGCATCCCGCCGAGCGGCGCGACCGCGTACGTCGGGCTGATCCCGTGGGAAGAGGGCTCGGGCGGGCCCTGCAGGGTCGTCGCCAGCTGGTAGCTCTTCGACGAGGGGGCCGGCCTCGACCGGCCCCCTCGTCGTCTGCGGATCAGTAGGTGACGTGCAGCGACCAGGACATCAGGACGCCGGAGAGGGCTGCGGCGTCGTCCGTCACCACCAGCTGCCAGACGCCTGAGGCGTCCAGGCCGTCGAAGGCGGAGAGCACCGCGGCGCCTTCGGGGTTGAACGTGCCGGTGACGGCGCGGTCGTTGGCGTCGTCGGGCACCGTTCCGATGTCGGTTCCGGCCTCGTCGTTCAGCCTGATGATGAAGCCGTCGTCGTTCGAGCCTACGTCGGTGAACAGCGGGACCGTGATCCCGCTCGGCACGTGGACGAGCGCGACGTCCAGATCACTGTCGAACGCGTGCGAGATGTTCAGGGAGACATCCAGGTCGCGGATCAGTCCGGCGCTGACGGGCACCGGGAGCTCGGAGACCAGCGTGCCGGGATCGGGGATGGAACTCGGAAAGCCCCGGAACGTGTACGACATGGCCGTGACGCGCACGACGGTGACGTAGGCCCCCGCTGATCCCACCGACTTGGGCATGGATGCGAACGAATGGTCGAGCGCGTTGTTGCTGATGAGGAAGTCCGCGTCGCTCGCCTGGTCGTCGTAGATCTTCACGTGCTTGATGCCCGCGGACGCGCCCGGAGCCGTCAGGACCTCCGTAAAGAACCCGCTGTGATCGGTGTCGGCGGCGCCCACGCGGATGCCGCTTCGCCAGGTGGAGCCGTAGGCGAAGAACGACTCCGCCGCGGCGTTGTCCGAGACGTCGCCGTCGGCGTCCGTGTCGGTCCGGATCACCACTGCCCTCGGCGGGCCCGAGCTCGCGCCCGGCGAGACGATGATCTCTGCGCCGTTGCCGCCGACGCCCTCGATGCTGCCCGCCGCGACGAAGAGGCCCCCCTTGAACGAGGACGTGTACATCGTGAACGAGTCTGCGAGCGGCTGGTCCGAGACGGCACGGTCGAAGTCGGAGTCGGTGAAGATCTTCACCTGGCGCCCCTGGGGCCCTGTCGCCGCCACCAATTCGGCGCCGCCGACGTTGTCGACGTTGCCGACCGCGACCCGCACGCCGCCGGCGAAGGTGGCGCCGAAGGCGTTGAACGAATCGGTCAGGTTGTCGAACACCTTCAGGTCGAGGTCGGTATCCGACCAGATGCGCACCGTCGCCGGCTTGCCGGTGGCCGCCGCGGTGACGAGCTCGGCGCGTCCGTCGCCGTTCAGGTCGCCGGCCGCCACGAACACGCCGCGTGCGGAGAAGACGTGGAAGGCCTCACGCAGCGAGCCGATCGTGCCGTCGGGGTTCAGCTCGTAGATCAGGACGGGACGCGGCGCGCCGGCGGAGACGACCAGCTCCTCGTTGCCGTCGCCGTCGAAGTCCCCGGACGCGACCCTGACACCGTCGCCGACCGGTTGGCCGGGATAGGGGTTGAAGCTCGTCGCCAGCCGCTCGTAGGTGCCGTTGTTGTCGTCGTCGGCCCGGACCCGGACGATCCCGGTTCCGTTCGCCTGACGGCTGCCCGCGACGATGAACCCTGCGTCGTTCGGGATCTCGTCGAGCTCAGCCGCCGCCGCAGGCCCAGCCGCAATCGCCGCAGCGAACGCTGCCGCGCACAGCGCAATCTTCACTCTCACGCTCTCCTCCTTGAAAGAAGCCGCACCCCGGAAAAGCCCGGGGGAGCATCAGAGCGTGACACCGGCTCCGGGCGCGGTCAAGACCCCGCCCGGAGCCGGTAGAAGCCGGTAGAAGCGACCTAGGACTTCGCGGCGACCTTGGCGGTCTTGCGCGCGTACTTCTTGATGAACGCCTCGGTGAGGTCGTGCGCCTCGTCGTCGATGATCTGCTTCGGGGGCGACTTCATCAGGTAGGCGCTGGGGCCCTCGAGGGCGCCGGAGACGCCGTTGTTGAGGGCGAGCTTGGCCATGCGGACGGCGTCGATGACGATGCCGGCCGAGTTGGGGGAGTCCCAGACCTCGAGCTTGAGCTCGACGTTCAGCGGCACGTCGCCGAAGGAGGTGCCCTCCATGCGGATGTAGGCCCACTTGCGGTCGGTGAGCCACGGCACGTAGTCGGACGGGCCGACGTGCACGTTGCCGGCGCCCATGTCGTAGTCGAGCATGGACGTGACCGCGTTCGTCTTCGAGATCTTCTTCGACTCGAGGCGCTCACGCTCGAGCATGTTGAGGAAGTCCGAGTTCCCGCCGACGTTGAGCTGCATCGTCCGGTCGAGATGGACGCCGCGCTCGCGGAAGAGCGAGGTGAGGACACGGTGCGTGATCGTCGCGCCGACCTGGGACTTGATGTCGTCGCCGATGATCGGCAGGCCGTGCTGCTCGAACTGGTTCCCGAAGTAGCCGCCCTTGGCGATGAAGACGGGCATGCAGTTCACCATCGCGCACCCGGCCTTGAGGATCTGCTCCGTGTACCACTTGGTCGCCTCCTCGGAGCCGACCGGAAGGTAGTTGACGACCACGTCGGTGTTCGTCTCCTTGAGGATCTCGACGACGTCGTCGGTGTCGCCGGGAGCCTTCTCGACCACCTCGGAGATGTACTTGCCGAGCCCGTCGTGCGTCATGCCGCGGGAGACGGTGATGCCCGTCTTGGGGACGTCGGCGAACTTGTAGGTGTCGTTCGGGTGCGCCCAGATCGCGTCGGCGAGGTCCTTGCCGACCTTGTCCGTCGTGACGTCGAAGGCGGCGGTGAACTCGATGTCGCGCACGTGATAGCCGCCGAGGTCGACGTGCATGAGACCCGGGACGAAGGCGTCCGGATCGGCGTCCTTGTAGTACTCGACTCCCTGGAGCAGGGAGTTGGCGCAGTTGCCGACGCCGATGACGGCCACGCGGACCTTGTCCTCGGAGCGCGCTCTGCCGTTGGTCTTTCCGTTCGTGCTGGCCATATCGTCCTTTCCTGTGAGTGCTGTGGTGAGTGTCGTCACGACGAGCTGGTTCGTCGTGCTAGCAGAACGGTCGGCCTCGTCCTTGAGCGCAGCCTTCAAAGGCGGCGGCACGCGCAGGAGCACCGCGCCGCTCGCACCAGGGGTGGAGCCACCGCGGCGTCCGCTCGGCTCGAACTCGACGCCGAAGCGCTCGGCGAGGATCGAGACGGCGACGTCGTTCATCGTCCCCTGCCGCCGCGAGACCTCACGCGCGAGCGCGCGCTTGAGCGCGGAAGGCATTCGGACAAGGAGGCTTGTTCTGCTAGCAGCCATAAGAGCTGCTAGCAGAGTATCAGCTGGCGCGGAGCTGCTGCCGAACTGATAGCACTCGCTGCACGACCGTGATCCAGGCCGCCGCGGCGAGGAGCGTGACGGTGATCGGCAGGACGAGCTCGTGGAACGGGGCGAGGCCGAGGCCGACCGAGAGCACGATGACCCGCTCGGCCCGGCTTCCGATGCCGACGTCGCCCTTGAGGCCGAGCGCCTCTGCGCGCGCGCGCGTGTAGCTGACGAGGAATGAGCCTCCGATGGCGGCGAAGGCCGCGGCGACGCCCCACTCGTAGCCGTCGCGCATCATCACGAGCCCGACGGCGCCGAGCATGAAGCCCTCGCCCACCCTGTCGACGGTCGAGTCGAGGAAGGCGCCGAACGGCGTGCCCTTGCCGCTGCGCCGGGCGAGAGCGCCGTCGAGGATGTCGAGCACGCTCCCCACGACGAACATGAGCCCGCCGACGAAGTAGAACCAGTGCGTGACGTACTCGAAGTAGACGACCACGGCGCCCGCGATGCAGAGGCTGACGCCGGCCACGGTGAGCGCGTCCGGGGTGACGCTCGTCCGCTCGAGGCCGGCGATCGAACGGCTCGCGATGCGGCGGGCCTCGTCCTGGTAGGTGCGGCGGGCGTGCTCTGTTTCGGGACGGCTCAAGGCCGCGAGGCTACCACCGCCGCGGGGTGCAGCGGTAGAGCGCCGGCGTCGCGGAGGGCCGGCCCTCCTGAGCCCAGGAGACGATCGTCGCGCCCACGAAGGCCACGCCGACCCCGGCCACGATGTCGAGCCAGAAGTGGTTTCCCGTCGCCATGACCGAGAACCAGACCCACGTCGGCCAGAGCGTCCAGAGGATCGCCGCCCAGCGGCTCTTCACGAGCGTCGCCATGGCGAAGCCGATGATCAGCGCGTCCGCGGCGTGCACGCTCGGCATGGCCGCGTACGGGTTCGATGCGAACTCGATCAGCCCGCTGCCGTGGTTGACCGCCGAGGACTGCGCCAGCGTGTCCACGAAGCCGTGCTCGGGGAACATCCGCGGCGGCGCCGTCGGCATGAGCACGTAGCCGACGAGTGCGAGCAGGTTCGTGGCGAAGACCCAGTTGCGGACCGTGATGAACGCGTCGTTCCGCATGAAGTAGATCCAGAGGAGCGAGAGGCCGAGCACCGGGAACTGCGACAGCCAGTAGGTGAGGTTGACGGCCTCGAGCGCGAGGTCGCCGGCGTGCAGGACGGTTCGCTGGATGTCGACCTCGACCAGCGCGTTGAACGCGCGCTCGGCATCGATGACGGTGAGCCCGTTCTGGACGGCCTCGAGGGTGCTCCGATCGGCGATCCCGCGGGCGATCTGGTACACCACTCCGAAACCAAGCCAGAGCGAGAGCTGGAAGAAAAAGTCTCTCCAGCCATTGGGTAGATACCGGCCGACGGCAGTCACATGCCCAAGTCTAGCGATGGTGTCGGTTCGGTTTTCCCCCGTTTATGGGGTGGTGAACCTGAGGTGCGGCGTGCGGCTATAGGTTTTCGTCGTGGGCAGCATCAGGCCGTGCCGGGACGACGAGCGCCCGGCGATCCTGGAAATCGTGAACGTCGCAGCGTCCGCCGCCTACCGCGGCGTGATCCCGGACGATCGCTGGCGCGTGCCGTACATGCGGCCCGACGAGCTCGATCGCGAGATCGAGGACGGCGTGACGTTCTGGGGGTACGAGCTGGACGGCGAGCTGGTCGGGGTCATGGGCATCCAGGCCGTGGCGGACGTCGACCTGATCCGACATGCCTACGTCCTGCCCGACCGCCAGGGGCACGGCATCGGCAGCGCCCTGCTCGACCACCTCCGAGGTCTGACCACCACACGCCGCATGCTCATCGGCACCTGGGCTGCGGCCGAGTGGGCGATCCGCTTCTATCGCCGACACGGCTTCGAGCTCGTGACGCCGGAGCAGAAGACCGCGCTCCTCGAGCGGTACTGGACGATCCCCGAGCGTCAGATCGAGACGTCGGTCGTGCTCGCCGATCCGCCGCTCGACCGCTAGCCGTCGGCTGGGCTAGCCGCCGATGTACGACATCTCGACCTTGGGCAGGTCGGCGGTCTCCGCGGTGCGCAGCTCCGAATAGCGGTCGTCGCGGACCGCCCAGATGCCGGCGATCGCCTCCGTGAGCTCGGCGTCGGAGGCCCCGCCGCGCACCAGCGCTCGCAGGTCGTGACCGCGGGTGGCGAAGAGGCAGGTGTGGAGCTTCCCGTCGGCCGAGAGCCTGGCCCGCGTGCAGTCCCCGCAGAACGGCCGCGTGACCGAGGCGATGACCCCGACCTCGCCGCTTCCGTCGGCGTAGCGCCAGCGGTTCGCCACCTCGCCGCGGTACTGGGCCTCGAGCGGCTCGAGCGGGTGCTCGGCGGCGATCATGGCGACGATCTCGTCCGCGGGGACGACGTCGTCGAGCCGCCAGCCGTTCGTATGGCCGACGTCCATGTACTCGATGAAGCGCAGGACGACGCCGGTGCCGCGGAACGCCCGCGCCATCGGCAGGATCCCGTCCTCGTTGACGCCCCGCTTGACGACGACGTTCACCTTCACGGGGTCGAGGCCGGCCGCGAGCGCGGCGTCGATGCCCGCGAGCACGCGCTCGACGGGGAAGTCGACGTCGTTCATCGCGCGGAACGTCTCGTCGTCGAGCGAGTCCAGGCTCACCGTGATGCGGTCGAGCCCGGCGTCCTTGAGAGCCTGCGCCTTGCGGGCCAGAAGGGCGCCGTTCGTCGTCAGCGTCAGGTCGACGCCCGGGACGGCCGCGAGCATCCCGATCAGCGTCTCCAGGTCGCGGCGCAGCAGCGGCTCCCCGCCGGTGATGCGGATCTTCTCGACGCCCAGGCCGGCGAACGTCCGCGCGAGGCGCTCGATCTCCTCGAAGGTCAGGAGCTCGGCGCGCGGGAGGAACGCATAGTCGTGGCCGAAGACCTCCTTCGGCATGCAGTAGACGCAGCGGAAGTTGCAGCGGTCGGTGACCGAGATGCGGAGATCCCGGATCGGCCGCCCCAGCCTGTCTACGAGCCGCTCCACGCGTCAAGCGTAGCTTCTGAGGGGTTTCCGGCCCGCATGTAGCGGGCATCTCCAGGCCTCAAGCAGCGAAGAAAGGGGTCTCTCGTGGATGACGGTATGCGAGACAAGGTCGAAGGCAAGGTCAAGGAAACCGAGGGCAAGCTCACCGACGACGAGCTGCGCGAGAAGCAGGGTCAGGCGCAGCAGAAGGTCGGCGAGGGCAAGGAACAGCTCGAAGACGCGAAGGACGAGGCGCGCGAGCGCATCTAGCCGCTCGATTCTCTTCGCCCGACGTGAGGCGCCCGACCCGCTCGGGCGCCTCACATCTTTCCGGCGCCCGATCAGCCGATCTGATCGAAGCGCCGCGGAACTCGACTTGAGCTGATCGACCCGCGACCGGCATGCTGAGTGCATGGCTGCGAGGTACAGCGCGCGAGTCTGGCTCGCCCTCGTGACGATCTACATCGTCTGGGGCTCGACGTTCATCGCGCTCGCGATCGCGGTCCGCGACCTGCCTCCGTTCATGTCCATGGCGCTCCGCCACCTCGTCGCCGGAGCGGCGCTGCTCATCTGGGCGCTCCCGCGCGGCGACCGCGAGGGTGACCGGATCGGCCGTCCGACGATCGTGGCCGGCTTCATCTTCGGCGGGGCGCTCTTCGTCCTCGGCCACGGGAGCCTGGCGTGGGCGCAGCAGACGGTGCCCGCGGGCGTTGCGGCCCTGCTCGTCGGGAGCATCCCGATCTGGATGGCCCTGCTCGACCGCGTCTTCTTCGGAAAGCGGCTGCGGCAGTCTGCGTACGTCGGCTTCGTGCTCGGCTTCGTCGGGCTCGCGTTCCTCTTCGACCCGTTCGGTCACGGCTCGGTCGACCGCGTCGGCGCCCTCGTGATCGTCTTCGGAGCGCTCGCCTGGTCGGCGGGCTCGCTCTACTCGCGCGGCGCCCCGCTGCCGAAGCGGCCGCTCGTCTCGGCGGGCCTCGGCGCCATCTGCGGCGGCATTCTGCTCACGATCGTCTCGGTCGCCGGTGGCGAGCTGGGCGAGGCGACCTGGACCTGGGACGCGCTCCTGGCCATCCTGTATCTGATCGTCGTCGGAAGCCTGATCGGCTTCACGGCGTACGTCTGGCTCCTGCGCGCGGCGCCGATCTCGCTCGTCGCCACCTACGCGTACATGAACCCGATCGTCGCGGTCATCCTCGGCTGGGCGCTCCTCGGTGAGGAGATCACCGTTCAGATGGTCGTCGCCGGCGCGGCGATCGTCGTCTCGGTCGCGCTCATCCTCCGAGCGAGCGGCGCCGCCCTCGAGCCAGGCCGAGGCCTCCGCCGCCGCCGCAGCGCCCGCGCTCCGGCGCCGCTGCCCGACTCCGCACGCTAGTCCCCGCACGCACGGCCGGTGGATCGGATAGAACCGGCCCACCGTGGATCAGAGCCAGACGCCTCTTGCCGACGCGGCCGCCGCCTACCTGGCCGACCCGGGCATCACGCCCTTCACGACGCCGGGACACAAGCGCGCGCCGCACCTCGTCGACGATCTCCTCCGCCTCGACCTGCCGCTCTCCTCGGGCGCGGACGACCTGCACATGCGCTCCGACGTGCTCGGGCAGGCCGAGCGCCTCGCCGCCGCGCTCTGGGACGCCGACCTGTGCCGGTTCTGCGGGAACGGCTCCACGGAGGGGAACCAGGCGCTCGCGCTTGCGCTCGGGCGGCCCGGCGACAGGGCGATCGTCTCGCGGAGCACGCACAAGTCCGTACTCGCCGGGCTCGTGCTCTCCGGGCTCCAGCCCGTGTGGGTGCGGCCCGACGTCGACCCGGACACCGGGCTCCCGCTCGCGTTGCCGCCCGAGCGGGTCGCGGACGCGCTGGCCTCCGCGCCCGACGCGCGCGGCGTGTTCCTCGTCGAGCCGAACTTCGTGGGCGTCCTCTCGGACCTCCCGCGCATCGCCGAGCTCGCCCATGCGGCCGGGATCCCGCTCGTGATCGACCAGGCCTGGGGCGCGCACCTCGGGTTTCACCCGGATCTCCCGCCGCACTCGATTTCGCTCGGCGCCGACGCGTTCGTCACCTCGGCGCACAAGACCCTGGCCGCGTTCACGCAGAGCGCCTACCTGCTCGCGTGCGGGGAGCGGCTCGACCTCGCGCGCCTCGACGAGTCGTTCGAGCTCCTGCACACGACGAGCGTTTCCGCGGCGCTGCTCGCCAGCCTCGACCGGGCGCGCCAGATCATGGCCACGCGCGGGGAGGAGCTGCTGACCGAGACGCTGCGCCTCGCCGCCCTCGTCCGTGAGCGCCTGGCGGAGGTCGACGGGCTCGCCATCGTCGACTCCGACGACCCCACCAAGCTCGCGCTCGCCCTCCCCGGCACCGGAGCCGACGGGCTCGAGGTCGAGGCCGACCTCTTCGCCGAGGGGATCCGGTTCGAGCTCGCCAACCGTGACACGCTCGTCCCGCTCCTGACCATCGGGGACACCGAGGCCGGCGTGACGAAGCTCTGCGATGCGCTCGTCGCCTCCTTCGCCAGGCGCCGCGGGGAGCCGCGGCCGCCCGGTGCCGCGAGCGCCGTCTGGGACATCACCCCCGAGACGGCGATGACGCCGCGGGAGGCGTTCTTCGCTGCGCGGGAAACAGTCGCCGCCGGGGCCGCCGGGGGGCGGGTGGCGGCAGAGATGGTCGTGCCCTATCCGCCCGGCATCCCGGCCATCGCCCCCGGCGAGGTGGTCTCGCAGGAGCTCGTCGACGCGCTGCGGGAGGCCGCCGCCGGCGGCACCCGGCTCTCCTACTGCTCCGATCCCGCCCTCGCCTCGCTCCAGGTCGTCGCAGCGGCCTCCTGAGCTGCCCGAAATCGGCTCTACCGCTGCCCTGCAGGGCTGGCTAGCGATCTGCTATAACTCGGCTTAGATTTTCTGAGCCTAGTCTGAAAAAGCCAGCAAAACGGAGGGATTCACCATATGGCACGAACCATCGGCATCGATCTCGGCACGACGAACTCCTGTGTCGCCGTGCTCGAAGGAGGCGAGCCGACCGTCATTCCGAACGCCGAGGGCGGCCGCACGACGCCGTCCGTCGTCGCGTTCGCGAAGGACGGCCAGCGGCTCGTCGGCGCGCCTGCGAAGCGGCAGTCGGTCACCAACCCGGAGAACACGATCTCCTCGATCAAGCGCTTCATGGGGCGCAAGCACTCGGAGGTCTCCGAGGAGCAGAAGATCGTCCCGTACGAGGTCGTCTCCGGGCCCAACGGGGACGTCCGGATCAAGGTCGGCGACGGCGAGCCCCTCGCGCCGCCGGAGATCAGCGCGATGATCCTGCAGAAGCTGAAGGCCGACGCCGAGGCGTATCTCGGCGAGACGGTCACCGACGCGGTCGTCACCGTCCCGGCCTACTTCAACAACGCCCAGCGCGAGGCGACGAAGGACGCCGGCAAGATCGCCGGCCTCAACGTCCTCCGCATCATCAACGAGCCGACCGCGGCCTCGCTCGCGTACGGGCTCGACAAGGAGGCCGACCAGACGATTCTCGTCTTCGACCTCGGCGGCGGGACGTTCGACGTCTCCGTCCTCGAGCTCGGCGAGGGCGTCTTCGAGGTGAAGGCCACGAACGGCGACAACCACCTCGGCGGCGACAACTTCGACAAGGCCGTCGTCGACTGGATGGTCGCGGAGTTCAAGCGCGACCAGGGCATCGACCTCGCCGCCGACAAGATGGCGCTCCAGCGCCTCTACGAGGCCGCGGAGAAGGCGAAGATCGAGCTCTCCTCGACGACGTCGACGCAGATCAACCTGCCGTTCATCACCGCGACGCAGGAGGGCCCGAAGCACCTCGACCTCCAGCTCACGCGCGCGAAGCTGAACGAGCTGACGCACGACCTGCTCGAGCGGACGGTCGGCCCCACCAAGCAGGCACTGTCCGACTCCGGCCTGACGGCCGACAAGATCGACCACGTCGTGCTCGTCGGCGGCATGACCCGCATGCCCGCCGTGCAGGAGAAGGTGAAGGAGCTCGTCGGCAAGGACCCGCACAAGGGCGTCAACCCCGACGAGGTCGTCGCCGTCGGCGCGGCCATCCAGGCCGGCGTCCTCAAGGGCGAGGTCAAGGACGTGCTCCTGCTCGACGTCACCCCGCTCTCGCTGGGGATCGAGACGAAGGGGCAGATCTTCACGCCGCTGATCGAGCGCAACACGACGATCCCGACGAAGAAGTCGGAGACGTTCACGACGGCCGAGGACAACCAGCCCTCGGTCGAGATCCACGTCCTCCAGGGCGAGTCCGAGATGGCCTCGTTCAACAAGACGCTGGGCAAGTTCCAGCTCGTCGGCATCCCGGCGGCCCCGCGGGGCATGCCGCAGATCGAGGTCGCCTTCGACATCGACGCGAACGGCATCCTCAACGTCTCCGCCAAGGACCTGGGCAGCGGCAACCAGCAGCAGATCCGCATCGAGGGAGGCTCCGGTCTCTCCGACGACGAGGTCGAGCGCATGGTCGCGGACGCCGAGGCCCACGCGGGCGAGGCGCACCAGCTGCGTGAGCTGGCCGAGGCACGCAACCAGGCCGAGACCCTGATCTACTCGACCGAGAAGAGCCTCGCGGAGCATCGCGAGTCGCTCGACGAGGAGACCGTCAAGACGATCGAGGAGCGCATCGAGGCGCTCAACGGCGTCGTCGGCGGCGACGACATCGCCGCCATCAGGACGAAGAGCGAGGAGCTCATGCAGGCCTCGCACCAGCTCGCTCAGGCCGTGTACCAGAAGGTGCAGGCCGAGCAGGCGGCGTCGCAGCCCGCCGGCGACGGCGGCAACGGCGCGCCCGACGAGGACGAGGTCGTCGAAGAGGCCGACTACGAGGTCATCGACGAGGAGGCGAAGCAGTCGTAATGGCCTCCGAGGAGCAGACCCGCCCCGACAACCAGGCAGAGCAGGCAGTCGCAGAGCTCGAGGAGCGCCTCGCGCTCCTCGAGCGCGAGCGCGACGAGTACCTGGCCGACCTGAAGCGTGTCGCGGCCGACTTCGACAACTTCCGCAAGCGCGCCGCCCGCGACCACGAGAGCCTCGTCTCGCGTGCGCACGAGCGGCTCGTCAAGGAGCTCCTGCCCGTGCTCGACGACCTCGAGCGCGCGCTCGTCGCCGCCGAGGAGCACGAGGAGGCGAAGCTCGAGGAGGGCGTGCGGCTGGTGCACCGCGAGCTCCGCTCGGCGCTCTCCAAGGAGGGGCTCGTCGAGATCGAGACCGACGGCGCGTTCGACCCGCACGTCCACGAGGCCCTGCTCACGCAGCCGTCCGACCAGGGCGACGGGGCGATCCTCGAGGTGATCCAGAAGGGCTACCGCCTGGGCGACCGCGTCCTGCGGCCGGCCCGAGTGGTCATCTCGCAGGAGGCGCCCGAGGCGTGAAGGACCTCTACGAGACCCTGGGCGTCTCGAAGACGGCCTCTGCGGACGAGATCAAGAAGGCCTACCGCAAGCTCGCCCGCCAGTACCACCCGGACCGCAATCCGGGCGACGCGAGCGCGGAGGAGCGCTTCAAGGAGGTGCAGGGCGCCTACGACGTCCTCTCCGATCCCGAGAAGCGCAAGCAGTACGACCAGCTGGGCTCGCGCATGTTCCAGGGCGCGCCCGGCGGCGGCTTCCAGTGGTCGGGGAACGTCGGCGACCTGGGAGATCTCGGCGATCTCTTCGGCGGCCTCTTCGGTCGTGGGAGCGGTGGCACCGCGCGTGAGCGCGCCCGCGGCAGGCGAGGCGCCGACGTGGGCGCCACGGTCAACCTGTCCTTCGAGGACTCGCTGAAGGGCCTCACCACGAAGATCCCGGTCGAGCTCGAAGCTGCGTGCTCGACCTGCGGCGGCTCGGGCGCGCAGCCCGGCACGACGCCGACGATCTGCCCGGTCTGCCGTGGCCGCGGCGTCACGTCCGAGGACGAGGGCTTCTTCGCCTTCTCGCGCCCGTGCGAGCGCTGCGGCGGCAACGGCACGGTGGTCGAGAAGCCGTGCCGGAAGTGCCACGGCTCCGGCCGCGAGCGGCGGACGAAGCGCTACACGGTGAAGATCCCCGCCGGCGTTCGGGACGGCACCCAGATCCGGCTGAAAGGCAAGGGCGAGGGCGGCGTCGGAGGCGGGCCCGCGGGCGACCTGATCGTGACGACGCGCGTGGCACCTTCGAAGCTCTTCGAGCGGCGCGGCGCCGACCTCGTCATCGAGGTGCCGGTCAGCTACTCGGAGGCCGCGCTCGGCGCCGAGGTCGAGGTGCCCACGCCCGACGGGCGCATCTCCCTCAAGGTTCCTGCGGGCTCGCAGGACGGCAAGCTCCTGCGCGTGCGCGGCAAGGGCGCGCCGAAGCTGAACGGCGGCGGCAAGGGCGACCTGCTCGCGCGTGTGCGCCTGGCCGTGCCGACGAAGCTCTCCAAGGCCGAGCGAGAGGCGATCGAGAACCTCCAGAAGGTGTCCAACCGCGACGTGCGCGAGGAGCTGCGGACGTGAACGACGACAGGCCTCGCTACATGATCTCCATCGCCGCCGAGCTCGTCGGCATGCACCCGCAGACGCTGCGCGTCTACGAGACGAAGGGCCTCGTGCGGCCGCGGCGGACGCCCGGCAACACCCGGCTCTACTCGGAGGCCGACCTCGAGCGCCTCCGGCTGATTCAGCGCCTGACCGGCGAGCTGGGGCTCAACCTCGCAGGCGTCGAGACCGTGCTCCGTCTCGAGGACGAGCTCGGCCGGCTGCGCGCGCGGCTCGCGCGCGTCGAGCGCGAATCCCGCGAGGAGATCCAGCGCGTCCACCGCCAGTATCGGCGCGACATCGTGCTGTACCGCAACCCGAGCGAAACGCTCCCCGAACCCACGAAGAGGACATGGACTTCTCGAGGCTGACAACCAAGTCGCAGGAGGCGGTCGGCGCCGCGCAGGAGCTGGCCCGCCGCGCCGGCAATCCCGAGATCTACCCCGAGCACCTGCTGCTCGCGCTGCTCGACCAGGAGCTCCCGCGCACGCTCGTCGAGCGCGCCGGGAGCAGCGTGGCCGACGTGCGCGCCCGCGCCGAGGCCGCACTGTCGGCGAAGCCGTCCGTCCAGGGCACGGCCCAGCAGCCGCGGGCCTCGACCGACTTCGCGACGCTGCTCGACAGGGCCGAGGAGGAGATGCGCAGGCTCGAGGACGAGTTTCTCTCCACCGAGCACCTGCTGCTCGCGCTCGACGTCGTTCCGCGCGACGCGCTCCTCTCGGCCCTCACGCAGGTGCGCGGCTCGCAGCGCGTGACCTCTCACGACCCGGAGGGCTCCTACCAGGCGCTGGAGAAGTTCGGGCGCGACCTCACCGAGCTCGCCGAGGCGGGCAAGCTCGACCCGGTGATCGGGCGCGACGAGGAGATCCGCCGCGTGATCCAGGTGCTCTCGCGCCGCACGAAGAACAACCCCGTGCTCATCGGCGACCCGGGCGTCGGCAAGACCGCGATCGCCGAGGGCCTCGCCCAGCGCATCGTCGCCGGCGACGTGCCGGAAGGCCTGAAGGGCAAGCGCGTCTGGGCGCTCGACATCGGCGCCCTCCTCGCGGGCGCCAAGTACCGGGGCGAGTTCGAGGAGCGGCTCAAGGCCGTCCTCAACGAGATCACGGAGTCGGCGGGCGAGATCGTCCTCTTCATCGACGAGCTGCACACGATCGTCGGCGCGGGCGCCGCAGAGGGCGCCGTCGACGCGGCCAACATGCTCAAGCCGATGCTCGCGCGCGGGGAGCTGCGCGCCGTCGGCGCGACGACGCTCGACGAGTACCGCAAGCACATCGAGAAGGACGCCGCGCTCGAGCGCCGCTTCCAGCCGGTGCTCGTCGGCGAGCCGTCCGTCGCGGACACGATCGCCATCCTCCGCGGGCTGAAGGAGCGCTACGAGGCCCACCACGGCGTGCGCATCCGCGACGCGGCACTCGTCGCCGCGGCGGTGCTCTCCGACCGCTACATCTCCGACCGCTTCCTCCCCGACAAGGCCATCGACCTCGTCGACGAGTCCGGCTCGCGCCTGCGCATGGAGATCGACTCTTCGCCGATCGAGCTCGACGAGGCCGAGCGGCGGGTGCGCCAGCTCGAGATCGAGCTCGCCGCCATGGGCAAGGAGTCCAAGGACGTGCGCGAGCCGCTCGAGCGCGAGCTCGCCGACGCGAAGGCTGTCCGCGACGAGCTCGCCGCCCGCTGGGCGAAGGAGAAGGAGCAGCTCGACCGCGTGAAGGAGATCACCCAGCGGATCGACGACCTGCGCATGGAGGCCGAGCGCGCCGAGCGCGCCGGCGAGCTCCAGCGTGTTGCCGAGATCCGCTACGGCGAGCTGCCGGCTCTCGAGGCCGAGCTGGCCGAGCGCGTGGAGCAGGAGTTCGAGCCGATGGTCAAGGAGGAGGTCGACGAGGACGATGTCGCCGCCGTGGTCGGTCGCTGGACGGGCATCCCGGTCGACCGCCTGCTCGAGGGCGAGACCGAGAAGCTCATCCACATGGAGGAGCGCCTCCACCAGCGCGTCGTCGGCCAGGACGAGGCCGTCGAGGCCGTGGCCAACGCGCTTCGCCGTGCCCGCACCGGGCTCCAGGACCCGAACCGGCCGATCGGCTCGTTCGTCTTCCTCGGCCCGACGGGCGTGGGGAAGACCGAGCTCGCCCGCGCCCTGGCCGAGTTCATGTTCGACGACGAGCGCGCCATGGTCCGGCTGGACATGTCCGAGTACCAGGAGCGGCACACCGTCGCGCGCCTGATCGGCGCCCCGCCCGGCTACGTCGGCTACGACGAGGGCGGGCAGCTGACCGAGGCCGTCCGCCGCCGCCCGTACTCGGTGCTCCTCCTCGACGAGATCGAGAAGGCGCACGCCGAGGTCTTCGACGTCCTCCTGCAGATCCTCGACGACGGCCGCCTCACCGACGGCCACGGCCGCACGGTCGACTTCCGGAACACGGTCGTGATCATGACCTCGAACCTCCGCTCGGCCGACGCGATGCGGGAGTTCTTCCGCCCGGAGTTCCTCAACCGGATCGACGAGGTCGTCGAGTTCCAGGCTCTGACGCGCGAGCAGCTCGGCGAGATCGTCGAGCTCCAGCTCGCACGGCTGCGCGAGCGCCTCGCGGCCCGCGGCCTCGACCTCGAGCTGACCGACGCGGCCAAGGAGCACGTCGCCGAAGCCGGCTGGGACCCGACCTACGGCGCGCGGCCGCTGAAGCGCGCGCTCCAGCGCCTGGTCGAGAACCCGCTCGCGCTGCGGCTTCTCGAGGGCGACTTCGCCGAGGGCGACACGGTCCGTGTTGACGTCGCCGAGGGTGAGCTGGTCTTCACGAAGGCCCCGGCCGCCGAGCCGGCGGCTGCCTAGGGCACCGGGTCGAAGAACTCGGACTTGCCGGTCTCGGGCGGTGCGCCGTAGATGAAGAGGACGACCTCCTCGTCGCCGGCGTTGCGGAGCTGGAGGATGGTCCCTCGCTCGACGACCACGACGCCGCCCTGCCCGACCTCGTGCCGTTCCGGCGGCTCGCCGAGGTCGATCGTCAGCGTTCCCTCGAGGACGACGAAGACCTCCTCCTGGCCCAGGTCGCGGTGGCGCTTCCCCTGCGTCCCGGGCGGATAGCGCCAGACGTTCGCCCGCGACGCCGAGAGCGCATCGGTGATCCGCGCCACCATGCGCGGGTCGTCCTCGCCGCGCGGCTCGAAGGCCAGCTCACCCGCCTGGAAGACCGTGTAGCCCACGTGCGTAAGCCTAGATCACAGGCGCTTCTCGAAGCAGAGGCTGCGCGGGTCGTCCACGAAGGGGCCGTAGCGGGGGATCGGCTCATAGCCGGACGAGGCGTAGAGCTTGATCGCCTCCGGCTGCTGGTCGCCCGTCTCCAGGCGGACGAGGTCGTAGCCGAGCTCCCGCGCCTCGTCCTCGAGCGCGGCCAGCACGAACCGGGAGAGGCCGCGCCCGCGCGCCGACGGCGCCACGTACATCCGCCTGATCTCGGCGGTCGTCTCGTCGTAGCGGCAGACGCCTCCGCACGCGACCGGCTCCCCGTCCTCCCAGCCAACGACGAAGGCCCCGTCGGGCGGCTCGAAGTCGCGCGCGGCGTGCTCGCCGCCCGACCCGTCGAAGCCCTCGTAGCGGTCGAGGAGCTCGGCGTTCAGGGCCGCGACGAGCGCCTGTGACGTGAACGCTTCGTAGTTCTCGCGGCGGATCTCCACGATTGCACCCTAGAGTCTCGTCGTGTCGCCTCCCGAACGTCCGCTCAAGCTCGGCGAGCTCCTCGCGGAGACGGTGAGCATCTACGGCAGCCGCATCCGGGCGGCGATCGGCCTGGGCCTCGTCTACGCCGGTGGTCTCCTGCTCGCGGGGATCGTGCACGTGGCCGTTTACTACGTGGTCACGGCGATCATGTTCACGATGGCGAGCGGCGTCGCGGTTCGCCTCGTCGCGGGCGACACGTTCCGCGAGGCGTGGGCGCAGGTCCTCGTGCGCTTTCCGGTGATCCTGCTGCTGGCTGCGGTCGTCGGGCTCCCGTTCGCGCTCGCCGGCTACCTCTCGCTGCTCTTCATCCTCGTCGCGTTCTGGCTGGGGCTGACCGTGTTCGCCGTGCCGGCCGCGATGGTCGAGCAGACCCGGGCGAGCGGCGGCACGTTCCAGGTGGCCACGTACGCGCTCGAACGGACGCTCGCGCTCTCCAAGGTCGACTACCTGCACGCGACCGGCGTCGTCGCGGCGCTCCTGATCGTCAACGTGCTTTTCGGGATCCTGCTCGCCGGGCTGCTGATCAGCTTCGCCGACAACGCGACGCGCATTGCCATCGCGATCGTCCAGGTCGTCCTCGCGCCGTTCTTCTTCCTCGGCCTGTCCGTCCTCTATTTCGAGCAACGGGCGCGGGCCGCTGTATCCTCGGGCCGCGAACCCGCCTAGGAGGAGAGATGCCCAAGTACCTGATGCTGTCGACGCTGAGCGATCAGGGCCTGCAGACGCTCCGCGCGAACCCGGACCGCCTGCGCGAGGTCAACAAGGACGTCGAGGAGCTGGGCGCGAAGGTGATCCACCAGTGGTTCGTGCTCGGCCCGTACGACTTCGTCAACATCGTCGAGGCCGAGAACGCCGCGGTCGTCGCCGAGGT
Organism: uncultured Actinomycetes bacterium; assembly: GCA_963784175.1. Classification (GTDB taxonomy): domain Bacteria; phylum Actinomycetota; class Thermoleophilia; order Gaiellales; family Gaiellaceae; genus JAIBJN01. The sequence goes on along the minus strand of CAWAQJ010000014.1, from coordinate 426,787 downwards.
CTCGATCTCGCTGGGGGCGCGCGGGAGTGTCCAGACGCAGTCGTACGAGATGCTCGAGGTCGACGACCTCATCAAGCTCCTCGGCGGCTAGCACCGCCCGGGGTCAGGGTGGACGAGCCGACCCGCCTGCCGGACTGGGTCACGACCGAGGTCGCCTCGTGGCCCCAGGACGCCTGGGGCGCCCACCAGACGCGCCTGCTCCTGCGCGACGGCCGCGTGATCGAGCCGGTCGCGGTCCTGCCGAGCGGCGACGTGGTCGGGTGGGGTCAGGCGGGCGAGGAGGACTTCGCCGCCGAGGACATCGTCGCCATCGAGCGCATCGACGAGTGACGCCCGCGCTCAGCGGGTGATCTCACTGGAGCCGGGAATACGCGACCGCCACCTCGGCGGCGAGCGCGGCGTTCTCCGCGATCAGCTTCTTGTTCACCTCGACCGTCGCGCCGCTGCTCGCCTCGTGGAGGTAGGCGAGCACGAAGGGCGTCACGTCCGGGCCTCGCACGTCCTGCTTCGCGGCCTCGGCGACGCCCTCCTTGATCAACGGCTCGACGTCCAGGCTCTCGTCGGTCGGGCGCGCGAGCAGGAGAGCCGAGTGCCTGCCGAGGCGCCAGTGGAACTGTGCGATCTGTGCGACCTCCTCCACCGTCAGCACGCGCGCGGAGACCGGTGGCCCACCGTCGCGTGAGTAGAAGAGCGGCATCGTGTCCGTTCTCCAGCCCAGCACCGGCACACCGATCGTCTCGAGCAGCTCGGCGGTTGCCTCGACGTCGAGGATGGACTTCGCGCCGGAGGCGACGACGAGCGCCTCCGTGCGCGCGAGCTCACCGAGGTCGGCCGAGATGTCCGGCCGCTCATTCCAGCCCCTGTGAACGCCACCTATCCCGCCCGTGCCGAGGAAGCCGATGCCGACGGCTCGGCAGATCGCGAGCGTCGCGCCCGCGGTCGTCGCGCCGAGATCTCCCTGGGCCGCGCACGCGGCGAGGTCGCGCGGGCCGACCTTGCGGGCGTCCGGCGTGTCCGCGAAGCGCGCCAGCTGCTCCTCCTCGAGACCGACCTGGATGACGCCGTCGATCACGCCGATCGTCGCCGGAACCGCCCAGGCAGCCCGCACGCGCCGCTCGGCCTCCGCGGCGACGGCGCCGCCCTCGCCGCTCGGAAAGCCGTGCGAGACGAGCGTCGTCTCGAGCGCGACCACGGGCCGCCGGGCCTCGAGCGCGGCCCGCACCTCGGGATGGATGCGGATCAGGTCGGCCACGGCTAGGGCATCGCCCCCATCTTGGCCACACAGCGCGCGGCGGCCTCGACGGCCAACTCGGGCCCGTCCAGCAGGAAGCCGGCCGCGAACGCGTCGCCCGCGCCGGTCGTGTCCACGACCTCGACGTCGAGCGACGCCAGCTCCGCGTCTCCCTCGGCGGTCCGGACGACGCTCCCACGCGCGCCGCGCTTGACGACGACCGTGGGCGCGGTGAGCGAGCCGAGCAGCTCTGCCTCCGCCTCGTTGGCGAAGACGACGTCCGGGGCGAGCGACTCCACCGTCTGCCGGAACGGCTCGACGCCGGCTTCCTCGACCGCGGCGGTGGAGCTGAGGTCGATGCTGATCCGGACGCCGCTCGAGGCAGCAGCGAGCGCCGTCTCGCGGAGCGGCGAGCGGACGAGGCTGTAGCCCGGAACGTGGAGCCACTCGCAGCCCTCGAGCCAGGTCGGGTCGAGCTCGTCGGGCGCGAAGGTCGTCGAGACTCCGCGGTCGCTCAACATCGTCCTCGCGCCGTTCGGCGTTGCGACCGAGACCACCGTCCCCGTGCCGGACTCGACCTCCGGGCCGGCGAGCTCCACGCCGCGCGCCGCGAGCTCCTCGGCGAGCAGGCGGCCGGCCGGGTCGCGGGCTCGCTTGCCGAGGAAGCGGGCGCGTCCGCCGAGCGCCACCGCCCAGGCGGCGACGTTGGCGGCCTGACCTCCGGCTCCGACGCGCGTGCGTCCATACGTGTCCGTATCTTCCGCGATCGGCCCCTCCAGGCGCACGATCACGTCCAGGAGGAGGTCTCCGAGCGTGCAGATCACGCCACGGACCCTACAATCGGCCTCGTGGAAGGCGAGCGAGGCAAGCGGCTCCGTACCTTCCTGCTCGGCGGCCTCGTCGGCAGCATGGCCGGCCTCGCGGCGGCAGGCCGGATGAAGGTGCGCTCCCGGCCGCCGAGGCGCGAGACGCCCGCCGGGCTCGCCGCCTTCGAGCAGGCGCCGTGCTTCGAGGAGCTCGTCGAGCGCGAAGCGCGCCGCGAGCGCCCTTGATTCAGGAGGGTTCGACGGAACGAGGGCGGTGCCGCAGGGCCGCGCTGCTCGCCCCGATGCCGCGTCCTCAGTCGCGCCCGTAGCCTCCGGCTACGAACGCTCCCTGCGTCCTTGCCTCGGAACGACCATCACGCCCCTGCGGCGAGCCACGTTCCGCCGAACCCTCCTACCGCTCGCGCAGCCGCTCGAGCGCCTCCTGGGCCGTGATCAGGTTGCGCCCGGCGTCGCCGATCTCGAGCTCACCGCTCAGCGCCTGGACGCGGAGCGTCGCCTCGAGGAACGACTCCGGGTCGCCCACGGGGTCGAGCGTCCGGACGATCAGGAACGGCCCGAACGCCCGTGATTCGAACTCCGGGCCGGGTGAGCGCAGCGGGATCGTGAGCCGCACGCGATCCTGGTCGAGCTCGTCGGAGGCGTCCAGGACCCAGACACCCCGTCCGAGCGGCTGATCGGCATCCTCGAGCGCCTCGAGGGCGAGCTTGGGATCGGCCCGCGGAATGAAGATGTCGCCGAACGGCGCGCCTTCCTCCCAGGCGTCGAGGTACGTCGGCTCGAAGCCGAGGAGGACGTCGTCGGCGCGCCCGGTCTCCGCGAGCCACGCGGCCGCGTCCTCCCGTGCCTCCGTGCGGCGTTCGGGCTCGCCCGTGTAGAGCCAGCGCGTCCGGTCGAGTCCCCAGGCGATCTCGAAGACGACGAGCGCCACGAGCGCCCCGGCGACCAGCGGCGGGCCGGCCCTGCCGGCGCCGGCGGCGAGCCACCGGAGACCGAGCACGAACAGCATCGCGGTGAAGGGCAGGACGAAGATGAGATGCCGCGTCTCGAGCGATGCTCCTGCACCCGAGCGGGCCGCGACCAGCGCGACGACGGGCACCGCCGCGATCGCGGCCGTGAGGATCGCGGACTCCGGTCGGGCCCGCGCGAGAATGACGAAGCCGATCGTGCAGACGACGGCGACCGGGAGCGCGACCCAGAACCAGCCGGCGGTGAAGTCGCCCAGGACGTCCCACAGGTAGTCGACGACGTCGACCGGCGAGCCGAGCTCCGAGCCGCTGCCCGAGCCGAGGCCGACCTCGAAGCGCGAGGCGAGCACGAAGTACGTCCTCCAGAGGGGCCCGGCGAGCACGACGACGGCGCCGAGCGCGATCAGCGGCGCGCGCAGCGACAGCGGCCGCCGAATGCGGAGCACTGCGACGTACGCAACCTGCGCGCCGAGGACGAGCACGCCGTAGGGCTGCGCCGCGAGGAGCGCGAGCGTCGCCGCCGCCCAGGCCGCCCAGCGACCGCGCGTGCTCCGCTCCAGGGCGCGGAGGAGGAGCAGAAGGGAGAGCGCGCTCGTGAAGAGGAAGAGGCTGTACATCCGCCCGTAGATGCCGTGGTAGAGGGTCGTCCAGCTCGCCGCGGCCACGACAGCTGCGAGCAGGGCGGTCCGGCGGTCGGAGAGTCGGGCTACGACCGCGGCAGCCACAGGAACGCTCCCGACGGCAAAGGCGACCGAGATCAGCCTCAGGCTCGTCAGGCCCGGGTCGACCTGTCCCGCGAGGTAGGCGAGGAGATAGTGGAGCGGGGCGCCGCCCCGCTCGCCGAGCACGGTCTCGAGCACCTCGCCCAGGCTCCCGTGACTGATGAAGAACGCGAGGACCTCGTCCTCGTTCGGAGGCAGCGCGTGGAGGCGCACGAGCAGGAACGCGCCGAGCGCGAAGCTGACCGCGCCGACGCCGACCCAGAAGCCGTCGCCCGCCCATGAAAAGGCTTTACTGCGCCTGGGAGACGCTGGCACTCCGGTGTCCCGAGTGCCGGGAGCCCCCGACCCCCCTGCTAGCATCTCCCCCTGCAAAGGGCGGCCTTTCTCCGATGCCTACTTACGAATACCGATGCCCCAACGGGCACACGTTCGAACTCTTTCAGCGGATGTCCGATCCGCCTGCCGAAACATGCCAGATCTGCGGTGAGGGCCCCGTCGTGAAGGTGCTGTACCCGGCCGCGATTCACTTCAAGGGCTCGGGCTTCTACTCGACCGACTACGGTCGCGGCAGCAAGCGCGCGGGGGCCAAGGAGAGCTCGGACGGCGGGGGCGACTCCGGCGAGAAGAAGTCGAGCGACAAGCCGAAGCCCGAGGCGAAGGCAGCCGAGTCCTAGCGGACCGGCTCAGCCGCTTCTCCCCACCCGACAGCCCGGCCCGAACGGACCAGAGCCCGGCGGAGGCGGCTGCGGCGCGGAATCTCCCGTGACCATGGCGATCACGGATGCGTTCTCCTCGCTGCCGATGATGACCGACTGCCCGTCGATGTCGGCGATCTGTCCTCCGAGGCGGCAGCGAAGCTCGCCGCTGTCAGGCATTCGCTTCGTCACCCAGCCGAGCTGCAGGAGCTGGTTCGCGGACATGTCGGTGGCGAGCGGCGCGACGAGGTCGTCGCCGATGAAGGGCATGCGCACGAACGTCCCCAGGCTCGTGATCTCGTCCATCATCGCCTGGAGCACGGCCTGCTGGCGCTCCCCGCGCGTGATGTCGCTCTCGGACGGGTCGAGCTGGTTCTGCCGCACGCGCGAGTAGATCAGCGCCCGCCGACCGTCCATGTGCTGAACGCCCTTGGCGAAGCGCCAGCCCTCCCAGCGATCGCAGCGCGCCTGGGTGGGGTAGGGGCATTCGAACTTGTTCGAGAGGATCGGCTTGGGGACGTTGATCGTGATCCCGCCCAGCGCGTCGATCACCTCCTTGAACTTGGAGAAGTCGACCACCATCACGTGGTTGATCGGGATGCCGGTCAGCGACTGGACGGTCCGGATCGCGAGGGTCGGGCCGCCGAAGGCGTAGGCCGCGTTCACCTTGTCGGGGCCGCGTCCCGGGATGTCGACGCGGAGATCGCGCGGGATCGAGAGCAGTGCCATGCGGTGCTCGTCCGGGTCGGTGCGCACGACCATCATCGCGTCGGAGCGAAACGGTCCCGTGCGGTTCGGCCCTTCGTCGGTGCCGAGGACGAGGATCGTCGAGGGGTTCGAGAGGACGAGCCCGTCCTGCGGTGTCAGGACGCGGTACGCGCGGGAGTCGAGCCGCGCGTTCGCTTCCTTGACCCCGCTGCGGAACGCGAGATAGCCGAGCACCGCCCAGACCATGGACACCAGCAGGACGATCAGAAGGACGATGACTGCGATCCGCAACCAGCGACGTTTGCGGCGCGGCCGGGCGGTGCGCGACGGGCGCGTGTAGGCGTCCTTGCCGTCCGTGCCGCGCTCCGCACGACCGCGAGGAGCGTCCTTCGGAACGGGCCCCTTGGCCCGCCCACCTCGATACAGCCGGTACGGCTTGTCCTTCGACGCCACAGCGACCGAGTATCGTAGCCAGACGCCGAATGAGCGCTCCGCACGTCATCGCGGTCGATCTTGGCGGGACGAAGCTGGCGGCCGGGCTCGTGGACCGCGAGGGGGCCGTCCTCAGCCGCACGGTCGAGCCCACCGATCTCTCGGGCGAGGAGTCCCTCCTGGCCCAGCTCGAGCGCGTCCTCGACGCGGTCGCGGGCGAGCGCTACTCCGCGCTCGGCGTCGGCGTTCCGTCGACGATCGACCAGCGCACCGGGAGCGCCGTCACCTCGGTGAACATCCCGCTCGCAGGCGTCGACCTCCGCGACCGCCTCCAGGCCCGTTTCGGCGTCCCTGTGATGATCGAGAACGACGGAAACGCCGCTGCCGTGGCCGAGCACCGCCTCGGCGCGGGCCGCGGGTCGCAGAACATGATCATGCTCACGCTCGGCACCGGGGTCGGCGGAGGCCTGATCCTCGACGGCCGCCTCTACCGCGGCTCCGTCGGTGCGGCCGGCGAGCTCGGCCACATCACGATCGACGTCGACGGCCCGCCGTGCCAGGGCGCCTGCCCGGGGCGCGGGCACCTGGAGGCGCTCGCCTCCGGGCTCGCAGCGGACGAACTGGCTGCGGCCGCGGCGGCGAAGCATCCGGACGGCGACCTCGGCCGGGCGGCGGCGGCGGGCCGCGCCGTCGACGCCAGGCTCGCGGTCGAGCTCGCGGGCGAAGGCGACGGCGACGCGAAGCAGGTGCTCGATCACATCGGCTTCCACCTCGGCGTCGGCATCGCCTCGTACGTGAACGTCTTCAACCCCGAGATCGTGGTCGTCGGCGGCGGCTTCGCCGACGCCGGCGAGCTGCTCCTCGGGCCCGCGCGCAAGGTTGTCGCCGAGCGGGCGCTTCCTCCGGCGCGCGACGAGGTCGAGATCGTCCTCGCCGAGCTCGGCAGCGACGCCGGGCTGGTCGGGGCCGGCCTGGTGGCGTTCGAGGCACTCGACGTCGGCGAGGTGCCCGTCTCGTCCTGACCGGGCTGCGGGAGCTCATGCCCCTCGTCCTCTGCCCGACGCCGATTGGAAACCTCGAGGACGTGACGCTGCGGGCGCTACGCGAGCTCGCGGAGGCGGACCGCGTCCTCTGCGAGGACACGCGTCGAACGAGAATCCTGCTCGACCGTCACGGGATCACGGCACGGCTGGTCTCGTTCCACCGCCACAACGAGGCGCGCCGGACGCAGGAAGTCCTGCCCTGGCTCGAGGCGGGCCAGCGGATCGCGCTGGCGAGCGACGCGGGGCTGCCCGGGGTGAACGACCCGGGCGCGCGGCTTGTCTCGGCGGCGCTCGAGCGCGGCCTGCCGGTGACCGTCCTGCCGGGGCCCAGCGCGGTGGAGACGGCACTGGTTGCGAGCGGGCTCCTCGGCGAGCGGTACGTCTTCCTCGGCTATCTCCCGCGCACGCGCGCGGCGCTCGACCGCCTCTGGCAGGAGTCGCGGGCGTGGACGTGGCCCGCGGTCGCGTTCGAGTCGCCCCGGCGCCTGCCGGCCAGCCTCGCCAGCCTCGCGGAGGCCGACCCCGACAGGCCGGTCGCCGTGTGCCGCGAGCTGACGAAGCGCTTCGAGGAGGTCGTGCGCGGCCCGGCTCACGAGGTCGCCGAGCGGTTCGCGGAGCCGCCCAAGGGAGAGGTCACGGTCGTGATCGGCGCCGCCCCTCCTTCGGCGCTGGTGGACGAGGACGCAGCGTTCGAGGCGCTTGCCGACCTCCTTGGTGCCGGCGCATCGCGACGCAGCGCCGCGGACGTGGTCGCCCGGCTCACGGGCGTCTCGCGCAACCGCCTGTACCGCGGCTCGCTCTAGGCCAGTCCTCGTGTCGTCGATATTGACAACGTCCGATCCAACCTGCTACCGTACTCTCTGTTGACATAACGGACAACAGGAGGCAGGCATGAAACACGTGGTCGCCCTGCTTCCGGTCCTGATCGCGTTCCAGGCAGGCGCGCCGCCCGCACTCGCCTGGACCTGGCCCGCTGACGGGCCGGTGCTACGACCCTTCGTTCTCGGGGACGATCCCTACGCCGCCGCGCAGCATCGCGGCGTCGATATCGCATCGCCGTCCGGCGCTCTCGTCCGCGCGCCGGCAGCAGGCGTGGTCTCGTTCGCCGGAACGGTTCCCGGCGGCGGCCGCACCGTGACCATCCAGACCGCCGACGGCTATTCGGTCACGCTCGTCCACCTCGGCGCAATCGCGGTCGAACGCGAACAGCAGGTTGCCGAGGGCGCCGGCGTCGGCTCGGCCGGCGGGTCCGGCCGGCCGGAGCATGCTGCGACGTACGTCCACCTCGGCGTGCGCGTGACCGCCGACCCCAATGGCTACGTCGACCCGCTCGCGCTCCTTCCGGGCCGCGAAGCGCCTCCGCCGGCAGCCCCTGAGCCACCCGCACCGGCGCCGGAAGCGCCCGTCGCGCCGCCGCCCGTCCCCGAGGCTCCCGCCGTCCCGGCACCTGCGCCGCAGACGCCTGCGCCCGAGCCTCGCGAACCGGCGCCGGCTGCGGCCGCTCCGAGGTCGGTGCCGCGGGCCGTCCCGGCAATCGCCGAGGTCGTGGGCCCGGACGCCGCGGCTTCCGGGTCGGGTGACGCTGCGGAGAACGCGCGCGCACGGGCGGCGCAGCCCACCGCCGGAGCGCGGATGGAGAGGACGCTCGAGCGCGCCTTCGAGCTTCCGTCGCCCCTCGTTTGGAACGCGCGTCGTGCTACGCACGTCGGGCAGGTCGCTGCCCCGAATGCCGGTCGGGTAGGGGCCGGCCACGGCCTCATGCTCGGAGGAGCAGTCGCCGCTCTGGGATGCGCCGGCGTGCTCGGTCTGGCGCTAGTCCGCCGCCGAGGAGATCTCGGCTGCGCAGGAGCCGCAGACGCTGCGGCCCCGATGCTCCGTCACGGTGCGGGTCGAGCCGCAGAAGACACAGCCGTCGCGAGGACGACTGAGGAGGATCGTCTGGTCGCGGACCGAGATCTCGAGCGCGTCACGCTCGGTCAGCCCGAACCGCTTGCGGATCTCGATCGGGATCACGATCCGCCCCAGCTCGTCCAGGTGCCGGATGATCCCCGTTGTGGTCTTCCCGCCACGGCTGCGCGTCGACGCTTCCATCAGGTGGTTTCTCGCCCTCCTCGTCACCGTCGACGGCCCGCGCGGCCCGCGGCCCGCCCGATCCGGTGACTCGCTGTCTCCAATCAGTTCCCTTCTTGCAAGGGCTGAAACCGGCGGACTGGCGGGCGAAAGCGCTCCGTATGATGGGCGGCGGTGGCCTTCTACATCACGACGCCGATCTATTACGTCAACGCGACGCCCCATATCGGGCACGCGTACACGACGATCGCGGCCGACATCATCGCCCGCCATCGGCGTCAGCGCGGGGAGGACACGTTCTTCCTCACCGGCACGGACGAGCATGGGTCGAACATCCCCCGGGTCGCGGAGGAGTCGGGCCTCGATCTCCAGGAGTTCGTCGACCGGAACGCGGCCGCCTTCCGGGAGATGACCCTCAAGGTCAACGCCTCCAACGACTTCTTCATCCGGACGACCGACCCACGCCACGGCGAGCGCGTCCAGGAGTTCCTCCGGCGGATCTACGAACGCGGAGACATCTACGAGGGGGTTTACTCAGGCCTTTACTGCCCCCGCTGCGAGGCCTTCTACACCGAGGCCGAGCTCGTCGACGGGCTCTGCCCGCAGCACGGCATCCCGCCGGAGTTCGTCGAGGAGAAGAACTACTTCTTCCGGCTCTCCGCGTACGCCGAGCCGCTGCTGCGCCTCTTCGACGAGCGGCCCGACATCGTCCTGCCCGGCTTCCGCTACAACGAGGCGAGGAGATTCGTCGAGCAGGGCCTCGACGACATCAGCGTCAGCCGGGCTTCCCAGCGCTGGGGGGTACCGGTCCCGTGGGACACGAGCCAGGTCGTCTACGTCTGGGTCGACGCTCTCATCAACTACTGGAGCGCTCTCGCATTCGCGCGGGAGGACGAGGACCTCCGGCCGCGCTACTGGCCCGAGGTCAGGCACTTCCTGGCGAAGGACATCCTCAAGTTCCACTGCGTCATCTGGCCTGCGCTCCTGCTCGCAGCGGGTCTCGAGGTCCCGAAGCAGCTGTTCGTCCACGGCTACCTGCTGATGGACGACCGGAAGATGTCGAAGTCGCTCGGAAACGTCATCGATCCGTTGAGCCTCATCGACGTGTACGGCGTCGACCCCGTGCGCTTCTACCTGTTCCGCGTTGCCACGTTCGGGCAGGACGGCAGCATCTCGGTCGAGGGGCTGCACGAGCGCTACGAGCGCGAGCTCGGCAACGACCTCGGCAACCTGCTCTCGCGGACGACGGCCATGATCGCGCGCTACCGCGACGGCCGGCTGCGTGAGGTTGCGGGCTCGGCCGAGCTTGCGGCGGACATCGACCGGGTCGGCAGCGACGTGGCCGCGCGGCTCGAGGTGTTCGACCTCACGGGGGCGCTCGAGGTCGTGTGGGAGCTGGTCCGGCGTCTCAACCGTCACGTGGAGCAGACGGCGCCCTGGGAGCTTGCGAAGGACGACGCGCGCGCCGAGGAGCTCGACCGGGTGCTCTTCGAGCTCGTCGACGGCCTACGTGCCGTGGCCGTCGCGCTCGCCGGGTTCATGCCCGAAACCTCCGGGCGTATCCTGATCGCGCTGGGGCAGCCGGCCGACGTCGGGTGGGAGCTCGTCGGCGCCGGCAGGACCGTGGCGAGCGAGGGGATCGAGCCGGCGCCGCCGCTCTTCCCCCGTGTCGACCCGCCCACGGCGGCCGCGGCGTGAGCGGGCTCGCCGCGTCGCCACTCCCCGGCCCGTGATCGACACACACGCCCATCTCGACGCCTTCGAGGATCCGGGGGAGGTTCTCGGGCGCGCGCGCGAGGCCGGGGTCGAGCGCGTTGTCACCGTGGGGACGACGATCGAGTCCTGCCGCGCAAGCCTGGCGCTCTGCGAGGAGCACGACGGCGTCTTCGCGGCGCTCGGGCTCCACCCGCACGAGGCAGGCGGCGTTGGCTCGGGCGACCTCGAGGAGCTGCGCGAGCTGCTGGCGCACCCGAAGGCGGTCGCAGTCGGCGAGACCGGGCTCGACTACTACCGCGACCTGGCGCCGCGCGATCGTCAGGCAGAGTCGTTCCGTGCCCAGGCCGAGATCGCAGTCGAGCTCGGGAAGCCGCTCGTCGTCCACACGCGGGCGGCGGACGAGGACACCGTGACGGCCCTGCGCGAGCTCCCCGAGGGGCATCCGGTCGTGCTCCACTGCTTCTCGTCGGCCGACCTCCTCGAGCCGGCGCTCGAGCGCAGCTGGCACGTGTCCTTCGCGGGGAACCTCACGTACCCGAAGGCGCCCGAGCTCAGGTGGGCCGCCGAGCGCGTGCCCGCGAACAGGCTCCTGCTCGAGACCGACTCTCCGTACCTCGCGCCGCAAGCGGTGCGTGGAAAGCGGAACGAGCCCGCGTACGTCGTGCACACCCTGGCGGTGGCGGCCGAGGCGCGCGGGGTGGAAGCCGCCGAGCTCGAGGCGCAGGTCGAGGCCAACGCGGCCGCCCTGTTCGGCCTGCCGTGAGAGAAGGCGCGGAATGAACCTCCCCGTCACGCCCAACCGCGAGCTCGGCCAGCACTTTCTCGTGGACGAGAACATCCTCGGCGTCGCGGGCCGGCTCGCCGAGCTCGACTCCGCCGACGTCGTGCTCGAGGTCGGCGCCGGCCTGGGAGTTCTGACCGTGTACCTCGCGGACCGTGTCGCGAGGGTGCACGCGGTGGAGCTCGATCGCGCCCTGGAGCCGCACCTGCGCGAGCGGCTGGGCAGCCGTCGCAACGTCGAGCTGGTCTTCGGCGACGCGCTCCGGCTTCCGCTGCACGAGCTCGACCCGGCGGCCGGGAAGCTCGTCGCCAACCTGCCGTACCAGATCGCCACGCCCCTCGTGGCCGAGAGCCTGGGCGGGCTGCCCTCCGTGCGGCTCTGGTCGGTGATGGTGCAGCGCGAGGTCGCCGACCGCTTCTTCGCCGCGCCCGGAACGAAGAGCTACGGCGCCGTGTCCGTGCTCGTCCAGCTGACGGCGGAGCGGACGGGGCTGCACCCGGTCGCGCGGACCTGCTTTGCACCGCCGCCGAACGTCGACTCGGCGCTGGTCGCCTTCCGGCGCACGCGCGACTGGGGCCCGGAGCTTGCCGGAGTCCGCCGCGTGGTGCAGGGCGCGTTCGCCCACCGGCGCAAGACCCTCGCCAACTCGCTCGAGCTCTCCGGAGTTGCCGGCCGCGAGCAGACGGTCGAGGCGCTGGACGAGCTCGGGCGCCCGGCCGGCGTCCGTGCCCAGGAGCTCGCGCCGGCCGAGCTCCTCCGACTCGCCGAACGGCTCGCATGAGACCCGCCCGTGCGGTCGCGGCGGCGAAGATCAACCTCGCGCTCGTCGTCGGAGAGCCGCGGGCCGACGGATTGCACGAGGTCGCCTCGATCCTCCAGCGCGTGGACGTCTGCGACCGCATCGAGCTCGAGCCGGCGCGCGAGCTCGCGGTCGAGGGCTTCAGAGACGACACGATCGTCAGGCGGGCGCTCGTCGAGCTCGCGCGCGTGGCCGAGGTGGAGCCGGCGTGGCGGGCGCACATCACCAAGGAGATCCCGGTCGCTGCGGGCCTCGGCGGCGGGAGCGCCGACGCGGCTGCTGCTCTCCGCCTTGCCAACGCCGCACTCGAACGGCCGCTCGACGACGAGCGTCTCCGGGCGCTGGCGGCCGAGCTCGGCGCGGACGTCCCGTTCTTCCTCCAGCCCGGGCCGAAGCTGGCAGAGGGAGCGGGCGAGCGGCTGAAGCCGATCGAGCTCCCGCAGGACTTCTGGGTGCTGCTCGTGCTTCCCCGCGGCGTGGCGAAGGCTTCGACCGGCGAGATCTACGCGCGTTTCGACGAGCTGGGCGGCGGGGCCGGGTTTGCCGAGCGGAAGGAGGCGCTCCTCGCTGCGCTCGCCGACGTGCGTCGTCCGCGCGACCTCGCCGCGCTGCCGGCCAACGATCTCGCGGAGGCCGCCGGCGGCGCCCCTCTGACCGAGGAGCTGCGCTCGGTGGGCGCCCTGAGGGCCGACCTGAGCGGCGCCGGGCCCGCGGTCTACGGCCTCTTCCATCGCCGCGAGGACGCGCGGGCGGCGGCCCGCAAGATCGGCCGACGGGCGCGGTCCTGGGTGGTCGCACCCGTTTGGTAACTTCGTCTCACATGGAGACAGCGCCTGTCATCGAGGCCCGCGAGAGGGGCTCCGGGCCGTGGCTCGAGACCCGCAAGCTGCGGCTCGCGCTGTTCATTGGCCTGGTCGAGAGCCTCGCCGTCCTGCTCGGCGGGGTCGGGTGGTTCATCGTTCTCGCGGCGGCCGCCGCGATGACCGCCCTCTACATCTTCGTCGGGCGGCGGACGGGCTCGCACTTCCTCCGCGAGATCCTGTGGATCGCGGCGGCCTCGCAGCTGATCGCTGTGATCGTCCCGGTGCTCTGGGAGGTCTTCCGCTTCCTGGCGATCCTCGCCCTCGTTGCCATGGCGGGGATCCTCCTCGTCATCCTGCTGATGGACCGCCGGTAGGCGGCCGTATACTCGCTTTCAGTGGGGCGTAGCCAAGTGGTAAGGCAGCGGGTTTTGGTCCCGTGACCGGAGGTTCGAATCCTCCCGCCCCAGCCATGACGCCCTCGTGACTCGCCCCCCGATCGCAGCGGTGGTGATGGCCGCCGGTCTCGGCACGCGCATGCGATCGACGAGGCCGAAGCACCTGCACGAGCTGCTCGGCCGCCGCCTTCTGGACTGGGTCATAGCGGCGGCGGGCGAGCTCGATCCCGACCCGCTAGTCGTCGTGACCTCGCCCGGGACGGTGGCCGAGCTCGAGGGCACCCTGCCGCCCGGCTCGGTCGTCGCCGTGCAGGAGGAGCCGCGCGGGACCGGAGACGCTGCGGCCTCCGCACAGCCCGCGCTCGAGGGCTTCGAGGGCGACGTCGTCATCCTCGCCGGAGATGCCCCGCTCCTCTCCTCCACGGCTCTCGACGGCCTGCTCGAGACCCATCGTGCCGAGGGCGCGGCCGCGACGGTGCTCTCCTTCGAGCCGGACGACCCCGGTTCGTACGGCCGGGTCCTGCGCGACGAGAACGGGCGATTGCTCGCGATCGTCGAGGCTCGCGACGCGACGCCGGAGCAGCTCGCAGTCCGTGAGGTCAACTCCTCCGTCTACATCGTCGACGCGGAGGCGCTCTGGGGTGCGCTCGCGCGGCTCGACACCGACAACGCGCAGGGGGAGCTCTACCTCACCGACGCCGTGCGTCACCTTGTGGATGACGGGCGCGTCGTTGCCGTGTACCGTGCTGAGGACCCCCGTGTTGGCGAAGGCGTGAACACCCGGGCCGATCTCGCTGCCGCCGGCGCGCGGCTTCGCGACCAGATCGTCGCCTCGCACCTCGAAGCTGGTGTGACCATCGTCGACCCGGCCACGACCTGGATCGAGCCCGACGTGTCCATCGAGCCCGACGCGGTCATCCACCCGTTCACGGTCCTCCGGGGCCGTACCGTCATCCGCCGCGGGGCCGAGGTCGGCCCGCACGTGGTGGTCGACGAGGCCGAGATCGGCGAGGGCGCGCTCGTGGGGCCGTTCTGTTACCTTCGCCCCGGAACGGTGCTCGCCGCGCGGGCCAAGGCAGGGACCTTCGTGGAGCTCAAGAAAGCGCAGATCGGCGAGGGCGCGAAGGTGCCCCACCTCAGCTACTTAGGCGATGCCGAGGTCGGCGAGGGCACGAACGTAGGCGCCGGCACGATCACGGCCAACTTCCAGCACGAGCCCGGCCGCGAGAAGGGCAAGACGACGATCGGCAGGAACGTCAGGACCGGCATTCACAATGGATTCGAGGCTCCTGTGACGATCGGAGACGACGCATGGATCGGCGGCGGCTCGTACATCACCGAGGATGTGCCGCCGGATTCGCTCGCCATCGCGCGGGCGCGACAGGTGACCAAGGAGGGCTACCTGCGTGGAAAGCGGAACGACTGAGCTGTCGCTGCCGGGCCTCGACGTGACGCCCGAGCACACGCCCCAACCGCACGGCGAACGCGGCCGGTGGATCGAGCGCGGGCCTTCCGGGAAGCTGATGCTCTTCTCCGGTCGGTCGCACCCTGTCCTGGCCCAGAAGATCGCCGACCAGCTCAACATCGAGCTCGGCGACGTCAAGCTCAAGACCTTCGCGAACGGCGAGACGTACTGCCGCTACCGCGAGTCGATCCGCGGCGCCGACGTCTTCCTCGTCCAGGCCTGCCACGGCAAGTACACGAACGACCACCTGCTCGAGCTCCTGATCATGATCCAGGGCGCGAAGCTCGCCTCGGCGAACCGCATCACCGCGGTCATGCCGTGGTTCCCGTACTCGCGTCAGGACAAGAAGTCCTCGCCGCGGGAGCCGATCACCGCGAAGCTGCTCGCCGACATCCTCGACGCGGCCGGCGTCGACCGCGTCCTGACGATGGACCTCCACGCGGGCCAGATCCAGGGCTTCTTCCGGATCCCCGTCGACCACATGACCGCGCTCCCGCTCTTCGCGCGCTACTACCGTGAGACGCTGGGCCTGCACGGCGACGGGGTCGTCGCGGTCTCGCCCGACCCGGGCCGCGCCAAGATGGCGACGAAGTTCGCGCAGATGCTCGACGCCGACTTCGCCCTCATGAACAAGCAGCGCCCGGCCCACGACGTCGCCTCGGTGACGGAGGTCGTCGGCGACGTGCAGGGCAAGGTCGCGATCATGAGCGACGACATCATCGTCACGGGCGGGACGCTCGTCGCCGGGGCGCAGGCGCTCCTCGCCGCCGGCGCGACGAAGGTCTACGCCTGCGCGACGCACGGCCTCTTCCCCGACGACGCACTCGAGAAGATGGCCGAGAGCGAGCTCACCGGCCTCGCGGTCACGGACACCGTGCCGCTCGACGAGATCCGCCGGCCCGACAAGTTGACCGTGCTCCCGGTCGCCGGCCTCCTGGCCGAGACGATCGAGAACGTCTTCTCGGACGAGTCGGTCTCGGCGATCTTCGCCGGCGAGAACCAGCTCTTCTAGCCTCGTTCGCTCAACCAAGCGGTTTCCCGTGCGGGCTTGCGGACGGGCGGCGCTAGGGTGGCAGCGTGCGGCTGGATTTCCGGTTACACGATGCTTCCGGATCAGTCGAGGTCGCGGTCGAACCCAATACGACTCCCGAGTCGCTTGCCAAACCACCGTTCGCAAGGGATTTCCCGGTCTGCACCGCTACCGTCACTTACGCCGGAGAGGGATACAAAGCGGCTATGGGATGGGTGCAACTCGTGCGCTCGACAGATGGCGCAGGCGCGTGGAAGGAGTTCGAGATGGATCCATTCGAGCCGCTTGGTCCATCCGCTCACCCCTTCTGCTTCTTCGGCTTTGCACCGGCTCTCTTCGACGCCCCGGCACGCCCTTCACGCGAGGATCTGGATTGGAGCGCCGAGACGTTCCTGTGTTTTGTCCCGATGGGGGGCGACAGGCGCGAGACGCGTGCGATCCTCGGATTCAGTTGGGGATTCAGCATCCGGGAAGCGGCGATTTCGTTGAAGCCACCGACACGCCTTGCTCCCCTCGAATGGGACAAGCACCACCCGCTCCTGCGCCGCGAGCATCCAGCGTGGGCGTTCGCCACCGGCTACCGGAACCACTGAAGGCTCGGGGAACGGAGCCGGGACGCGTGCGGGAAGGCGGCCGCGAGCTTGCGAAATCCCTGCACCGGAGTACAGTGCAGGACGGGACGAGGCCTCTCGGCGTCGGGGGATGCGTCTCTCTGCGGTTCGGAGAACGCGATGCAGCTCAAGCTTCCCAGACGCCCGCGCCTGTTCGCGGCCCATCCGCCGGCCACGCGGGATCGACGCCCCGCGGAGCTCGACGATCCGTGGGCCGGTGAGGACGCGGCGTGGGAGTGCGACGACGATCTCCGCGGAGAGCCGCCGCGCGTATTCATGCGCTTCTTCCGCGGCACGGCGCTGGCCGTAGTGCTGGGCGTCGTTCTCTGGGCCGCCGCCCTCCTGCTGCTCTTCCAGCTCGTCTGAGGGAAAGCCCTCGGTCGGGGGTGCTCGGGGAGGGCCCCACGGCCGATGGATACAGCACATCTGCGGCCCCTCAGAATCCGAATCTCAGACCCCTCGCTTCGCGAGGAGCTGAGCGTGCATTACGCGCGCTCCGGCTTTGCCGTGCGCCCGGTCGGCGACCGGGAGCTCGACGTCGAGCGGACCGACGCGCCCGACGAGGAGCAGGCCAGGCGCGAGATCGAGACGCATCTCCTCGTCTGGGAGCTCCTGTACCCGGACGCGCCGGGCGAGATCGTCAGCTAGCGCACTACTGCAGGCGTGCCATCCTCGCGGGGGCTGCGCGCGCGACGGACACCGGATTCGGGGCCGTCACGAACTTCGCCATGCACGTCGAGGTCCGCTTGACGCCGAGCAGGAACGCGTCGCTCGGCTGCGGATTGCCCGTCCCGTAGTCGAAGTCGAGCGCATTCACCGGCAAGACATTCGGAACGAGCACCTCGATCTGAGTCGCCCCTTGATCCGCCAGATCGGAATCGATCTCCGCATACGCATAGTCCCCGAACGAGTACACGGGGTATTTCTGCAGGCAGTTGAGCTTCGCCGTGAGCAGCGCCACCTTGTGGGCGAGCGTGTGGTTGGCCTGCGCCGGCACGGCCGCTGCGAGCGCGGTCGCCGTCGCTAGCGCGAGCAACGCCTTTCTGAGCATCGTGCTTCCCTCCCCGGAGTTGACCCTCAGGGGGAAGCCTGGCACGCCGCGAAGGGGCGAGCAAGTCCGGAAAGCACCGAGCGGCCCAGCCGGGCCGCTCGAACGTGGGGTGTAGCCGCCGCTATTTCAGGCCGGCGATGAGAAGACGCCGCCCGAGATGGGGCTGAGGGAAGTTCCGGATCTTGATCCGGAGGAGATCCGCAGACATACGATGCCGCCTTTCGTTGCTGCAGTTGGTACGCCAAGACATTTTTCGGACGACCCGGGCGACGACGGCATCCCTGAAACGTGGGATCGGCGCCAGGATCGCCAAAGTGGGGGATGGCCCCGACCGTCCCGGCCCGCCATCGTCTGCTCATGCCGCGAGGCTTTGACTGACCGAAACGACTTCACCCCCGACAAGCCCGCAAGGCCTCCGCGACGGCGTGGACGGCGGCGGCGCAAGCCCGCTTCGAGCCCTCCGGCCACGGCCGGCGGTCTGATCCCGCCCGTCATCAAGGTCGAGATCCAGAACATCGAGCGGCTTGGAGGCGTCCGCGACGACGCGGCCGTCTCCGAACGGGAGGCGCAGGTCGTCGCGGCGACCCGCGAGCTCGAGGAGCGCGAGGCGCGCCTCGCAGCGAGCGCGGTCGAGCTCCGCGAGCGTGAGCGCCGGGTGGCGGAGCTCGAAGAGACGCTCGGCCCTGCAGCCGAGGCGCTCGAGTCCCGCGAGAGCATCGACCGGCGCGAGCGGCGCGTGCGGGAGCTCGAGACCAGCCTCCGCGACCGCGCTCAGGATCTCGAGCAGCGCGAGAACGACCACGAAGCCCGCAAGGCCGTCGTCGACGCCGATCTCGAGCTGCGCGAGGAAGAGGTCGAGCGGCGAGAGGATCTCCTCGGCATCCGCGAGGAGCGTCTCGAGGAGCGCCAGCGCGAGCTCGGGGTCTACGTCTCGCAGCTCCAGAGCCGCTTCGAGCCGCAGACGACCTAGAAGAACCGGCCCCGCGCCTTCGCTACACTTGCCCGCCGATGGCCGGCGAACGCATACAGCTGGGCGTGAAGGCACGCGAGTCGGCGGGTAGCGCCGAGTCGCGCCGCCTGCGCGCGGCCGGGATGATCCCCGGCGTCCTCTACGGCAGCGGCAAGAAGGCGCACCCGTTCGTCGTCGAGGAGCGCGAGCTGCGCCGCGTCCTCACCGGCGACCACGGCCTGCACGCCATCCTGGACGTCGTCTTCGACGACCAGAAGACCATGCATCACGCGGTGCTCAAGGACTACCAGCTCGACCCGGTTCGCCCGCGGCTCCTGCACGTCGACCTCCACGAGGTCCGGCTCGACCAGGTGATCCAGGCTCAGGTCGCAGTGGAGCCGATCGGCGAGTCGCCGGGCGTGAAGGAGGGCGGTGTGCTCACGCTCGTCCTGCGCGAGATCAACGTCGAGGCCCTCCCGATGGAGGTGCCCGACCGCCTCGAGCTCGACATCTCCGGCATGGCCATCGGGGACAGCCTGAGGATCGAGGACCTCAGAGCTCCGGAGGGCGTCACGATCCTGGACGACCCCGACTCCGTTGTCCTCAATGTCACGCCGCCGACGAAGATCGAGGAGCCCGAGGTCGAGGAAGAGGAGCTCGAGGAGGGCGAGCTGCCTGAGGGCGAGGAGGCGGCCGAGGAAGGCGCCGAGCCGGAGGCCGAGGGCGAGACGGCCGAAGGGGCCGACGAGAGCGAGTGAGGCTCTTCCGGCGGGGCGAGTCGGCCCCGTCGCTCGATCTGCTCGTCGCGGGGCTCGGGAATCCGGGCAAGGAGTACGCCCGCACCCGGCACAATCTCGGCCACATGGTCGTGGACGAGCTCGCCCGGCGGCACGGCGCCTCCTTTCGCTCCAAGTTCTCGGGCGACCTGACCGACGTGCGCCTCGAGGGCGTGCGCGTCGCCCTGCTGAAGCCGCAGACCTACATGAACGAGTCAGGGCGTTCGGTGGGGGCCGCCGTGCGCTTCTACAAGCTTCCGCCCGAGCAGCTGCTCGTCGTCCACGACGAGGTCGACCTCGAGCTCGGGCGCCTGCAGGCGCGCGCCGGAGGCGGGCTGGCCGGGCACAACGGCCTGCGCTCGCTCGGCCAGCACCTGGGCACGCAGGAGTTCCTGCGGCTGCGCGTCGGCGTGGGGAGGCCCGAGCGCGGAGATCCCCGGCCGGTGGCCGACTGGGTCCTGTCGCCGTTCGACGACACGGTCGACGTCGAGGCGCTCGTTGCGCGCACCGCCGACGCGGTCGAGACGATCGCGCGCGACGGCGTCGAGGAGGCTCAGCAGCGCTTCAACGAGCGGCCGTAGGAGAAGGCGCGTCCCGGAGACTAGAAGGCGGGCCGCCCCCGCCTGGAGACGACCCGCCGCAGATGCTCCGCGCGCCGTAGCGGCCCGACGCCGGTGCTGACCACTTTTTCGGCAGGACGTCTCCGCGACCTTAGCCCTCGAGGGGTGAGAGACGTCAGCCGCTGAGCGAGTCCGGCACGTGCCCCTCGTCGATTCGGACGCGAACGAAGAGCCCGCCTCCGAGTGCCCGGCCGTACTCGACTCTCATGGCTTCGGCGGGGACACCTGCGAGCGTGTCGGCGTGCTCCTCCTGCCAGCGGAGGAACGCCTCGGCAGCCCCGGGCGGGTCGAAGGACGCAACCAGTGTCGGACGGGTTCCGATGGGGCGTAGCTCGCCGGCCATGCGGGGATCGTAGAGCTTCACGCCGTGGATACGATGACCGCGCGGAACGCAGATTCCGCCAGTCGTCATGGACCGGCCGACCAGCACCGAGACAACAGCCCTCACGCCGATCGCCCGCGTGCTCGCGGAGGGCGAGCGCATGCGCGAGCTGCTGGACGACCCGGGCGAGACCCGCGTCTCCGAGCCGATCCTGCCGCTCTTCCTGGCGGCGCTCCACCTAGCCCGCGGCGGGCCGCTCGTCTGCGTCCTCCCGGATGACGCTCAGGCGCGCGACGCCGCCGAGGGAGCGTCGTGGTTCCTCGGCGAGGAGCGCGTCGGCCTCTTCGCCTCCCGCGGCGTCCGCTGGGGCAGCGGCCTGGAGCCGCCGCCGCACCTCGTCGGCGAGCGCGCCCGCGCGCTCGAGGTGCTGGCCGCGGGCGGCCTCGTCTGCGCCTCCGCGCTGGGCGCTGCCGAGGGCATCCCGCCGGAGAGCTCGCGCCCCGAGCCGATCGTCCTGCGCGCCGGGGACGAGCCCGGCGTCGAGGGGCTCGCCGAGCGCTTCGCGCTGGCCGGCTACGAGCGTGTCGCCCAGGCCGAGGAGCGCGGGCAGTTCGCCGTTCGCGGCGGCCTCGTCGACGTCTTCCCGTCCACGGGCCGCGAGCCGGTGCGCGTGGAGCTTTTCGGCGACGAGATCGAGTCGCTGCGCGCGTTCTCGCCCTTCACCCAGCGGACGCTCCACGAGCTGGACGAGGCGACCGTCTACCCGGCGGCCGAGCGGCTTGCCGGAGACCTCGAGCCGACGCTCGTCGACGACGAGGCGGGTGAGGCGCCGCCCGTCCCGGCGGATCTCGTGGCGCCGCTCCCGGCGCCACACCTCGTCTGGCAGGCAGACGAGGTGGAGGAGGTCGTGCGCGAGGAGCTCGGAGGGACACTCGCTCTCGGCGACGCGCTGCGCGTCTCACAGCTCCCCGCCGGCCAGCGGCACCTCTTCGAGGCCCAACGGCCCGCGATCGCCGCGCGCGGCCTGTCGGAGGCGGAGCGCGACCTGCTGGCATTCGTGCGCGGCGGCAACCGGGTCGTCGTCACGTTCGCGCACCGCGGCGAGGCGCTGCGGACGAAGGCCTTGCTCCGGCGCGTCGAGGCCGTCGTGGTCGAGCCGGGCGAAGCGCTCCCCGAAGAGCCGGGCCTCGTCTTCGCCGTCTCGCCGGCGCGGCGCGGGTTCGTTCTGCGCGACCTCGGCATCGCCCTGCTCCCGGACACCCAGGTCTTCCGCAAGCGCCCGCCACGCGCCGACGTCAGGGTCGGGCGCGCGCTCCAGAGCTTCACCGACCTGCGCACGGGCGACTTCGTCGTGCACGAGGACCACGGCGTCGGGCAGCTGCTCGGCTTCGAGACGAAGACGGTCGCGGGCGTCACGCGCGACTACCTCTTCCTGGCTTTCCGAGGCGACGACCGCCTCTACGTCCCGCACGAGCAGATCGCCAAGGTCTCCCGCTACGTGGGCGCAGACGGCCATGCGCCGGCGCTCTCGAAGCTGGGCGGGAAGGCGTGGCAGACGATCAAGACCCGCGCGCGCGCGGGTGCGCACGAGCTCGCCGGCGAGCTCCTGGCCCTCTACGCGCAGCGCCAGCGGGCGGAGGGCATTGCCTACGAGGCCGACAACGAGCTCGTCGAGCAGCTCGAGGCGAGCTTCCCGTTCGAGGAGACGCCCGACCAGCGCGTCGCCATCGAGGTGGTCAAGGAAGATCTCGAGTCGGCCCGGCCGATGGACCGCCTCGTCGCGGGCGACGTCGGCTTCGGGAAGACGGAGGTCGCCGTGCGCGCCGCCTTCGTGGCGGTCGCCAACGGCAAGCAGGCGCTCTTCCTCGCGCCGACGACGATCCTCGCGCAGCAGCACTGGAACACGTTCCGCGACCGCTATCGCGACCTTCCGGTCTCGGTCGAGCTCGTCTCACGGTTCCGCAAGCCGGCCGAGGTGAAGCGCGTCCTCGCGGAGTTCACGGCAGGGAAGGTCGACGTCCTCGTGGGGACGCACCGCCTGCTCTCGCGCGACGTCGTGCCCAAGGATCTCGGCCTCGTGATCGTCGACGAGGAGCAGCGCTTCGGCGTCGCGCAGAAGGAGCTCATGCGCCAGCTGCGGCTCGAGGTCGACGTCCTCGCCCTCTCGGCCACGCCCATCCCGCGCACGCTGCACATGTCGCTCGCCGGGCTCCGCGACATCAGCGTCATCGAGACGCCGCCGCAGGGCCGCCGGCCGATCCGCACCCACGTGGGCGAGTACGACGAGGAGCTCGTGCGCGAGGCACTGCTGCGCGAGCACCGGCGCGAGGGCCAGTCGTTCTTCCTCCACAACCGCGTCGAGACGATCGAGGAGGCGGCCGAGCACATCCGCCAGCTCGTCCCCGAGCTCCGCGTGACCGTCGCGCACGGTCAGATGCCGGAGCGGGAGCTCGAGGGCCACATGCTCTCGTTCCTGGCGGGCGACGCGGACGTCCTCGTCTCGACGACGATCATCGAGTCGGGCCTCGACATCCCGCAGGCGAACACGCTGATCGTCGAGCGCGCGGACGCGCTCGGGCTGGCCCAGCTCTACCAGATCCGCGGGCGCGTGGGCCGAAGCGACGAGGTCGCGCACGCCTTTCTCTTCTATCCCGACGGGCAGGAGCTGACCCAGGAAGCGCGGGCGCGCCTCGCGACCCTCGCAGACCACACCGAGCTGGGCAGCGGCTTCGCGATCGCGATGCGCGACCTCGAGATCCGGGGGGCGGGCAACCTGCTCGGGGCGGAGCAGTCGGGCCACGTGGCGGCGATCGGGTTCGAGCTCTACGTCGAGCTGCTCGGGGAGGCCGTCGCCGAGCTCTCGGGCACGCGCCGCGCCGTCGCCAGGCCCGTGCGGGTCGACGCGCAGGTCGATGCCTACGTGCCGGCCGACTACATGCCGGCCGAGGCGCAGAAGATCGACCTCCATCGCCGGCTCGCGCTCGTCGAGTCCGAGGACGAGCTGCGTGAGCTCCATGCGTCCACGCAGGACCGCTTCGGGCCCGTCCCCGAGCCCGTCGAGAACCTGTTCGCGATCCAGGAGGCGAAGCTGAAGCTCGCCCGCATCGGGGCGGACTACCTCGTCTTCCGGGGTGGCCGCGCCGTCGTCGGGCCGCTCGTCCTCGGCTCGGCCGAGCTGCGCACGCTCCGCACCTCGGCGCCGACCGCCGTCTACTCGAGCGCGTCGCGCGAGCTCACCCAGAGGGGGGACGGGTTCCCCCAGGCGCTGGCGCTGGTCGATGGTATCCTCGACCTACGGCTTTCGGCCTAGCTGTCCGCCCACCATGCCTTTTTGGTCTCGTTACATCGCCGTTCTCGCTGCGCTCGCGCTGGCCGTGGCGGCCGCCGGCTGCGGCGGCGACGACGATGACGGCGGCGGCGACATCGATGTCCCGGCGGACGCGATCGCGGTCGTCGGCGACAAGGAGATCACCAAGGCTGAGTACGACAGGCTCCTGGCCTCGGCCGAGAAGACCTACGAGGCGCGCGAGCAGGAGTTTCCGGCTGCGGGAACGCCTGAGTTCGCGCAGCTTCGCAACGCGATCGTCCGCAGCCTCGTCGAGCAGGCGCAGTTCGAGATTGCCGCCGAGGAGCTCGACGTCACGGTCAGCGACGAGGACGTCGACAAGCGCCTCGCCGAGCTGAAGGAGCAGTTCTTCGAGGGCGACGAGCAGAAGTACAAGGACGAGCTCGAGGCGCAGGGCCTCACCGAGGAGCAGGTCAAGAGCGACCTGCGCACGCGGCTGCTCTCGGAGAAGGTCTTCGAGAAGGTCACGAACCAGGTCGAGGTCACGGACGAGGACGTCCAGGCCTACTACGAGGAGAACGAGGCGCAGTTCGCGACGCCCGCCTCGCGCGACGTCCGCCACATCGTTGTCAAGTCGAAGGCGAAGGCCGACCAGCTCCGCGCCCAGCTCGAGGGCGGCGCGAACTTCGCGAAGCTCGCGCGCCAGTTCTCGACGGACGAGGCCTCGAAGAAGGACGGCGGCAAGTTCACCGCGCAGCAGGGCGCGACGGTCGCCCCGTTCGACAAAGCGGCGTTCGCCCTCGAGACCGGCGAGCTCTCCCAGCCGGTGAAGACCCAGTTCGGCTGGCATCTCATCGAGGCCGTCGGAGACGTGGAAGAGGCCTCGACGCAGGAGCTCTCCGCGGTCGAGGAGCAGATCCGCGAGACGCTGGCCGAGGAGAAGAAGAACACGCGGATCAACGAGTGGATCGCGGAGCTGCGCAAGCGCTTCGAGGACCAGACCGCGTACGCTCCCGGCTTCGAGCCGCCTCCGCCCGCCGAGACGACGACAGGCGCGGGCGACACCGGCCAGACCGGAACCGAGACCGAGACCGGGTAGCCCGGTGGGCGGCGGCGACGGCCTCGAGCAGGCGCTCGTCGAACTTCAGGAGCTGGCGGAGCGGCTGCGGCGCGACTGCCCCTGGGATCGTGCGCAGACGGCGAAGACGATCGTCCCGCACACCGTCGAGGAGGCCTACGAGGTCGCGGACGCTGCGCTCGCCGAGGACGACGGGAAGCTTCTCGACGAGCTCGGAGACCTCCTGTTCCAGACCGTGTTCCTGTCGCTCCTGCTGGAGGAGCGCGGCTCGGGCGACCTGGCGCAAGTCGCCCGCGGCATCCGGGCAAAGCTTGTCCGCCGCCATCCGCACGTGTTCGGGGACGCCGAGCTCGAGACGCCGGCCGCCGTCAAGGGGCGCTGGGAGGAGCTGAAGCGCGAGCAGGAGGAGCGGGAGGGGATCTTCCATCACGTCCCCGACCAGCTTCCCCCGCTCCTGCATGCCCGCAAGGTCCAGAGGCGGGCAGCCTCGGCCGGCTTCGACTACCCGAATCTCGCCGGAGCGCTCGGCGACCTCGACGACGAGCTGGTCGAGCTGCGCGAGGCGATCGCCGCCGCGCCCGAACGGGCGGCCGAGACGGAGCCCGACGCACACGTCTTCGACGAGCTCGGCGACGTCCTCTTCGCCGCCGTCAACGTCTCGCGTCGCCTCGACGTCGATCCCGAGCTCGCGCTGCGGGCGGCGAGCCGGCGCTTCGTCGAGCGCGTCGAACGGGCGGCGGAGCTGGCCGGCGAGGAGGGGAGGGCGTGGGAGTCGCTCCCGCTCGACGAGCAGGATCGGTACTTCGACCGGGCAAAGGAGGGCATTCGGTGAAGGTGACCCGCGTGCACGCGCGACAGGTTCTCGACTCGCGGGGCAACCCCACGGTCGAGGTGGAGGTCGAGCTCGACTCTGGCGCGCTCGGCCGGGCGGCCGTGCCCTCCGGCGCCTCCACGGGCCAGTTCGAGGCCGTCGAGCTGCGAGACGGCGACAACACGGTCTATCTCGGCAAGGGCGTGCTCAAGGCGGTCGAGAACGTCGAGCGCGAGATCGGCCCTGCGCTCACCGGCGCCGATGCCGGCGATCAGGGCGCCGTCGACGGTCTGCTGCTGGAGCTCGACGGCACGCCCAACAAGTCGCGCCTCGGGGCGAACGCGGTGCTCGGCGTCTCGCTGGCGGCCGCCAAGGCCGCCGCCGCAGAGGCCGGAGTGCCCCTCTACCGCTGGATCGGCGGGCAGGAGGCCCGCGTGCTCCCGGTCCCCCTCATGAACGTCGTCAACGGCGGTGCGCACGCACAGAACTCCCTCGACCTCCAGGAGTTCATGGTCGTGCCCGCAGGCGCCTCGTCCTTCTCGGAGGCGCTGCGGATCGGCGCCGAGACCTTCCATCGCCTCAAGGAGCTCCTGCACGAGCGCGGACTGGCAACGGGCGTGGGCGACGAGGGCGGGTTCGCCCCCGACCTCGGCTCGAGCGAGGATGCGATCGCCGCAGTCCTCGAGGCCGCCGAGCGCGCAGGGCACACTGACCGCGTCGCCATCGCGGTCGACCCGGCGACCACCGAGCTCTTCGACGAGGGCCGCTACAAGCTCCCGGGCGAAGGCCGCGACCTGGACCCCGAGGGCATGATCGCGTTCTGGGAAGACCTCTGCGCCCGCTTCCCGATCGTCTCCATCGAGGACGGGCTGGCCGAGGACGACTGGGCCGGTTGGCGCCTCCTCACCGAGCGGCTCGGCGAACGGGCACAGCTCGTCGGCGACGACCTGTTCGTCACGAACGTCGAGCGCCTCGCCCGCGGGATCGAAGAGGGCGTCGCGAACGCGATCCTCGTCAAGGTGAACCAGATCGGGACGCTGACGGAGACGCTCGAGGCGATCGAGCTCGCGCGCGCGAATGGGTACGCGTCGGTCATGTCGCACCGCTCGGGCGAGACGGAGGACACGACGATCGCCGACCTCGCGGTCGCCACCGGCGTTGGCCAGATCAAGACCGGCGCGCCCTCGAGGAGCGACCGGGTCGCCAAGTACAACCAGCTTCTGCGGATCGAGGAGGAGCTCGGCGCGCAGGCCGAGTACCCGGGCTGGGCCGCCTTCCCGCGCGCCGGCCGCTAGCCGGCTCGGCTCGACCGGGATCGACGCAGCCTCGGCACGATTTCGCGCACCACGCGCGCGCATTTTCGCCGTAGTGTCGAAAATCGGGGGCCCCCCGACGAGGCGAATCGCGGCGCGGGAGTGGCAGCCGGGCGCGCTAACGTGCCTGCTGTGACCCACGGGCACCGTCGCACCAAGATCGTCTGCACGATCGGTCCGGCGACGGCTTCCGTGGCCGCCGTCGACCGGCTGGTGGCGTCGGGCATGGACGCCGCCCGGCTCAACTTCTCGCACGGCACGCACGAGGAGCACGGCGAGCGCGCCAGGCTGCTCCGCGACGCGCAGGAGCGCGCCGGCCGGCCGCTCGCGCTCATCGCCGACCTCCAGGGCCCGAAGCTCCGGATCGGCGACCTGGACAGCCCGCGGATCCTCGTCGAGGGCGACTCGGTCGTGATCAGCGGGGGCGAGAACGGCGCCACCGGCGATCTGCCCGTGCTGCCGGCCGTGCTCACCGAAGTGCTCCAGCCGGGCCACGAGGTCCTCATCGACGACGGGCTCGTCAAGCTGCGGGTCGAGGAGGTGGACGGCAACCGCGTCCGCACGACCGTGGTCGTGGGCGGAGCGGTCGGCGCGCACAAGGGCGTCAACGTCCCGGGTGTCCCGATCCCCGTGCCGTCCGTGACTGAGAAGGACCTGCATGACCTCGAGTTCGCCCTCTCGCTCGGCGTCGACTACGTCGCGCTCTCGTTCGTCCGCTCGGCCGAGGACTGCCGCGGACTGCGGGAGCTGCTCAACGCCGCCGACGCGAAGGCGCAGGTCATCGCGAAGATCGAGAAGGCGGAGGCCCTCGACGAGCTCGACACCATCATCAGCGCCTCCGACGCGGTCATGGTCGCCCGCGGCGACCTCGGCGTCGAGATCGGGCCGGCGGCGGTGCCCCTCGTCCAGAAGCGCGTGATCCTGTCCGCGCTCGAGCACGGCAAGCCGGCGATCACGGCGACGCAGATGCTCGAGTCGATGATCACCCGGCCGGAGCCGACGAGGGCCGAGGCGAGCGACGTCGCCAACGCGATCCTCGACGGGACTTCGGCCGTCATGCTCTCGGGCGAGACCGCGGTCGGCCAGTACCCGTTCGAGAGCGTGGCGTTCATGGATCGCATCGCGAGGGCGGTCGAGCCGAGCCTCAGCTACCGCCACGAGTTGGCGCAGGCGGCCGACCAGCCGTTCCCGACCGTCGGCGAGGCGATGTCGAACGCGGCGTGCGACATCGCCGAGGTGCTCGGCGCCGCGGCCATCCTCGTGCCCACCTACTCCGGCCGGACTGCGTCGGCGGTGGCACGCCATCGGCCGCGCCGGCCGATCATCGCCGTCACCCACAAGCGCCAGGCGGTGCAGCAGCTCGCGCTCGAGTGGGGAGTGATCCCCGCGGAGATCGAGGAGGCGAAGAACGTCGACGATCTCTGGGCCCGGGCGCTCGAAGCCGCGCGCGAAACCGGGCTGGTCAACCCGGGCGACCGCATCGTGATCACCGCGGGCACGGCCGTGAACGTGCCCGGCACCACGAACGTCATCAAGGTCGAGACCGCCTGAGCGCGAAATCGGGCGGAGTCCGTCCGATCCGGTTTCTACGCTTGTTGCTGCCGCGGGAAGGAGGCTATGGGCTGCGGTCGAAGTTCGCATGCCCATGGCAGCCCGGGGTCGCCGCCGCGCATCCAACCGTCCCTCGAAGTCCGCGCTCGCGCTTCGGTGGATCGGCATTGTCGTTCTCCTGGTCGTGGCGGTCGGCTACGTCCAACCGCTGCGGGCCTACCGGCAGGCCGAGGACGATGTCGCCGCGCGCCGCGCCCAGGTCGACCGCCTCGAGCACCGCAACGTGCGGCTCGAGCAGCATCTCGAGGAGGCGGAGACCAACGAGTTCATCGAGCGCTCGGCGCGGAGGCTCGGGCTGGTGAAGCCCGGCGAGCGCCTCTTCGTCGTCACGGGACTGGATCGCTGGAAGCACGGCCGCCAGGGCGGCGCCGGGACGCGGATACCATGATCGGATGGACGACGGGAGGGTGGTCTCCTGGCAGCTCGGAAGGCCCGCCAGGCCGTTTCGGCGGGTGGCTGTCCGCTGTCCGCACGGCTTTCCCGCGGTTACGGAGCAGGCGCCGTTCGACGCCGACGGCAAGCCGTTCCCGACGACGTACTACCTGACCTGCCCCTGGCTCGTGGCGGCGATCGCGCGGCTCGAGGCGGCGGGAGGCGTCGAGCGCTGGTCCAGCGAGGCAGCCTCCGACCCGGCGCTCCGGGCGAGCCTCGAGCGCGCCGATCGCGAGCAGCGCGAGCTGCGCCCCGAGCTCGACGTCGGCATCGGCGGCACGCGGGCGCCCGGAAAGCTCAAGTGCCTGCACGCCCATGCCGCCTTCGCCCTGGCGCGTCCGGGCTACGAGCTCGGCGAGGCGATCGTCTCGGAGGCCGGCGAGCCCTGGTGCCCGGATGCGCGTTGCGGGGCGGCCGAGAACGGGAACGGGGCGTCGTGATGCTCCAGGCGGCACGCCATCAGTGGGACGAGGGCCTGCGTCGGCTGGGCGCCGAGGGCGAGGACACCGCGCGCTCGCGCCACCTCTGGATCCTGATCGAGGAGGTCGTTGCCGAGCTGCGCCGGCGGGTGGGCCAGACGTTCACGCTCGCCGATCTCGCGGGCGTCTACGAGGGCTCCGAGGACTGGGTGCGGGACGTCGTCATCCGCTCGACCCCACCGCGTGCACGGGCAGGGGTCAGAGACGCCGCGCTGGTGCAGGACGTGGCCTTCGGACAGTACGCGCGCGGCGCGAGCGACTACCGGCCGTAGGAGATGGCGATGGAGTCCCCACGGTCGGCGCGGGCGCGGGAGCGTGAACGCGCACGGCGTTCCTCCGTCGGGCGGCGCCTCGTCATCTGGATCCTCCGCCTCGCGATCCTGGCAGTGGTCTTCTTCGCGGGGCT
Organism: uncultured Actinomycetes bacterium; assembly: GCA_963784175.1. Taxonomy (GTDB): domain Bacteria; phylum Actinomycetota; class Thermoleophilia; order Gaiellales; family Gaiellaceae; genus JAIBJN01. The sequence continues at coordinate 397,360 of CAWAQJ010000014.1, read as the reverse complement.
GGCGATCGGGCGCGCCGTCGAGCAGGCGCCGGAGCCCGGGGGGACGCAGACGATCGTGCGCACGCTCGAGCCGTTGACGGTGGAGCCGAGAGAACGGACGGTGACCGTGACGACCGGGGGCTAGCCGGTCGTACAGGGTTTGGGGCTCAGCCGGGAAGAATGTTCAAGATTTGGTAGGTTTTTTGGTTGCGGCCATGCCAGGCAACGGACAGCGGGAGTCCGGCGGCGCGCGGCAGCCGGCGGATGTCGGCCGGGAGTGGCTTACCCTCGGCCAAGCCGCCGCCTTTTTAGGGGCGGCGCAGTCGACTGTGCGCAAGTGGGCCGACCGCCAGCTTGTTCCAGCTTTCTACACCCCCGGAGGTCACCGACGCTTCCGCCGTTCCGACCTGGAGGCGTTTCTCGCCGCCCCTCGCGGTGACGTTTCCTCCGCGCAGCCGGGCGGAGCGCGGGTGCTCGTGGTCGACGACGATGCCGGGCTGCGCGACTTCATCCGGGCCAACCTCGAGGCGGACGGCTACGTCGTGCGCGAAGCGGCGAGCGCGGACGAAGGCCTCGCCGCCCTCGACGCCGAGCCGCCGGACCTGATCCTCCTCGACGTCCAGATGCCGAGGATGGACGGCTGGGAGATGCTGCGCCGCGTTCAGGAGCGCCACGGCGTCGACACGATCCCGGTGATCATGTACAGCGGGAAGCTCGACCAGGCCGGAGAGGCCGAGTCGCGCGGCGCGCAGGCGTTCATCGGCAAGCCGCTCGACCCCAGCCGCCTCCTGGCGGCCACGAAGCAGCTGCTACGGTCGTAGCCCTGGAAGGGTTGGACCGCGACCTCTTCACCTGGGTCGTCGAGCACCGTGCCGCGCCGTTCGACTGGCTCTTCGTCGCCCTGTCTGCTGCGACGTACGCGGCCGTACTCTGGATCGTCCTCGCGGTGGTGCTCGCTGTGGTTGCGGGGAAACCGCCCCTGCGCGTCGGCCTGATCACCGCGGCGACGGTCTGGACGGCGGATCTGCTCGCACAGCTGCTCAAGACCGTCTTCGACCGCGTGCGCCCGTACGAGGTCGTCACGACCGCCGATCCGCTTCTGCGCTGGGATCTGAGCTCCTCGATGCCTTCGGGGCACGCCGCGGGGAGCGCGGCCGGCGCGGTCATCCTGGCCTACCTCCTGGGCCGCTGGGGTTGGGCGCTCGGGCTGCTCGCCGCGGCCGTTGCGTATGGCCGCGTGTACATCGGCGTGCACTACCCGGGCGACGTCCTGGCGGGTGCCGCGCTGGGAGTGGTTGTCGGGCTCGCTGCGGTCGCGCTCGTCAGCCGTCTTCAGCCGACTTCAGCAGCCCCGCCACGATCAGCAGAAGCGAAGCCAGAAGGCTGAGCCAGAGCCCGATCCCCCGGCCCGCCGCCGGCTGGAAGTTCTCGGGGATGGCGATGAGCCGGATGAGGACGAGGATCGTGCTCGCCAGGCCGAGGCCCGCGACGATCATGCCGTCGGGGATGCTCGGCGGGAGCTCGACGCCGAAGGCCCGGAGCCCGAGCAGAAGCAGCACGGCGAGCCCGATGACGAAGACGAGCTTGCCGATCGCCCCCGTGTTCCAACCCAGCACCGAGAGCCGCCCGCGCAGATCGCCGGAGACCGAATACCACCCCATGAAGGCGCTGAGGGTGAGAACGAGGCCGCCTAGCCAGGCAAGGAGCTCACCCGTCCGCCACAACCCGGCCGCCTGAGAGCCGGTCCCGCCGGCCAGCCGGACCCCTCCCGTTCCTCCTGGTACTTCCTCCATGCGCTCTTACAGCCCGAAGAGCGACCCGATCTTTTCCCAGATCGAGAGGCCGAGGAAGAGGGTCAGGAAGACCAGGAGGCCGATGAGGAAGAGGAAGCGCAGCCCGGCGAGCCGCTGCTCGTGCCGATGGTCGATGCGGGCACGGCGCTTGGCGCGCTCCTTGCGGAGGCGGCGCTGGATCGCGTGGGGGTCGACGGGAGGCGGATCCTCGAGCGGAGGCTCGTCCCAATCGGCCCGACGAGGTGCGGGTGCGGCCATGCCAGGCGCGATTGTTGCCGTTCGGGACGGATGCTGCAACCGGAGCCGACCATGCGCCGACCCTCCGGACAGGGCGATAATGATGGTGTGGAGCGGGTTTCCGTACCCTCGACCGAGGTCCACCCCGTAACCAGCGAGGCGGCCGGCCACGCGCTCACCGCGTTCGCGGCGGCCGCGCTCGAGCTCGTCCGCGGCGCCTCTGCAGATCCCGGGCTGCGTGCCCTCGCCCGAGCGGTCGCCCTCGGCACCGGCGCCGAGCTCGTCGTTGCCCGGGTCGCGGCCGACGGGAACGGCCTGGTCGCCCGCGCCGTTCACTCCGAGTCGGCGGCCATCACTGCCGAGCTGGAGGGAACGCAGATGCCGCTCGAGGAGGCGGGGACCGAGGAGCTCGACCTCGAGGACGCTCCGGGAGATCCTTCGGCGCCGGCGGCCGTGCGACGCGCCGCCGCCCGGGCCGGCGCCCCCATCGTGCGGTTCGTCCCGGTCGCGCCGGAGGGCGAGGTCCTCGGCGCGCTCGAGCTCTACCGCTCGGGGCTGCCTTTCGGGCCCGACGAGCAGGCGCTCGCCCGTGCCGCCGCGGCGCACCTCGCGCTGGCGCTCAGGATCGACCAGGGGACGAACGGCCACACGGACCTGACGCTGAGCCGGCTCGAGCTGCTCGGCGAGGCGCTGGCCGCCGGCGCCGACGAGGCCGAAGCCGCCGAGCAGATCGTTCGGGTCGCCGTGGAGGCAGCCGAGTGTGCCGGTGCGCTTCTCTGGCGGATCGAGCCGGAGGCTGCCCCGACGTTTCTCGCGGCCGAGGGGTTCGGCGGGCGCACTCCCGATCTGACCGAGTTGCCGGATCTGGTTCGCCGGGCGCTCGACAACGGCGAGCCCGCTCCCGCCGAGGTCGGGCAGTGGGTGATGCACACGGTTCCACTCGGGGAGCCGGCCGTCGCGGCTCTCCAGCTCGCGTTCACACGGGACGCGGACGAGGAGCCGGAGCTCGCCCGGCTGGCGCCGTTCGCGGCCGGCGCCGCTCTCGCGCTGCGCCGCAGCCGCCGCGTCAGCCTCATCGCACTTGCGCTCAAGCGGTCGCAGACGCTCATCGCGGTCGTCAGCCAGGCGATCGCCCAGCTCTCCCTCACGCACACGCTCGAGACCGCCGTCGACCGCGTTGCCGAGCTCACCTCCAGCGGGCACGTGGGCATCTACCTCCAGGAGGGTGGCCGGCTCGTCGACGCGGCGTCGCGCAATCTCACGGGCCCGCACACCGACCTCGCGGAGCGGCTCCTCGAGCTCGCGCTCGGGCCGTTCCGCAGCCGTGGCTTCCTCTTCATCGAGGACATGAAGGGCGACCCGAGACTGACGGGCCTGGATGCGGCCCTCGAGGAGGGCGGAGTGCGCCGCGCCCTCTTCATCCCTCTGCTCGTCCGCGACGAGGTCATCGGGGCGCTGGGTGTCTTCAAGACGCGCCCGCGCCCGTACCGCGAGGGCGAGGAGGGTCTCCTGATCGCCCTCTCGAGCCAGCTCGCGGTCGCGGTGCAGAACGCGCGGCTCCACGAGCGCACGAAGGAGCTCTCGACCATCCTCGAGCGCACGCTCGAGTCGGAGCGCCGGGCGGCCCGCCAGCTGCGCGGCCTGTACGAGATCAGCCAGTCGTTCACGGAGAGCCTCTCGCTCGACGCGACCCTGGAGGCAGTGGCCCGCACGATGGTCGGTCTCCTCGACGCGGACGTCGCGGTCATCCGGATGCCCGACCCGCGCGAGGGAGCCCTCACGTCGCGCGCCGTCCATGTGGCCAACCCGCGGCTGGCCGAGGTCGTCGACGGTCTCGCGGCGCGTCCGCAGCCGCTCTCGGCGCCGCTCGCCCGTCAACTGCTGGAGACCAAGAAGGCCCTCGTGCTGCGGGCGGGGATGTCCGCTCCCGATGACGTCCACCGTGTGCTCGACCCGTTCCTTCGCCGCGGTGCCACGGCAGCGGTGCTTCCGCTGGCGACGCCGGGCGAGGTGCTCGGGACGCTCACGATCGTCTCCTTCGACCCGACCAGGCCGCTCGAGGCCGACGACATCGAAGTCGCGCTCGCGGTCGGCGCGCAGGCCGCGCTCGCGATCGACAACGCGCGTCTCTACCAGCAGCAGAAGGACTTCTCCGAGACGATGCAGCGCTCGCTCCTCCCGCGCGCGCTCCCCCGGGTGCAGGGGCTCGACGTCGGCCACGTCTACGAGTCGTCCGCGCGGGTCGACGTGGGCGGCGACCTCTACGACTTCGTCGTCCTCGAGGACGGGCGCCTCGCGGTCGCGGTCGGCGACGTGCTCGGCAAGGGCATCTCGGCCGCTGCGGACATGGCGATGACGAAGTTCAGCTTCCGCGTCCTGGCGCGCGACGACGCCGAGCCGTCGGCCGTGCTCGCGAGCGCGAACGACGTCGTCTGCGACGAGATCGAGCCCGGGAAATTCGTCACCCTCGTCTACGCGGTGATCGACCCGGTGAACCGCGAGCTCGCCTGCGGCAGCGCCGGTCACCCGCCGGCCAGGATCGTCTTGCCGTCAGGCCGCGTGAAGCCGATGGGCGTCTCGGGGCTCCCGCTCGGCATCGAGCCCGACCAGGAGTACCCGTCCGAGCGCGTCGAGCTCGAGCCCGGCTCGGTCGTCGTGCTCTACACGGACGGCGTCGTCGAAGCGCGCAGCGAAGGGGAGCTCTACGGGGAGGAGCGCCTCGACCGGCTCCTCGCGAGAAACCACCACCTCTCGGCCCAGGAGCTTGCGTCGGCGATCCTCGCCGACTGCCGCCGCTACTCGGGCGGCGACCTCGCGGACGACTGCGCCATCGTCTGTCTCAAGCTGGCACGCTGACCCGGTGACCCCCGGCTCGGACGTCGCCCTTGCCCCGGTCGCGCCTGCCGTAGCGGTCGGCCGAGCGCGGCTGTCGGTCGTCGTGTTCACGGCGGGCATCGCCACGCTCGCCACCGAGATCGCCGCGTCGCGCCTGCTCGCGCCCTACTTCGGCAGCTCGACGATCGTGTGGGCGAACATCATCGGGCTCATCCTCCTGTACCTCTCCGTCGGGTACTGGCTGGGCGGCCGGATCGCCGATCGCCGGCCCGAGCCGAGGCTCCTCGGCTGGATCATCCTCGTCGCGGCGCTCGCGGTCGCGGCGACGCCGTTCCTGGCGCGTCCGATCCTCGAGCTTGCGGTCGAGGGTCTCGACGCCGTCTCCGTCGGAGCCGTCGTCGGCTCGTTCTTCGCCGCGCTTGCGCTCTTCGCGATCCCGATCACGCTGCTCGGAATGGTCGCGCCCTTTGCCATCCGCCTCGCCCTCGGCGACGTCCAGGAGGCCGGGAGGGTGGCCGGGCAGCTGTACGCAATCTCGACCATCGGAAGCATCGTCGGGACCTTCCTCTCGGCGATCGTGACCATCCCGCTTCTCGGCACGCAGCGCACGATGCTCGGCTCCGCCGTGCTGCTCGTCCTCGCGGCGGCGCTCCTCCTGGGGCGGCGCTGGCAGCTCCTGACGCTGGGGGTCGCCGCCCTCCTGCTCGTCCCCGCGGGAACGATCAAGGCGACCTCGGGCCTGCTCTACGAGACCGAGTCGTCCTACCAGTACATCCAGATCGTCGAGCGCAGCGACGGCTCCCGCGCCCTCAAGCTCAACGAGGGCGTGGCCGTCCATTCCGTCTGGCACGAGGACTCCGTGCTCACCGGAGGGGTCTGGGACACGTTCCTGCTCGTCCCGCCGCTGCTCGACCGCCCCGTGGAGCGGATGCTCATCATCGGCAACGCCGGCGGGACGATCGCCCGCGCGTTCGGGGAGCTGTACCCGGACGTGGAGATCGACGGCGTCGAGATCGACCCTGAGGTCAGCGACGCGGCCCGGCGCTACCTCGGCCTCGACGACAACCCCCGCCTGAACGTGATCACCGCGGACGGGCGGCCGTATCTCGAGCTCACCGACGAGACGTACGACATCATCGTCGCCGACGCCTACCACCAGCCCTATATCCCGTTCTACCTCGCCACGCGCGAGTTCTTCGCGGCGGCGCGCGAGCACCTACGGCCGGGCGGGGTCATGGCCCTCAACGTCGCCGGTGTCCCCGGCGACGAGCGACTCTCCGAGGCGATCGGGAGCACGCTGCTCGCCGAGTTCCCGCAGGCGTGGCGCTGGCAGCCGCTCCTCTTCAACGAGCTGATGCTGGGCTTCACGAGCCCGGTCGGGCGCGACCAGCTCGTGGAGCGCGTCGAGGGCGCGCCCCCGGCGGTCGACTCGCTCGTGCCGCTCTTCCAGGGCGGCCTCGAGCCCGTCGACGCGACCGAGCGGCCGCTGACGGACGACCGCGCGCCGGTCGAGTGGCTCACCGACCGGATGATCATCGACTTCGTCGCCCGCGGCGGCGAGCTCGACGAGGACTACCTGCCGACGCGGCCGTAGCGGGGCGTCGACGCGAGCGCGCCGAGGATCACGCCCGCGGCGAGGAGCTGCGTGGACGTGGTCAGGCCGCCGCTCTTGTGCCAGCCGCGGACCCGGTGGCTCGGGAAGAGCTTGCGCCCGCCGGGGCGGGGAAGGGGCAGGACGTGCTCGACGTCGGGCACCGACGCGCCGATCGCCCCGACCACCGCGGGGCTCGTCGGCCCGCGGGTGGCGGCCAGGAGGAGGAGCCCCGCCACGCCGCTCGCGATCTCGAAGCGCCTGGAGGAAACGTCCCAGTGAGGCACCGCGTCGCCTGTCGCGTGCGCAGCCAGACCGAGGAGAAGCGCCCTCTTGCGGGTTCCGGCGAGCGCTCCGACGAGGCCGCCGGTGGCGACGTGCAGGGAGACGATCATGCCGCTCGAAGTTCGTCGTTCACTGTGTGAAGGATTGCAGCCGTCGGCTCGTCTAAGATCGCATGACGATGCATCGCGCCCTTTTCGCCCTCACTCTTGTCATCGCCGCGCTCGCGCTGAGCGCCCCGGCGGGCGCCCAGACGCCTCCGGTCATCGCGGCAGGGGTGACCATCGCCGGCAACGACGTCGGCGGTCTCACGCAGGTGCAGGCGACGGACGCGATCCAGACGTTCTTCGACCGCCGGATCATGGTGCATCTCGGTGCCCGTACTGTCGGCCTGCGTCCTGAGGCAATCCGTGCCCGCGGCCGGGTCTTCCTGGCCGTCCGCGACGCCCTGGCGGCGGCGCCCGGCACGGCGATCCCGCTCCAGGTGATCGTCAACGAGAACGCGATCCGCGGTTGGGTGAACACCCGCGCGAAGTTCTTCCGCCGCGCGCCGGTCTCGACGCGGGCCGTGCTCTCCGGGCTGACGCCGCACCTGACCAAGCCGAAGGACGGGCGCGAGCTCATGACCTACTACGGTCGCCGGAAGGTCGTCGCCGCGCTGCGCAGCCACGACCGGGACGTGACGATGCCGTGGCGGGCGCTGAAGCCGACCCGCACCCCGTCGAACCACGGGCCGGTCGTCGTCATTCAGCGCGGCTCGAAGCGCCTCGTCCTCTACCGCGGCACCAGGGCGGGGGCGATGAACGCCGTGGCGTCGTTCGGCGTGGCGACCGGGATGGCCGCCTACCCGACGCCCACCGGCAACTTCCGCATCGCCACGAGGCAGCGCAATCCCTGGTGGTACCCGCCCGCCGCCTCCTGGGCGCGCGGCGCCTCTCCCGTCCCGCCCGGGCCCGGCAACCCGCTCGGGACCCGCTGGATGGGCCTGAACGTGGGCGCCGTCGGGATCCACGGGACGCCCGACGCGGCCTCGATCGGCTACTCGGCCTCCCACGGCTGCATCCGCATGCGGATCTCCGACGCCGAGTGGCTCTTCGAGCGTGTGCGCGTCGGCACGCCGGTCTTCATCCGCAGCGCCTAGGCCACAGGCCTCCTCCGGCACCCCGGTAGACTGGATCGCGGCCCATGGCACGCCGCGCGAAGCTCATCCTGCAGGCGGCGGCCGTCCTCGTGATCGCGCTCCTCGTCGCGCTCCTCGGCTGGAAGGTGGCGGAGCAGGAGGAGGGTCGCGGCCTCTCCGCCGCGCTCGAGCGCGGCGAGCGCCCGCATCCGCCGACGCTGACCTTCGAGACACTCGAGGGCGACGAGACGATCAGCCTCGCCGACTACCGCGGCAAGGCGGTCGTGCTCAACTTCTGGGCCTCGTGGTGCCAGCCGTGCAAGAAGGAGGCGCCGCTGCTGCAGGAGACCTGGGAGCGCTACGAGGACGAGGGCCTCGTCGTGCTCGGCATCGACGCGCAGGACTTTCGCTCGGACGCCCGCCGGTTCGTCGAGCGCTACGAGCTGACCTACCCCATCGCGTACGACGGGAACGGCAAGAGCCTCGGCCGCTTCGGCAACACGGGCTTCCCGGAGACGTGGTTCGTCGGTCGCGACGGCCGCCTCGTGGGCGAGCACATCATCGGGGAGTTCGACGCCGACCAGCTGGAGGAGAACGTGCGGGCCGCCCTCTCGACCCCGACCAGATGAGAAGGGCGCTCCTCACCTGCGCGCTGCTCGTGCTCTCGCTCGCCGCGGCAGCGGGCGCGAGCGAGCAGAAGCCGACCCTCGCCGAGCTCGAGCGCGAGCTGATCTGCCCGACCTGTCAGACGACGCTCGAGCTTTCGAACGCTCCGATCGCCGAGCGGATGCGCGCCTTCATCCGGGAGCGGATCGCCGCCGGGGACACGAAATCGGAGATCAAGGCCGCCCTCGTGGAGCAATTCGGGGAAGCCGTCCTCGCGGCGCCGCCGAAGAAGGGCTTCAACCTGCTCGCCTGGGTGCTGCCGCTGGCGGGTGCGGCGGTCGCCCTCGCCCTGCTCGGCTTCGCGCTGGTCCGGTGGAGCCGAACCCGTCCCGAGGCGGCCGAGCCGGTCGCGTCGTCCGCGAACGGCGGCCCTCCGCTCGACCCGGAGCTCGAGCGCCGGCTCGACGAGGAGCTGGCCCGCTACGACGGCTGAGGGGCGGCGTGGAAGCCAAGATCCCGCTCGCCTTCGTCGCCGGCCTCGTCTCCTTCGCGACCCCGTGCGTCCTCCCGCTCGTGCCCGGCTACCTCGCCGTGGTGTCCGGCCAGGAGGCCGGCGTGGGAGGCCGCAAGGTCGTTCTCGCGAGCCTGCCCTTCGTCGCCGGCTTCACGGCGGTCTTCGTCGCGCTCGGCGCCGCAGTCGCGGCCGCGGGGAGCCTCTTCCTCGACAACCGCGAGCTCTTCCTCGCCGTCGCCGGCCTCGTGGTGGTCGTCCTCGGCTTCGCGATGATGGGGCTGATCCCGCTGCCGTACCTCGACCGCCTCGCAGCGCCGGGCCTGGTCCAGAGTGCGAGCAACACCGGCTCGGCGGCGCTCCTCGGGGCGGCGTTCGGGCTCTGCGCCGCGCCCTGCATCGGCCCGGTCCTCGGCGGGATCCTGGCGCTCGCGGGCGAGGGGCAGACCATCGCCGAGGGCACGATCCTCCTCCTCATCTACTCGGCGGGCCTCGCGCTGCCGTTCCTCGCCGTCGGCGTTGGCTTCGGGCGCGCGATGGGCGCCTCGCGCTGGCTGCGCGACCGCTACCAGGTCATGCGCGTCGTCGGCGGAGCGTTTCTCGTTGCCCTCGGCCTGCTGCTCTTCTTCGACCGCTTCTGGTGGCTGAACGTCGCGGTCAACCGCACCTTCGAGTTCTTCGGGATCGGCGTGTGACGATCCGCGCGCGCGGCCTCAAGGAGCTCTGAGCACGGGCGGCGGCAGGTCGGGGAAGCGCCCGCGCGCTGCCTCGACCGACTCGAGCGCCGCGGCGACGTCCAGCCCGCGGTGAACGGGCGCGTAGGGCCCGAGCCGCCGCGCGGCCTTCTCGAGCTGACGCTCGCACCCGACCGCGTTCACGCGGCCCGCCTGGTACCAGGCGACCGCGACGTGGACCAGGCCCTGGAAGAAGTCACGCTCGGCCGGTTCGGCCGCGCGCCACACGTCCTCGAGCACCTCATGTGCGGCGAAGTATTCGCCGCGGCGGATCAGCTCGAGGCCGCGCTCGAGCTCCGCGTCCGCGCTAGGCGTTTCAAAGGACGACCTTGACCTCGCCGTCCTCGACGACGGTCTCGAACGTCTCGAGCGCGAGGGCATGATCGAAGACGTTCTCGCCCGTCCTGACGTCGTATTGCCAGCCGTGCCAGGGACACGAGAGCACGCAACCCGCGAGGTTGCCGTGCCCGAGCGGCCCGCCCATGTGGAGACAGTCGTTCTGTGTCGCATAGAACGTGCCCTCGACGTTGAAGAGGGCGAGCTCGCGTTCGCCCGCCGTGACGACGCGTGCTTCCCCGTGCGCCACGTCCTCGACGCGGGCAACCGTATGGAGCTGGCCGACGGACATCGTGCGCAAACCTACCAAGCCCTTTGAGAGAGCGGTTTCGCGGTGGTACATTGCCGCCGTGGCGACGATCCTGCTCGTCGGGGTCGACCTGTTCTTTCGAGGAAAGCTCGACGTGCTTCTCGCTGGGAGCCACCGGCTGACGACGACGGAGAGCATCGACCCGCCCGACCTCGTCATCGTCGACGTCGCGCGCGTCGACCCGGACGAGGTGGCGGAGACGTACCTGGACGTTCCGATCCTCGGCTTCACGAATCACACGGACACTGCCGGGCTCCGTGCGGCCCAGGCTGCAGGGCTCGACCGGATCGTCGTTCGCTCCGCGCTAGCCGAGCGTGCATCGCAGCTTGTGGACGAGCTCGTCGCGTAGACTCGGACCCGTGACGTACATCATCGCGGAGCCCTGTATCGACATCAAAGACTTGTCCTGTGTGGACGTCTGCCCGGTGGATTGCATCCACGTCGCCGACCGCATGCTGGTCATCGATCCGGAGGAGTGCATCGACTGCGGCGCCTGCGAGCCGGAGTGCCCGGTGGAGGCGATTTTCCCGGAGGACGCGCTGCCCGAGAAGTGGGAGCCCTTCGTCAAGATCAACTACGCCTACGGCGAGGGGATGGACGTCGTCAACCAGCTCGCGCAAGCGTACGCGGACGAGAACGACGTCCAGAATCCGCCGCTGGACGAGCGCTAGGAGGCTCCCGTGGTCACAGAGGTCGACAGCGCCCAGCGGGATGCGTTCGCGGAGCGGCTCTTCGGCGCTGCCCTCGGCGCGTACGAGCTGATGACCGTCCATCTGGGCGACAGGCTCGGCTACTACCGGGCGCTCGCCGAGCACGGGTCGGCCACGTCTGCGGAGCTCGCCGCCGCGACCGGCACCGACGAGCGCTACGCCCGCGAGTGGCTCGAGCAGCAGGCCGTCGCCGGGATCCTCGAGGTCGACGACGCGGGCGCCGACGCCGCCGCGCGGCGTTTCAGCCTGCCCGCGGGTCACGCGGAGGTCCTCTCCGACCGCGACTCGCTGGCGCACGTGACGCCGCTGGCCCGCTACGGCGTGGCTTTCGCGCACGTCCTCCCGGCCGTCGAGGAGGCGTTTCGCAGCGGAGGCGGGGTGTCCTGGGAGGACTACGGCCAGCTGGGGCGCGAGGCCCAGGCCGACGCGAACCGGCCGGTGTTCTCCAACCTCCTCGGCGCCGAATGGCTGCCGTCCATCGACGATATCCACGAGCGGCTGGTCTCCGACCCGCCCGCGCGCGTCGCCGACGTCGCGTGCGGCGCCGGCTGGTCGAGCATCGCCATCGCCCGTGCGTACCCCAAGGTCATCGTGGACGGGCTCGACCTCGACGAGGCCTCCGTGGAGCTCGCACAGGCGAACCTCGCGGGGACCGGCGTGGAAGACCGCGTCTCGTTCCAGCATCGGGACGCCGGCGACGCCGAGCTGGCCGGCTCCTACCAGCTCGTCACGGTCTTCGAGGCCCTCCACGACATGTCCCGGCCGGTCGACGTGCTGCGTGCCCTGCGCAGCCTGGTTGCGGAGGACGGGGCCGTGCTCGTCATGGACGAGCGGGTCGCCGACTCGTTCACCGCCCCCGGGGACGAGATCGAGCGCCTCATGTACACGTACAGCATCCTCTGCTGCCTGCCCGGTCGGCCTCGCGGACACGCCCTCGGCCGGCACGGGCACGGTCATGCGGGCCGACACGGTGCGCCGCTACGCCTCCGAGGCCGGCTTCGCGGACGTCGAGGTGCTCCCGATCGAGCACGACTTCTTCCGGCTCTACCGCCTCCGCGGCTAGGCCGGAGTCAGCCGCAGCTCGCGCGGGAGGCGCGGCTCGAGGGCCAGGGAGCCGACGGCGGCCAGGAGGCAGATCGCGCCGGCCAGGGGCCAGAGCGCCAGCGGCTCGGTGCCGAGGACGAAGCCGCCGACGGCCGGACCGACGATGAAGCCGATGTCCCACGAGATGGTCGAGACGGCCATGTAGCGGCCGCGCAGGCGTGGGGGAGCGAGGTCGGCGACGAGCGCGCCCTGCACCGGGCCCTGGAAACACTCGCCGAGGCCGAAGACGACACCGGCGAGGCCGAAGACGATCGCGGCGGCGAGCTCCTCGAGCCTGAGCCCGCCGAGGAAGACGATCCCCCACGAGCTCGCCCACAGGACGCACATGAACGCGAGCGCGGCCATGCGCCGCCGGCCCTCGAGCGCCTTCGCCAGCGGCAGCTGCGCCAGCGTGATCACGAGCGAGTTGACGAGGAAGATGACGCCGATCCCCTTCTCCGAGACGCCTGCCTCGTTCTTCGCGAACACGGGCAGGAGCTCGAAGATCGCATAGCCCGCGGTCACGAAGAGGACGTTCAGGAAGACGATGCCCAGGAAGACGCGGTCGCGGAGCACGTCGGCGTAGCGGCCCGGCGCGAGCGCGTCGCCGGCCGGGATCTCGGGCGTGGGCACGAAGGCGAGCATGCCCGCGAAGACGAGGAAGGTCGCCGCGTCGAGGAGAAAGAGGACCGTGAAGCTCGTCGGGTCCGAGGTCGTGGCGATCAGCCCGCCCGCGACGCCGCCGAGCCCGAGCCCGAGGTTTCGCGTCACGCGCTGGAGCGCGAAGGCCCCGTGGCGGCGGGCGGGCGGTGTCAGCCCCGCGAGGAGCGCCGACTGGCTCGGCCAGAAGCCCGCGTTCCCGAGGCCCGCGACGGCGGCCGCGCCGAAGGCGTGCCAGGGCTTCGTGATCAGCGGGTAGAGGCCGAAGCCGATCGCGAGGAGGACGAGCGCGGCAGCGAGCGTTGCCCGCCCCCCGATCCTGTCGACGACGATGCCGACCCCGGGGCCGGCGAGGAGGCTGACCGCCCCCGTCGTCGCCAGGACGAGCCCCGCGGTCGGCAGCGAGAAGCCGCGCACGTTGTGCAGGTAGATGATCAGGAACGGGAACGCGAGGCCGTGGCCGAGCGCATTGGCGAGCCCGCCCAGGTTGAGGATCCAGACGGACCGGGGGAGCTTCGGGTCGATGCTCCTGAGGTAGCGGAGAAGGGCTTTCAACCCTCGCCCAGCGTCTCCCAGACCTCCAGCTTCGAGCGGACACGCGCGATGACCTCGTCCGTGTACTCCGTCGTGGACGCGTGGCCGCTGAGATCGGCCGTGCGGATGCCCGCCGAGACGGTCTCGAGGCAGGCCTCGCGAATGGCGCGCCCGGCCGTGCGCGCTTCCTCGTCGTCGATGTGGGAGAGGAGCGCGGCGGCCGCGAGGATCATCGCCATCGGGTTCGCGACGTTCTTGCCCTTCAGCGCGGGCGCCGTCCCGTGCGCGGCCTCGGCCATGAGCGCCTTCGGCGTGTAGTCGTCGTTGAACGCGACCAGCAGCGACTCGGAGCCTGCGATCGACCCGAAGAGCGGCAGGACGAGGTCGGAGAGGATGTCCCCGTCGCGGTTCAGCGCCGGGATGACGAGCGGCTCGCCCGCGGAGCTGATCAGGAGCGCGAAGGTCGCGTCGATGAGCTGCGGGTCGTACTCGACATCGGCGTGGCGCTCGGCCGCCGCGTCCATCTCCTCCTTGAGCATGCCCTCGTAGACCGGGGAGACCGTGTACTTCGGGCCGCCGAAGACCTTCGCCTTCGTCCGCTCCGCGTGGCGGAACGCGAACTCGGCCACCGCGCGACAGATGCGCCGCTCGATGCGCTCCGTGCGAAAGGCGGCCTCGTCCTCGCCCTCGCCCTCGCGCCACTCCTTGGCGCCGTAGGCGTCGCCGACGGCCATCCGTACCACCGAGATGGGGAAGTGCGCGCCGCCGATGGGCACGACGCCGGGGATGCGCCGGCCGGTGCGGACGATGACGTGCCCGCCGATCTCCTCACGCAGGATGCGGTTGGGGCTGCCGACGTCGCCGGCGCCTTCCGGGGTCACAGTCGCCGCCTTCAGCCCGAGCCCGTGCTCGCGCACGGCGCGGGCGGCCTCGTGGACGACGGCGTTCTGGGTCGCGCGCCTCGACTCGAGGGAGAGGTCGAACCGCGGCAGCTCGAGCTCGAGACCGACGACGTCGGGAGCGAGGACGCGGAGAGCCTCGTCGAGGAGCTCCTGCCCCGTGTCGTCGCCCTCGAGCACCACGATCGTCCGCGTTTCCATCGGGGCTTGAGTGTAGAGCCGCCGGTGGCCGGGTACGGTGAACAACTGGTAGCCTCGCCGCGCCGTTCACGGACCCAGAGGTGAAAGGGGGCTTTCCCGCTGGCCGAAGTCACGTTCGACCGGGTGAGCAAGATCTACCCGGATGGGACGCGAGCCGTCTCCGATATGTCTCTCGGGATCGAGGACGGCGAGTTCATGGTCCTCGTCGGGCCCTCGGGTTGCGGGAAGACGACCGCGCTCCGCATGGTGGCCGGGCTGGAGGACATCTCCGAGGGTGTCCTGAAGATCGGCGAGCGGGTCGTGAACAACGTTCCGCCCAAGGACCGCGACATCGCGATGGTCTTCCAGAGCTACGCGCTCTACCCGCACCTCACGGTCTACGACAACATTGCCTTCAGCCTCAAGCTCCAGGGCGAGAAGAAGCCCGAGATCGCCCGGCGCGTCAACGAGGCTGCCAACGTCCTCGGGCTCGAGACGCTTCTCGACCGCAAGCCGCGCGCGCTCTCCGGCGGCCAGCGGCAGCGCGTGGCCATGGGCCGAGCGATCGTGCGCGACCCGCAGGCGTTCCTCATGGACGAGCCGCTCTCGAACCTGGACGCGAAGCTCCGCGTGCAGATGCGCGCCGAGATCAGCCGCCTCCAGACCGACCTGGGGACGACGACGATCTACGTGACGCACGACCAGATCGAGGCCATGACCATGGGGGACCGGATCGCCGTCATGCGCAAGGGCGAGCTCCAGCAGGTCGGCCCGCCTCAGGACCTCTACGACAGTCCTGTCAACCTGTTCGTCGGCGGGTTCATCGGAAGCCCCGCCATGAACATGCTCGAGGCGCAGCTCGCCCGCAGCGACGGCGGCCTGGCCGTCGACATCGGCGGGCAGCGGCTCGCGCTCGACGAGGCCCTCGGCTCGCGTCCGGCGCTGCGGAACTACGAGGGAAAGACCGTCATCGTCGGCATCCGGCCTGAGCACGTCGAGGACGCCACGCTCGCCGAGGCGCCGCCCGACCGGCGGCTGCGCGGGGAGGTCGTCCTTACCGAGGCGCTGGGCTCCGAGATCGTCGCCCATATCGCGGTCGAGGCGAAGCCGGCGCTGACCGAGGACGTCCGCGAGCTCGCCCAGGACATCGGCGAGGACATCGACGAGGAGGTCGCGGAGGGCAAGACGACACTCGTCGGCCGCGTCGACGCGCGCTCGAAGCTAAGCATCGGCGCCACGGCCGAGCTCGCGGTCGATACGGGGGCCTTGCACTTCTTCGACCCGGACACGGGAGCCGGGATCTACGACGAGGAAACGACGAAAGGAGCCAGCTGATGGCGAAGCATCGCCTTCATCTCCTCGCGCTCGTACTCATGCTCATGCTCGCGGCGTTCGCAGCCGGATGCGGCGGGGACGACGACGACGACGCCGGTGGGGACACAGCGGCCGCCGACACCGGCGGCGGCGAGGGAGCCAGCGACGTCTCCGGCGGGGTGTCGGTCATCAGCACCTGGTCCGGACCTGAGCAGGCGTCCTTCGAGGAGGTCATCGCCGGGTTCGAGGAGCAGTATCCGGACGTCGACGTCAGCTACGACTCCGCGGGCGACGCGCTGCCGACCGTTCTGTCCACGGCGGTCGAGGGCGGCAATCCGCCCGACGTCGCGGTCGTGGCCCAGCCGGGCCTGATCCAGGGCTACGTCGAACGAGGCGTGCTCCAGCCGATCGACTTCGCCCAGGAGACGATCGCCGAGAACTTCGGTGACTCGGTCATCCAGGTCGGCACGTTCGACGAGCAGCTCTACGCGCTGCTTTTCAAGGCGGCCAACAAGTCGACCGTCTGGTACAACGTCCAGGCCTTCGAGGACGCGGGCGTCGAGGCTGCGGACAACTGGGACGACTTCCTCGCGAACGCGGAGACCATCAAGGCCTCCGGGCTGCCTGCCTACTCGATCGGAGGCGCCGAGGGCTGGACCCTCACCGATCTCTTCGAGAACATCTACCTCCGCACGGCCGGCGGGGACATGTACGACCAGCTCTCACGCCATGAGATCCCCTGGACGGATCAGTCCGTCAAGGACGCGCTGACGGAGATGGCCAAGATCGTCGGCGACGCGGACAACATCGCCGGCGGCACCCAGGCCGCCCTGCAGTCCGACTTCCCGACCTCGGTGAGCAACGTCTTCGCCGAGGAGCCGAAGGCGGCGATGGTGCTCGAGGGCGACTTCGTCCCGGGCGTCGTCGAGTCGCCGCTCGAGCCCGAGACGGGCTACAACGTCTTCCCGTTCCCGTCCATCAACGACTCGCCACCGTCGGTCGTCGGCGGCGGTGACCTCGCGATCATGTTCAACGACACGCCCGCGTCGCAGGCGTTCATCGAGTACCTGGCGACCCCGGAAGCGGCCGAGATCTGGGCCGGTCGGGGCGGCTTCTCCTCGGCGAACCAGAACCTCGACTCGGGCGTCTACCCGGATCCGATCACGGAGACGACGGCGACCGCGATTGCCGAGGCCGAAGAGTTCCGCTTCGACATGTCCGACTTGCAGCCGTCCGAGTTCGGCAGCACGGAGGGCCAGGGCCTCTGGAAGATCTTCCAGGACTTCGTGGCGAATCCGGACGACATCGATGGGACGGCCCAGCAGCTCGAGACTGCGGCTGCGGCCGCCTACGGAGAGTAAGAGGCACCAGGAGACCCGCTCGTGAGCGGTGCCAGCATCACGGCGGAGCCCTCGGCACAGGGGGCTCCGCCGGCCCGGCCAGGTCGTGACTGGCGAAGCTACGCGATCGCCGCGGGCTTCCTTGCGCCGACGATCCTCTTCCTCGGGCTCTGGATCGTCTATCCGGCCGTCAACACGTTCAAGCGGAGCTTCTTCAGCCGGTCCGGTGACGAGTTCGTCTGGTTCGACAACTACGAGCAGCTCTTCACCAGCGACGTCCTCTTTACGGCCGTCAAGAACAACGCGATCTGGGTGCTCGTCGTCCCGGCGCTCGTCACCGCTATCGGGCTCATCTTTGCCGTCCTGACCGAGCGGGTCGGCTGGTCGGTTGCGTTCAAGACCGCGGTCTTCATGCCGATGGCGATTTCGGCGTTCGCCGCCGGCGTCACCTGGCGGATCATGTACCAGCAGGATCCGGAGCAGGGCGCGATCAACGCCGGCATCGCGGCCGTGAAGGATGCGATCAACCCGCCGGGCGTGCTCTCCGACGCTGCGCCGTCGTCGGATGCGCTGGTGGGCGATGCGGAAGGGGGGATCGAGCTGGCCGAGCCCGTCGAGGCCGGTGGCGTGGCCTCACTCGGGCTCACCCGGATCTCGGCCGACGAGGTACCCGACGACGCCGTCCAGGCGGTCGTGCCGGAACCGCTTTCGGGCGGGATCAACGGCGTCGTCTGGAGAGACTTCAAGCCGGGTGGCGGCACGCCCGGCGAGGTGGAGCCCGAGGAGGTCGGTCTCCCCGGCGTGACGGTCGAGCTGAGACACGCCGACGGCGGCGAGGTCGCGTTGACGACGACCGAGGCCGACGGCACGTTCGCCTTCGAGGACGTCGGCGAAGGCCAGTTCGAGGTGGCGATCAACGCGGAGACGTTCGCGGAGCCGTTCGCCGGTGTCGCCTGGCTTGGCCCGCGACTCATCACCCCCTCGATCATCATCGCCTACATCTGGATCTGGGCCGGCTTCTCGATGGTCGTGATCGCGGCGGGGCTGGCCGCCATCCCGCGGGACGTCTTGGAGGCCGCGCGCACGGACGGCGCGACCGAGTGGCAGGTGTTCCGGCGCGTGACGGCCCCGCTCCTCATGCCGGTTCTCACGGTCGTCTTCATCACGATGCTGATCAACGTCCTCAAGGTCTTCGACATCGTCATCTCCGTCGCCCCCGGCTCGGTGCAGGACGACGCCAACGTGCTCGCGCTCGCCATGTGGCGCACGGCGTTCGGCGGCACGAGCAACCTGGGTGTCGGGTCGGCGATCGCCGTCTTCATCTTCGTGCTCGTCATCCCGGTGCTGCTCCTCAACGTCCGCCGCTTCAGGAGGGAGGTCTGATGGCCACGGTCGAGGCTGTAGAGCGGGCGCCGGTCGAGAGCAAAGCCTCGAAGGGGCGTTTCGGGCGCTTCCTCGCGAGCACGCCCGTGCACATCCTGCTGATCATCGTCGGCCTGCTCTGGCTCGTCCCGACGATCGGGCTCTTCCTGACGTCGCTCCTCTCGGCGGAGGACTACCTCGAGGGCGGGTGGTGGCAGATCTTCTCGGAGCCGAGCAAGTTCACGCTCGAGAACTACTCGGCGATCTTCCACAACGAGACGATCATGTCGTCGCTCGTGACGACGATCTGGATCGCGATCGGTGGCACGCTGCTCCCGATCGTCATCGGGGCGCTCGCCGGGTACGCATTCGCCTGGCTCGAGTTCCCGGGCCGCGACTGGCTCTTCATCGTCGTCATCGCCCTGCTCGTCGTGCCGCTGCAGATGGCGCTCATCCCGATGTTCCGCATCTACGAGACGGTGCACATCAACGACACGATCTGGGCGCTGATCCTCTTCCACACGGCCTTCGGCCTCCCGTTCGCGATCTTCCTCCTGCGGAACTTCTTCATCGGGATCCCCAAGGATCTGCTCGAAGCGGCGCGCATCGACGGCGCCTCGGAGATCCGTATCTTCCTGCGCCTGATCCTGCCGCTCGGCCTGCCCGCGATCGCGTCGCTCGCCATCTTCCAGTTCCTCTGGACGTGGAACGACCTGCTCGTCGCCCTCGTCTTCGGCCGCGACACGCAGCCGCTGACCGTGGCGATCTACCGCCAGCTGGCCCAGTTCGGCGCGAACATCGAGATCATCGCCCCGGCCACGTTCGTCTCCCTCGTGATCCCGCTCGCCGTCTTCTTCGCCTTCCAGCGCTACTTCGTCGAGGGCCTGCTGGCAGGGTCCGTCAAGTAATCGTGTCTGGAACGTGCGCGATCGTCGGAGGCGGCCTCGCCGGCTTGTGTGCCCATGCGACCCTCCGGAAAGGGGGGCTCGAGCCGGCCGAAATCGCCGTGTTCGGGACGGACCCGGACCCGGCGGCCGTGTGGCGCGTCCGCTCGGCGGCGATCCGGCAGCGGCGGATGCGCTCCGAGAGCGACGGGCACTGCGCCCCCAGCTCGTTCCCGGGCCTCGCCGTCCGCGCGGCGGTCCGCCGCCGGAGCCCGGCGCCGCTCGTTGAGAGCCTCTTCGACCGCTACCACCCGACCGTGGACGAGTTCCTCGCGCACGTCGACGAGCTGCGTGTCAGCGACCGGCTGGGACGAAAGCTTCCACGCCGCCCGCGTCGAGCGGGTCCGCGCGGTGGACGGCGGCTTCGACATCGACGGACACGGCGTCTTCGCGCACGTGCTGCTCGCCCCTGGGCATCCCGGCCTCGCGTGGCCCGACGGTGTCGAGGGCGACCCGCGCGCGGTGCATGCCTACGAGCCGCACGAGTTCGCCGACACCGTGGAGATCGTCGGCGCGGGCATGGCCGCCGCGACGGAATGGCTGAACGCGCTCGAGGCGGGAGCCTCGGTCGTCTCGGTGCGGCGGCGGGACCCCGAGCGGCGGCCGTTGAATCTCCCGCGCGTGCTCTTCAGCCGGCGCGGTCTCGCCGGCTTCCAGCGGACGCCTGCGGCCGAGCGGGTCGCCGTCCTGGAGCGGTTCGGGGCGCCCTCCTATCCGGCGGGCCGCAGCTGGGACGAGCCCGTCGAGGCCGCCCGTCGCGCAGGCCGCTTCCACGTTTCCGCCGACCTGAACGGCGCGCCGCAGGTGGTGTGCGCGACCGGCTTCAAGCGGGGGTTCCGCCACGACCCGCTCCTCGCCCGGCTCGTCGCCGAGCACGCGCTCGAGACGGCCGGCGACTGGATCGTCCTCGCGCCCGACTCGACGGTGCCGTCGCTCACCGACGAGGAACGCACGCTGGCGCTGGCGGGTGTGCCCGCGCAGTGGGCTTTCCCGGCGGCGGACACGCTGATGGGCGCCAAGTACGCTGCGCGCCGCTTCTCGCGAAAGGTGAACGCGTGGCGTACACGCTGAGAGGCCGCCTCGAGTCCCGGATCGCGGCAGCGCTCGCGCCGCTCCTCATCGCCTGCGTGCTCGGCCTGGCGCTGCAGGCCTGGTGGCCGGTGCAGCTCGCCGGCCTGATGCTCGGTGTCGGGCTCGCGCTCGACGCGGCCTACCACCGGCTCGTCCCCTACCAGCCCGGCTGGGCGGCCCTCCCACTCGGGCTGCTCGAGCTCGGACTGGTCATGGGCCTCGCCCGGCTCCTGCAAGTCGAAGCTCCGCTCGCCGGTGCGCTCGGCTTCTTCGTCGGCTCCTGGCTCCTGGCCCAGGCTCTCGGCCACGCGGTCTTCCCGCTCGCGCGACTCTCCTACGGCGAGGACGGCGGTGAGCTTGGCCGGGTCGGCCCCGGCGCGGCAGCGACCGCGCTCGTCGTGCTTGCAGCGGCGGGCGGTGTTGCCTGGGCGACCCAACCGCCCGTCGTCCATCTTTCCGCGGGCGTCCACCAGGGGCCGCTCGTCCTCGACCACTCGCAGCAGCTGATCGGCGAGCCGGGCGCCGTCGTTCGCGGCGGGATCATCGTCAAGGCAGACGACGTGACGATCCGCAACGTAACGGTGATCGGAGGCGACCACGGAATCCAGGTCGATCTGGCGGAGAACGTCCTCATCGAACGGGTGAGCATCCTCGGCGCACATCTCGACGGCATCAACGTCCGCCGGAGCGAGGTGACGATCCGCGACTGCTCGATCTCGATGGCCGGGAACGAGTTCGGCCAGGGAATCGACATCTCGTTCACGGCCGACCTCGAGCCGAGCATGGTCGAGAACTGTCTGCTGACCGGCGGGCAGGAAGGGATCTTCCTCGACTCGGTTCATGCCATGGCTGTCGACAACCATGTGCGCCGGACAACCTTGCGGGGAATCACCGTGACCGAAATGGCCATGGCCACGGTGGAAGGGAACACGGTCGAGGACGCCGTCGGGATCGGCATCCTCTGCAGTGACTACTCGATGTGTGATATTCGGGAAAATTCGATCTCGGGCATTCGCCGCGATCACGACTCCTCGGACAGCATGCGCGAGGGCTATGGGATCGTGTCCCATTACTTCGCGCACACCGAGGTCGAGGGCAACGACGTTTCCGGCACACGCCACGAGATGGGCGCATTCTCGGACGCGCACATTACCTCCCGCTAGTTCGCGCCCAATTTCTGTATCGTCATGCTCCCCAGCCACCCGAATAGGGAGGAACAACGTGGCTCGAAAGACCATCCTGGTTTGTGACAATTGTAATACCGAAGTCGGTGAGGGAAAGGGCGCTGGGATGCGCATCACCTACACCGATGCGCGCCGGGGCGCGAAGGCTGCCGACCTCTGTGACGACTGCGCGGGGAAGATGCCCGGACGGGCTGCCGCGCGCCGCGGGCGCCGGCCGAAGTCCGTGGTTTAGAGCGTTTTCGACCGCCGCTCCGGGGGACGAGGGGGCCTCCGGAGCGGCGGGTAAGATGGGTTGGTGCCGCTCTCGCTGCTGGTTGGCCCGGCGAATGCGGGGAAGGTCGCGCGGCTCCTCGATCGATATCTCGAGAACCTCGAGCGCGAGCCGTTCCTCGTCGTCCCGAACCGGGCGGAGGTCGACCGCGTCGAGCGGGACCTGCTCGCGCGCCGGCCGGCGCTGCTCGGCGGGACGATCGGCACGTTCGACGACCTCTTCGACCTCGTCGCGCGCGGTGACGGCCGCCGTCCGCCTGTCGTCACCGAGGCGCAGAGGACGCTGGTCGTTCGGCGCGCTCTCGCGGGCGTGAGCCTGAACGGCCTCGGGCCCTCGGCCCGCTTCGCGGGTTTCGGTGAGGCGCTGCTGTCGGCCATCTCCGAGCTCGAATCGGGGCTGGTCGACCCGGACGAGGCGGCCGGCGAGCTGGCGCCGCTGTACCGGGCCTACCGCGAAGAGCTCGCGAGGCTGGAGCTTTCCGACCGCGACCTCGAGCGCCGGTACGCCGTCGAGCGCGTCGAGAGCGAGCTCTCGGCCTGGGAGGGTCGCCCCGTGCTCGCCTACGGCTTCGAGGACCTGACCGGTGCCCAGTGGGCCCTCGTCCAAGCGCTCGCGGGCCGCGCGGACGTGTCCGTCTCGCTCCCGTACGAGCCCGCCCGTCCCGCGTTCGCCTCGCTCGCGCGCACGGCGTCCGACCTTGCCGGGCTGGCCGACGGGCGCGTGGAAGAGCTTCCGCCCGCGTATGCCGAGTTCGCCCACCCGGCGCTCGCCCACCTCGAGCGGACGCTCTTCACCGAGGGGGAGAAGGCCGATCCTCCGCCGCTCGAAGGCGCCGTGCGCTTCCTCGAGGCGGCAGGGTCGCGCGCCACGCTGGAGCTCGTCGCCGACGAGGTGCTCCGACTCGTGCGCGACGGCACGGCGCCGGAGGAGATCGGGATCGTCTCCCCGTCACTCGACCGCCTGCGTGCGCCCCTCGAGACGGCGCTCTCCACGGCAGGTGTTCCCTACGCCTTCGAGGGGCGCGTCCGTCTCGGGCAGATTCCGTTCGGCCACGCGCTCCTCTCCGCGCTTCGCTTTCTCTGGCAGGGAGAGGGGCGGCGCGACCTCTTCGGCTTCCTCCGCTCGCCCTATTCCGGCCTGCCGCGCGCGCATGCGGACTACCTGGAGGGACGCCTGCGCGGCAACGGGGTCCGCACCGACATCGAGGAGCGGACCGTGCGGTTTCGCGGCCAGCCGCTCCCCCTCATCGACGACGTCCGCGCCGCGCCCACGCCGACGGACGCGGTCCGCGTGCTGGCGACGGGGATGCTGCGGGGCGCCTACGGGCTCGAGTCCCCGCCCGCGACCGAGTCCTCGCGGGTCGACCTCCGCGCCTTCGAGCAGGTTCTGCGCCTGCTCAAGGAGCTCGACGGCTGGCGCGACCTCGCCGGCACGCTCGCGCGCGAGGAGGTCCTCGCTGCGCTCGAGCGTGTCCCGGTCCGCCTCGCCGGGGCCGCCGAGCCGGGCCGGGTGGCGGTCATCGACCTCCTGCGCGCCCGCACGCGCCGCTTCGAGGCGATGTTCGTGCTCGGCCTCGAGGAAGGGAACCTGCCCCGGCGCGCGATCGCGTCGCCGTTCCTCGACGACGACGCGCGGCGCGACCTCGACGAGCGGACGCGGTCGCGCCTGGTCCGGCCCGACACCGTAGCCAGGGAGCGGTTCCTCTTCTATGCGGCGTGCACGCGCCCGTCACGGCGCCTGACGCTCGTGCGCGAGGCGGCGACGGACGACGGGGCGCCGCGACAGGCGAGCCCGTTCTGGCACGAGGTGCGCGGGCTCTTCGACCCGTCAGACGTCATACGCTGGACGAGACGTCGCGCGCTCTCGGCTCTCACGTGGCCGCTGGAGGACGCGCCGACCGAGCGGGAGCGCCTGCGCTCGCTCGCGGCGCTGTCTGCGGAGGATGCCTCCGGCGCCGAAGCGCTTGCGCTCGCCAACGGCTGGGAGCGGCGCTTCCAGCGGGCGCGGAGCGCGTTCGACCGGCCGACCGAGCTTTCGAACCCGGCCGTCCTGGCCGACCTGGCCAAGCGCATGACGTTCAACGTGACCGAGCTGGAGGCGTTCGCGACCTGCTCCTCGATCTGGTTCATCGAGCGCGTCATCTCCCCGCGGTCGATCGACGCCGAGGTCGACGCGAAGCTGCGCGGCTCGATCGCCCACACGACGCTGCACCGCTTCTACGCCGGGCTGCCGAAGGAGCTCGGGGTCGAGCGCGTTGATCCCGCGCGGATCGAGGACGCCGTCCGTTTTCTCCGCAGCTGCTTCGACGAGGCCCTCGCGGGCATCCGCCAGGAGCTCACGGACCTCGAACGCCGCGAGCTGCAAGGCCAGCTTTGGCGCGACCTCGAGCTCTTTGTCCGCGACGAGGCGGAGACGGAGATCCCGCTCGTCCCGCGGCGCTTCGAGGTCTCGTTCGGGACGGAGCGCTCGTCGCCCGAGCTCCAGCGCGGTCTCGAGCTGGGCGGCTTCGCGATCTCGGGGAAGATCGACCGGATCGACCTCGACCCGTTCAGCGCCCGCGGGATCGTGTGGGACTACAAATCGGGGAAGACGGTCTTCTCGGCGGCGAAGAT
This sequence comes from uncultured Actinomycetes bacterium, assembly GCA_963784175.1. Classification (GTDB taxonomy): domain Bacteria; phylum Actinomycetota; class Thermoleophilia; order Gaiellales; family Gaiellaceae; genus JAIBJN01. Next base: position 372,862 of record CAWAQJ010000014.1, on the reverse strand, counting down.
CGACTCGGAGCTCAAGCTCCAGATCCCGCTCTACATGCTCGTCCTCCGTGACCTCGTCGGGATCGAGCCGCTCGGCGGCCTCTACCGGGCGCTGGCGGGCGACCGGGACGCGCGCGGGCTGCTGCGGGCAACCGCGCGCGACGATGGCATCCCCGGCTTCCAGAAGAACGACTACCGCGACGAGGACGACTTCTGGGCCCAGATCGACCGGGCGACGGAGCACGCACGGGGGTTCGTGGGCCGCATCCGCGGCGGCGACGTGCGCCACGACCCGCACGGCGATGCCGGGTGTCCCACCTGGTGCGACCTTGCCCCGATGTGCCGGATAAAGAGGCAATGAGCACGGCCGTGGGCGCGCCCAATCCGGAGCAGGTCGCCGCGATCGAGGCGCCCGGGCTCGTCTTCGTGTCCGCGGGCGCGGGGACGGGCAAGACGACCGTTCTGGTCGAGCGCTTCGCCAAGGCCGTCTGCGAGCGCGGGCTCGACGTCGACTCGCTCCTCGTCATCACCTACACGGAGCGCGCCGCCGGCGAGCTGCGGGACCGCATCCGCGCTCGGCTCGTCGAAGCCGGTCGCGCCGAGCTCGCCCGCGATCTCGACGCCGCGTGGATCTCGACGATCCACGGTTTCTGCTTCCGGCTCCTCAAGGCCCATCCCTTCGCGGCCGGGATCGACCCTCGCTTCCGCGTCCTCGACGAGGCACAGTCGCGCGTGCTCCAGAGGGAGGCGTTCGAGGCGGCTCTCACGGAGTTCTGCGCGGACGGCGACCAGGAGCGCCTGGGGCTGCTCGCCACCTACGGGACGCGGGCTCTGCGCCGGATGCTGACCGGCGTGCACGACACGTTGCGGGCGGCCGGGAGGCCGCTCGTCCTCGAGCTCGGCGATCGTCCGGGGCTGCCGGAACGGATCGCCGAGCTGAAGGACGCCGCCCAGTGTCTCGTGGACGACGCCGACGGAGGCGAGACCGCCCGCGCCACGGCGGCGCGCGCGCTCGAGCTCTTGGCCGAGCGGACGCTCCCCGAACGGCTCCTCGACCTCGGCGAGCTGAAGGCGCGCGGCGAGCGCGCGGTCAGCTACGAGGAGGCGCGGCGCGGCGTGGAGCAGGCGGCGCTGGACGAGCTCGCCGCACGCGACCGCGACCTGCTCCAGGAGCTGCTCGAGCGCTTCGGCGAGGCCTACCGTGCCGGCAAGGACAGGGAGTCGGCACTCGACTTCGAGGACCTCCAGCTGGCGGCGCGCGACCTGTTGCGTGACGACGCCGGGGTGCGCGAGCGGGAGAGCTGGCGATTCCGCTCGATCATGGTCGACGAGTTCCAGGACACGAACCGGCTCCAGTGCGAGATCGTCGACCTGTTGGCCGACGGCCCCGACGGCAAGGAGCTGTTCTTCGTCGGCGACGAGTTCCAGTCGATCTATCGATTCCGGCACGCCGACGTCGAGGTCTTTCGCGAGCGGCGTGAGCGCTCGGGGGGCGTGCTCGCGCTCACCCAGAACTACCGCTCGCGGCCGGAGGTGCTGGCCGCCGTCAACCACCTGTTCTCGAGCGAGTTCGGGGACGAGTTCCAGCCCCTCGAGTCGGCCGGGCGCTTCCCCGACCCCGTCTTCGGGGCCCCGGTCGAGCTGCTCGTCACCGACAAGTCCACCTACTCCGGCACACCGGTTCACTGGCGGCGCGCCGAGGCTCGGCACATCGCGGCGCGGGTGAAGCAGCTCGTCGACTCGGGCGAGGCGACGGCCGGCGAGATCGTCCTCCTGTTCGCCGCCGGCACCGACGCCGAGCATTACGAGGAAGAGCTGCGCGCCGCGGGCCTGCGCACGTACCGCGCAACGGGCCGCGGGTACTTCGGCCAGCAGCAGGTCGTCGACCTCCTCGGGTACCTGCGCCTCCTGCACAACCGCTACGACGACGAGGCGCTCGTGACCGTGCTCGCCTCGCCGTTCGTGGGGCTCTCGAACGACGCCCTCGTGCTCCTGCGCTCGGCCGCGACGCGGCGGCCGCTGTTCCAGCCGTTCGAGCGCGGGCTCCCCGCCGACCTGTCGGAGCGCGACCGCCACCTTTGCCGCGCCTTCCTGCAGCGCTACGAGCGGCTCGCGCAGGCCGCGCCGGGGCTTTCGCTCGAGCAGCTCTGCGAGCGGATCGTGGCCGACCACGACTACGACCTGGCCGTCCTCGCCAGATGGGACGGCCGGCGCCGCTACGCGAACATGCGCAAGCTCGCGCGCCTCGCCCGCTCGTACGAGGAGCTGCGCGGCCGCGACATCGAGGGGTTCGTCCGCTTCGTCGCGGAGCAGGAGGCCGTCGGCGCCCGCGAGCTGGAGGCGGTCGCCGAGGAGGAGGACGGCGACGCCGTCCGGCTCCTCACGATCCACTCGGCAAAGGGCCTCGAGTTCAAGGTCGTGATCGTCGCCGACGCCGGGCGCGACCGGAATGCGCCCTCGGTGGACGAGATTCTCTGCCTGCCGGACGGGCGCTTTGGCTTCCGGGTCGCCGACCCGGCCACCGGCTCGCGGCGACCGGCGTTCGAGTACGAGCGCGTGCGGGAGGCCGAGCGCGAGGCCGAGCGCGCCGAGCGCCTGCGCCTCTACTACGTCGCCATGACGCGCGCGATCGACCGCCTGATCGTCTCGGGCGCCATCGATCCCGGCCGGACGGCAGACGCGGGCACGCCGATCGGCTGGGTGCTCTCGCGCCTCGAGGCGCAGGAGCTGGATGCGGCAGGCGACGGTCCGGTCGAGCTCGTGCGCGACGGGGCGCGACTGCTCGTGCGGGTCGACCGCTACGCGCCGACGGAGGCTTCCACGGCTGCCGCGCCGGCCGTCGCGGCCGCCGAGGAAGGCCAGCTCGAGCTCTTCGTCGGTGAGGAGCTAGCCCCGCTGGCGCCGCTCGCGCCCCGGCTGCCCGAGCTCGCGCCGGTGCCTTCGCCGCCGCTCCACCGCGTCCGCCGGCTCTCCTACAGCGCGCTCGCGCTCTTCGAGCGGTGCTCGTACCGCTACTACGCCGAGCGGATCGCGGGCATGCGTGCCGAGGACGCGCACGGCTCGGTGCCCGGGCAGACCGGGCTGGCGGCGACGGAGGTCGGCGATGCGGTCCACCGGCTGCTCGAGACGGTCGACATGAGCGCGCCCGCGGTGCCCGACCCGGAGCCCGTCCGCGGCTGGTATCCGGCGGTCACGGACGACGAGCTCGAGCGGATCCAGAACTTCGTGGCGTCGTACTGCGGCTCCGAGCTGGCGCAGCGGATCGCCTCGCTGCCGGGCGCGGCGCCCGAGCGGCCGTTCGCGTTCGAGCACGACGGCGTGCTCCTCCACGGCCGGCTCGACGTCTACTGGAGTGACGGCAACCGCGCGCTCGTCCTCGACTACAAGACGAACTCGCTCGCCGAGGGCACGCCCGAGGAGATCATCGAGGGCGACTACAACCTGCAGCGGCTCGTCTACGCCCTCGCCTGCCTGCGGACCGGGGCCGAGGAGGTCGAGGTCGTGTACCACTTCCTCGAGCGTGCGGACGCCGTCGTCTCGACGCGCTTCACGGTGGCGGACACGGAGGCGCTCGAGGCAGAGCTCTCGGCGGCCATCGCGCGCATCAACGAGGGCCAGTTTCGTCCGACGCCGAGTGAGTTCAACTGCTCGGGCTGCCCGGCGCGCGACCGGGTCTGCGCGGGCCCGCGCCTGCTGAGCCCCGAACCGATGGACGAGTACGCCGAGGCGTACTACTAGCCGCTAGAAGTCCTGGCCGATCGCGTCGATCGCGATAATCGAGAAGTTGGCCAGCATGAGGGCGAGCCCGAGCCAGATGAGGACGATCGCGAGCGATACGGCCTCCGCACGTCCGTCGTCGACGGCGGCTGGCATGGCCCCGCTCCTCGGCATCAGCGCCACGCCGGCCGCGCCGACCGCGAGGAGAAGGGCGATGCTCCCGCTCATCCAGAGCGCCACGTTCCACCATTCGGCGGCTCCGCTGTACAGCGTGAACCCCTGGGGAAGGATGAGCGTGAGAACCGCAAGAGCGAATACCCACGTCGTGCGCCGTTCGAGCGGATCCCTGCGAGGTCTGTCCTGAGCCACGCGCGGAAAATACTCCCAGCGCCGGATGGCGATCTCCGCGCCGCGTAACTACGTCCGCGAGGCGCGGCGGCGGGTCGGGCCGAAGCGCGAGCGCATCCGCGAGATCGTCGAGCGGCTCGCGCGCGCGCACCCGGACGCGACGATCGCGCTCCGCTTTCGGGATCCCGTCGAGCTGCTCGTCTCGGTGATGCTCTCCGCGCAGACGACGGACGTCACCGTGAACCGCGTCACGGAGAAGCTGTTCCTCAAGTACCGCCGGCCCGAGGACTACCTCGCCGTGCCGCTCGAGGAGCTCGAGGCCGACATCCGCCCGACGGGAACGTTCCGGCAGAAGGCCAGGAACCTTCGCGGGGCGATGCACATGCTGCTGCACGAGTACGGGGGAGAGGTTCCCGAGCGGCTGGACGACCTCGTGCGGCTCCCCGGCGTCGGGCGCAAGACGGCGAACGTCGTCGCCTCAGAGCGTGGAGCCGCCCAGGGCATCGTCGTCGACACCCATGTCCGCCGTCTTTCCCAGCGCCTCGGGCTGACGAAGCAGCAGGACCCGGTGAAGATCGAGCGCGACCTCGAGCGCATCGTCCCGCGTGAGGACTGGGCGCGCTTCCCGCACCTGCTCATCTGGCACGGCCGCCGCGTCTGCGACGCACGACGCCCGCGGTGCGAGGAGTGCGTCCTCGCGGATCTCTGTCCCTCGAGCCGGGTCTAAACCGCTACCGCGGCGCGACCGCGACGAGGAGGCCGCCGTCCTCGTCGTATGCCGGGAAGAAGTCCGCGCGCACGACCTTCTTCACGCCCGAGCGGGTCTTCAGCGTCAGCATCTGGTCGAAGCGGCGGACGCCGTACTCGAGCGTGAGGGCGGCCGGCGTCGGCCCGTTGCCCTCCGGCTCGAAGAGCGCCGTCATGACGTCGTGGCCGAGCAGGTCGCCCTCGCGGTAGCCGGTCAGCTCGAAGACGCCCTGTCCGGTCGCGATGATCCGTCCCTCGTTGTTGCAGACCAGGAACCCGGTTCCCGGCGCGGGGTAGTAGTCGTCGAGGATCTGGAAGAGGAACCCGAACCCGCAGCTCGTGCAGGCGACCGGCCGGCCGGTCAGGCCCTCGATGCCGTCGTCGTCGACGGACCGTCGCCGGCAGTTCGGGCAGATGAAGTACGGCATGGGGAAAAGCTAGCTGCGGGGCGCGGCCATAGCGTCCAGCAGGTGGCCGCGCTCCGCGGCCAGCCAGCGCTCGGCGTCGAGCGCGGCCATGCAACCCGACCCGGCGGCCGTCACTGCTTGGCGGTAGACGTTGTCCTGCACGTCGCCCGCGGCGAAGACCCCGGGGATGTTCGTCTCCGTCGTCTTCCCCTTCGTGACGAGGTAGCCGGACTCGGGGTCCAGGTCGAGCTGGCCCTTGAAGAGCTCGGTCGTCGGGTCGTGGCCGATCGCGACGAAGAAGCCCTCGGCGGGGATGTCGGTGGTCTCGTCGGTGTTCACGTTGCGAACGCGGACGCCGGTGACGAGGCCGTCGCCCAGCACTTCCTCGACCACGGAGTCGGTGACGAAGTCGATCTTGTCGGTTGCCTGCGCGCGGTCGACCATGATCGGCGACGCCCGGAAGACGTCGCGACGATGCACGACGGTGACCTTGGACGCGAACTTGGCCAGGAAAGTGGCCTCCTCCATCGCCGAGTCGCCGCCGCCCACGACCACCACGTCCTTCTCGCGGAAGAACGCCGCGTCGCAGACCGCGCAGTACGAGACGCCGCGCCCCTGGAGCGAGCGCTCGGACTCGAGCCCGAGCTGGCGCGCGTTCGCGCCCGTGGCGACGATGACCGTCTCGGCGCGGTACTCGTCGTCGCCGACCCACACGCGGAACGGGCGCTCGGAGAAATCGACCTTTGTCGCGTCGTCGGTGACGAACTCGGCGCCGAAGCGCTCGGCCTGCTTGCGGAACTCCTGCATCATCTCGGGGCCGAGCACGCCGCCGGGATAGCCCGGGTAGTTCTCGACGTCGCTCGTGATCATCAGCTGGCCGCCCCAGTTGACCCCCTCGATGACGAGCGGGGCCATGTTGGCACGGGCTGTATAGAGGGCGGCGGTATATCCGGCGGCCGCCCCGCCGATCACGATCACCTCGCGTACGTCTGCGTTCACGTCGTTCCTCTCTGTCACGTTTTTCCGTCTACGTTTCTTAACGTCCGAGGAGGGCTCGATGTTCCGATTGTGTAGCGTCTGAGCCGCAGGGGAAACCTACAAGGGGCGAGCGATGGCACGAACCGTCACCTGGGACGAGCTGCGCGATCTCGCCGGTTTTCAGGCCGAGCAGGGGGTTGCGATCAGCCTCTATCTCGACCTCGATCCCAGCTTACTTCGCGCGACCGGAGACGCGCAGACGCGCCTCAACTCGCTCCTGGACGGGGCGTCCAAGAATCACGGCTCCGGGAAGCGCGAGCTCTCGCACCAGCAGCGGCTCGCCCTCCGCGACGACTTCGAGCGCATCCGCCGCTACTTCGACGCGGAGTTCGAACGCGAGGGCGCCCACGGCCTCGCCATCTTCTGCGCCGGCCTCGACAACGTCTGGAGGACATTGCCGTTGACCGAGGTCGTGCCGGACGACATCCGCGTGCGAAACAGCCTCTACCTCGCGCCGCTCGTGCCGCTCGTCGGCAGGGGCGAGGGCGCGCTCGTTCTCGTGGTGAGCCGCGAGCTGGGCCGCTTCTACCGGCTCCACGGCGGGCGGCTCGAGGATCTCGCCGACTACACGGAGGAGCAGCCGAGGCGCCACGACCAGGGCGGCTGGGCGCAGGCGCGCCTCCAGCGCCACGCCGACGAGCTCGCCCACGAGCACCTGCGGAGGGTCGCCGAGGTGCTCGACAGGCTCGTGCGCAACCTGCATGGTCCGCGCGTCGTCGTGGTCGCCTCCGAGGAGACGGGCGCCGAGTTCGTCGACCTCGTCGCGCATGACACACGCGCCGCGATCGCGGGGATCGCACACGCCGAGTCGCACGCACAGCCCACCGAGCTCCTCGAAGTAGCCGTGCCCGTGCTCGAGCGCTGGCGCACCGAGCGCGAGCAGGAGGTCGTCGAGCGCTGGGTCGCGGAGCACGGCCGCAACGGCCGGGGCGCGGCCGGCTGGGCGGACACGCTGGAGGCTGCCTCCGACGGCCGTGTCGAGCTACTCCTCTTCCGGGAGGGCGCCAACCACCCCGCCAAGCGGTGCCCCGCGTGCGGGCGCCTTTCGCTCGAGGGCGCGAAGTGCCCGCTCGACGGGAACCAGCTCGAGGATTCGGAGGACGGTCTCGACCTCGCCGTTCACCAGACGCTCGCCCACGGCGGAACGATCTGGGCCGTGCGGGGCCGGGACGATCTCGACGCCGTCGCCGGCGTCGGCGCACTGCTCAGGTTCTAGTAGTAGTAGGAGGGTTCGGCGAAATAGTGGCGGTGCCGTTCCCGCCAACCCTCCTAAGCCTGCGCCCGCGCCTCGAAGGCGTCGGCTTCGTCGTCGCCCTCGGACGCCCCGTCCGAAGCCGCCGGCAGCTCGAAGAAGAACGTCGAGCCCTCGCCTTCGCGGGAGGCGACCCAGATGCGGCCGCTCATCCGGCGCACCAGCTCGCGGCAGATGTAGAGGCCGAGGCCGGTGCCGCCCACGCCGCGTGTCAGGTTCGGGTCGAGCCGGAAGAACTTCTCGAAGATGCGCTCCTGCTCCTTGAGCGGGATGCCGAGCCCCTCATCGCGCACGGCGAACAGGACACGCCCGGCCTGGCGCTCGAGCGAGACGTGCACCTGGCCGCCGGAGGGCGAGTACTTGACGGCGTTCTCGACGAGGTTGGAGAGCACCTGGCGCAGCATGTCGGGATCGGCTGCGATCGACGGGAGGTCGTTGCCGTGCGCGAGGTCGATCACGACCCCGTCCGGCACGTGGGCGCGCGCCGCCTCCACGACCTCGAGCGCAAGCGGTCCCGGATCGCAGTGCTCGACCGAGAAGACGAACGAGCCCGAGTCGAGGCGGCTCGCGGCCAGCACCTGGTCGACGATGCGCGCGAGGCGGTCGGACTCGCCGGCGATGACTGCCAGCAGGCGGGCGCGGCGCTCGTCGTCAAGTTCGACATCCCGGCGGCGCAGCGTCATGGCGGCCCCGTAGACGGCCGCGAGTGGGGTCCGCAGCTCGTGCGAGACCGTCGCGACGAACTCGCTCTTCAGCTTCTCGATGCCGCGCTCCTCTGTCAGGTCGCGCAGCGCGTAGACGGTGCCGTCCGGGAACTGGACGGCGGAGATGGAGATCCAGACCTCCCTGCCGCCGAGGTCGAGAGGGAGCGTCTCGGCGTGCTTGGCCGCGTAGATGGGGGCGCTTGCTACGGGTACCAGCGGCTCGATCGCCGTCCACCCGGGGAGGACGTCCTCCGGCCGCAGGCCGACGACCTGCCCCGCGTCCAGGCCGGTGATCGCGGCGACGGCAGGATTCCAGAGCCGCACGACCCCCGACCCGTCGACGAAGAAGACGCCGTCGCCGACGTGCGCGAGCACACGCCCTGCGCGCTCGCGCTCCTCGCGCACCTCGTCCTGCAGCCTGATGCGCTCGAGGACGTCGCCGGCCTCGTTGGCGATCAGCTCGGCGAGCGTGAGTGCGACCGCGTCGAAGCGGCGCGGCGCCCTGACGGCGTAGAAGCTCAGCGTCCCCACCGCACTGCCTTCGTGGCGGATGGGGACGACGAGCACGCTCCGTGCGCCGACCGACCGGGCGAGCTGCATCTTCAGGCGCCGCTCGCCTGCGACGTCCTTGACCACGAGCGGCTTGCCGCTCGCAAGCATTGTCTGATTGAAGTCGTCGGAGACCTCGAAGGAGAACGAGCGCCACGACTCCTCCGCGATGCCGCTTGCCGCCTCGGCCGAGAGCGTCCTGCGGTCAGGATCGTAGAGGAGCAGGACGGCCGCGTCCGCCCCCACCGCCGGGGCGGCGGCCTCGAGGATCGCGCCGCCGATTTCCTCCACGGATCCTTGCTGGGAGGCCAGCCGTCCGATCGCGCCCAGTACCTCGAGCTCGCGGATGCGCCTGGGGCGCTCGGCTCCGCGGCGCAGGCTCTCGCGGCCCCGCTTCGTCGCCAGTGCGATCCAGACGGCGGTCGCGAAGGCAGCCGAGACGATCGAGACCGTGATGAACGCCGGCGAGTCGACTGCGCGGCCGTCGCTCTGGGCCATGCCGACGAGGATGAACTGCTGCACCGCGGCGCCCAGGAGGAGCAGGCCGGCCGAGAGGGTGAGGGCCGCACCCTCGAAGCGGCGCTCGCGCCACCACGTGCGGAGCAGGAGAAGGCCGAGCCCGGCCAGGGCCACGCCGAGCCACAGGAAGAACCAACCGATATCCACGCCTTCTCCTAGCTCCTAACGCGCCGAGCGCCGAGCCGCGCTGCTCGCCCCCCGGCGACGGGCCACGTCACAGTAGGAACTGTAGGCGAGTATAGGAGCGCAGGCCGATCTCGACGTCGACCCCGCAGGCCGGGGGGCGAAGCGCTAGGCCGCGTCGACCGCGCGCGGCAGCTCGGCGAGCTCGACGCGAGCCTGCTCGGGCAGCTCGGACTCCGTGGCGCGCTCGAGCTTCGTCTCGAACCGCGAGAGCCGCTTCTCCGAGTCGCCGTACTTCGTCTGCGCGTTGCCGAGGTGCTTCCCGAGCAGGTCGAAGTCTCCCTTGAAGCGGTCGAAGTCCCGGTTCAGGTCGGCGACGTACGCCATGACCTCGCGCGCGTGCTCCTCGATCTGCAGGCCCTTGAAGCCCTGGGCCAGGGTGAGCAGGTAGGTGTAGAAGGAATTCGGAGAGACCGGGAAGACCCTGCGCTTCTGCGCGTGGTCGACCGGGTTCGCGTCGCCGCCGATCCGGTTGCAGACCAGCTCGTAGTAGACGCCCTCGGTGGGCAGGTACATGAAGGCGAACTCGCACGTGCCCTCGTCGGGGCGGATGTACTTCTCGGCGATCGCGTCGATGTGGCCCTTCACATCGCGTGCGAACGCCCGGGCATGCACCTCGCGCGTCTGGTCGTCGCTCGAGTCGATGACGCGCTGGAAGTTGTCGAGTGGGAACTTCGCGTCGATCGGAATCAGCATGCTGTCGAGCCGGATAACCGCGTCCACCCGCTCGCCGCTGCGGAAGCCGTACTGGAGCGAGAACTTGTCGACCGGGAGGACGTCGGCCAGGAGCTGCTTGAGCATCAGCTCGCCGACCCCGCCCCGTGCCTTCGGCGGGCGGAGCAGCTGCTCGAAGCGCTGGAAGTCCTTCGCGCGCTCGTTCATCTGCGCCGTCGCCTCGTCGACCTTCCCGAGGCGCTCGTGGATCTTCGTCGACGTCGCCGTCATCCCCGCGAGCCGGCTGTCGACTCGCAGGTCGAGCTCCCCGAGCCGGCGGTCGACCTTCGTGTCCAGCTCGCCGAAGCGCCGGTCCATCGTCTCGGTCATGCCGGCCAGCCGGCGGTCGATGTCGGCGTTGCGTCCGTCGAGCTGCTCGGCACTCTCGGCGCGCAGGCCCGTCAGCTCGGCGCGCAGCACGCGCACGAGCCAGACCGCGCCGGCTGCGAGGGCGGCGGCCACGAAGACGAGGATGACAATGGTCCCGGTCATGGGCCGACGAACAGTAGAAAGGGCATCGGACGGCACCCCGAAACCGCCTGTTAAAGCGCCAAATCCGGCGAGCCCGAGGGCTTACCGGATCTGGCATGCGCGAGCCTAGCGGCGGTCGTCGAAGACCGTCAAGGAACCCGAGACCGAACTCTCCGCAAAGAGCAGCTTTTTTCTGTAGAACCTCTCTCGTGCGTCGCCCCGTCACCGTCGCGTGCGTTCAGGTGCAGCCGGTCGTGCTCGATCGCGAGGCGACGCTCGAGCGCCTGGCGGAGCGCACGGCGGAGGCTGCCGGCGCCGGCGCCGAGCTCGTCGTCTTCCCCGAGGCCTTCCTGCCCGCCTACCCGTCGTCCGTCTGGGCGAAGTACCTCGCGGGCTGGACCGACCCGCGCGCGAAGGCCGCGTTCGCTCGTCTGGCCCAGGAGTCCGTCGAGGTTCCCGGCCCCGCCGCGGACAGGCTCGGCGAGATCGCGCGCGAGCACGGCGTCTGGCTCGTCACGGGCGTCACCGAGATCGACCCCGAGCGCCCCGGGACGCTCTACAACACGCTCCTCTACCACGACCCCGAGGGGAAGCTGGCGCTCCATCACCGCAAGCTCGTGCCCACGAACCACGAGCGCCTCGTCTGGGGCCAGGGCGACGGTCGCGGGCTGCGCGCGATCGAGACCGGCATCGGACGGATCGGCGGGCTGATCTGCTGGGAGAACTACATGCCGCTCGCGCGCTTCGCGCTCTACGAGTCGGGGATCGAGCTGTACGTCGCCTCGACCGCCGACGACTCCGACGAGTGGCAGGCGACGCTCGTCCACATCGCGCGGGAGTCGCGCGCGTTCGTGATCGCCCCGTGCCACTTCCAGCGCTCGGACGCCTACCCGGACGACTTCCCGCTGCGCGAGGCGCTCGAGGGCGTCGAGATCATCGGCCGCGGCGGGAGCGCGATCCTCGGTCCGGACGGCGCCTACCTCGCGGGGCCGCTCTACGACGAGGAAGGGATCCTCTACGCCGAGCTCGATCCCGTGCGCCTGCACGAGGAGCGCCAGCGCTTCGATCCCTCGGGCCATTACCACCGCCCCGACATCCTCAAGCTCGAAGTCAGCGCGCCGGGCGAAGAGTGAACGCGGGCCGCGCCGCCCTCGCGCCTCGCAGCGACTTCCCCGTGCTCGAGGAGGTCGTGTACCTGAACACGGGCTCGATCGGGCTCGAGTCGCTGCCGGTACAGCGTGCCGGCGAGGAGTTGGGGCGCCAGATCGCCGGCCGCGGGACGGTCGGCTTCGACGACGAGGTCGAGAAGCGGGTCGGCGACATCCCCAGGGCGGCTGTCGCCCGGCTCCTCGGCGCGGACCCCGACGACGTCGCCGTCGTGACGCACGCGACCGAGGCGCTCTGCCAGGTCGCCTGGTGGCTGCGGCCGGGGGAGGGCAAGAACGTCGTCTCGGCCGACCTCGAGTTCCCGAGCGTCACCTACCCGTGGCTGCGGATCGCCCGCGACACGGGGCTCGAGGTCCGGCTGGCGCGGGCGCTCGACGACCCCGCGTCGTTCTCGCTCGACACGATCGCGGCCGCCGTGGACGAACAGACCGAGGTCATCTGCGTGAGCCACGTCCAGTACGCGACCGGGCACCGGCTCGACCCGGCCGGCCTCGTGGAGCTCGCTCGCTCCGTCGGCGCGATCCTCGTCCTGGACGCGACCCAGTCGGCCGGCGTCGTCCCGCTCGACGCCCCGGCGCTCGGCGTGGACGTGCTCGTGTCGTCCGGCTACAAGTGGCTCTGCTCGGCGCCCGGGGCGGGCATCTGCTACCTGCGCCGTGAGCTCTGGGAGCAGCTCGACCCGCCGTTCGTCGGCTGGAAGTCGACCGAGGACGCGTTCGCCTTCGACGCGGCGACGATCCCGCTCGCGAACGCCGCGCGCCGGCTCGAGTACTCCACGCCCTCGTACGCAGCCGGCGCCGCCCTGACCGCCGCCGTCGACTACCTGCTCGACCTCGGGATCGACAACGCGCTCGAGCACGACCTCGCCCTGGCCCGGGAGCTGCGCGAGGGGCTCGAGCGCCTCGGGGCGGAGGTCCTGACGCCGGCCGACGACGAGGGCCGGGCCGGCATCGTCATCGCGCGCTTCCCGGGACACGAGGGCCCCGACCTGGCCGCCCTCCTTGCGGATGCGGGGGTGATCGTCTCCCCGCGGCTCGGGGCCGTTCGCTTCTCGCTCCACGTCTTCAACGACTCGGCCGACGTCGAGCGGGCTCTGGACGCCCTGGAGACGATTCTCTGAGCGGACTCCGGAGGCTTGCGGCGGCTCCGGCGCCGCTGCTCGTCCTCGGCGCGGCCCTCTCCGTCCAGTCCGGCGCCGCTCTCGCCACGAGCGCCTTCGACGCGGTGGGCGCGCTCGGCTTCGTGTGGATCCGCGTCGCGCTGGCCGCGCTGATCCTCGTGGCGGTCAACGCCGCGGCGCTCCGGCGCACCGGACGCCTCCCGCTCACCTGGGTCGTTGCGTCGGGCGCTGCGATCGCAGCGATGAACGGCTGCTTCTACCTGGCGATCGACAGGATCCCGCTCGGCCTGGCCACCACGATCGAGTTCCTCGGTCCCCTCGCGGTCGCGGTGATCGGCTCGCGCCGTGCGCTCGACTTCCTCTGGGTCGGCCTGGCCGGCGCGGGCGTTGCGCTCCTCGGGAGCCCGAGCGTCGACCTCGACCCGGTCGGGCTCGCATTCGCGTTCGGCGCCGCCGTCGGCTGGGCGGCCTACATCCTGCTCGCCAAGCGGATGCTCAGGGACTGGCCCATCGGGACGGGCCTGTCCGTCTCGCTCGCCGTGGCCGCGGTGATCCTCGCGCCGTTCGGGATCGCCGGGGGCGGAGCGGATCTCATCGACCCCGTCGTCCTCGCCACGGGGCTCGCCGTCGCCGTCCTCGGCTCCGTGCTCCCGTTCACGCTCGAGCTCGCCGCCCTGCGAAAGCTCTCCACGGCGACCTTCGGGATCCTGCTCAGCCTCGAGCCTGTCGTGGCCGCGATCGTCGGCGCCGTCGCGCTGACGCAGGTTCCCGGGACCGTCGAGATCGTGGCGATCCTCTGCGTGGTCGCCGCCTCGGCCGGGGCCAGCCTGGGCACGCGCCGTGCTGTCCCTCCCGAGCTCTAGCTCTGCCGTCGCAAGCTCGCCGAGGGCCGCGCTTCCGAGTCCCTAGACTCCGCCGCCTCCGCAGCCGCTGCCGCCGCCTCCGTCCCCGCCAAAGCCGCCTCCGTCCCCGCCGAACCACCCTCCGCCGTCACCGCCCGATCCTCCGTCCCCGTCGCCGAGGTCGAATGCGCCCGCGCTGCCGGCGATCCTCGCCGGCCGAGCTGCGCAGGGTGTCCATGTCCTCGGGCGTCCAGTTCTGGCCGTCGGGAATCCCCAGCTCCCCGTCGAGAGCGAAGAGGAACGGAATGCCGATATACCCCGGCGTGGGATCCCGCTCCAGGGTCGTGAGCGTTCGGCCGAGCGACCGCGGCATGGCCTCGTCCATCGTCTCCTCGGGGCTGTGGTGCAGGTAGTAGCCGAAGGCCTCGTCGCAGAAGGACTGGTACTCGCGGGTCATGAGGATGAACTCGTGCCAGGCGATGTCCACCGCCTTCGAGGGCATCCCGAGCGTCTTGCCGTCGGCGTACAGGCACGCGACGAACCAGGTGCGGAGGCCGTCGAGGACGAGCGAGATCTGCGTCCCGGTCAGGTCGAGGTCGGGGTGCGCCTCGAGCTTCTCGCGCAGCGCCTGCGGGAACGAGTAGCTCTCGATGTAGATCCGGCGACGGTCGAGCTCCGCCCGCCGGCGCGAGGATCGACGGAAGAGCGACAGCATCGTCACAAAGGGTAGTGCGTCAGGCGAGCCTGGTCGAGCCGTCCTCGGCGATCGTCCAACCGGGGTTGTGCGCGACCTCCCAGGGATGGCCTTCGGTGTCGACGAAGACGCCCGAGTAGCCGCCCCAGAACGTCGGCGCGCCGGGCCTGGCGATCGTTCCGCCCGCCCGCTCGGCCTCGGCCAGGACCGCGTCGACCTCCTCCGGCGAGCGGACGTTGTGGGCGAGGGTGATCCCGCCCCAGCCGCCCTCGTCGAGCATGACGCTGTCCTCGGCGAGCTCGGCGCGGCCCCAGAGGGCGACGATCATCCCGCCGCTCTGGAAGAAGACGACGTCGTCGTCGGGACCGGCGCCCGTCGTCCACCCGAGCGCCTCGTAGAACGCGCGTGCGCGCTCGAGGTCGACGACTCCCAGCGTCACGAGGCTGAGGCGCTGTTCCATGCGGCGACGATAGCAAGGCGAACATGTGTTCGCTATGCTGACCGGCGGGCGCTCTACTCTCGGCGTCCCCCAGATGCACGAGTTCTTCGGTCCCGGCGGTCGGCTCGCCAGCACGCTTCCCGGCTTCGAGCCCCGGGCCGAGCAGGCTGCGCTCGCCCAGGAGGTGGCCGATGCGTTCGAGCGCGGCGAGCACCTTTTGGCCGAGGCGGGCACCGGGATCGGCAAGAGCCTCGCCTACCTGGTCCCCGCGCTCGCGTCGGGCGAGCGGGTGGTCGTCGCCACGGCGACGAAGGCGCTCCAGGAGCAGCTCCTCACGAAGGACGTCCCGGCCGCGGCGGCTGCGCTCGGGCGAGAGGTGGACGTGGCGGTGCTGAAGGGCCGCCAGAACTACCTGTGCCGCAAGAGCCTCCACGCGCTCGCGATGCCGCTCTTTCGAACCGCGGACGACGCGGCCGAGTACGACCGCCTCCAGGACTGGATCGAGACGACCGAGACCGGTGACCGCGCCGAGCTTTCCTTCGAGCCGAGCACGAGCCTGTGGGCGGAGATCGCCGTGGGCCCCGACCGCTGCGCGGGCCGGCGCTGCGCGATGATCGCGACCTGCTTCTCCGAGCAGGCCCGCGCGCGGGCCCAGGAGGCCGAGCTCGTGATCGCGAACCACGCCCTCTACTTCGCCGACCTGGCGCTCAGGGCCAAGACCGGGGACGGCGCGGGCGTCCTGCCCGAGCACGACGCCGTGATCTTCGACGAGGCGCACCGGCTCGAGGAGGCCGCCGTCGCGTGGTTCGGCGGGCGCGTGTCGCTCGGCGGGCTCCGCCAGCTGCTCCGGGACGTCGAGCGCGCGTGCCGGGAGGGCCGCAAGCCGCTGCCCGCGCGTGCGCTCGCCGAAATCGACCAGCGGGGCGAGGAGCTTCTGGCGGGTCTCGATCCCGGTCGCGGTCGCCGGCGCCTCACGGTGGCCGACGCCGAGGCCGCCGCCGGGCCTGCCGGCCTGCTCGCGGGGGCGCTGGTCAACATGGCCGACGCGCTCAAGGGCGGGAGCGACGACCTCGACCAGCTCGCGCGCCGGGCGTTCACGACGGTGGACGACCTGGGCGCGTGCCTCGCCCTCGAGGACGAGGACAGCGTCTCGTGGGCGGAGCAGGGCACGCTCGCCTGGGCGCCGGTCGACGTCTCCGACATCCTGCGTGAGGCCCTCTGGGAGCGGCCGGTCGTCTCGGTGCTCGTCTCGGCGACGCTGGAGCCGCGCTTCCTCCGCCGCCGGCTCGGGCTCGACGAGGCGCGCGAGGTCTCGCTGGCGTCGCCGTTCGACTACCGCGAGCAGACCCTGCTCTACGTTCCGCGCGCATTCCCGGAGCCGCGCTCGTCCGGCTACGACGCGCGCCTTGCCGACGAGGTCGCGGCGCTCTGCCGCCTCTCGGAGGGGAGGGCGCTCGTGCTCACGACGTCGTACCGCGCGCTCGACGAGCTCGCCGACCGCGCCGCGCCGCACATCCCCTTCCCCGTCCTCATCCAGGGCGACGCGCCGCGGGAGCGTCTCCTCGAGCGTTTCCGGGACGAGGTCGACACCGTGCTCATGGCCACGCAGACGTTCTGGCAGGGCGTCGACGTGCAGGGCGAGTCCCTCTCGCTCCTCGTCATCGACAAGCTTCCGTTCGCCGCGCCCGGCGACCCGCTCGTCGAAGCGCGCTGCGAGCGCATCGTCCAGGCCGGGGGAGACTGGTTCGCCG
The DNA here is from genome assembly GCA_963784175.1 of uncultured Actinomycetes bacterium. Taxonomy (GTDB): domain Bacteria; phylum Actinomycetota; class Thermoleophilia; order Gaiellales; family Gaiellaceae; genus JAIBJN01. The sequence continues at coordinate 356,221 of CAWAQJ010000014.1, read as the reverse complement.
ACTACGCGCTGCCCACGGCGATCCTGCAGCTCCGGCAGGGCTTCGGGCGCCTCGTGCGCAGCCACGCCGACCGCGGTGTCGTGGCCATCCTCGATCCGCGGCTTCGCACGAAGGCATACGGCCGCCGGTTCCTCGAGGCGCTGCCGCCCGCCCCGCTCGTCGGGGAGCTGGGCGCGGTTGCAGCGTTCCTTGGTGTCGGGGAACGCGCCACCGCCTGATACTTTTTTCGTGCGTGGCCAAGAAAGATCGCGTCCCCACACCGCCGAAGCGTCCCGTCCAGGCGCCCAAGGCCTACAAGTCGGAGCACAACCCCCGGCGGGCGCAGCTGATCTTCATCGTCCTCGCCGCCGTCATCATCATCGCGGCGGCCGCGATCGGGATCGGCTTCATCATGAGCAACAGCGGAGGCGGAGGCGGCGACGACGGCGCGATCGGGGACGCCGGCACCTGTCAGTTGCAGACCTTCGAGGCGCTGGAAGCGAGCCACGTGCAGGAGCTGCCGGAGGGCTACGAGTACAACTCGGTGCCGGCCACGAGCGGCCTCCACAACTCGCAGACGGCGATCTGGAACCTCTACGACCAGCCCGTCCCTCAGATCAACTACGTCCACAACATGGAGCACGGCGGCATGGTGGTCCAGTACGGGAGCGAAGTGTCCGGACGCCGACGTGGCCGCCCTTGCCGATTGGTACCAGCAGGACACGCGCGGCCTGATCGTCGCGCCGCTGAGCGAGGAGATGGAAGAGGAGGACGAGGCGCTCGCCGACAAGATCGTCGCCACCGCCTGGACGCACATGATGCGCTGCACCACGTTCGACGAATCAGCCTTCGACGATTTCAGCGACGACTACCGCGGGCCGCAGGGCGACGGGCCCGAGAAGTTCGAGCTCGACCAGTTACAGCAAGGCGGGGGATAGCCCGGGAGCTCCCGCACCCGGGCACGTGCGCCGGGGTGGCGGAACGGTAGACGCGGGGGGCTTAAAACCCTCTGCCCGCAAGGGCGTGTGAGTTCGAATCTCACCCCCGGCACTGGAGAAGAAGTTCCGGGGATTCCTCGATCCCATACGTTCGGCCAGGAATGGCCGACGACTCTTGGAATCGCGTGGCGAATGCCGCATGCTGGACCCGTCCAGCAGTCCCGTGCGGCGCGGGACCGAATCTTGGAGGAGAGACGCAGATGAGGGGATGGCGCACACCACGAACGATCGCGGGCGCTTTCGTCCTGGCGATCGCAGTTGCGGCGGTAGGGGTGGCGCCCGCGACGGGTACGACGACGAATCCGGGGCTGCTGACGGGCGAGTGCCCGTCGATCATGCCTCTGTCCGACGTTTCGACCGGCATGCGGGGAACCGCGGTCTCGGTCGTGCGGGGACGGACGCTCTCGACGATGGGCGCCGAGGTCCTCGGCATCCTGCGCGACGGGGTCGGCCCCGGCCGCGACATCATCATCGTGAACCTGACCGGCACGGTCGTCACCCAGGCCGGTGGGCTGTGGGCGGGCGCCTCCGGCTCCCCGGTGTTCTTCCGTGACCCGCAGACCGGGAAAGACGAGCTTGCCGGCGCCATCGCCTACGGGCTCGCCGGCGGAGCATCCACCCTCGCGGGCCTGACGCCTGCCGAGGACATGAACGCCCTCCTGACGCTGGGAGACGCGAGCGAGCTCGCCCGGGCGATCAGGCTCCCGACGCGCCTGGCGAGCAAGATCGCGGCGGAAACCGGCATCTCGATGGCGCAGCTGAGCACGATCTCACGGCTGAAGACGCCTCTGTCGGCGTCCGGGCTCACGGATCGGGGCCTTCAGCACATGCAGCGGGCGATCGACCGCCAGGGACTGCCGCTGATCCCGTACATGGGCTCGTCCGCCTCGAGCAACCCGCAGAGCCCGCCCGGCACGCTTCGAGCCGGCGACACGTTCGCGGCCGCCATGTCGCTCGGTGACATCACCGTCGCCGGCGTCGGCACGACGACGTTCGTCTGCAACGGCCGCGCGGTGGCTTTCGGCCATCCGTTCAACTGGACGGGCGACACGACGATGGCCGCCCGGGCCGGCGACACGATCACGATCGTGAGCGACCCGGTCTTCGGCTCCTACAAGCTCTCCAACATCGCCGAGAGCGTCGGGACCCTGACCCAGGACCGCCTGGCTGGGATCGTCGCCGACCTCGGCGCCGGCCCGACCGGCTCGCCGGTGACCTCCACGGTCACCGACCTCGACACCGGGAAGACGCGCAGCGGGCGGAGCGAGGCGGTTCTCCCCGAGTTCCTGCCCTTCCTCACGTTCGAGCACCTCTTCCAGAACGTCGACGTGACCATCGACCGCATCGGGCCCGGCAACGCCGAGGCCGCGTACACGATCCGCGGGACGCGCGACGGCGGCCGGACGTGGGAGCTCACGCGCTCCACGCACTACGCGTCGTCGTTCGACATCTCGTTCGACTCGGTGGCGGAGGTGTCGTTCACGGCCGAGATCCTCCAGGCGTTCGAGGGCGAGGAGATCGAGGTCACGAGCGTCGACGTGCCGACGCTCGAGATCGAGAAGAGCTTCGAGCAGTACCAGGTGCGGAGCATCCTGCAGTGGAACGGTGCCCGGTACGTCACGCGCGAGTTCCTGCGCGGGCGGCCCGGCCAGGTGCTCAAGCTCCGCGTCGTGCTCAAGCCGGTTCATCTCGCCGGCACGAAGAGCGTCGACCTCTCGCTCAAGGTGCCGGCCAACGCCAGGCGCAGTGGCTGGGTCGAGGTGGTCGGCGGCGGGTCCACGTCGGGCATCCCGTGCTTCATCTTCGACGAGGAGTGCGGCGACGAGCCCGTCCAGCAGACCTTCGACCAGGTCCTCGCGGCGCTCGAGAGCGCCCCGCGCGGCGACGAGCTCGTCGCCCGGCTCCGTCTGGGCAACGGAGCGATCCGAGCGTCGGCGACGAAGCAGCAGGACGCGGTCGTCGTCGGACGCCGCGCCATCGGGTTCCTGCTCCTCAGGTAGTTCGAGAACCAGGGAGAATCGCGCCGTGATCCTGCTCGGCGCGATTCTCCTTGCGGTCTTCGTCCTGCCGATCGAATGGGCGATCCCCGTGATCGTCCTCGGAGCGATCATCGAGGTGGGCGAGTCCTACTTCTGGCTCTGGTACTCGCGTCGGCGCAAGGCGCAGGTCGGCGCCGAGACGTTGATCGGCGAAGTCGCGGAGGTCGTCACGCGCTGCGCGCCGCTCGGACAGGTGCGGCTCCAGGGGGAGACCTGGCGCGCGCGCTGTGAGGAGACCGCCGAGCGCGGCGAGGCTGTCCGCGTCGTGGCGCTCGAGGAGCTGACCCTCGTGGTCGAGCGCGCCCCGTCTACATGAGGGCTGGACTGCCGGTGCCATTCGTGCGAGGCTGCGCGGCCCCATGAGCGTCTTCAGGCGGTTTCAGCCGTGATCGTGCGCGAGGCCCTTGTCGCCGATCCGCCGATCCTGCAGGCGAACGAGCCCGTTCCCGTGGCTGCGGCCTTGCTCGCGAAGCCGCACGTCGAGAGCGTCCTCGTCGCGGAGGGCGAGCAGCTCCTGGGGTCGATCACGAAGGAGTCGATCGTGACCGCGGTCGCCGAGTCTCGCGACCTGCGTTCGCTCACCGCCGGCGACGTGGCCGACCGGGACGTCCCCACCGTGGGGCCGGAGACGTCGTTGGGCGATGCGCTGCACCTCATGGCCGAACAGGGTCTCGAGCGCTTGCCTGTGGTGGAGGACGGTCGCCTGCTCGGGATCCTGCCCCGCGAGCCCGTCGTCCGGCGCCTGGCCGAGGACGACCCTCCGCCCGACCCCGAGGACGCGGCCTAGCAGGAGCCGGTGATGGAAGCAGGCGGAGACGCGCCCACTCTGAAGGAGACGCTCGCTCGGCTCAACGCGTTGCTGGACAAGCCTGTCTACGACGAGGATGACCGGGCCGAGATCCGGTCGCTCCTGATCGCCCTCGGCCTCGATTCGGGCGATGAGGGGAAGGGCGTCGTTCTTCGTCAGGTCCGCGGCAAGCTCCTGAGGCGACCGCCGTCGGGCGGGTTCGAGGTCGTTGCGACGGGGCGAGCGGACTGGTTCGGGTCGGTGGAGCTGAGCGAGTAACGAGGCATCGCCCGTGGGCAACGAGCTGATCTGGCTTCTGATCACGACGGCGGTTGCGCTCGCGGCGGGCGGCATTTCAGGCTGGGTGTCGGCTGCCTACCGCCGAAGGGAACTGAAGCAGGAGCGCATCCGGACGGAGATCCTGCGTTGGGCGAACCCTCTTCTCGGAACCATCGAGGGCCTCGAGTCACGTCTGGACAACATCCTCGACAGCAGCCTCTACTTGGCCCTGGATCCGGCGAAGAAAAAGAAGCCGCGCCCGGTGGACGGCAACTGGGCGATCGGATACGAGTACGCCTTCGAGAGCACGCTGTTCCTGTTCGCCGAGTACTTCGCGTGGGTCCGCCTTCTGCAGGCCGACCTGAGCCTGGAGCTGTTCGAGTCGCAGGAGGCCAAGAAGCGCTTCGACGAAGCGGTGTGGAAGGTTTCCGGCGCCCTGTCGAGCTGGCCCGACAAGCGGATCCTCGGCGAGGGCGAGGACGCCCAGGTGTTCGCGCTCCAGCAGCGTGCTATCGGAGAGTTCCTCATCGTGAGAGACGGCGATCGACCGCGCGTGGCCGGGTACCCGGAATTCCTGGCAGCGAAGGAAGGTGACCCCCGGTTCGCTCACGTCCTGGCTCCGCTCGAAGCGCTCCTCCAGGGCGTCCGGCCGAAGACCAAGCGCTACCAGCGGCTAACCAACACACGCGAAGCGCTCGGCGTGCTCAAGGCCCACTGCGACGAGCTGCTAGCCCTCTAACAACAGGTGTAGGCGCCTGGGGGCGCGTTGCCCTCGGTGCGCTCGGGCAGGGCCGCGGCCGCGAGGGCCGCGCCGTGCATGAGGTCCTGCTCGCTTACCTCGAGCTCCGAGAGCCCGAAGTGCCGGAGGGTCTCTGCGACGACCACGTTCCCGGCGACGATCACGGGCGCCCGGTCCGGATGGATCCCGCGGTTCTCGCGGATTGCGGCAACGGGAAGCGCGGCCAGGCGCTCCGCCTCGGCGCCGATCCAGCCGGCGCTCATCACGTGCCCATGCACCTGCGCCGGGTCTTCCTCGTCGAGCTCGAGCGAGAGGGTCGCTAGTGTCGTCACCGTTCCCGCGACACCGACCGCCCGCGACGGGCGGGCGTCGTCGGGAACGTGCTCCGCCAGCAAGGCGCCGATGTGGTTCCGGCAGGCCTCGAGCTCGTCGGCCGACGGCGGATCCGAGTGGAGGAAGCGCTCCGTGAGCCTGACGCAGCCGAGCGCGAGGCTGACGTGCCATGCGACTCCGCCGGGGCCGCCCAGGACGAGCTCGGTCGAGCCGCCTCCGACGTCGATCACCAGTGTCCCGTCGGCGGCGTCCCGCCCCGCGAAGACGCCCTTGAACGTCATCAGCGCCTCCTCGTCGCCGGAGAGCAGCCGCGTGTCGAAGCCGTAGCTCCACTCGACCTCACCGAGGAAGGCCTCGCCGTTCTCGGCCTCCCGCACGGCGCTGGTCGCGACGGCGAGCGTGCGCTCCACATCGCTTCCGTCGAGCGCGCGGCGGTAATCAGTCAGCGCATTGCGGACGCGTGCGATCGCGGTGGGGAGGAGGAGCCGGCGGCCGTCGACGCCTTCTCCCAGGCGCGTGATCGTCAGGCGGCGGTCGAGCTCGCGCACCGTCCCGTCCTCGACGTCGGCGACGAGCAGTCGCGTCGAGTTCGTCCCGAGGTCGACAACCCCGACCCGGGTCACTTGCGTAGGTAGGCCTTCTGGAGGCGGGTGACCCCCGCGCGCGCCTCCGAGAGCGCGGAGGTGAGGATCTGGAGGCGCGCCAGCGAGCTGTCGAGCTGGGCCCGGTGGCGGTCGAACTCCGCGGCGCGCTCCTCCGCGTGAGCCATGCGGCGCTCGAGCTCCTCACCCTGGCGCGCCAGCTCGTCGAGCTGGAGCCGGATCGCCTCGGCGAGGGCCGCGAGGCGCTTCAGGCGCGTGACTGCGACCGCCGTGAAGATGGCCGTCGCGAGCAGCGAGAGCGCCAGGACACCGAGGCAAAGCCACGTCCACCAGGGCATAGGACTGATGCTATCCTTGCCTTCCCGACGCGGGGTGGAGCAGTCAGGTAGCTCGCCGGGCTCATAACCCGGAGGTCGCAGGTTCAAATCCTGCCCCCGCTACTCGAAAGGCCCGCCTAGGCGGGCCTTTCTTCATTCGTAGCGGACAGTTGCGGTCAAGACGCCGGGAGGTAGGTGAGGAGGACGACTCCGGAGTCGAACCGCTTCACGTCGTCGAGCTCCATCCGGACGGTTCCCCTGTCGCCGAGCACGTGGACGTTTCCCTCGCCCCAGACCAGCGGGTTCAGGTAGATCTCGTACTCGTCGATGAGGCCCTTGTCGGCGAGGGCGTACGCGAACTCGCCGCTCCCGTGCATGAACAGGTCACCGTCGACCTCGTCCTTCAGCTTCGGGATCGCGTCCTCGAGGTCACCCTCGAGCAGGGTCGCGTTCCACTCGAGATCTCCGGAGAGGCTGGTTGACCCGACGTACTTCGGCAGCGAGTTGACCATGTCCGCCCACTTGCCCGTCTCGTTCGGCCAGTATCCCGCCAGCCCCTCGTAGGTCTTGCGGCCCAGCACGAGTCCGCCGGATCGCGCCTGGCGCTCGAACGAGTACTCGCCGTGGTCTCCTTCCGGATCCACCCATTCGCCGACCGGGTCGATGACGCCGTCGAGGGTGGCCTGCGTGGTCGCGATCAGCTTTCCCATCTGGATTCTCCTTTGGTCACGAGAGCTCTTCTGAGTCCCCTCTACCCAGGAGGCGGAGCGGAGAAAGCGCGGATTCGGCGCTTGGCGCTACTGGCTGTGCTGAGCGGGCCGCGTCCTCGCCCTCACGCCGAGCGCACACGCGCTGACGATGAGCACGACGCCAAGGAGCACGAGGCCGGGGGCGTCGTCGGCTTCGCCGGCCACTCCCGCGAGGACGCCGACGACGGCAATGCCGATCGCCAGGGCGAGATTCCCGACCCGTTTGACCGCCAGCTCGATCACGACGCCGATCGCTGCCAGGAAGATGCCGGCTGCCACGAAGTCCCCGAGACTCCAGGCGAAGTCGTCGGCGACCAGCGCAGCCACGAGCGGCACCGACAGGATGACCGCCACGCCTAGGCCGACGCGAAGAGCGGATCGGTACAGAGCCTTGTTCATCTTCATCGTGTTCTCCCCGGTCGAGGACTGGGCGGCTGCCTTCGCCTGGCGCCCGCGCCAGGCGGCGTCGGCGGCGAGGCCACGGACCATCCGGGACGCGATGCCGAGCGCGATACGCGGATCGCCGGCCCCGCTGGATCGTTCGTGGGCGATGTGGTCGTGGAGGTCGGCGTTTATCTCGTCGATGCGGCGCTGGGCGATCGGCTCGGGCAGGTCCCGCGTGTAGAGCCGCACCCAGCGCGCCACCAGCTTCGCCACGCGCTCGGGCGTCATGCGGGCTCCGAGGTCAAGGACGAAAGAGGTGCAGCGGTCTTACCGGCGCCGGCGCGCTCGGCCACGCGCGCGCCCTCCCCCGTGAGCGCGTACAGCCGTCGGCGAGGTCGTCCCTCGACCGCCGCGGCGTCCTCCCAGCGGGAGGTGAGCAGGCCGAGCTCCTCGAGCCGGCCCAGCGCCTTGTACAGGGTCCCGTGGGAGGTCAGCGAGCGTGAGCCGCTCTGGTCCCGCATGGCGTGGGCGAGACCGAATCCGTGGAAGGTGGCCTGCCCCGAACGCCGCATCGACAGCGCCAGATCGAGGATCTCGGTTTCGAGAGGCAGCAGGGTTCCAGGCTTGCGCCGCGACATCGCAACTCACAATAGGAAGATATCTTCTTATTGTCAAACCAGCACCGCTGGGTCGGCTGGAGGTTGTCCCGCCGTCCCTCGAGGTGAGAGGGTCCCTGGCTGCCGATGAACGTCGTCCTGGGATTCCTCATCGCGGCCGGGGTGAGCGCGGTGACGGTCACCGTGATGCTCCTCGTCCGCCGCCGGGCGCCGGAGGGAAGCTACTTCTCCGACGGCGACCGGGCCTCCGGCGTGTTCGGCGTGCTGGCGACCGGGTTCTCGGTTCTCCTCGGGTTCATCGTCTTCCTCGCCTTCACGAGCTACGACCAGTCCCGGGCCGGGGCGGAGGAAGAGGCGCTCGTGCTGACGCAGCAGGTCGAGACGGCCCAGTTCTTCGCGGGCGCGGTCGGCGCCGAGCTGACCGGCGAGCTCATCTGCTACGGGCGCTCGGTCGTGGGCCAGGAGTGGGAGCGGATGGAGGAGGGGACCCTGGGAGACGCGATCAACCCCTGGGGCGTGGAGCTCTTCGAGACGGTGCGGGGCGTCGAGCCGGAGACCGCGAGCGAGCAGTCGGCCTACGACAAGTGGCTCGAGCAGACGTCGGCGCGCGAGGCGGCGCGCATGGATCGCACCCACGGAGCGGTGGGCGTGATCCCGATCCCGCTCTGGATCGTGCTCTTCTTCATCTCCGCGGTCATCTTCGTCTTCATGCTCTTCTTCGCCGACAGCGGCGAGCGTGCGGTGACGCAGGGCATGCTCATGGGTGCGGTCACCGTGGTGATCACGACGATGCTCCTGCTGCTCAACGTCCTCGACAGGCCGTTCCAGACGGGCGTGGGAGGGCTGCGGCCGGTCGCGATGGAGCGAACGCTCCGGATCATCGACGAGGCGATGGCTGCGGCGGACATCGAAGTGCGCATCCCGTGCGACGCAGAGGGGAACGCGAACTGACGAGCGCGGCACCCGAGGAGCGGGCCGAGCGTCTGGAGATCGTCGCCACCGTGCTCCTCGCTCTTGCAACCGTCGCGACGGCGTGGAGCGGCTACCAGGCCAGCCGCTGGAACGGCGAGCAGGCGAAGGCCTTCAGTCGTGGCAACGCCGCGCGGATCGAGTCGACGCGCGCGTCCGGTCTCGCCGACACACAGACTCAGATCGACGTGGCCACCTTCACGTCATGGGCCGACGCGTACGCCCAGGATCAGACGGAGCTGGCGGATTTCTACTTCGAGCGCTTCCGGGAGGAGTTCAAGCCGGCGGTGGACGCCTGGGTGGCCACGCGGCCGCTGCAGAACGCGGACGCGCCGCTCACCCCGTTCGCGATGCCGGAGTACCGGCTCGCCGCGCGGGAGGAAGCCGACGCGCTCGAGGCGGAGGCCGAAGCGTTCGCCGCCCAGGCAAGGACCAACGTGCAGCGGTCGACGAACTACGTGCTCTGCGTCGTCCTCTTCGCCGCCGCGCTGTTCTTTGCCGGGATGAGCGCGAAGTTGCGGACGCGACGCCTACGAGCGGTGCTGCTGTCGTTCGGGCTCATCGTCTTCACCGGCACCGTCATCTGGATCGCCACGTTCCCCGTCAGCGTCTCGATCTGACCGGATACGGCCAGAACGTCGGGCCACGTTTCGAGAGGCTGTCAAGTGGAACGAAGGACAGTGTCCTCGCGGGCGTCTAACCCCGTTGAACGGCACCCGTGGCCGGAGTCGATAGCGTGAAAGCACGGTATCGCCCGGCTCACGACGACCGGTGAGTTCAACCGGCCCATCCGGTCTCTAGCTATGACCCCAAGACTCGGAGACACGATGACCAAGAACCAGGGACACACCAAGGAACGGAGGGGACGCGTATGACGGCAACCGGCCGCGGGCGCTGGCTCGCGTTGTACGTCCTCTGCCTCGGCGACCTCATGATCGTCCTCGACGGGACGATCGTGAACGTCGCCCTCCCGACGATTCGGGACGATCTCGGCTTCTCGCAGACCTCTCTCGCCTGGGTGGTCAACGCCTACCTGCTCACGTTCGGCGGCTTCCTGCTGCTCGGCGGCCGCCTGGGCGACCTGTTCGGGCAGCGGCGCATGTTCCTGACCGGGATCGCGCTCTTCACCCTCGCCTCGCTCGCCTGCGGTCTCGCGACCACGCAGGGCCAGCTGGTGGTCGCGCGCGCGGTGCAGGGCCTCGGCGGCGCGCTCGTCGCGGCGGTCGCGCTCTCGCTGACGATGATGCTCTTCACCGAGCCGGCCGACCGGGCGAAGGCGATGGGGATCTTCGGCTTCGTCCTCTCCGGAGGCGGTGCCATCGGGGTGCTCGCCGGCGGAATCCTCACGGACGTCCTCAACTGGCACTGGATCTTCCTCGTCAACCTGCCGATCGGGATCCTCGTCTTCGCGCTCTCGCTGAAGCTGCTGCCGATCACGCCGGGGATCGCGAGCCGGCGCATCGACTTCGGCGGGGCCATCACGGTCACCGGGGCCTTGATGCTCGCGGTCTACGCGATCGTGAACGGGAACGACAACGGCTGGACGTCCGCCCAGACGCTCGGCCTGCTCGGCGGGGCTGTTGCGCTCCTGGCCGCCTTCATCGTCATCGAGAGGCGGGTCGCCGAGCCGCTGGTGCCGTTCAGCGTCTTCTGCCATCGGAACGTCTCGGTCGCGAACACCGTAGGCACGCTGATGGCGGCCGGGATGTTCGCGTACTTCTTCTTCTCGGCCCTGTACCTGCAGCAGGTTCTTGGATACACGCCGCTCGAGGTCGGCCTTGCGTACCTGCCTTCGACGGTGGTCTGGGGCGCCTCGTCCCTCTACTCGGACAGGTTCGTCATGCGCTATGGGATCAAGAAGCCGCTCGGCGCCGGGCTCGGGCTCATGGCGCTCGGCCTGCTCCTCTTCGCCCGCGTGCCGGTGGACGGAAACGTCTTCGTCGACGTCCTCCCGGCCACGCTCGCGATGGGGCTCGGCGGCGGCATCGCCTTCAACCCGCTTCTGCTCGCGGCCATGGGCGACGTGAAGCCGGAGGAGTCCGGGCTCGCCTCCGGGATCGTGAACACGGCGTTCATGATGGGCGGCGCGCTGGGTCTCGCGATCCTTGCGAGCCTGGCCGACTTCCGCACGGACAGCCTGCTGGAGTCGGGCGAGAGCACGGCCTCGGCTCTGACCGGCGGCTTCCACGCGGCCTTCCTGCTCGGCGCGGCGTTCGTGATCACGGCGATCGCAGTCGGCGCTGCGCTCCTGCGGCCGACGATGGCGCCTTCCCACGGTGAGCCGGCCGGCGAGCCCGCGCTCGAAGGCGCCCAGCACTAACGAGTCTCCTCACGCCACGAGAAAGCCCCGCTCGCGCGGGGCTTTCTCCGTTTCCGTGGCTTGGTCGCCTAGTGGCGCCCGCGCGAGGGCGCGATCATCGCGCTTCCTCCACCGCGCCGGACAGGCTCCGCCGCCGCCAGGACGCGGCCGTCGCGGAGGAAGTCGATCCCCGTCGCCGCTCCGATCTCGCCGGTCGGCGCGAAGACGTGCATGTACGTCGAGGCGAGAGCCTGTGCCTCGGGCGAGGCCAGGAACGCCGCCTCGCCGAGCGTCGTCGCCGTGTTGCGCTGGGTCGCGCGCGGCGCGGCGATCGCCTCGGGCAGGGTCGCGCCGAGGTCGAGCCGGTCGACGAGCAGCTGGAGGACCGTGGTGATGATCGTCGAGCCGCCGGGCGAGCCGAGCGCGAGGTACGGCTTGCCGCGGTCGAGGACGATCGTCGGGCTCATCGAGCTGCGCGGCCGCTTGCCGCCTTCGACCCTGTTTGGATGCGTCAGCGAGTCGAAGTTGAAGTCCGTCAGCTCGTTGTTGAGCAGGAAGCCCCAGCCCGGGACGACGATGCCGTTGCCGCCGGTGGACTCGATCGTGAACGTGTACGAGACGACCGTGCCCTTGCGGTCGGAGACCGTCAGGTGGGTCGTCGTCTCGCTCTGGGTCGCGGTCACCCCGGCTTCGCCGCCGGAGCCGCCCCCGTTGTGCGGCCACGGGTCCCCGGGCGCCGCCGGGTGCGTGCTCGCGAGGGCCGGGTTGATCAGCGCCCGCCGCTCGGCCGCGAACGCGTCAGAGAGCAGGCCTCTGAGCGGCACGTCGACGTACTCGGGATCGCCGAGGTAGGCGTTCCGGTCGGCGAACGCGTAGCGCGACGCCTCGAGGAAGAGGTGCAGCGCCTGCGTCCGGGACATGTCCTCGAGGTCGTAGCCCTCGAGGATGTTCAGCGCCTCGCCGACCGTCGAGCCGCCGCTCGAGGGTGGCCCCATCCCGTAGACGTCGAGCCCGCGGTAGCGGACCTTCGTCGGCTTGCGCTCGGGCGCCGTGTAGCGCCTCAGGTCGTCGAGGGTCATCAGGCCCGGGCGCCAGACGTGGTTCGCATCGGCGGCGATGGGAGGCTGCCGGACGGCGTTCACGATCGCCTCGGCGATGTCGCCACGGTAAAAGCCCTTCGAGCCGAGCTTCGCGATCCGCTCGTACGCGCCCGCGAGGTCGGGATTGCGGAAGATCGTGCCGACATCGCGCGGCGTCCCGTCCGGGTCGAGGTAGACGGCCTCCGACGAGGGGACGTCGTCGAACCAGTCGACGTTCGCCGCCGTCTGGTCGAAGAAGGTCTGGTCGACGACGAAGCCCGTGCGGGCGACGTCGATCCCGTACTCGAGCATCTTCCGCAGCGACTTCGTCCCGTAGCGGTCGAGCGCCTTCTCCCAGCCCAGCACCGTGCCGGGCACGCCCGCGGAGAGGCCGCTGTAGCGGGCCTCGTTGAAGGGCAGCGGCACGCCGTTCTCCCAGAACGAGTCCGGCTGCATCGCCCCGTGCGCCTTCTCGCGCGCGTCGATGGTCGTCACCTTGCCCTTCGACGTCCGGATGACCATGAAGCCGCCACCGCCGATCCCGGCGGAGAAGGGCTCGGTCACGCCGAGCACGCCGGCCGCTGCGACGGCGGCGTCGACGGCGTTCCCGCCGCGCTTGAGCACGTCGACGGCCGCGGCCGTGGCCAGCACGTCCACCGTGGCCGCGGCGCCGCCCCGGCCGACGGCGGTCGGCTCCTTGACCGGCTCGGAGCTCCGGTCCTGTTTCGCTGTCGCCGCTGCGGGCCCGGCCAGCAGCACGACTACGAGCGCCAGGAGCAGCGGGCGCATCGAGATCCGTCCCATGTGTGTCCCCCTGTGTCTCGGTGTCACCGGTCGCCTACCCCGAGCGACGACGGACCGAACGCGCCCGTGAGCGAAAGGGGCGGCCCGCTCGGTGCGGGCCGCCCCTCCAGTCCTGCCGTTAGTAGCGGATGACGCGGTTGTTCACGTTCACCGGGCTCGTCGCGACCGACTCGACGAAGATCCCGTACGAGCGGCTGTAACCGAACACGGAGTCGCGGGCGCCCGAGCGAAGCGAGTCGCCGATGCGCAGGTTCTGGTTGTACGTCGCGAGGATGCAACGCAGGCAGATGAGGTCGGTCGGCCTGCCGGCGTTCGCCCAGGTGATGTACCAGCCGCCACCCGCGCCCCAGCACGTCCAGCGGCCCGTGAACGGGTCGCCCGACGTGAAGTCGACGAAGGTGATGTTGCTGCCGGAGAGCGCCTGGACGATGTCCTGGTGGATGGACGGGTTCGAGCTGCGGGCTCCGCACTCGGCGTTTCCGGTGACGACCAGGTCGTGCGCGTTCTGGCCGATGCGAACGGTGTCGTAGGAGGTGCCGATCGAGCCGTCGCCGACCGAGCCACCGTTGCCGCGGATGTCGAGGATCAGGTCGACCGTGTTCGGATTCCCGTCCCCGTAGCACCCGCGCAGGCTCACGGCGTTGTCGTTGTCGTTCGCGCTCGCGTTGGCGATGGTCGAGACGACCTTGATCGGGAGCGTCCCGAAGGCCGTGAGGGCGCCGGTGCAGTTCCACGGCCGGTTCGTCGTGATCGTTGTGCCCGGCGTCGGATCGGGATCCGGATCCGGGTCGGGATCCGGCGTGCTCGAGGTGACGACGGCGGTCTGGTTCGAGTCCGCGCTCGCCGAGCCGGCCGAGTTGGACGCCGTCACCCGCACGCGGACCGTTTGGCCGACGTCCGCCGCAGCGAGGGTGTAGGAGGCTGTCGTCGCGCCGTCGATGTTGGAGCACGCCCCACCCGAGGCGTTACAGCGGCGCCACTGGTGGGCGTAGTTCATCGGCGTGCTGCCGCTCCACGAGCCGGAGGTGGCGGTGAGTGCCTGGCCCTGCTGGGCCGTCCCGCTCACCGTCGGCGCAGACGTGCTCGCCGGCGCGGTCGGGGTCGGCGGAGGCGGCTCGGTGCCGCCGGTGTTGATGACGAGCTCGGGCGCCCGGCCGCCCTCCCGCGTGGTGAAGATCACGTCGGCGGGGGTGCTCGGCGTGGCGAGCAGGAACGCCCGCGTGCCCGCGGTGACGGCGGCGGTCACGTCGACCTGCCGCCACGTGTTCGTGGCCGTGAAACGCGGGACGTCGGCGACCAGCGTCCCCGCGGCCGGGGCGTTGGCGTAGGTGATCGCGCCCTGGTTCCAGCCGGCGGTCGTCGTCCAGACGCGGAAGCCGTTTGCGGCGGCGGTCTGCGCGTAGACGCGGAGGTAGGCGCTCTGGATCGTCCCCGAGATCGCCGGGACGGTGAAGCGGACGTACGAGCGCTTCACGGGGCTGTCGTTGACGCGCATGAGGCGCTCGGCGCCGTAGTTGCGCGCCTGGTAGCGGTTTGTGACCCAGGCGTCGTGAGCCGCCGGGTAGGTCGCCGCCACGGCGCCGGGGGCGAAAATCGTCCCGGCGACGAGCAGCGTGAGCAGGGTGAGATACAGCCTTGGAATGGCCATGACCCCTTTCGATTGGGATTGACGGCGTGTCAGAGCCGATGCGTCCGACGGGCGGACGAGCCGGCTAGTACTCGATGACGCGGTTGTTGACGTTCACCGGGTCGACGGCGTCGGGCCCGATGAAGATTCCGTAGGAGCGGGAAAAGCCGAACACCGAGTCGCGCGCGCCGGAGCGCACGGACTCGTCGATCCGCAGGTTCTGGTTGAAGGTCGCCAGCTTGCACCGCAGACAGATGAGCTCGGTCGGGATACCGGCGTTCGCCCACGTGATGTACCACCCGCCGCCCGCGCCCCAGCACGACCAGTCGCCCGTCTCCGGGTTGCCCGACGTGAAGTCGCGGAACTCGATGCGGTTCCCCGAGAGGGCCTGGACGACGTCCTGGTGGATGGAGGGGTTCGAGCTACGGGCTCCGCACTCGGCGTTTCCGGTCACGACGAGGTCATGCGCGTTCTGGCCTATGCGAACGGCGTCGTAGGACGTGCCGATCGCGCCGCGGTTGCCACGGATGTCGAGGATCAGGTCGATCGTCGCCGGGTCGCCGTCGCCGGAGCAGCCTCTGAGGCTGACGGCGTTGTCGTTGTCGTTTGCGCTGGCGTTGGCGATCGTCGAGACGACCTTGACCGGAAGCGCCCCGAACGCGGAGAGGGGCCCGGTGCAGCTCCAGGGCCGGTTGGTGACGATGACCGTCCCGGCCGGCGGCGTGCCGAGCGGGACGACGTTGAGGACGACGTTGTCGACGTCGATCCAGTTGCGAGCCCTCGTGCGCCGCTCGAACACCGCAAGCGCGAGGGTGCTGTCGCCGCGCCGCACCGTGTACCCGAGACCGGGCGGCCGCTGCCACCCGCCGGTGGATGCCACGCACCGCACGGCCTGGGCGACGAGCTTGCCGGCGCGGCGTTCGCGGATCCGGACGCAGACCTGCTTTCCACGGGGAGCTCGAATCGACGCGCGGGCGGAGATGCTTTGCCCGGCATCGAGGTCGAGGCTCGGCGTGGTGAAGAGGCCGAACGCCGTTCCACGACGGAAAGTCGCACGCGCGTACCGCGCCCCGTGCACCCCGCCCGCCCGAATCGCGAGCGCCGAGCTCATCGGCGCCCAGGACTGCAGGCGGTTCTCGAACGAACCGTTCGGAAGGTCGTTGGCCGAGCCAGTCGCGGGAAACGCGAATGCGGCAAGGACAACGAATACGGGAAGTAGGCGTCGAAAACGCATACGACGTGCGGCTCCTCGACCTTGATCGGCTGATGAGGCGACGGCCCCGACCCCAGGTCAAGGGATTACCGCGGCAAAACGTAAATCGAGGTTCTTAATAGCTCGTATGCGGCGTGTGAGCGATACGTAAAGAGACACCTGCGACGAGGCGGCACTCCGCGGCTATCGTGGCCGTATGACGGCCGCCACCGAGTTGCTGCCCGCGACCACGACCATGGGGGCCGTGCACGTCACGGTCGCCGACCTCGAGCGCGCGCTCGACTACTACCGGGAAACGGTCGGCCTCACCGTCCTCGAAGCGGGGTCCGGCAAGGCCTTGCTCGGCGCCGGAGGCGTCGAGCTTCTCGGGCTCGTCGAAGAGCCGGGCGCCAGTCCGGCGAGCCGTCACACCGGGCTGTACCACTTCGCGCTCCGCGTCCCTGAGCGGGTCGATCTCGCACGTTGGCTCGCCCACGCCGCCCGCGAGCACGTCGCGCTCCTCGGCATGTCCGACCACTTCGTCAGCGAGGCGATCTACCTCACCGACCCGGACGGGCACGGCATCGAGATCTACCACGACCGCCCGCGGGTGGTCTGGGAAGGGCTCGTCGGTGCCCGTATGACGACCGACCCCCTCGACGTCGCCGACCTGATGGGCGAGCTCGACGATCCGGCGACGGAGCCCTTCGACGGCCTGCCGGCCGGGACGGACATGGGCCACATCCACCTCCAGGTCGCCGACGTCGGCGCGACGATCGACTTCTACCGGGACGTGCTCGGGTTCGACGTCATGGCGGAGCTGTTCGGGTCAGCCGCCTTCCTGGCGGCCGGCGGCTACCACCATCACGTGGGCGCGAACACCTGGCACAGCCTCGGGGCGCCTGCGCCTCCTCCGGGCACCGCCGCGCTTCGATACGCGACCATCGTCCTTCCCGACGAGGGTGAGCGCGACCGGGTTGCCGCGCGAGTGGCGGCGACGGAGCAAGAGCCTGAATCCCAGGAGGACGGCGTGCTCGTGCGCGACCCTTCCGGCATCGGCCTCCTGCTGACCGCTTCGGGCTAATCGCCCCGGCGGGCCGCACTACGATGACTCGTGTGCGGCGGGTGATCCTCGGCATGGCAGTGCTTGCGGCTCTTGCGGCGGCGTCCGTCGCGTGCTCGGGGGGAGACGACGAGCCCGAGTCCTCCGCACAGTCCACGCAGTCCGACACGGCGCCCGCCGAGGAGCCCGGTCTGGAGGAATGCGGCGCGATCGAAGACGCCGACGCGGCTCGCGAGTGCTACACGCAGGCGCTCGCTGCCCTCTTCGAAGGCGAGGATGACCCCTCCGGCCCGCTCGAGGAGGCGGCCGTCGCCGCCTATTCCGATCCGACCGGGCGGCTGCTCGGCGACTGCCACGGGCTCATGCACACCGTCGGGCGTGAGTTCGCAGCGGAGCACCAGGTCACGCTCGCCACGCTGATGACCTACCTGCCGCAGTCCAACGAGCCGGGCTGCACCGCGGGCTTCGCGCACGGGCTCGTCACCGGTGTCGCGCCGCAGATCGACCTGAGCCGGCCCGCGCAGGCAGCCGCCGTGTGCGACGAGACGGACACGCGCTACCAGCGCTACAGCTGCGTGCACGGGTTCGGCCATGCCTTCATGCGCCTCGTTCGCGAGGACCTCGACGAAGCCCTGCTGCTCTGCGACGCCCTCGGCGACGTGAGCGCGCCCGACTGCTCGCAGGGCGCCTTCCACGACTACTGGTTCGCGGTGATCGGCGCCGACGACACGGAGCCTCCGGCAGAGGTCGCCGACGACCCGCGCGTGCTGTGTGGCGCCCAGGCTGCTCAGTTCGTGCGCCCGTGCTGGTACCGGGCGTTCGTCGACGACCGTCCCGACCAGCCAGTGAACGGGGCGGAGGACATCGAGGCGCTGTGCACGGGCCTCGAAGGGCTGCAGCGGCAAGGCTGCATCACGGCGGCGTCGGTGGTCGGGCCTCCTGACCCGAGCGAGCAGCTCGCGATCTGCACCGAGTTCGACGGTGAGGACGCCATCAGCTGCATCCGCGGCACCAAGGTGCAGAACCTCCTCGCAACGGCGACGCCGGAGGACCTTGTCGCGCTCATCCGCCAGTGCGACGGCTTCCCCGGCGAGACGAAGACGGCCTGCTATCGCTGGCTCGGCAAGGTGCTCGCAGTGCTGACCGACGGCGCGTTCGAGGACTTCGGCTGCGGGTCGCTTCCGGATGCCGCGACGCGGCGGGCCTGCGTCCAGGGAGTCCGGAGCATGAACGGCGCCCTCGAGACCTTCAGCTAGGCGTGGCGCAGCGTCCTCAGGCGGTCTGATGGCGGGATTCCGGCAGGAGCTGGTCGGCCTCTTCGGGCAGCCCGTGGAGGAGAACCCGACGCAGGCGATGATCGAGGCGGGATTCGCCGCAGCCGGGCTGGACTGGCGCTACCTGACGATCGAGGTTGCCCCCGAAGGGCTGGCGGACGCGGTGCGCGGGGCGCGGGTGATGGGGCTGCGCGGCTTCAACTGCACCATCCCCCACAAGGTCGCGGTCGTCGAGCACCTCGACCGGGTCGGGCGCTCGGCCGCTCTCATGGGCGCCGTCAACTGCGTCGTGCGCCGCGGCGACGAGCTGGTCGGCGAGAACACCGACGGTGCGGGCTTCCTCGAGGCGGTGCGCCGGCGTCGCGACCCGGCGGGCGCGCGAGCGGTGCTCCTGGGCGCCGGCGGCGCCGCGCGGGCGATCGCCGTCGAGCTCGCGCTGGCCGGAGCCGCCGGCATCACGATCGTCAACCGCGGCGCTGCACGCGGGCAGGAGCTCGGCGCGCTGCTCACGGAGATGGAGTCGCCGCCGGACGTCCGTGTCGAGGAGCTCGGCACCGGCTTCCGGGTGCCAGCGGAGGCCGACCTCGTCGTCAACGCGACGTCGATCGGGCTCTACCCCGACATCGAGGCCGTCGTCCCGCTCGAGCTCGAGGACGTCGCCGGCCGGGCGCTCGTCGCCGACGTGATCCCGAACCCGCCGGAGACGCGCTTCCTCGGAACGGCGGCCGAACTGGGCTGCGAGACCCTCGACGGCCTCGAGATGCTCGTGGAGCAGGGGAGGATCGGCTTCGAGCTCTGGACCGGCGTCGAGCCGGACGTGCAGGCCATGCGGGACGCGCTCCGGGAGGCGTTCGCGCTCTAGGAGACGCGCAGCGAGCGGACGAAGCCGCGCCCGCCGCGGTTCACGCCCCAGACGACCCGCTTCACCCACGCGACCTGCGTGCCCTCGATCGAGAGCCCGATCGGCTTCGTTCTTGTGGTCAGGAGCAGGCGCACGTTCCCTGTCGGGTGCGCCAGAAGCCGGATCTCGTTGCCGCTTCGGAAAACGAGCTTCTGCCCGGAGACGTCCAACTCGGCGGCGGTGGTCGCCGGCACTGCCGTCGAGGCGAGGAACGCGCCGCTCGCGACGTCGTAGCGCTCGATGCGTTTCCCGCCGGCGTCCTGGAGGAGGACGGCGACCAGGCCGCCGTCGAGCGCGAGCGCGCGGATGGTCCCTGACGGGGTGAACGAGGAGATGAGGCTTCCGTTGACGGCGTCGCGCACCTGTACCTGGCCCCTTAGCGCGGTCACCACCCGACCCTGACCTGCCGCCAGCATGACGTCTGCGGTTGCGCCGGGAATCTGAATAGGTCCCGCCTCGCTAAGGCGCCATACGGGGCCGGGAGACGCGCTGCTCGGTCCGCAGGACGTGATGTAAGGGTCGCAGCCCGGAACCGAGAACGTCCAGTTGATCTGGGCGTAGACGAGCGTCGAACCGTCGGCTGCGATTGCCTCGTTCGTCCTTCCTGCGCCGTCCGGGGGTGGGCCGGGCGAGGTAGACAACGTGGTCACCCACCAGCTGCGCCTGCCACTCGGCGAGATCGTGTAGAGGTTGTTGTAACAGGCGTTGCCGCACTGGAATTCCGAATAGAAGGCGCGGCCTCCACCGACTGCGAGGAGAGGAACTTCCAGCGTCGTTGCGGCTCCGACCAGGTCCGAGGTCCCTGCGCCGGAGCGCAGATGCCGGACCGTGACCCAATACGTCGTCGCGTCCCCCGGCTCGGCCGGGAGGTGTGGGGTCGTGATCCACGCGACTCGACCCTGATCCTGGGCGACGGCGACCACCGGGAACTTCGTCACGGAAACCGTCTCGACGGCGCTTGTCGAAACGGCGGGGGCCGTAAGCGCGGCCAGTGCGCAGACGGCAAGGGAATACGATCGTCCTCGTCTCACTTCTCGATTGTGCCAGTCGTGACAGCAATCCTCGACCTCGTCGCCGTCGCGTAGCCTGCCTGCCGTGCCCGAGCGCTGCGCGTGGGTTCCGGAGAGCGACCCCCAGTACGTCGCCTACCACGACGAGGAGTGGGGCGTGCCCGAGCGCGACGATCGTGCGCTTTACGAGCTGCTCACGCTCGAAGGCGCACAGGCCGGGCTCTCGTGGTCGACGATCCTCCACAAGCGCGAGGGGTACCGCAAGGCCTTCGCCGGCTTCGATCCCGCCAAGGTGGCGCGCTTCGACTCCCGCCGCGAAGCGAAGCTGCTGGCCGATCCGGGCATCGTCCGCAACCGGCTGAAGGTCTCCTCGACGATCGAGAACGCCCGCCGCGTGCTCGAGACGCAGCGAGGAGCTGGGGAGCTTCTCGGCGCTGCTCTGGGGCTTCGTGGACGGCGAGCCGCTCGTGGGCGGCTGGAAGTCGGTGAGTGAGATCCCCGCCGAGACACCCGTCTCCAAGGCGATGAGCAAGGAGCTCAAGCGCCGCGGGTTCCGCTTCGTCGGGCCGACGGTCTGCTACGCGTTCATGCAGGCCGCCGGCCTCGTGGACGACCACGTGGTCTCCTGCTTCCGCTTCGGCGCCGGCAGCAAGACCCGGTGAGCGGAGACGACCTCCGCGAGGCCGAGCGCCTCGGGCCCGCCCCGCCGGTGCCGGAGCCGGGGCGCGTCCGTTCGGCCCTCAAGCTCGCGACGATCGACATCGGGCCGCTGAAGCGGCACCGCGACTTCCGCCTGCTCTTCTTCGGCCAGGGCGTCTCGTTCTTCGGCTCGATGATCACGTACGTCGCGCTGCCGTACCAGGCGTACCAGCTCTCCGGCTCGTCGCTCGTCGTCGGCCTCCTCAGCCTCGCCGAGCTCGGCCCGCTGCTCGTGACCGCCTTCGTCGGCGGAGCGCTCGCCGACGCCTTCGACCGGCGCCGGCTCGTCCAGATCGCCGAGGCGTCGCTCGCGCTCTGCGCCGGCATCCTCGCTTTCAACGCGACACTGGAGAGCCCGCAGCTCTGGGTGCTCTTCGTCGTCGGGGCGATCATGGCCGGGCTCGACGGCATCCAGCGTCCACCGCTCGACGCCCTCACGCCGCGACTCGTCGAGCGGCACGAGCTGATCGCGGCGAGCGCCCTGGACTCCTTCCGGGGCAACATCGGCATGGTCACGGGCCCGGCAGTGGGCGGGATCCTGATCGCCACCCTCGGGCTGCCGACCACGTACGTGATCGACGTGGCGACGTTCGGCGCGTCGCTCGGCGCGCTCGCGCTCATGCGCGCCGTACCGCCGCCGCCGGGCGCCGCCAGGCCGAGCTTGAGCGGGATCGTCGACGGTTTCCGCTACGCGGTGAGCCGCCCGGAGCTCGTCGGCACCTACAGCGTGGACATGCTCGCCATGTTCTTCGGGATGCCGCTCGCGCTCTTCCCGGCGTTCGCGTCCGAGTTCGGGGGCGCCGGCGTGCTCGGGCTCATGTACGCGGCGATCCCCGCAGGCTCGCTCGTCGCCACGGTGACGAGCGGCTGGACCGGGCGCGTGCACCGCCACGGCCTCGCCGTCATCTGGGCGGCCGCGGCCTGGGGCGTCGCCATCACCGCAGCCGGTTTCGCGCCGAGCCTCGCCCTCGTGCTGATCTTCCTCGGGCTCGCGGGCGCTGCCGACATGATCAGCGGGATCTTCCGCGGCACGATCTGGAACACCACGATCCCGGACCACCTGCGAGGCCGCCTCGCGGGCATCGAGCAGGTCAGCTACTCGGCGGGCCCGCTGCTCGGGAACCTCGAGTCGGGCATCGTCGCCTCGTTCGCCGGGATCCGCGCCTCGATCGTCTCGGGCGGCGTGCTGTGCGTCGTCGGCGTGGCGCTCGCTGCGTTAGCCCTGCCGGCGTTCAGGCGCTACGACGCCCGCGAGCAGCCGGGGCTCACGGAGCCGGCGGCACCCGGCCGATCGTCCACCTGAGATACGGGACGAGCCCGCGCCGCTCGTAGAAGCGAGCCGCGTCGTCGTTTCCCTCCATGACGGCGATGGTGATCTCCTCGACCCCGAGGCGGCGCAGCTCCTCGAAGACGGCGTCCATCAGCCGGCTGCCGAGCCCGTTCCCGCGCTCCTCGGGCAGCACCGAGAGGCTCTCGAGCTCTCCGACCCGGTCGCCGACCTCGAGGCTCGCCTCGGTTCCCGACACGGCGACGGCGGCGTAGCCGACGAGGCTGCCGTCGCGCTCCGCCAGGAGGAAGAAGGAGTCCGGCCGGGCCAGCAGGCGCTCGTAGAACGCGCGCCGCAGCACCCACGACTCGTCGTCGGAGCGGAAAGGCGCGACAGCCGTCAGGTGGCCGGCGACGGAGCGGTGGTGCCGGTGCATCGCATGCCAGAGCGGCTCGAGGTCGTCGATGCGCTCGGCGCCAGCGCGCGTAATCGCGATCTCGGTCACTGTTGGATCATCTCAGGGTCCGTAGGATGTGAGTGACCAAAGTCGAGGGAGGACTGCCGATGAAGCTCGAGGGCATCCACCACATCACCGCCATCACCGCCGACGCACCCGGCAACGTCGACTTCTACACGCGGGTGCTCGGTCTGCGGCTCGTCAAGAAGACGGTCAACCAGGACGACCCGACCGTCTACCACCTGTTCTACGCAGACGAGCTCGGAAGCCCCGGCGCCGACCTCACGTTCTTCGAGTATCCCGGCCTCCCCCGCGGACGTGCCGGCGCAGGCATGGTGCACACCGTCGTGTGGCGCGTCGGCTCCGAAGAGGCGATCGCGTTCTGGGCCGAGCGGCTGGCCGCGGAGGGGATCGAGGTCGAGCCCGACGGCGGACGCCTGCGCTTCGCAGACCGTGAAGGGATGGGCCTCGAGATCGTCGCCGTGGACGTCGACGACGAGCCGCTCGTCGCGCGTCACCCGGACATCCCGGCCGAGCACGCGCTGCAAGGCTTCCACGGCGTCCGCGCCTACACGGCCGACCCCGAGGCGAGCCGGGCTGCCCTCGAGGAGACGCTGGGATTCGAGCGGGACGGCGACCGTGCCTGGGAGGTGCGCGGCGAGCAGCGCGGATCGTTCTACGCCTTCGACGAGCCTCCGGCCGAGCGCGGCCAGGGTGGAGCAGGCACCGTGCATCACGTCGCGTGGGCCTCGCCGACGGAGGAGCACGACGCCTGGCGCCAGCGCGTGGCCGAATCGGGCCTGCGCCCGACGCCGGTGATCGACCGCTTCTACTTCCGCTCGGTCTACTTCCGCGAGCCGAGCGGCGTCCTCTTCGAGCTGGCCACCATGGGCCCCGGCTTCACCGCCGACGAGCCGCTGGAGACGCTCGGCGAGGGGCTGTCGCTGCCGCCGAACTACGAGCCGCTGCGGGAGCGGCTGGAAGCGATCCTGACTCCGCTCCCCGACCCGCGGAACGCGCGGACGCCGAACTAGTCCGGCCGGATATCGTCGGCGCCCATGGCGCTACTCAGGCGTGTCCGGATACGCGCGTACCGCTCCGCCGCGGACGTCGAGCTGAGGCTCGGCCCCGTCGTCGCGCTCGTCGGGGAGGCCCGCGCCGGGAAGTCGAACCTCCTACGTGCCGTGCGCGCGCTCCTCGATCCCGACGGCGCCCGTCGAGCTCCGAGGACGTCCGCCGTGACGAGGACGGGTCGATCGCGGTCGAGGCGGAGCTCGTCGACGGCCGGAAGCGTCTCGCTTCGCGCGCGTCCGCCGGAGGCGAGCGCAGAGCGCGAGGGCGCGCCGCCGGTCGTCTTCCTCCCGGCCGGGCTCCGCAGCGACGCGCTGGTCGAGGCGGGCCCCGGTGCCGAAGGTGCGGCACGCAGCTTCGTCGAGGCTGCCGGAAAGCACGCGGGCAGCGGCTCCGAAGCGGCCGGCGCCGGCGCCCTGGTCGCGGCGTTCGAGGCCTGCTGCGAGGCAGACGTCTCGGGGGTCGTCTTCATCGTCGAGGAGCCCGAGCTCTTTCTCCGCCCGCACTCGCAGCGCTACCTCTACCGCCGCCTGCGCGAGCTCGCCGCCTCCGGCAACCAGGTGCTGTACTCGACGCACGCGCCCGCCTTCCTGAACGTCGCGCGCCTCGATGAGCTCGTGCTCGTGGGACACGATGCCGAGCGCGGGACGCACGTCGTGCAGCCGGAGCCGCTGGAATCCGACGAGGCGTTTCGAGTCGTGAGCGAGTTCGACGCGGAGCGAAGCGAGCTCTTCCTCGCCCGGTCGGCGATCCTCGTCGAGGGCCGCACGGAGAAGCTCGTCCTCCCGTCCGTCTTCGCGGCGCTCGGGCACGACGCCGACCGGGCCGAGGTCTCGATCGTCGAGTGCGGCGGGAAGTCGAACATCCCGGTCTTCGCGCGGATCTGCCAGGCGTGCCGCATCCCCTTCGTCGTCGTGCACGACCGCGACGCCGAGGCGGGGGCCGACCCGATCCCGTCGGAACAGGGGCTGAACGCGCTGATCTCGGACATCGCCGGCCCGGAACGGGTCGTCGAGCTGGCGCCGGACTTCGAGGCCGTGGCCGGCCTGCGCGGCCACTCGAACAAGCCCGAGCGGGCCTGGAATCACTTCTCGGCGCCCGGCGTGGAGGTGCCCGAGCCGCTTGCGCGGGCCGTGCGGCTCGCGCTCGAGGCGACGCGTTAGCCGACGCCCGCCGTATCGCGGGTGAAGATGACGAGGAGGCTCAGCGACTCGTAGCCGGTGAAGCGGTGCTCCGCGTGGGCGGCGACGAACATCGCCTGGCCCTCGGTGAGGTCGATCTCCTCGTCCTCGACCTGAAGTGTCCCCCGGCCCTCGAGGACGATGTAGACCTCGTCGTCCTCGTGCGGCTGCTGGCGGTCTGGCTCCGGCGCGACGAGGACGTAGACGCCGACCTCGAGCCCGGGCGACTCGTGGACGACCTCGTAGCCGCCGTTTGCGGCCTCGAGGCGCCGCTTCGCCTCGTGGACGTCGAAGAGGTGCTCGTGCACCGCCATCAAACGGCGGCCTGCTTGAGCTCCGGAATGATGTCCTCGCCGTAGGCCCGGAGGATGTCCTCCTGGCCCTGGGTCATGAGGTAGATGTTGAAGTGGTCGACGCCGATCGAGTCGAGCTCGCGGAGCTTGGCGCGGACGGCGTCCACGTCGCCGATGACGCTGAAGCGGTCGGCGATCTCGTCGGTCACGAACTCGCCGTGCGCCGCCCCCTCGCGGCTGTGGTCCTTGTAGTCGTAGAACTTCCGCGCCTTCACGTACTCGGTCAGATCCTTGGGGATCTCCGACTCCTCGCCGTAGCGCTCGATCAGGTCCATGACGTGGTTGGAGACCATGGCCGGGAACCACCGCGTCGCGTCGCGGGCGCCCTGGAGGTCGTCGGTCACCACGCTCGGCGCGCACACGAGGCACTCGAGCTCGTCCGGGTCACGCCCGGCCTCGACGGCCGCCGCGCGGGCCTGCTCCATGAGCCACTGGATGATGATCGGGTCGGCGAGCTGGATGATGACCCCGTCGGCGATCCGCCCGGCGACGCCCAGCGCGCGCGGCCCGTACGCGGCGATGTAGAGCGGGATCTTCTCCCGGTCCTTGGCCCACGTGAGCTCGAGCTCCTTCCCGTTCCACTCCACGGGCCGGCCGTTCATGAGGTCCTTGATCATCGCGCAGGACGCCTCGAACTCGGCCATCTTCACGGGCTGCTGGCCGATGACGCGCCTGGCCGAGTCGCCCCTGCCGATGCCCAGCACCGCGCGTCCGCCCGAGATTGCATGCAGCGTCGCATACGAGCTGGCGGTCACCGTCGGCTCTCGCGTCCCCGGATTCGTGACGCAGTGCCCGAACTTCAGCTTCTCGGTCTGCGACGCGAGCAGCGTCAGCAGCGGATACCCGTCATGCCAGAGGATGTGCGAGTCGTACGTCCAGCCGTAGTCGAAGCCGTGCTGCTCGGCGAGCTGCATGAGCTCGAGGAAGCGCGTGTGCGGCGGGTCGGGGAGAACGGTGACGCCGAACGTGAGCATCGGACCTCCTGCAGGGGTGGGAAGGCCCCGATTCTATGCCTCGTCCGGCGGCTGTCGGAATGCGCGCGTCGTACGACACGTTCTAGCCCTGTGGGGTATGGGTAACCTCAGCGCGATGCGAATCGAGACGCTCGACCACGTGGCCCTCTGGGTCGAGGACCGCGACAAGCTCGCGAACTTCCTCACCGCCCACGTCGGCATGCACGTGATCGACCGCACGGACAAGTTCACGCTCGTCGGAGCGGACGCCCGTCGCGGCAAGCTGACGCTCTTCGCCGCCGAGGGCGAGCGCGATCCGGGCGTTCTCGCACGCGTGGGCCTGCGCGTCTTCGACCTCGACGAGGCGCTCGCGGCGCTCCCCGCGGGCCATCCGGTCGAGCGGGAGGACGGGACGGCCGAGCTCGACGCGCCCGGCGGGCTCCGGCTCGCGCTCGTCGAGGTCGACGAGGGCGTGTCCTACGACCTCGACCACGTTGCCTTCCGCGTCCGCGACCCCGAGGAGACCTTCGCCGGCCTCGCCCAGCTCGGCTTCGACGTCGAGGATGGAAGCCTGCGCGCCGGCGACTCGAGGATCCTGCTCGAGCCCGGCGACCCCGGCGAGAGCGAGCGGCCCCTGTACAACCACCTCGGGCTGCGCGTCGAGTCGGCCGACGACCACATCGAGGAGGCCGAGCGCCGCGGCATCGAGATCGCCGACGTCGTCGACGCGGCGAACACCTACGCGGTCTTCGTGTGGGGCCCGGAACGCATCAAGCTCGAGTACGTCGAGCACAAGCCGACGTTCTCCCTGACCTAGGATCGTGAGCCGCCTCGTCGTGGCGGGGGCCGGAATGGCCGGCCTGGTCGCGGCCGTCCGCGCACGCGAGCTCGGCGCGGATGTCGTCGTCCACGAGAAGGGCGACCGGCCCGGCGGGTCGATGCGGCTCTCCTCCTGCGTCGTCTGGCGCTACCGGGAGTGGGAGGCCTTCAGGGCGGAGTGCCCCGGCGGCGACCCCGCGCTCCAGCGCGTCGTCTGGGAGGGCCTCGACGAGGCGCTCGCGTGGCTGCGGTCGCTCGACGCGCCCGTGGTCGACGAGAAGACGGGCAACCCGCGGACGACCGGTCTCCGTTTCGAGCCGCACGGGCTGACGGAGGCGCTCGCGCGGCGCGCGGGTGAGATCCGGCTCGGGAGCCCGCTCGAGGAAGTGTCTGCCGACCCGACGATCCTCGCGACCGGCGGCTTCCAGGGCGACCGGGAGCTCGTCCGCCGCCACATCACGCCCGAGGCCGATCAGCTCGTGCTGCGGGCAAACCCGTGGAGCGCGGGAGACGGCCTGCGGCTCGCGCTCGCCCAGGGCGCCGAGGCCTCGGCCGGGCTCGACGAGTTCTACGGGCGCAACCTCGCCGCGGTCACGGCGGTCGACCCCGAGGACTTCGTGCCCCTCGCCCAGGTCTATGCCCGCCATGCGGTCGTCGAGAATGCCCACGGCGAGCGCTACGAAGCGCAGTCGTGGTCGGAGATCGACGTCGTCCAGTGGACGGCCAGACAGCCGGGCGCGCGCGCCTGGTACGTCGTCCCCGACGAGGCGCTCGGAGAGATGGTGCGCGAGCGCACGGTCTTCGAGGTAATCGAGCTCGCCGAGCGTCGCGGCGCGCCCGTGGAACGGCGAGACGGCACCACCCGGGTGGAAGTCGTCGCCGGCATCACCACCACGCTCGGCGGCATCAAGGCGGACGAGCGCGCACGGGTCGCGGACGGCCTCTGGGCCGCGGGCGCGGACGTCGGCGGGATCTCCCTCGGCGGCTGGTCGAGCGCGCTCGCGTCCGCCCTGGTCCTCGGCAGGATCGCCGCCGAGGACGCGCTCGGCTACTGAGCGGCTACACCGTCTCGAGGTAGGCGCATGCCCGCTCGTCCTGGGGGAGCGGGGAGGGACCGACCTTGGCGACCGTGAAGCGCAGATCCTCGACCTCGATCGCCTCACCCGGCGCGGGCGGATCGCCGTCGCGCTCGACGAGCTCGTAGCCGGTCGGCTTGGTTACGAAGAGCAGGTGTTTGTCTGCCACGCGGCCGAGTTTATCCGCCGCTCGCGGCCGCGACGTACGGTGGCACCACGACGCGCACGAGTGTCCCACCGTGCTCGCCGCTGTCGATCTCGAGCTTGCCGTTGAGGATCTTCACCCGCTCGTCGATCGCCTCGATGGACGCACGGCGGCGCTCCTCGACGCCGTCGTCGGTGATCTCCGTCTGGAAGCCGCCGTCCTCGCGCTCGCCCACCGCGACCTCGATCTTGCCCGGCCGCCGCCGGACGGCCTGGTTGAGCGACTCGCGGATGATCTGGTAGAGCGCGACCTGGGTCTTCTCGCCCAGCCGCTCGCCGGCCTCCACGTGCGTGATCACCGTGATGCGGTGCGTTCCCTCGATCTGGTCGGCGAGCGCGCGCACGGCGGCGTAGAAGCCCTGGTCGCGCAGGACGAGCGGCTCGATGGCGAAGGAGAGGTCGCGGAGGACTCTGATGGTGTCACGCTCCTTCTGGAGCGAGTTCTCGATGATCTTGGCGGCGTCCTCGAGGCGGCCGTCCTGGAGCGCCGCGAGCGAGGCGTCGTGCATGAGGGCGATGCCGGACATGGATTGGAGGGGGCCGTCGTGAAGGAAGAGCGACAGGCGGCGGCGCTCGTCCTGCTCGGCAGTGATCAGACGCTCGGTCAGCCGCTCGCGCTCGGCCTCACGGTCGCGGGCCTCCGCGAGCAGGCGCGAGTTCTCGACCATGCGGGCCGCGAAGTCCGCGAGCACGGTCGCGCGCATGTGATCCCACCGGTGGAAGGGCTCGGGCCGTGCGAGCTCGAGGTCGCCGAGGAGCTCCCCGTGCACGGCCAGCGGGACGACCATGCGCTCGCCTCCGGGCGTGCGCTCGGTGCCGGCCACCTCGTCCGGCGGCCGGATCCGCGCGGTGTCGGCGTCGAAGAGGCGCCGGGCCTCGTCGCAGGTGCGATCGAGGATCTCGGTCGCGTTCAGTGTCGAGGAGACGGCCGCGATCGAGTCCACGAGCGACTCGAGGAAGGTCGTCTGCGCCTGGAGCTCGTCCTCCGCGGACTCGTGGCGCCGGCGCTCGGTGACGATCAGGTAGAGCGCAAAGGCGCCGAAGAACGTGGTCGAGGCGACGAGGCCGCCTGCTGCGACGGCCGGCTCCCCGAACGCAAGGCCGAGCGCGCCGACGAGCGCGGCGCCGACGGTGCAGCCGACGAGGATGCCACGAGCGTTACGGGAGAAGCGACCGTCCACCGTCAAACGCCGGTGGTGAGATCAGTCGATGATCGATTCCCGCAGCGCGATGGCGACGGCATGGGTGCGCGTGTCCGCCTCAAGCTTGGCGAGAATATGCCTCACGTGGCTCTTCACCGTTTCCTGGCTGATGAAGAGGCGCGCTGCGACGTCTGCGTTGGACATGCCGTCGGCGAGGAGCTGGAGGATCTCGCGCTCACGCTGGGTGAGCATCTCCTCGCGCTCGCGGGTGAGCAGGGCCGGCATGAGAGCGGGGTCGACGTAGCCCTCACCGCTGGCGACCTTCTCGATGGCCCTGAGCAGTGTCTGGTGGGGTGCTTCTTTGAGGATGTAGCCCTTGGCACCCGCCTCCAGGCCCCGGCCGAGCAGGCTGCGCTCGCCGTACGCCGTGAAGATGAGGACCGCCGTGGTGGGCAGGCGCTCGGCGAGGATCTTCGTCGCCTCGAGCCCGTCCATGCCGGGCATCCGGACGTCCATGATCACGACGTTCGGGCGGCGGCGCTCGGCGACCGCGACGGCGCTGGCGCCGTCAGAAGCCTCGCCCACGACGCGGATTTGCGGTGCGCGGGAGAGGGAGAGGCGAAGGCCTTCCCTGACGACCTCGTGGTCGTCGGCAATTAGGCAGGTGATCTCGTTGGACATTGCGGCTCGCTCCCCAGGCACGATGATAGATCGGGTGAGAAGCCGTCACACTTTAGAGGGACTTGTCATTGACCCGGTTGAGGGGGTCTACGCGGGCGAGGTCGCGATCGAGGGCGATCTCATCGCAGCGGTCGAGCGGCGGGAGGATGGACCGCGCGAGCCGCTCCTCTTCCCGGGCTTCGTCGACCTGCACGTCTACGACCCGAGCACCGTCGCGGCGAGCGGTGTCACCGGCTATCTGCTCGCGGCGCGCGACGTGCGAGCCGTCGACGACCCGCTCTGCCTGGGCCTCCACCTGGAGGGGCCGTTCCTCAACCCCGAGGCGGCCGGGGCGATCCCGGTCGACGAGCTTCTGCCGGTCGACCCCGGCCTGGCCGACGAGTGGATCGCCGCGGACGGCGCCGTCCGGCTCGTCACCCTCGCCCCGGAGCTGCAGGGCGCGCTCGACGTGACCGAGCAGCTCGCGGCGGCCGGGATCGTGGTGAGCATCGGCCACACGCGCGCCAACGCCCTGACGACCACCGCGGCGATCGAGGCGGGGGCCCGCTTCGCCACGCACCTCTGGAACGCGATGCGCCCCGTGAGGGCGCGCACGACGGGCTCGGTGCCGACGCTGCTCGCCGACGAACGGGTCACACTCGGGCTGATCGCCGACGGGCGCCATCTGCATCCGCTGGTCGAGGAGATGACGGTCCACGTGGCCGGCCCGGCGCGCATCGCCCTCACGAGCGACCTCGTCCCGCTTCCCGCGCACCGTCCTGACGGCTCCCTGCTCGGCGGCGATCGCTCCGGCGCGGCGCTCGTCGCCCATATGGCGCGTTTCGGGCTCCAGGAGGTCGCCATGATGGCGAGCCTGGTGCCCGCGCAGCTCCTGGGGCTGAACGACCGCGGACGGATCGCTCCCGGCTTCCGTGCCGACCTGGCCGTTCTCGACGCAGAGCTGCGGCCGTTGCAGACCTTTGCGGCCGGCGAGACGGTCTGACCGCTCCGCTATCCTCAGTCCGACACTTGGACGAGATACCGCCTAGTACCCACGCCTGGGGCGACCAGGCGTGAGCGACTCCCTTCGCATCCTGATCATTCTCCTGCTCGTGCTGGGGAATGCGATCTTCGTCGCGGCCGAGTATGCGCTCGTCACAGCGCGACGCCCGCGGCTGGAGGAGATGGCCAAGCGCGGGAACCGCAGGGCCAGGACGGCGCTCACGATGCTGGACGAGCCGGTCCGCTTCATCTCGACGGTGCAGGTCGGGATCACCGTGTTCAGCATCCTGCTCGGTGCGCTCGGGGCGTCGTACCTCGCACGCATCTTCGACGACTGGATGCCCGAGGAAGTGGCGTTCATCCTCTCGTTCCTGATCCTCACGTACCTGAGCGTCGTCCTCGGAGAGCTCGTGCCGAAGTCGATCGCCCTTCAGCGCGCCGAGCGCCTCGCAGTCTGGCTCGCCGTGCCGCTCGACTGGCTCGGCAGGGTGGCCAACCCGCTGGTCTGGGTCCTCCAGAGGTCCGCGAACTGGATCGCCCGGCTCTTCGGCGTCCAGCCGGCGCCGGCCGGGATGACGATGCACACCGAGGAAGACATTCGCCTGATCGTGGCCCAGACGGAGGAGATTCCCGCAGCCGAGGAGGAGATGCTCTACAAGGTCTTCGACTTTGCGGACAAGGAGGCCCACGACGTCATGGTCACACGGCCCGAAGTCGTCGCCCTCTCGATCGACCTGCCCCCGCAGGAGGCGCTCGCGGCCGTGATCGACTCGCCGTACACGCGCTATCCGGTCTACCGGGACTCACTCGACGACATGCTCGGGATCCTGCACGTCCGCGACCTCTTCCACGCCCTCTACGACCGCGGGATCGAGAACGTCGTGATCGAGCACATCGTCCGCCCGGCGCACGTGGTCCCGGAGACGAAGGATCTCGCCTCGCTGCTCGGGGAGTTTCGACGCCAGAACCAGCACATGGCCCTCGTGGTCGACGAGTACGGCGCCGTCCAGGGGATCGTCACGCTGGAGGACCTGCTCGAGGAGATCGTCGGCGAGATCGAGGACGAGTACGACCTTCCCGACGACTCGATCGAGCGGGTCGACGAGACGCACATCCGCATCCACGGCACCTTCTCGATCGACGACTTCAACGAGCAGTTCGGCACCGGGCTGCCGCAGGAGGACTACCACACGATCGCCGGGTTCGTCTTCGGCGAGCTGGGGCGTGCGCCGCAGCCCGGCGACGAGGTCGAACACGACGGCCTGCGCTTCAGCGTGGTCGAGGTGGACGGGCAGCGCATCGAGCGCCTCGAGGTCGAGTTCGTCGAGCGCGAGCTCGAGGACACGGACTCGGCCGAAGTCGCTCAGTAGTATCGCGCCGTGCAGTTCGACCACATCGGCGTGCCCGCTTCCGCCAAGCGCGAGGGCATGCGCTTCCTCGAGTCCAAGCGGCTCTGGCTCACGAGCCCCGGTGACCATCCGTACCGGGTCGAGTGGCTCTGGTACGAGCCCGACAGTCCTGAGGCCGAGCTGGTTCGCACCGTCCCGCACGTCGCCTACCTCGTGGACAGCCTGGAGGACGCCATGGCGGGCGGGAACGTGATCGCGGAGCCCTTCGATGTCTTCGGCGAGGTGCGCGTCGGCTTCATCGAGGTGGACGGCGCGCCGGTCGAGTTCGTCCAGCCGTACTGATGGCCGTCTCCGAGCTGCTCTCCGAGCTCGTCCGGATCGACTCGATCAACCCGGACATGGTCGAGGGCGCCGCCGGCGAGGGCGAGATCGCGCGCTTCGTGGGCGCCTGGCTCGAAGACGCGGGCCTCGAGGTCGAGATCGAGGAGCTCGCGCCCGGGCGTTTCAATACCGTCGGGATCGCGCGCGGCTCGGGCGGAGGCCGCTCGCTGCTCCTCAACGCCCACATGGACACCGTCGGCGTCGCCGGCATGGAGCGGCCGTTCGAGCCCGCGGTCGAGAACGGACGGCTCCACGGCCGCGGTTCCTACGACATGAAGGCGGGGCTGGCCGCGATCATGCTCGCCGGCGCAGACGCGGCCGGGGCGGGGCTGCGCGGGGACGTCATCGTTACCGCCGTCGCCGACGAGGAGGTCGCGAGCATCGGCTCGGCGCGGGTCGCGGAGCGCTACAGCGCCGACGGGGCCATCGTCTCCGAGCCCACCGAGATGCGGCTCGCGCTCGCGCACAAGGGCTTCGTCGGGTTCGAGATCGAGACCAAGGGCCGCGCCGCGCACGGCTCCCGGCCGGATCTCGGGATCGATGCGATCGCCCACATGGGCCACGTGCTGGTGGGGATCGAGGAGCTCGACCGACGGCTCCGCGCCGACCCGACCCACCCTTTGCTCGGAAGCGGCTCGCTCCACGCCTCCGTGATCGAGGGCGGCCAGGAGTTCTCGAGCTATCCCGATCGCTGCCTGCTCAAAGGCGAGCGGCGGACGATTCCCGGCGAGTCGACGGAACACGTCGAGGGCGAGCTGCGCGGGCTGCTCGGCGACATCGACGGCGAGATCCGCGTCGTCATGGCGCGCCAGCCGTTCGAGACGCCCGCCGACGAGGCGATCGCCGAGCTCGTCTCGCGCCATGCCGGCGGGCCGCAGATCGTCGGGGTCCCGTTCTGGGCCGACTCGGCGCTCCTCTCCTCCGCCGGGATCCCCACGGTCGTGTTCGGCCCCGCGGGCGAGGGCGCGCACGCCGTCGAGGAATGGGTCGACCTCGCCAGCGTCGAGCGCTGTGTGGAGATCTACGCGGCCGTCGCGCGCGACCTCTGCGCCTGAGCCGAGGCTCGGCGACACCCCAGTCTCGTCCTTAATGGCCCCGGCCGGGGTCTGACCCCTGACGTGTCCGCAAGGGACGTACGCGGCCGGGGCGCCGTCGAGCGCGAGAACTCTCCAGGGCGCATGGATCCTCGACGCGCCGTCCTCCGCGGACACGCCCTGGGGTCTGACCCCGGGTCATGTCCGGAAGGGACTAGGGGCGGAGCTTGGAGGTGTTGACGACGCGGAAGTCCGAGCCCTTCACGCGGTGGAGCGTGTGGAGCTGGTCGTTGTTCCAGCGCGGGTCCGGGGCGCCGGAGATGTACCAGCTCGAGCCGTTGTCGGCGACGATCATCCCGTAGCGCTTCAGGGCGCGCAGGATGACGCGCGCCTGGTACGGGTAGCCGGCGACGGGGAAGTTCGCACGGAGCCGCAGGCGCAGGCCCATGGGCGGGAGGCGCGGGCTCGTGTAGCTGCTCGCGAAGTGGCGGGCCGGGTAGATGAACGCCCGTCGCGAGCGCTTGACCGTGAAGCGCAGCGCGTGGTTGATGACGCCCCTCGCCACCTCGTCGTAGCGCGCGAGGCCCGGGAGGATCGCCAGGCCGGCCGCGTCCGCCGACGTCCAACCGAGTGGCCGCATCCGGTTCGAGGTCATGCTCCAGATCGCGCCCGAGCCGGCATCCCAGGCCGGGTAGAGGTCGAAGAGCTCGTAGAGCGTGCACGAGTCGCGGTCGACGATGATCGCGTGCCGGTCGCCGTCCGCGTCCGGCCCGCCCTCGATCGCGACGTCGGGCGGGATCGGATACGGCCCGGGATCGCTCTCGTCGTCGTAGTGGAAGTCGACGGCCGTCCTCGCCTGCGACGACCCGACCACGGTGATGGGGATCCCGATGGGGCCGCCGTCCCACAGGCCCGAGCCGAAGTCCGCATGGACGTACTGGGTCGCCCCGATCGAGTTGACGATCGTGCGCGAGTCCTTCCGCACCGCGAGCTTGTCAACCGGCTTGTTCCAGACGCTCGAGGCGGGGAAGACCGGGCAGTTCGGCGCGCCTGGAAGCGGCGAGCCGAGCGCGGCCGGGGCGGCGAGGAGGGCCGCGGCGAGCGCCGATCCGAGCGCGAGCCTCATAGGCTCGTTGTGGCCTCCCGGCGCGTAGCCGTCAATCCCCGAGCTGGAGGATCCCGGCCATTCGCATCCAGCGGTCGATCTCGCACCCGTTCTGCCGGCTGAACGTCGCGTTCACCTGCTCGCCGTCGAGCGTGCCGACGACCGTCGCCTCTTCCGGCCCCCCGTAGATCTGCGTGCACACGCTGTCGGGCGGCAGAGGCTCGAGCGCCTCCGGGTCGGCCTGGAGCACCATGCAGGCCTCTTCCGGCCGTGGGTGCGTCCCTCCGGGCGGGTCGCAGGTCAGCGTCACCTCCTGCGAAGCGCCGTCCTTCCCCTCGAGCCAGACGGTGATGGTGAGCTCGGTGCCGGTCGGCGCCTCGCCCGCGCTCGTATTCCCGCCTCCGGCATCGCCGCCCGAGTCGTCCGACTCCGAGCCGCAGCCGACCGCGAGAAGCGCTACGAGTGCTGCGAGGAGGACGAGGCCAGCTCGTCGGTGCGCCGCGCCATCTCGACGTCGGCGTCCGTGATCGCGCGCTTGACGTGCGTCCACCACCGAACCGTAACCGCGTTCCAGCTGATCGTGATGTCCGGATGGTGGTTCGCAGCCTCGGACGCCTCCGCCAGGCGGTTCACGAAGGCCATCGCCTCGGCGAAGTCCTTGAAGCGGAAGCCGCGCTGCAGCGCGCCGCGCACCTCGTTCCAGCCTTCGGGGTAGTCCGTCACTCCATTGCATTGTCGTCCACCGTGAGGGTTCCGTCCGCGAGAACGCCCTCGACCTCGATCGGCAGGTCGCTCCAGGTCACCTCGCCTTCCGTGGTGAGCCCGTCTAGCGAGTCGACGTCGAGGCCCACGACGGAGATCGAGCCGCCGCCGCACTGGGGCGGGAAGGACTCGGCCAGAGCCGCGCAGAGCTTCACGTCGTTCCCGGTTGCCAGCAGGCTCCCGGTGACCACGGCCGGCCCCTCGTGGTCGGCGGCGTCCTCGACCATGATCTCGACCGGGCTGCTGCCGGCCTCCTCCTCGTCACCGCAGCCGACGAAAGCCACGGAAGCGAGGAGAGCTGCGAAGAGAGAGATCGTCCTCATGCCCATCTGACCGGCGGCGCGCCGGAAAGGTTCCCTGAGCCTACGAGAGCGACAGGCTGTCGACGGAGCCGTCCGCGATCTTCCACGCGGCCAGCTCGCCGGAGCGGAGCGAGAGGATCACGTACGGGCGACCCTCCCAGAGGCCGATGTTCTCGACGTCAGTCCGCGACGGGCGCGGCGGGCTCGACGGGTGGGAATGGAAGACGGCCAGCTCGTAGCCCTCGTCCTCGAGGAACCACGTCTCGGGATCGACCTCCAGCTCGAAGCGATACGGGCTTGCCGCCCGGTTTCGCCCCGGGACGAGGCGCTCCGCGACGCCGTCCCGCAGGACGAGCAGGCCGCAGGCCTCATTGGGGAGCTCCGCCTCCGCGTGCTCGACGAGCGCCGAGCGCACCTCGGCAGGGATCACCACCAGATGCGGTCCTCCATCGACTCCCCGACCTCGTCCGCAGGACGGGCCCAGAAGTCGGCGGAGAGGTACTTCCAGCCGCCGTCGGCGAGCACCGCGACGACGACGCCCTCCTCGATCTCCTCCGCGATCTTGCGCGCGACGTGGAGCACGGCGCCGGACGAGACGCCGGCGAAGATGGCCTCGCGGTCGAGCAGCAGTCGCAGGCCCTCGACCGACTCCTCGTTGGTGACGAGCACCTTCCGGTCGAGCTTGGCGAGGTCGAGGATCGGCGGCACGTAGCCGTCCGCCAGCGACCGGAGCCCGTAGACGAGATCGCCCTGGAGCGGCTCGGCGGCGGCGACGACGAGGTCGGGATTGGCCTCTCGGAGGCGGTCACCGGCGCCCATGAGAGTGCCGCCGGTTCCGAGACCGGCGACGAGGGCGTCGACGTGTGGGAGGGCCTCTGCGATCTCGGCGCCCGTCCCCTCGTAATGGGCACGCGGATTGGCCTCGTTGGCGTACTGGAACGGCATGAACAGACGCGGATCGCGCTCCGCAAGATCGAGTGCGTGCCGCACCGCGCCGTTCGAGCCCTCGGACGCCGGGGAAAAGACGAGCCGCGCGCCGTAGAGCTCGAGGAGCTTCACGCGCTCCGGCGTTGCGTTCTCGGGGAGGACGCAGGTGAGCGGGTAGCCCTTGAGCTTCGCCACCATGGCGAGCGAGATCCCCGTGTTCCCGCTGGTCGGCTCGAGCAGCTCGCGGCCGGGCTCCAGCTCGCCCGAGGCCTCGGCGCTCTCGATCATTGCCTTCGCCACGCGGTCCTTGATGGAGCCGGTGGGGTTCTGGCCCTCCAGCTTCGCGTAGAGGCGGACGCCCGGATGGGGCGCCAGGCGCGGCAGCTCGACGAGCGGCGTGTCGCCGATCGTCTCGAGGAGCGACGGGGTCAGCGTGCGCTCGCCGCCGGCCATCGCAGGCAGCAGGATGACGGTCGAGCCCTCGAGCACCGGCGTGTCGAGGCCCTGGAGCGTGCGCACGTCCTCGCTGTCGAGGTAGACGTTGACGAAGGGAGCGATGCCGTCGCCGTTCTCGAGCACCTGGTTGCCGAGCCCGGGGAAGCGGTCGGCGAGATCGCCCAGCACCTCGCGCAGCGTGCCGCCGGAGGCCTCGACCTCGCGCGCGCCGCCGACCTCGTTCCGCAGCGTCGGCGGGATGCGGACGCGGATCACTGCGTCACCTGGGCCCGCGGGCCGGCACAGAACTCGACGTAGTCGATGTAGTCGGTGATCGTCGGGTGGTCGCCGCAGACCGGGCAGTCGGGGTCGCGGCGCAGCGTGATCTCGGTGAACTGCGTCTCGAGCGCGTCGAAGAGGAGCAGGCGCCCCACGAGCGGGTCGCCGATGCCGAGCGCCAGCTTGAGCGCCTCGTTCGCCTGGAGCGACCCGACGATGCCGGGCAGGACGCCGAGCACGCCACCTTCCGCGCAGCTCGGGGCCAGCTCGGGCGGAGGCGGCTGCGGGAAGAGGCAGCGGTAGCACGGCCCCTCCTTCGGCTTGAACACGGTCGTCTGGCCCTCGAAGCGGAAGATCGAGCCGTGCACGACGGGGATGCCGTGCCAGACCGAAGCGTCGTTGAGGAGGTAGCGCGTGGGGAAGTTGTCGGCGCCGTCGACGATCACGTCCCAGCCCTCGCCGAGGATGCGGTCGACGTTCTCCGACGTCAGCCGCTCCTTGAAGACCTTCACGGTCACGTCCGGGTTGAGCGCCTCGATCGTGCGCTTCGCCGACTCCGCCTTGGACTCGCCGAGGCGGTCGGTGGAGTGGACGATCTGGCGCTGGAGGTTCGTCTCGTCGACCGCGTCGTCGTCGACGATCCCGAGCGTGCCGACGCCGGCGGCCGCCAGATAGAGCGAGGCTGGTGAGCCCAGGCCGCCGGCGCCGATGAGCAGAATGCGCGCGTCGAGCAGGCGCAGCTGGCCCTCCTCGCCGACCTCCGGAATGAGGAGGTGGCGGGAGTAGCGGCGGCGCTTTGCGTCGTCGAGCGCGCGCGGGACTTCGAACGGGAAGCCGTTGCGCTTCCAGTCGCCGAAGCCCCCCTGGAGCGATGCGACGTTCTCGTAGCCGAGCTCTTCGAGCGCCTTGGCCGCGAACGCGGAGCGGGCGCCGGACGCGCAGTAGAGGATCACGGTGGCGTCCCGGTCGGGCACCGCTTGCTCGATGCGGGACTCGAGGTTGCCACGGGGGATGTGAATCGCGCCCGGGATGGCGCCCTCGTCCCACTCGCTGCGCTCCCGCACGTCGACGAGGACGGGCGAGTCGGTCTCCCGAAGCTCGGCCGCCCGCGCGGCGTCGATCTCCTCGATCTCGCCCTTGACCTGCTGGAGCAGCTCGCGATAGCTCGGCATTGCTTCAGGAAGTATAGCGACGTGAGTGAGGCCTCAAGCAAGGGCTTGCGGCACCATTCGCGCGTGTCCTCGCGCGTCCGCGCACGTCTTCTCGTGGCCATCGCCGCCGCCGCCTCGGCCGCGCTCGTCGTCGGCGTCACCGTCTTCCAAACGGAGGACGAGTCGACGGTCGAGCCCGCGCCGGCCCAGGCCGAACAGAGGCCGCCGCCGCTCGAGCTCGGGCTCCTCGTCAGGGACGATCCCGAGGCGCGCGCCCTTCGTGACGCCGAGGAGCTGCTCGAGGACGGCGAGCGGGAGCAGGCCCGT
Organism: uncultured Actinomycetes bacterium; assembly: GCA_963784175.1. Lineage (GTDB taxonomy): Bacteria > Actinomycetota > Thermoleophilia > Gaiellales > Gaiellaceae > JAIBJN01. The sequence continues at coordinate 317,244 of CAWAQJ010000014.1, read as the reverse complement.
GCCGACTTCGAGGAGCTGCTGGCTGCCAATCCCGACTCGGTCGAGGCCGCGGTGGGAGCGGCGATCGCCTCGTGGCCCGAAGGGACGCTCGAGCGCCTGGAGGCGCTTGTCTCCGCGCAGCCTGATAGCGGCGTCGCCCGCCTCCACCTTGGCCTCGCTCTCCTGGCCGGTGGCGACACGGACGGGGCCAGGCGCGAGTGGCGCGAGGTCGAGCGCCGCGAGCCGGATTCCCCTGCGGCGGTGCGGGCCGACGACATCCTCCACCCGCAGTTCGCGCCGGGCCGCCCGCCGTTCGTCGCCCCGCTGGAGGCGCCGCCCGGGCTGGAGGGCCTGACTCCCCAGGAGCAGCTCGACGAGCTCGAGCGTCGCGCGGCCGCCGGCGGGGTCGAGGAGAAGCTCGCCTACGGCATCGCCCTCCAGCGCGTCGGCCGGCCCCTTTCGGCCCGCGAGGTGTTCGAGGCTGCTACCGCCGCCGACCCCGACGATCTCCCCGCCCGCGTCGCCGCGGCGGTGGGGCGCTTCGACAAGGACGACCCCTCTCAGACGTTCTCGCGCCTGGGGCCGCTCGCCTCCGGAGACGACGGCGGCGTCGTCCGCTACCACCTCGGGCTTGCGCTTTCCTGGATCGGCCAGGTGGAGGAGGCGAAGCGCCAGCTGCGCCTCGCCAACGAGGAGGCCCCGAACGGGTTCTACGGGCGGGAAGCCCAGCGGCTGCTCGACCGTCTAGAGAATGTCGGCGCCGCGCCGTAGCCCTCCCCCAAACGGGGTAGGTCCCGGCGAGGCGAGAATGGGCCCTCCGGCCCATAGCGAACGTCCGGCAGGCGTGCAAGAGTCGCGGCGCACATGCGGCAGATTCGGCACAGGGCAGCCGTTGACAAGTTGCGGGACCCGGCTACGTTGATGAGTAGGGGGTTAGGGGCGATGGTGGAGAGGAAGGGGAGCGAGGCGGCCGTGTTGCTCGATCACGAAGACGCCAAGGCACTCGTGCGCCAGGGCCAGGAGGCAGGCTTTCTCACGCACGAGGAAATCGCGGTCGCGCTCGGCGACGACCTCGAGCCCCTGCAGCTGGACGAGTTCTACACGGCGCTCGAGGAGCTGCACATCGAGGTCGTGGACGAGCCCGACGAGGAAAGCGGCCTCGACCTCCAGCCCGAGTCGCGCGAGGTTTCGACGGACGCGCTCCAGCTCTTCCTCAAGGACATCGGCAAGGTGCCGCTGCTGACGGCCGCCCAGGAGGTCGAGCTCGCGAAGCGGATCGAGCGCGGCGACCACTCGGCCAAGCAGAAGATGGTCGAGTCCAACCTGCGCCTGGTCGTCTCGATCGCCAAGAACTACCGCAACCAGGGCCTGCCCTTCCTCGACCTGATCCAGGAGGGGACGATCGGGCTCGTGCGCGCGGCGGAGAAGTTCGACTACCGCAAGGGCTTCAAGTTCTCGACGTACGCGACCTGGTGGATCCGCCAGGCAGTGGCGCGGGCGCTCGCCGACAAGGCGCGCACGATCCGCATGCCGGTGCACGTCGTCGAGAAGCTGAACAAGATCGGGCGCATCGAGCGGAAGCTTCTCGGCGAGCTCGGCCGCGAGCCGTCGGTCGAGGAGATCGCGATCGAGCTCGAGCTCGACCCGGTCGAGGTCGAGCACATCAAGCGCAGCGCGCAGGCGCCCGTCTCGCTCGAGAAGCCGGTCGGTGACGACGAGGAGTCCGAGTTCGGCCACTTCCTCGCCGACGAGACCGCGCCGGCGCCCGACGACGCGGCGGAGACGGCTCTGAGGAAGGAGACGCTCACGCGCATCCTCCAGACCCTCTCGCTCCGCGAGCGCCGCGTCCTCGAGATGCGCTACGGCCTCGACGGCCAGCACCCGCGCACGCTCGACGAGGTCGGCCGCACGTTCAACGTCACGCGCGAGCGCGTCCGCCAGATCGAGAACCAGTGCCTGAAGAAGCTGCAGGCGCTGGCCGAGAGCCAGAAGCTCCGCGACGTCGCCTAGTCGCTAGGACGCGCTCCTGGGCAGCCGGCGCGCCCAGACGACGGGGCGCCAGTGGGCGACTTCCTCGACCTGCTCGACGGCGACGCGCGTGCCGTCGTCCAGATTGATCGTCTCTCCTTCGGTGGGCGGCGCCTCGAGCGTGACGGTCGGGCCTCCCGGGCGCGGACCGTCATCGCCCCGCCAGGCGACGCGGTAGGTCTGTGCCACGGCGATCAGGGTAGCGATCACGTTCACCGGCAGGCGACGCTCGGCTGGACCGTAGACTCCGCGGTCGATGAACGACCGGCTCGACCCCGCCTGGCTCGACGAGCTCTCGGAGTGGCTCCGGATCCCGAGCGTCAGCGCCGACGCGGCGCACGCAGAGGACGTCCGGCGGGCCGGGGAGTGGGTGTGCGAGTTCATCCGCGGGGCCGGGGGAGAGGCCGAGCTCGTCGACACGGACAGGCATCCGCTCGCGGTCGGCGAGATCCGTGCCTCCTCGGGCGCGGACGAGGCGCCGACCGTCCTCCTCTACGGGCACTTCGACGTCCAGCCGCCGGCGCCGCTCGACCTGTGGGAGTCCGACCCGTTCGAGCCCGAGGTCCGCGACGGGTATCTGTACGCGCGGGGCGCCGTCGACGACAAGGGCAATTCCTATCTCGTCCTCAAGGCCGCCCGGCTCCTCGCGGAGGAGGGCGCGCTGCCCGTCAACATCCGCGTCGCCTTCGACGGAGAGGAGGAGATCGGCGGCGACTCGATCGTCCATTTCCTTGCCTCGGACGAGCGGGGGGCGGACGCCTGCATCATCTTCGACAGCGGCATGCCCCGCGAGGACACGCCCGCGTTCGACCTCGGCACGCGCGGGCTCGTCTACTTCCATGTCAGCCTGCGTGCGGGCGAGCGCGACCTTCATTCGGGCGTCTTCGGCGGCGCCGCCATGAACGGCGTCCACGCGCTCATGCAGTCGCTCGAGGCCGTCGTCGCCGTGCCCGAGGAGCTGCGGGCCGGTGTCGTCCCGCCGACCCGGGAGGAGATGGACTCCTGGCGGGAGCTCGCGCCCGGGGCGACGGTGCTCGCCAACGCGGGCGCGACGCCGATGGACGCCGAGGCGGCGGAGGCCTTCTACCAGCGCACCCTTGCGGGCCCGGCCGTGGACGTGAACGGGTTGACCGGCGGCGAACCGGTCCTCCAGAAGACCGTGCTGCCCGTGTTCGCCGAGGCGAACGTCTCGATCCGGCTCGCCCCGGGGCAGGATGTCGAGGAGATCAGCGCGGCGTTCGAGCGTCTCCTGCGCGACGCGGCCCCGGAGGGCGCCCAGCTCGAGATCGAGCGTCGCTCGAGCGCCCCTGCCGGCCTCATACCGCCCGATGCGCCGGCCGTCCGCCTCGGTCTCGACGCGTTCGAGCGCGTCGTCGGCCGTCGCCCGCTCCTTCTCCGCTCGGGCGGAACGATCCCGATCGTGCCGGCGCTCGCCGACCGCGGCATCGCCACCATCCTGTCCGGCTTCGCGCTTCCCAACGCGAACATGCACTCGCCGAACGAGCGCCTGCTCGCACGCTACGTGCCTCTCGGGGTCGAGGCCGCGCGCGAGACGCTCGTCGCGCTCGGGAACCTGCCTCGGTGAGCGGCCGCATCGGGGGCGCGGTCAACTCCGGCCTGCGCAAGGTCATCCTGGGCTCCTCGCAGAGCGGGCCGGTCAAGCGCGTGGCGAGCCGCCACGGCATGCGGCTCGGCGCTTCGCGCTTCGTCGCGGGCGAGACGCTCGACGACTGCGTCGAGGTGCTGCGCGGCCTGAACGAGAAGGGCCTGTACGCGAACACGACCCTCCTCGGTGAGGACGTCGTCGACGAGGCTGCGACCACCGTGGTCGTGAACGAGTACGTGCGCATCCTCGAGCGCATCCAGGCCGAGGAGCTGCGCGTCAACGTCGCGCTCAAGCTCACGCATCTCGGGCTCGACCTCGGCGAGGAGCTCGCGCTCGCGAACGTGCGCAAGATCGTCGAGCGCGCCGCCGAACTCGGCAACTTCGTTCGCATCGACATGGAGTACTCGGCGGCGGTCGACCCGACGCTCCACATCTATCGCCAGCTTCGGGAGGACGGTCTGGACAACGTCGGGGTGGTGCTCCAGTCCTACCTGTACCGCGCGCCGAAGGACCTCGAGGAGCTGCTTCCGCTGAAGCCGAATCTCCGCCTCGTCAAGGGCGCCTACCTCGAGCCGGCCTCGGTCGCCTATCCGAAGAAGGAGGACGTCGACGCCGCGTACTTCGCGATGGTCGAGCAGTCGCTCCGCGGCGAGGGCTACACCGCCGTCGCGACCCACGACGCGAGCATGATCGACCGTACGATCGCCTTTGCCGAGAGCGAGGGGATCGAGCGCGACCGCTTCGAGTTCCAGCTGCTCTACGGCGTGCGCCCGCAGCTCCAGCTCGACCTCGTCGGCCGTGGCTACAAGGTGCTCGTGGCGACGCCGTTCGGGCCCGAATGGTTCCCGTTCTTCACGCGGCGCCTGGCCGAGCGTCCGGCCAACCTTCTCTTCCTCGCGAAGAACGTCTTCGCCAGGTAGCTACGCGGCCGGGGCGACGCGCGACTTCTTCTGGCCGTGCGTGTGGCCCTCGTCGGGCACGAGCCAGTGGTGGCCGAAGCGGCGCATTTCCTCGATGACGGGGAGCAGCGCCTGGCCCTTGCTGGTCAGCTCGTACTCGACACGGCGGGTGGCCGAGTGCTTCTCGAGGACGCCGTCCTGCTCGAGCACGCGCAGGCGCTCCGAGAGCGTCCGCGGGCTGATGCCCGGGCAGGAGCGCTCGAGCTCGGAGAAGCGGCGCGGCCCTTCCGAGAGGTCGTGGACGATGATGGCCGTCCACTTCGAGCCGATGATGTCGGCGGTACAGGCGACCGCGCACTCCTCGTCATGGACGGGTCTCATCGTGCGCATGAGCGCATTGTAACCCCGGCGGTGTGGGTGCCCGATCAGCCCCAGGGAGGCGGGTTGTGCACCCAGCGGCCGCCGACCATCGTGGCCACGACCTCGAGCTCGCCGAGCTCGTCGGGCGGGCACTCGAGCGGGTCACGGTCGAGCACCACAAGGTCCGCGAGGTAGCCGGGGAGGAGCTTGCCGCGCCGCCGCTCGTCTCCGGTGAGCCAGGCCGGTGCGACGCAGGTCGCGTGCAGGGCCTGCTCGATGGTGACGGCCTGCTCGGGGTGCCACGCATCGCGCTCGTCGAGCGTGCGCGTCACGCCGGCGCTGAGGCCGAAGATCGGGTCGAGCTCCTCCACGGGCGCGTCGGAGCCGTTGGCCACCACCGCGCCGGAGTCGATGAGCGAGCGGAAGGCGTATGCGCCCTCCGTCTTCCCGGCCCAGAAGCGGTCGGCGAGGTCGCGGTCGGATGCCGCGTGGCTGAACTGGACCGACGCGGTGACGCCGAGCTCTGCGAAGCGGCCGACGTCCTCCGGCGAGAGGAGCTGCGCGTGCTCGATGCGCTGGCGGAGGCCTTTCGGCTGCCACTCGTCCCGCGTCTCCTCGAAGGCGTCGAGGGCGCGCCGGTTGGCGCGGTCGCCGATCGCGTGCACCGCGACGGGGAAGCCGGCGCGGGCGGAGCGGCGGACGATGTCCACGAACTCCTCGTAGCCGACGATCTCGACGCCGGTGCCGTCGAGCATCAGCGCCGTGCGCGAGCCGAGCGTCCCGTCGAGGAAGGCCTTGATGTAGCCGACGCGCAGGAAGTCGTCGCCCAGGCCGGAGGAGATGCCGATCTCCTGGAGGCGGTCGAGGTGGTCCCAGGGCAGCGACTGCCAGACGCGCAGCTTGAGCGAGCCTTCGTCCTGCAGGCGCTGGAAGACCCGCAGGGCGCCCAGCCAGCCGTCCTTGTCGTGCACGGCCACGACTCCGCGGGACAGCGCGAGCGGGATCGCCTCGCGCGAGGCGTCAACCATCTCGTCCTCCGTCGGGCGCACGTACGTGTCGCGGAAGTGCCAGGCGCACTCCTCCCGGAGGACGCCGGTCGGCTCGCCGTGCTCGTCACGCTCCACGACCCCGCCGGGAACCTGGAGGTCGGAGTCGGCCAGCGCGAGTGCCGCGGAGTTGACCCAGAGCGAGTGGTAGTCCTTGGCCATCAGCGCCACCGGCACGTCGCCGGCGACAGCGTCGAGTGCCTCCTTCGTCGGCTCGACCGACGGCGACCACTCGCTGTTTCGCCAGCCGAGCCCGCGCAGCCACCGGCCCTGGGGCACCTGGCCGACCGCCGAGGCGATGCGCGAGAGCGCGTCGTCCAGCGACTCCGAGCCCTCGAGCCGCACCTGGCCCTGCGCCAGCGCCCAGCTCGGGAAGTGCACGTGGGAGTCCGTGAAGCCCGGCAGGACGCACCGCCCGCCGAGGTCGACTCGGTCCGGGCTGGCCAGCGCGGTCTCGTGTGTCCCGACCCCGCCGGCGATCCGGTCGCCCGCAATTGCGAGCGCCGCCGCCTTGCGGGAGCGACGGGTCGAGGGTGCGGACGACGCCGTTCTGGAGGATCACGCTGGAGACGATAGTGCGTGGAACGTGCCGACGCCCCGACGGACGGCAGGGTGTCCATCGGGGCGTCGGTCCGGAGCCGGGCTGCTGTGATTCGCAGCCGGCGCGCGAGTGGTTCGGTTACTTGGAGAACGTGTCCGGGCTCTGCTGGACGATGGCGTCGGCGAGCGTGTCGCCCGTCATGACCATGTGCCGGTAGGCCTCGCGGAAGAGGCGGTAGGCCTCCTCGTAGTCGCCCGCCGCGTACGCGTCGAGCTGGCCCTTGAGCTGCATGACGTGCTGGGTGACGCCTTCCTGCAGCGCCTCCTGCGGGAGTCCGGTCGCCTCGGCGAGGAAGCCCGAGAACGCGCCGGTGTACCCGGTCAGGTTGTCGACGGCCTCCTGCTGGCCGGCCTTGTCCTTCTTGGCGAGCGCGACCGTGTAGTCCACGAAGAACTTGATGTGGTCGCGCCACAGGCTCGGGCCGTTGAGGAACGTCTCGCCGGCCTCGTCGCCGTAGACCGAGCCGATGGCCTGCGAGAGCTCGATGCCGTTCTCGTCGAGCGCGCCGGCGATGGCCTCGAAGTCCGCGTCGCCGTTGAGACCCTTCTGGGTCGCCAGCATCGCGAGGATCGCGTGCTCGCCCAGGAGCCGGTCGAGGGTGACGCGGAGATCCGCGGCCGACATGGTCGCGGGCTCGAGCGGGAACATGTCGGGCGACTGCTCCTGGATCGCGCCCGCGAGCGTGTCGCCGGTCTCGATCATGTGCGCGAAGGCCTCGCGTGCCTGGCCGTACGCCTCGTCGTAGTCCTTCGCGGCGTAGGCGTCGATCTGGCCCTTGAGCTGCCCGATGTGCATCTGGATCCCGTCCTGCAGTGCGTCCTGCGGCAGGCCGGTTGCGCCGGCGAGGAAGCCGGAGAACGCCCCGCTGTAGCCGGTCAGGTTGTCCACGGCCTCCATCTGCGCGGCCTGTCCTTCTTGGCCAGGCCGACCGTGTAGTCGACGAAGAAGCCGATGTGGTCGCGCCACAGGCTGGGGCCGTCGAGGAACTGCTTCGCGGCCTCGTCGCCGTAGACGGAGCCGATCGCCTCCGAAAGCTCGACGCTGTTTGCGTCGAGGGCGGCTGCGGCGGCCTCGAAGTCCTTGTCGCCGTCGAGGCCTTTCTGGGTCGCGGCGACGGCGAGGAGCGCATGCTCGCCGAGCAGCGAGTCGAGCGTGACCCGCAGGTCGGCCGCGGGGCTTGCGGCTGCGAGATCGGACATGCCGTCGGACATGCCGCCGGTCGTCCCGGTCTGGGCGGGTGCCGGGGACTGCGACTCACCGTCGTCGCCGTCGCCGCCACAGGCGACGAGTGCGAAGGCGGCGGCCACGATGACGGCGAGTAGGGCGAGTGGTGTTCGGATGCTCATCGTGTCTCCAATGTCGGTGTCGTCGGTCGGCGGTTGTTCGCGCCGCCCGCCCCGCCGGTTCGTGCCAAACCGTGCGACCGGCGATTCCGTATCAACACCCGATGCGTCGTCTGGCCCTCCTCGTCGCATTTGCCGCCGTCCTCCTCCCGGCCTGCGGTGAAGAGAACACGCCGGACGGGGCGAGTCCGAACGGGGCCGGCGCGGGTGGCGGCAAGGTCGTCGAGGTCTCCCTCAGCGAGTTCGCCCTCACGCCGGCCTCGTTCTCGCTCGAGCCCGGCTCGTACACGTTCCACGTCGTGAACGACGGCTCCGTCGTGCACGCGCTCGAGGTCGAGGGGCCCCTGGGCGAGGTGGAGACTGCGGATCTCGCACCCGGCGAGTCGGCCGATCTGGACGTCGACCTCTCGGAGCCCGGCGACTACGAGATGTACTGCCCCGTCGACAGCCACAAGGACGAGGGCATGGAGGGGACGATCACGGTCGGCGGAAGCGGCGGGGGCGCGACGACCACCGACGAGACGACGACCGAAGAAGACTCCGGCTACGGCTACTAGCCGGTCGCCACGCCGGACGGCATCTCTCTCGCCCGAGACTTCGTAAGTGGGGGCGCTTCGGCGTTCTGCCTAGGTCAACCTCTGACGGCGCTACTGCAACCCGGGTAGGGCACGTTTTTGCCTTCCGCAGCGTCTGTGCAGATAGGCGCACCACGTCTGCCCCAATGGAGGATCTCAGCGGCAAGGTTCTCGTCGTCGACGACGACGAGAACCTCCGGGAGCTCGTCACGAGCCTGCTCGAGCGGGCCGGCTACGCGACCCTCGGCTTCGAGTCGGGCGAGGCCATCCTTGCGTTTCCGATGGGGCGTCCGGCGCTCGTCATTCTCGACGTCAGGCTTCCCGGCCTCAGCGGGTACGAGGTGTGTCGCGAGCTCAAGGACATGTTCGGCAGCAGCCTGCCGGTCCTGCTCATCTCGGGTGTGCGGACCGAGGCCTTCGACCGGGCGGGCGGCCTGCTCATCGGGGCGGACGACTACATGGTCAAGCCTCTTGACCCCGACGAGCTCCTCGCTCGAGTGCGCAGGCATCTGCCGCCACCGGGACGCGGGTCGGATGCACACGCCGGTGCGGAGCTCCTGACGCCGCGTGAGCTCGAGGTGCTCGGACTCCTCGCGGATGGGCTGGATCAGGGGGAGATCGCCGAGCGGCTCGTCATCAGCCCGAAGACCGTTGCCACGCACATCCAGCACATCCTCGTGAAGCTCGGGGTTCACAGCCGCGCCCAGGCTGTCGCGGCTGCGCATCGCCACGGCCTGAGCGAGCCGGAGCCCTAGGGGCTGCAGCACCAGCCGGAGACCCGCGGGAACTGGCCGATCCCGGGGCTCCCGGGGTCGAACTCGCGGCGGACGTCGTCGACGGCGACGATGCGCCCGACGCCCGGGAGACGGAGGAAGAGGAACTGGTCGGCCTCGGGCCAGCCGGCCAGGAGCCAGCGCCCGTCGGGGGAGAACGTCAGGTCGCTGATCCTGCCCTCGACCCGCTGGAGCCGCTCCTTGCCGAGGACCACGATGCCGCGCCGGTTCTCGGCGTCGAAAGCCGAGTAGGCCACCTGCCGCGTGCCCGGGGCGAACTCGGCATCCAGCACCGTGTGTGCGGCAGGCGTTCGAAGGACTCCGGCCGGACGTCCGCCTTGCCGGTAGAGCTGGTGGCGCAGGCCGTTCGTGACCACGAGGAGGATGCGGCCGTCGGACGACCACACGAGCTTGGCGGGCGTCGCGCCGGGATCCGCCGACCAGAGCTCCTCGCCGTCGGCGTCGGCGACGTGCACGAGACCGGCGCTGTCCGCGTAGGCGAGCACCGTACTGTCCTCGAGCGGCTGCCAGGCCGGCGCGACCGGCGCAACGTTCTCGGCCAGGAGACGGTCGCCCGTGCCGTCCCCGGCGACGACGCGGAGCGTGTCACCCGCCCGATAGGCGACGCGGAAGCCGGGGCTGGCCGCCCACCGCGCGTCCGCGACCGGTTGCGGTCTGGTCACGGACCAGCGCGGGTCGCCGTCGGGCTCGAGCGCGACGACGCGACGCCCGCGTGTCGCGATGACGAAGCGCGCGCTGGGCGAGAACGAGGCGTCCTCGTAGGCGCCGAGCAGGCGCTTGGAGCCGTCCGCCCTCACGAGCCACGGCCCGCCCTCTGAGACGACGAGGAGCTGGCCGGCCGCGGGCAGCCTGACGAGCGCCGGCTCCGTCTCCTCCGTGCCGGCCACCCGGTCGCGAATCCAGTCGCCGACTGCCCGGCCGGGCGGCGAGAGGGCGGCGGCAACGACCGCGGCGACCACGGCGAGTGCGATCAAAGGCCGGAGCCGGCGCGAGCGGCGCACAGGCTCCCGCTCGACGTACGCGGACTTCACGACGGCCCAGGTGCGGCGCTGAGCCTCGAGCTCGCCGGGAACCGGAGCGGACAGCAGCACCGAGCGGACGTCGCGGGCGGTCATTCCGGCTCCTCCACGTCGACCACGCCCTGGAGCGCGTCGAGGCCGCGGCGCAGCCTTGAGTTCACGGTGCCGCGCGGGAGCTCCAGCATGCGGGCGATCTCGCCGGGCGAGTATTCGAGGACGTAGCGGAGGACGATCACCGCTCGGTGATCCGGCGAGAGCGTGGCCAGCGCCGCGACGACGTCGCCCGAGAGCGGAGCGGCGGGGGCCCCGCCCTCGGGGGCCGCAGCCTCCTCGATCGCATCGCCGGCGCCGACCTCGCGCCGCAGCGCGCGAGCTCGCGACCAGTCGATCGCGCGGTTGACCACGATCCGGTGCAGCCATGGCCCGAAGGGGCGCCCGGCATCGAAGCGGTCGAGGTTCCGCACGGCTGCGAGGAAGGCCTCTTGAGCCACGTCCTCAGCTGCCCCAGCGTCGTGGACGACGAGGTAGGCAGCCCTGTAGGCCCGGCCCCAGTGGGCACGGAAGAGCGCCTCCAGGTCGGAGACCGACCCGGCCTGCGCGGCCCGTACCAGGGCACGCTCGTCACGGCCCGCTCCCGCCATCGCGTGCCGACTATACGAGCCGGTCTCTGCATCCGGTCCATCGCGAATGGGGATACGCGCGGGCGCCTTGCGGAGGTCCGGCGACGGTCGTACGCTTCCCAGAGGATGCGCGTGTGCGAGAGCTGCCGCGAGGAGGTCGAGGAGCGGTACCGCTTCTGCCCCTGGTGCGCCGCGCCGCTGCGCGTCAAGCTCGTCGAGCTCTTCGCTCCGCATCCGCTCGTGGAGGGCGACGCGTCGAAAGCCCTCCGTGTCTCGCGCTACCTCGCAGACCAGAGCGAGCGCCGGCATGTCCGTTTCAGCGTCTGGAACGCGGCGGGCCAGACGCCTCGCGCCCAGGCGGCGGTCTCGCTTTCCGAGGAGGAGGCCGCGCGGCTGTCCGCCTTCCTCGCGGACCGCGTCGACGCCTCCGAGGCCGAGACGCTCGTCTAAGGCTGGTCAGGGGACGAGCAGGCGCCGCACGGCCTGTGCGTGGCGGGCTGCCCGCGCGTCCGCGAGCTCGCCCGGCGGGAGCTCGACGACGAAGGCCGCCGTACCCGGGAACGTGTGGTTCTGCCAGTTCGGCCCGGTCCCTCTTGGCCAGCGGATCGAGCCGTAGCGCTCGCCGGCCAGGCTCGCGTACCGGCGCGCCTTCGTGCGGCTCTGGCCCCAGGCGCGGACGAGGTTCTGCGGCTGGTGGTACCAGATCGTCACGTCGGGCCTGACCCTCAGGATCAGCTGCCGGGCGATCCTCGTCTCGCGCTCCGACCACGGCCGCGGGCCCGAGTACTCGGGATCCCACCGCCGCCCGATGCTCGTCCACTCCGAGGCGAAGTTGCGGTTGAGGTCGACGCCGCGCCCGTTCTGCCGCACGCCGAGTCGATGACCGTCCGGGTTGAGGTCGTGGACGATCCAGAGGTCGATGCTTGTCGGGATCGGGCCGCGGGCGAGCCGCCGGGTGATCTCGATCCCCTCGCACTCGTTCCCGTGGATGCAGCCGAAGACGAGGATCTTGCGCGGGCTCGAGAAGTCTCCGAAGCGGTGGACGCGGATCACGCGCAGCCCTTCGGAGCGCCCGATCGCCTTGTGGTACTCGTCCGCGCCGGCCGCCGGCGGGAAGACGAGCAGAAGCGCGGAGGTGAGGAGCGCGGCGGCCACGAGGAGTGGTACGGCGCACCGGTGAGCGTAGGTCCGGGACCCCATCTCGGTGGTCCAGCGTACCCAGGGCACCCGCGTGAGAACCGTCCTCGTCACGTTCGCGTTCGCCTGCGCCGCCGCCGCGCCGGCCGGAGGCTTCGTGGACTCGGGGTCGGGACGGCCCGAGCGGATGGAGCCCGCGCCGGCGCCCGCGGTCGAGCCGATCGCCTGGCGCGACTCGGTCGCGCTCGGGACCCCGTCCTCAGGCCGGCTCGTGCGCGGCGTTCGGCTTCCGGCGGAGCGGGCCGAGTTCTTCACGTGGGATCCCGTGCAGCGACGGAGGCCGAACCGTGCATGGCGGCGCTGGGGCACCGACCGGCTGCTGCGGATCGTCTTGCGGGTCGTACGCGAGTATGCGGCGGCGCATCCGGGAGCGCCCCGTCTCGGCATCGGCGACCTCAGCCGGCCGCGGGGTGGCACGTTCGGGCCGAAGCACGCCTCACATCAGAACGGGCTGGACGTCGACGTCTACTACCCGCGCCTCGACCGCCGCGAGCGGCCGCCGAGGCGCGTCGAGCAGATCGATCGCTACCTCGCGCAGGACCTCGTCGACCGCTTCGTTCAGGCGGGGGCGGAGATCGTGTACGTCGGCCCGCTGACGGGCTTCACCGGCCCGCCCGGGGTCGTCCGGGTTCTCTGGAACCACGACAATCACCTCCATGCGAGATTCGGTGCTAAGACTGACTGAGCGCCATGCGCAACCTCGCCACCTGGCTGCTCGTCGGGGCCGTCGCCGCCCTGGGCATCGCCGCGGCGGTGGACTCTCTCCAGAGTGAGGAGGTGGTCGTCGGGGAGGCGCGCCCGCCTCCGGCCACACCCACGAACCCCGACCTGACCGGCCAGGCCGGCCCGGCTGCCACCCGCCTTCGTGAGGCCGGTGTCACCGGCGTCCTGACGTACGCCGACGACGACTGCCGCCTCAGGGCGGTCTCGCTGCCGGAGCTCGAGCCGGCGCGAGCACCGTCGTTCGAGATGTGCCGGCCGGCCACCGACTCGGGCGGGCTCGGGACGGTCGACGGCGACGTGGTCTGGGCGGGCCTCGGCTACCGCTCGGTGCAGGTGGTCGTCAGCGGGGAGACGCTCGGGCGGGGGATCTCCCGTTGGCTTGCTATGCCGGGTGCGACGCGCCGAGGCCGGTTCCGCGCCGTCCAGGCCGTTGGGCTCGGCCCCGAACGGCTGGTCGTGCTCGCCGAATCGACCGCCGACCCCACCGAGCGCGTCCTCGCCCTCGTCGAGCACGGGCGGGTGATCCTCGTCCAGCCACGCTGGGTGGTGCGGGACGCCCGCTTCGTGCGCCCGAGCCCTCTGGGCGCGTACTTCGCGCTCTTCGGCCCGGACGGCGTGCGCCTCTTCGACCGTGACGCGGGCCCGATTGCGCTGCCCGCCGCCGCGCGCGAACCGCAGGCGGTCGCGTGGTCGCCCGACGAGCGCTGGACTGCGCTCGCCACCGAGAACGCGGTCTACGTCTTCCCGTCCGAGGCGCCCTACGACCCGATGGTGCGCGTCCCGCTGGGAGTCCGCGACCTGGACTGGGGCGGCGCAGAACGAGGCTCTTAATCTAGGGGCACCCCGCCCTCCACCCGCTTTCGAGCGTAGCGCCGAGAAGCGCACGAGTGGTGCGCAAATAGTGACGGGAGCGTGCCACGGGCCCCGCGCCCTACAATCCGCGCCGTGGGGTACGAGCCGCTCTCCGACGAGCAGCGCGAGATCCGCGACCTCATCCGCGCACTCGCCCGCGAGCGCATCGCGCCGCGCGCTGCCGAGATCGACGACAAGGGCGAGTTCCCGTGGGACATGGTCGAGCTGATGCGCGAGCACGAGATCCTCGGCCTGCCCTTCGAGGAGCGCTTCGGGGGCACGGGCACCGGGGCACTGATGGTGCTCGTCGCCATCGAGGAGATCTCGAAGGTCTGCGCCACGACCGGCCTCATCCTCGCCCTCCAGGAGCTGGGCGCGCTCGCGATCAAGAACGACGGGAGCGAGGAGCAGAAGGAGCGCTACCTGCCGCGCCTCGCGAGCGGCGAGTGGCTCCCGGCCTACGCGCTCACCGAGCCGGGCTCGGGGTCCGACGCGGCCGCGATGCGCTCCGAGGCCCGGCGCGAGGGCGACGAGTACGTCATCAACGGCTCCAAGCGCTTCATCACCAACGCCGGTGTGGCGAGCCTCTACGTCGTCTTCGCCAAGACCGACCCGAACGCCGGGCACAGCGGCATCTCCGCGTTCCTCGTCGAGAGCGACGCGCCGGGGTTCGAGGTGGGGCGGATCGAGCCGAAGATGGGCATCAAGGGCTCCACCACCGGCGAGGTCTTCTTCAGCGAGTGCCGCATCCCGGCCGCGAACCGGCTGCTCGAGGAGGGCGACGGCTTCCGGGTCGCCATGCGCGTGCTCGACCGCTCGCGGCCCGGCATCGCGGCCCAGGCGCTCGGAATCGCGCAGGGCGCGACCGACTACGCACTCGAGTACGCGAAGACGCGAGAGACGATGGGGAAGCCGATCGGCGAGCACCAGCTCATCGCCGCCAAGCTGGCCGAGATGGAGACGAAGTGCGAGGCCGCGCGCGGCCTGCTCTACAAGGTCGGCATGGCCATCGACGAGGGCGTCGAGCCGCTGACGAAGCTCTCCGCGATGACGAAGCTCTTCTGCGGGGACACGGCCATGGAGGTCACGACGGAGGCCGTGCAGATCCTCGGCGGCTACGGGTACATGAAGGAGTACCCGGTCGAGCGCATGATGCGCGACGCGAAGATCACCCAGATCTACGAGGGCACGCAGGAGATCCAGCGCATCGTCATCGCCCGGGAGATGCTCCGCGAGACGCGCGCGTCTCTCCTCGCCGGCGTTTCCTGACGGCTACTTCGAGCCCGCGGCCCTGAGCGACGCCTTGTAGGCGCGCTTCTTCTCCTGGTAGGCCTCGAGAGCCTCGTACGAGTCGACGTCGCCCAGCGTCGGATGGGTCGGCGCGACGTCCTCCCAGCCGGGAGGTCGCACCCCGTACCGCTTGACGAGGATCGCGATCAGCGAGCGCGCCTTCATCGGCCCGATGCCGGGCAGGTCGAGCAGCCGCTTCTCGAGGTCCTTGCCGGTCTCCGCCTCGAGCCAGACGCGCTCGGCCCGGCCGCCGTAGTCCTCGACCACGGCCGCGCAGAGCTCCTGTACGCGCCTCGCCATGTTCCCCGGGAAGCGGTGGATGGCAGGCCGGGTGCGAAACACCGCCTCGAGCTCGCCGGGGTCGGTCCCCGCGATCGTCGCGGCATCGAACGACCCGAGCCGGCGGCGGATCTCGAGCGGACCGGCGAAGGCCTTCTGCACCGTCACCTGCTGGTCGAGCACGAAGCCGACCAGGAGGGCGAGCGGCTCTTCGGCGAGCAGGCGGTCGGCCTCGTCGTCGCCGGTGAAGTACAGGTGCGTGGGCCGCGTGATGGCCATGCCTCGATCTTACTTGGAGGGCTTGGCCTTCTTCTTGGAGGGCGTAGCCTTCTTCTTGACGGCCGCGGCCGGCGTCTCGGGCGGCTCGGTTTGCCTCGCAAGGACGCGGTAGAGCGTGCCCCGCGTTTTCCGGCCGAAGACGCCGTCGTCCTTGATCTTACGATCCGCCTGGAAGCGCGCGACGGCGGCCTCGACGAACTTGTCGTACCGCGGGTGCGGCCGCTTCAAGTAGGGCTTCCCCGCCGGGTCGACGATGATGCTGAGCGCTGTGCTGAGGCGGATGACCTCGGGGCCGCGGTCGCCCCGCTGGTAGTCGCGCTTCTCGCGCTCCTTCTGCTCCCGTATCGCGACCTCGAGCTGTGTCGCTGTCTGGGAGCCGAACTTCCCGTCCTGCTTCTGGTGGTAGTCGGCCTGGAAGCGCTTGACCGCCGCGACGACGAATTGGTCGTAGCGGGAGTGGTCGTGCTCGAGGTAGAGCTCCGCCGTCTTCGGGCTCCGCAGGTTGGCGAGCTTCTGCGTGAACTCCTGCACCTTCTTGCCGGTGTCCCCCTTCTTCAGCTCGATGTCGAGCTCGGGCGCCTTGCGAAAGTTGAGGTGATGCGCTTCCTTCGCATTGTTCGGATACGTGACCGTGACGATCCACCCGCGCTTCGTGGCCTCGCGCACGACCGGGTCCGGCGGGGACCAGTCCATCCCGACCTGCCAGTTCTCGAGCCGCCCGCCGCGCCTCCCCGGATACGCCGTTCCGTCATTGCGGCGCTCGTGTGTCGAGAAGCCGGGTCGGTTCGCGGGATTGCCCTTGCCCGCCTGGGCCAGTTCGAAGAGCTCGCGCTGCGAGCTCTTCCCGTTGGCTCGCAGCAGGGGCTCGGCCTCGGGTGAGCGGTCGCACGAGTTGAGCGTCGCGCCCGTCTTCTGCTTGAGGAACCGGATCTCGTCCGCCAGCTCGCGAGGCACCGGGCAGCGGTCGATTACGTCGAACTCGATCTTCTTCGCCATCTCCACCTCCCAGAGTCTGGGAGCAAGCGTACTCCTGTCCGTGCGCAGGGACAATGGTTGCTATTTAGATAGGCTAGGTATAGACTCTCTAAGTAGTCGATGAGCGAACTGCACGGCCATCTTGACGTCCTTGTGCTCGCGGTTCTCGCAGACGGCCCGGCGCACGGCTACGCGGTCATCGAGGAGCTGCGGCGACGGAGTACGGGCACGTTCGACCTTCCTGAAGGAACGGTCTACCCGGCGCTCCACCGGCTCGAGGCCGCGGGCTTCCTGGCGAGCGGCTGGGAGACCGGTGGCGGGCGGCGGAGGCGCGTCTACCGCCTCACGCGCGGAGGGCGCGGAAGGCTGCATCGCGGGCGGAGCGACTGGGTTGCGTTCTCGGGCGCCGTCGCGGCGGTCGTGGGTGAGACCCGATGACGGTGCGGGACTACCTCGTTTCGCTCTCGCGGGAGCTCCGCGTCGGCCCTCTTCGGCGCCACCGGATCCTCGCTGAGGTCGAAGATCACCTGCGGGAGGCCGCCGCCCGCGACGGGGAGGGAGCGGCGATCGATCGCTTCGGCCCCGTCGAGGAGGTCGCCTCCAGGCTCAACCGCCAGTGGCGCGTTCGCACGCGGCTGGCGGCGGTCGCCGCTCTGGGCGGCGTGGCCCTCGTCTTCTTCAGCGTCCAGGGCCTGATGGACGGCATGCTGCCGCCGGCGCCGTGGCCGGAGGACGCCATTCCGTCCTCGCTGGCGTGGCAGTCTCGCGCGGCCGAGGGGTTGGTTCTCGTCGCGCTGCTGCTGGCACTCGCCGCCCTTGCTGGTCGCGGGTGGTCGGCGGTGCTCGTCGGCGGCGCGCTCGTCGCTCTGGCGCTCGCCGCTGCGTCGGTTTCCCTCTACGAAGTCGAGCGCGCCGCACTCGCCGGCTCCCCCTCGGGCTGGCAGCTCGCCGGGGTCTTCGCACTCCGCGCCGCGGCCCTCGCGCCGGCCGCACTGCTCGTCGCCGGCCGGCTTCGGGTGCCGCGTATCCTGCTGACCTAGGCCGCGGGCGGCACGCCGGCGCTCCGCCGGTAGGCTGGCAGCGTGGAGCCGCTCGCACCGTTCACACCGGCGGTCCGCACGTGGTTCGAGCGCACGTTCGACGGGCCGACGCCCGCGCAGGAGCGGGGTTGGCCGGCCATTGCCTCGGGCCGGCACGTCCTCATCCAGGCGCCCACCGGATCGGGAAAGACGCTGGCGGCCTTCCTCTGGGCGCTCGACCGCGCACGCCCCGGCGAGGGCACGCAGGTGCTCTACGTCAGCCCGCTCAAGGCCCTCAACTACGACGTCGAGCGCAACCTCCGCGGCCCGCTCGCGGGCATCGGGTCGGAGCTCTCCGTGGCCGTGCGCACCGGCGACACACCGCCGAAGGAGCGCGCGGCGATGTTGAAGTCGCCGTCCGACATCCTGATCACGACGCCCGAGTCGCTCTTCCTCATGCTCACGTCGCGGGCCCGCGAGACGCTGGGCGGAGTCCAGGTCGTGATCGTCGACGAGGTGCACGCCGTCGCCGGCTCCAAGCGCGGCGCCCACCTCGCGCTCAGCCTGGAGCGGCTGGAGCGACTGGTCGGCGAGCCCGTGCAGCGGGTCGGCCTCTCGGCCACCCAGCGCCCGCTCGAGGAGATCGGCCGCTTCGTCTCGGGCGGCAGGCCGATCGAGCTCGTGGACGCGGGCACTCGCAAGGAGCTCGACCTCCGTGTCGTCGTGCCTCTGGACGACATGCGAGAGCCCGGCGAGGGCGGCTCCATCTGGCCCTCGATCCACCCGGCCCTGCTCGAGCTCGTGCAGGAGCACCGCTCCACGATCGTCTTCGTCAACAACCGCCGGCTCGCCGAGCGTCTCGCCCTGCGCCTCAACGAGCTCGCCGAGAAGGAGATCGCCCGGGCGCACCACGGGTCGCTGGCACGCGAGCAGCGGGTCGAGGTCGAGGAGCTGCTCAAGAAGGGCGAGATCCCCTGCCTCGTCGCCACCTCGTCGCTCGAGCTCGGGATCGACATGGGCGCGGTCGACCTCGTCATCCAGGTCGAGTCGCCCAAGTCGGTCGCGCGCGGCCTGCAGCGTGTGGGGCGGGCCGGGCACCGCCTGGACGAGCCCTCGAAGGGCCGCATCTTCCCGAAGTTCAGGGCCGACCTGCTCGAGTCGGCCGTCGTCGCCCAGCGGATGAAGGAGGGTCTGATCGAGGAGACCCGCGTGCCGCGGAACCCGCTCGATGTGCTCGCGCAGCAGATCGTCGCGATCTCCGCTCAGGAGGAGATCGCCGTCGACGACCTCCACGACCTCGTGCGCCGCGCCTGGCCCTTCCGCGACATATCCCGCCAGCAGCTCGAGAACGTCCTCGACATGCTGGCCGGCCGCTATCCGTCGGAGGAGTTCGCCGAGCTGCGCCCGCGCATCACCTGGGACCGCACGGCCGGCGTGTTGCGCGGCCGCGAGGGCGCGCGCCGCCTCGCCGTCACGAACGCGGGGACGATCCCCGACCGCGGGCTCTTCGGCGTCCATCTCGTGGACGGCGGCGGGCGCGTGGGCGAGCTCGACGAGGAGATGGTCTACGAGGCGCGGGCAGGCCAGACGTTCCTACTCGGCGCCTCGACGT
This sequence comes from uncultured Actinomycetes bacterium, assembly GCA_963784175.1. GTDB lineage: Bacteria > Actinomycetota > Thermoleophilia > Gaiellales > Gaiellaceae > JAIBJN01. The sequence continues at coordinate 298,148 of CAWAQJ010000014.1, read as the reverse complement.
GGCGGATCGAGGAGATCACGCGCGACCGCGTGCTCGTCTCGCCGGCGCCGGGCGTGCCCGGTCTCGTCCCTTTCTGGAAGGGCGAGGGCGTCGGGCGTCCGTACGAGCTCGGCGAGGCGATCGGGCGGGCCGGCCGCGAGCTGGTCGCGCTTCCCGACGCGAAGGCGCGCGACCGCCTGACCGGCGAGCACGAGCTCGACGAGCGCGCGGCCGGGAACCTCCTGACATTCCTCCGCGAGCAGGAGCACGCGACCGGCGTGCTCCCGTCCGACCGGACGATCGTCGTCGAGCGCTTCCGCGACGAGATCGGCGACTGGCGGCTGTGCATCCTCACGCCGTTCGGGGCACGCGTCCACGCGCCGTGGGCGCTCGCGCTCGCGGCACGCCTGCGCGAGTCGCTCGGGCTCGAGGTCAACTTCATCTGGTCGGACGACGGCATCGCGCTGCACCTGCCCGACGCAGACGCCCCGCCGCTGCTCGAGGAGCTGCTCGTGGGCCCGGACGAGCTCGAGGACCTGGTCGTCGCCGAGCTCGGAGGCGCCGCGCTCTTCGGCGCCCGCTTCCGGGAGAACGCGGCCCGCGCCCTCCTGATCCCGCGCCGCCGGCCCGGCCAGCGGACCCCGCTCTGGCAGCAGCGCCTCAAGGCGCAGGGCCTCCTGCAGGTCGCCCGGCGCTATCCCGACTTCCCGGTCGTGCTCGAGACGTTCCGCGAGTGCCTCCAGGACGTCTTCGACCTTCCGGCCCTTCGGGGGCTGCTCGAGGCTCTGCGGAAGCGCAGCATCGACCTGGTCGAGGTCGAGACGCCGAGCGCGTCGCCGTTCGCCTCGTCGCTCCTCTTCGACTACGTCGCCACGTACATGTACGAGGACGACACGCCGCTCGCCGAGCGGCGCGCCCAGGCGCTCTCGCTCGATCGCGACCTGCTCAAGGAGCTGCTCGGCCAGGAAGAGCTGCGCGACCTCATCGACCGCGACGCGGTGGACGAGGTCGAGGAGCAGCTTCGCGGGCGCGCCGGCTCGCCCGACCAGCTTCACGACCTGCTCCTGCGCCGAGGCGACCTTGTTCCCGGTGAGTTCGACGAGGAGCTGGCCGCGGCACTCGAGGCTGAGCGTCGTGCGGTGCGTGTGCGACTCGCCGCGGGCGAGCACCTGATCGCCGCCGAGGATGCGGGGCGCTACCGGGACGCGCTCGGCGCGATGCCGCCGGCGGGGCTCGCCGACGCCTATCTGGAGGGCGGGGAGGACCCGCTGGGCTGGATCCTGCGTCGCTTTGCGCGCGGCCGCGGGCCGTTCACCACCGATGAAGTCGTGGCGCGCTTCGCCCTCGACCCGGTGCGAGTCGAGGAGATCCTCGCCCGACTCGATCTCGTCCGCGGCGAGCTGCGTCCCGGCGGTACCGAGCGCGAATGGTGCGACCCGGATGTCCTCCGCCGGCTGCGTCGTGCGAGCCTGGCCCGCCTGCGCAAGGAGATCGAGCCCGTCGACCCGGGCGCGCTCGGACGCTTCCTGCCGGGCTGGCAGGGCGTCGACCGGAGGGCGACCCTCAGGGAGGCACTCGTCCCGCTCCAGGGGCTCTCGCTGCCCGTTGCTCTCTGGGAAGGCGACCTGCTGCGGCGCCGCGTCCCGGGCTTCCAGCCGGCCCTGCTCGACCAGCTCACGGCCTCGGGCGAGGTCGTCTGGGTCGGCGCCGGGCTCGAGCGGGTGGCGCTGTACTTCCGCGAGGACGCCGCCGCGCTCGGGCGTCCGGGGGCGCTGCCGCCGCCCGAGGACGAGGCGCACGAGGCGATCCGGGAGGCCCTTCGGGCCGGTGCGCTCTTCTGGTACGACCTTCTGGCCGCGACCGGCCTCGAGGGTGAGGTTGCGCTGCCGGCGCTCTGGGATCTCGTCTGGGCGGGCGAGGCGACGAACGACGCGTGGCAGCCGCTGCGCGCGAGCCGCCGCTTCCACGCCGCGAGGCCGGAGAAGCGCCCGCGACGCTTCTCCCGTGCGCGTTCGAACGCCATCACGGCGACGCAGGGTCGCTGGTCCTCGACCGCCGGCCTCTTCCCGGGCGACCCCGATCCGCGCGCGCTCGCGGAGCTTCTCCTCGAGCGGCACGGGATCGTCACCCGCGACGGTGTTCGCGCCGAAGGCATCCCGGGCGGGTACGCGCCGGTCTACCGGGAGCTCCGCAAGCTCGAGACGCTCGGCGTCTGCCGTCGCGGATACTTCGTGGAAGGGCTCGGCGGCGCGCAGTTCGCGCTTCCCGGTGCGGTCGAGCGCCTGCGCGAGAAGCCCGAGGAGGAGGCTGCGCTGGTCCTGGCGGCGGCCGATCCCGCCCAGCCGTACGGCGCTGCGCTCTCGTGGCCCAAGCGCTCGGGGGCGCGCGCGGCGCGGGTCGCCGGCGCCCACGTCGTCCTGCTCGGCGGCGAGGCCGCGCTCTTCGTCGAGCGTGGCGGACGCTCGCTCGTGCCCCTGCGGGAACCGGAGGAGGCCTGGCTGCGAACCGCGCTGGCCGCGCTCGTCGAGCATGCGCGGGCGTCGGGACTCAAGCGCCTGGCGGTCGAGCGCTTCGACGGGAGCCCGGTCGGGGAGACCGAGGTCATGCCGCTTCTCCTCGAGGCCGGCTTCCTCGCCGGCCCGCGCCGGGCCGTCCTGCGGGCGTGACCGCAGGCGCCGGCGATGCCTGAGGGCGACGCGCTCCACCGCGCCGCGGACCGCCTTCGAGTCCTCGAAGGCGAGGTCGTCGCCGTCGAGACGCCCCATCCGCGCGCGGCCGTGCTTCGCCTCTCGGAGCGGCTCGACGGCCTGCGCCTCGAGCGGGTGGAGGCCGTCGGCAAGAACCTGCTCCTCAGCTTCGAGGGCGGACTGCTCTTGCGCAGCCACCTGCGCATGCACGGCCGCTGGCGCGTGCAGGCCGCCGGGACGGAGCCCTTCGGGACGCCGTGGCTCGTCCTCCGCGGGCGCGAGCGCCAGGCTGTGCTCTGGAACGGGCCGGTGCTCGAGCTGACCCGCGGCCGCTCCCCGGCGGTCGCGCGCCTCGGGCCCGACGTGCTCGCCGATCCGCCCGACCTCGGCGCCATGGTCGCGCGCCTCCGGGCCGCCGGCGCGTCGCGGCAGATCGGGGACGCGCTCCTCGACCAGCGCATCCTCTCCGGGGTCGGGAACATGTGGAAGGCAGAGATCCTCTTCGAGGCGGAGATCTCGCCTTGGCGCCCGGTCGGCGAGCTCGACGACGAGGGCCTCGACCGGATCGTCGGCGAGGCCGCGCGCCTCATGCGGGCCGGTCGTCGGCAGCACCGGGTCTACCGGCGCGCGGGTCGGCCCTGCCGGCGTTGCGGGGCCGAGATTCGCTCGTATCCGCAGGGCGACGAGGCCCGGATGGCGTACTGGTGCCCCGGCTGCCAGGCAGGAACGGGCCCCGCGAAGGCGTAACCGTTCCGCGTGTCCGACCGGGCTTCCGATCGCAACCCCCTCGACGGGGGCACGGGCAGGCCTCCGCGCTCGCCCGAGCTCTTCACCGCCCTGCGCGGCTTCTGCCTGGGCGCCTTCTTCGACCTTGGGATGGAGCTCGAAGGCGGCGCGGACATCCCGATCGCCCTCGAGGAGCACGGCGGCCCGAACCGGCCGACCCTCTACGAGTACCGGCCTCTCGTCGGCTCGTTCGTCGAGCAGCGCGCCGGCCGGCTTGCCCTCCGTGAGGACGCGCGCGAGGCACTGTCGGCGCTCAAGGACGAGCCCGCCGCCGGCATCTTCGCCAGCGCCCACGCCGACGAGCGGATCGGCGAGGACGAGGCTCTCCGGCGCACGATCCTCATACCGCTGCTCGTTCGCACGGCCGAGACGCTCGGCGGGTTCGACTGGGACGACACCGTCTTCGAGCGCGCCTACGCCGAGCTCGAACGCTCGCTGTACGGCGACCGCCGCTCCTACGCCGCCGTCACGCCCCTCGTCGGGCTGACCGCGGGCGGGACCGCCGAGCTCGGGCGCGGCGTGCGCGTTCGCCCGGCGGCTGTCGGCGAGCTGACGGCGTCCTGGCCCGACGCGGGGCGGCTGCTTCCCCGCGACTGGGGCCGCGAGGTCGACCGGACCCTGGTCCTCGAGCTGGAAGCTGACCTCGACTCGCAGGCCTGCCGCGTTCCGGACACACCGGGCGAGTTCGGGCGCGTCGTGAGCGCCCTGCGCCTGGCCACCCCGGGCGCGATCGCGGCAGGCCCTGTGGTCTTCGAGCGACTCGACTACCGACCGTACGGCGTGCGCCCGATGCCGGCGACCGCGGCCCAGGTCCCTCCGGGTGAGGCGACCCGCCTCGACGTCTTCCGCGCGCCGCTCGTCGTCGACCTCCAGACACGACTTGCAGAGGCTCCCGACGAGCTGCTGGAAGCGCTCGATCGCTGGGAGCTCGCGCTCTTCCACGTGGGCGCGCACCGCTCGGACGAGCTCCGGGAGGCGCTCGACACGCTCCTCGGCTGCGACGAGGGCCCGTGGGCGGCCGCGATGCGCGCCGCTGTCCTGCTTGGCGAGACCGCCCGCGAGCGCGAGGACCTGCTCATCTCGCTGCGCGCGCTCCTCGACGGCGACGGGCCGGGCGCGCGGGCGGAGGACGCCGTCAGGCGTGCGCTCGTGGAGACGCTGCTGGAAGGCTCGCGCGAACGGCTCGTGGCGACGCTCGACGAGGCGCTCCTCGGTCTGCGGCCCCGTCCGCAGGTCAGCACCGCCTCGCGCGTTCTCGCGGCCGGATGATCCCGTCGCGCGACGTCCTCCTGCGCCGGCGCCGCTGTCGGTTGCTCATCTTCGGGATGGTGCTCGGCGTCCTCCTGCCGCTCTTCCAGTTCAGCTGGGTCACGCTGGCGATCGGGCTTACGGGGGTCGTTGCCCTTCTCATCGTCTACCGGCGCGAATGCCGTGGCGCATTCGCGCAAGAACCGGCACACGAGGACACACACCCGCGCGATTCGTAGGCGTAGCCTCGAGATCGTGGACGAGGCACGTCGAGTCATCCGTCGTCTCGAGAGGATCGAGACGCTCCAGGGCGCACAGGTGCCCGCAGCCGACCTTCTGGCCGAGGTCAGGCTGCTTCTGCGCGAAGGCGAGGCCTGGCTCGCAGCCGAGCACGGGGAGGTGGCGGCCGCCGACGGGGAGGGCGGCCGGGGGCCGACTGCAGCGGCGGAGGCGGCCTTGCGAGGGTGCCGTGCGACGATCGGTGAGGGGGAGGTGGTGCCCGAGGCAGCCGGCAGAGCCGCCCTATAATCGCGCCCCCATGCCCCGCTACGGGCCGCCCGATTCGTTCGAAACGCCGCGCTTCTCCGGCCCGCGGACGTTTATGCGGCTCCCGCACGTGCGCGACCTCGAGGGCGTCGACGTCGCGATCGTGGGGATCCCCACTGACGGTGCGGTCGTCTACCGGAGCGGCGCCCGCTTCGGGCCCGAAGGCATCCGCAGTGCCTCGGTGATGCTGCGCAACTACAACCCACTCTTGGCCGTGGACGTCGTCGACAAGCTCTCGCTCGTCGATTACGGCGACGTGCCCACCGTGCCGGGCTCGACCGTGGACTCTCTCGAGCGGTCCGCCGCAGCGCTCGAGGAGGTTGCGCGCGCCGGGGTGACGACGCTGTGCCTGGGAGGCGATCACACGGTCCTGCTCGCGGAGCTCAGGGCGCTCGCGTCCGTGCACGGTCCCTTGGCGCTGGTCCAGTTCGACTCCCACCACGACCTGTGGGACGAGTACTTCGGGCAGAAGCTCTTCCACGGGAGCGTCGTCCGCCGTGCGGTGGAGGAGGGCCTGGTCGACACCTCGCGGTCGATCCAGGCCGGCCTGCGCGGGTCGCTGAACCACTCGTCGGAGGCCGGGCTGCCGGCAGAGTTCGGGATCGACGCGCTCACCTACGAGGAGCTTGCGGCTCTCGGCCCCGGCGCCTTCTCCGAACGGGTGCGGAATCGCGTCGGCGCGGGGCCGTGCTTCCTCTCGTTCGACATCGACTTCGTCGACCCGGCCTTCGCGCCGGGGACGGGGACACCCGAGGTCGGAGGGCCTTCGAGCCGCGACGCGCTCACGTACGTCAGGTCGCTCGCAGGGCTCGACTTCCGAGGCTTCGACTGCGTCGAAGTGTCGCCGCCGTTCGACCCTGCCGGCGTGACCGCGTTCGTCGCCGCGAATGCGTGCTTCGAGATGCTCTCGCTGCTCGCGCTCCTCCGCTAGCCGGCGACCTCGCGAGATCGGGGCTCCCCTCGGAGGGCAAAAAGCCCGCAGGCCCGCTTGCCAAGCCGGATTGCGGCACGGGAACCGGGGAAGGATTGTGCTACCCTGCCACGAAACAGGAGCCCTCAATGGGCCTTTCCGGAATCCTCACGCGTCCGCGCAAGCAGACGCCTACCTCACAGGGAGTCAAGCTGGGTCAGGTCATCGCGCTCGCCAACCAGAAGGGCGGCGTGGCGAAGACGACGACGACGCTCAACCTCGCCGTCGCCTTCAAGGAGCAGGGGTTCAACGTGCTCGCGGTCGACCTCGACCCGCAGGGCAACCTGACGATGAGCCAGGGGATGGACCCCGACTCCGTCGAGCGCTCGATGTTCGACGTCCTCGTCCACAGCCTGCCCATCGACGAGGTCATCCACCGTACGGAGATCGACCTCGCGGTCTCGTCGATCGACCTCGCCGGCGCCGAGCTTGCTCTCTCGAGCATGATCGGGCGCGAGCGCGCCCTCCAGAAGGGCCTGCTGCCCGCCCGTAGCCGCTACGACTACATCCTCATCGATACCCCTCCGTCGCTCGGGCTCCTGACGATCAACGCGCTCACCGCCTCGGACAGCGTCATCGTCCCGGTGCAATGCGAGTACCTCTCGCTGCGCGGCCTCGTCCAGCTCGAGAACACGCTGACGATGATCCGCGAGAACCTCAACCCGACGGTCGAGATCCGCGGGATCCTGCCGACCATGTACGACGGCCGCACGCTGCACTCGAAGGAAGCCGTCGAGATGCTGAAGGAGAATTTCGGCGAGCTCGTCTTCGACACGCGGATCCGCAAGACCGTGCGTTACGCGGAAGCGCCCGTGCAGGGCAGCTCCGTGCTCAAGTACGACCCGTCCGGATCGGCCGCCCAGGCCTACCGCGACCTCGCAAAGGAGGTGCTCGATGGCGCGACGCCGCGCCAGCATGCGTGAGGGCCCGCTCGCCGAGCTCTTCAAGGCGACCGAGGCAGCGCAGCGCCAGTCCGAGAAGGAGGGCGAGCCCGGCCAGAACCCGGGCGAGCAGAAGCCGCGCCCCGAGGAGATGGCGACCGTCGAGTCGGCCGCCGCCGTCCCGGAGCCTGCGCCCGAGCCGCCGCCGGCGGCCGAGCGCCCGGCGCCTCCCGAGCCCTCTCGCGAGCCTGAGCCTCCGTCCGAGGAGCCCACGTTCGCCGATCCGCCTCCGCCCGAGCGCTCTGCGCCCGTCGAGGCCGGCACGGCCGCTCCGCCGTCTCCGGCCCCGGTAGCGCCGCCGGAGCGCACGGACGAGCCCGAGCGTCCGTACGCAGATCCCGAGGTCGAGCGCCGGCAGGCCATGCGCCGCCTCGTCGAGCCCGCGCCGCGCATGCGCACGACGCCGCGGCCCGACTCCGCCGCCTACCTTGCGGTCATCCGCGTCGTTGGTGTCGGCGGAGCCGGCCTGAACGCGGTCAACCGGATGATCGAGGCAGGCATCTCGCAGGTCGAGTTCATCGCCGTCAACACGGACATTCAGCAGCTGAAGCAGTGCGAGGCGCCGATCAAGCTCCACATCGGCCGCGATCTCACCCAGGGCCTCGGCTCGGGCGCGGACCCGGACGTCGGCCGCCGCGCTGCCGAGGAAGCGGAAGACCAGATCAAGCACGTGCTGCGCGGCTCGGACATGGTCTTCGTGACCGCAGGCGAGGGAGGCGGGACCGGCTCGGGCGCCGCGCCCGTCGTCGCCCAGCTCGCGAGGGACGTCGGCGCGCTCACGGTCGGCATCGTCACGATGCCCTTCCGTTTCGAGGGCACGCGCCGCCGTTCGCAGGCCCAGGCCGGAGCAGAAACTCTCCGCGAGGTCTGCGACACCGTGATCATGATCCCGAACGACCGACTGCTCGAGGTGCTCGACCGCTCGACCTCGATGCTGGACGCGTTCCGCATCGCCGACGACGTCCTTCGCCAGGGCGTCCAGGGGATCTGCGACCTGATCACGATGCCGGGGCTGATCAACCTGGACTTCGCGGACGTCCGCACGGTCATGTCGAACGCGGGCACCGCGCTGATGGGGATCGGCTTCGCCACCGGCGACAACCGGGCGCACGAGGCCGCCGAGCGCGCGCTGCGCTCGCCGCTCATCGACACGGAGCTCGTCGGCGCGAAGGGCATCCTGCTCTCGATCGCCGGCGGCGAGGACCTGACGCTGCTCGAGGTCAACGAGGCAGCCGAGGTCATCCGCAGGGGAGCGACCGAGGAGACGAACATCATCTTCGGCGCGACCATCGACGAGCGCCTCGCGGGCCAGGTGTGGGTCACCGTCATCGCGACGGGAATCGGCAAGCCCGCCGAGCGCGCCGTCCTGCGCACGGCGGACCCCGACCCGCTCGAGCCTCCGAGCTTCCTCAGCGATCTCTAGACGGCCATCGGTCGGCGCTACGCTCTGCCCATGAAGGGCGCCGTGGCCGCAGGCCACCCGCTGACGGCCCAGGCGGGCGCGAGGATCCTCGCCGAGGGAGGAAACGCGGTCGACGCCTGCATCGCGTCGGCGTTCGTCTCCTGGGTCGCCGAGAGCCCGCTCACGGGCCCGGGCGGCGGCGGCTTCATGCTCGTCCACTCCGCGCGTGACGGGAGCGACAGGCTCCTGGACTTCTTCGCAGCCGTGCCCGGCGCGGATGTCCCGCCCGGAGAGGGGTCGGCGATGGTGGCCGTGGACGTCCCCTTCGACGAGCGCACGAAGCAGGTCTTCCTCATCGGCCCGGCCGCCGTCGCCGTCCCCGGAGCGCCGGCGGGCCTCGCCGCCGCCCACAGGCGCTTCGGCCGCCTGCCGTGGGCCGAGCTGGTCGGCCCCGCGGTCGAGATCGCCCGCAGCGGCGTTCCCTTGAACGCCGGGCAAGCGTTCCTCCACGACATCCTCGACTCGATCCTCCGCCACGAGGAGGATGGGCGCCGCGTCTACGGCCGCGACTGCCCGCTCCGGGAAGGCGAGCCGGTTGTGATGGACGAGCTTGCCGGCACGCTCGAATGGCTGGCCGCCGAGGGCGCCGACATCTTCTACCGCGGGGAATTGGCGCGGCGTGTGGCGGCCGCCGTCGGCGAGCGCGGCGGCCGCGTGACCGAGTCGGACCTCGCCGACTACCGGGTGATCCAACGGCGGCCCGTGCGGGCCGCGTACCGGGGCACAGAGTTCGTCTCGAATCCACCGCCGTCCTCGGGCGGGCTCCTGATCGCGTTCGCGCTCAGGATCCTCGACCGGCTCGGGCCGATGCCCGAGCGCGGGAGCGCCGATGCGATCGCCGCGCTCACCGAGGCCATGCGCGAGGCGGCCCGGATCCGCGGCGGCACCTTCGTCGCCGACCTCTACCGCGGCGGGGCGGCCCGTCGGATCCTCGCCGACGAACGGGTCGCCGAGGCGGCGCAGGCCGCGCGCAGCCGCGCGCGCGTCCCGGCGCACGAATCGAGCGGCGTCCCCTCGACGACGCACATCAGCGTCGTGGACGCCGACGGGAACGCGGCGTCCCTCTCGGCCTCGACCGGCTGTGGGTCGGGCTTCTTCGTCCCCGGCACCGGTATCCAGCTGAACAACATGCTCGGCGAGCCCGATCTCAACCCGCCCGGCAGGTCCGCCCGGCCCGGCGAGCGGCTGACGAGCATGATGGCGCCCTCCGTCGTGCTGGAGGGCGGCCGGCCGCGGCTGGTCGTGGGGAGCGCCGGCTCCATCCGCCTGCGCGCCGCCATCCTCCAGATCGTCGTCAACGTGGTCGACCACGGTCTCAGCGCCGGGGAGGCGATCGAGGCTCCGCGCGTTCACCTCGAGCAGGACGTCCTCCAGCTCGAGGGCGGCACCGACCCGGCGGCCGCCGACCTCCTGGAGGAGCAGGGCTACGACGTCACGCGCTGGGCGGCGGGCAACCTCTACTTCGGAGGCGCCGCAGCTGTTGTCGGCCGGAACGGCGGCCTCGAGGCGGCCGGAGACCCGCGCCGGGGCGGAGCGGGCCTGGTGGTCGCGTGACGGCCCTCGTCCGGCGGGCGGCTCCGGGCGACGCCGCCGCGCTCGTCGAGCTTGCGCGCGCCGTCGGCGCCGAGGAGGAAGGCTGGCTCATCACCGACGGGGAGTGGCGGACCCCCTCCGAGGAGCGCCGCTACCTTCGCACCGTGCGTCGCCACCCGCACGCGGCCGTGTTCGTCGCCGAGGGCGACGAGGGAATCGTCGGCCGCATCTCGCTGGCACGTGACCCGCACCCCGCGAGCGAGCACATCGCCGACCTCGGGATCATGGTGGCGCAGGGCTATCGCCGTCAGGGGATCGGGCGCGCGCTGATGGAGGCGGGGGAGACCTGGGCGCGCGAGGTGGGCGTCTTGAAGCTCGAGCTCCACGTCTTTCCGTACAACCACGCCGCGATCGCGCTCTACGAGCAGCTTGGCTACGAGCGCGAGGGCTTTCGCCGGCGTCACTACCGGCGCGGCAGCGGCTTCGTGGACGCGATCCTGATGGCGAAGCAGGTCGGATGACCGAGCCGGCCGAGCCCAGGAGAGGATCGCTCCTCTTCCAGGAGCAGGAGCTTCTGGAGGAAGAGGAGCTCTGGATCGACGACACCGACGAGGACCACTCCGGCTGGTTCTGCGTCCGTACCGACCCATTCCCGTGCCCGGCGCCCGGGTGCACGTTCGTGGCCGAGTTCATGACCGCCGTGCACCTCATCCTCGTCTGGGCCGAGCACGACGACACCAACCTCCTCTGGCACGCGCAGCGCGCGATGGAGGTGGGCCGCAACCCGCGCATCGTCCCCTACGAGCGCTCGTTCGGCCCGAGCGCGTCGTACTACGCCTGGGAGGCCGCAGGCCGCCCGGTTCACGGCGTTCGCCGCCCCGCCTAGGCGGCTAAAGCGGCTCGACGCGGCCGTTGCCGCCGGCACGCGTCCGGATCTCGCGCTCCCGCTCGACGGCCTCGGCGGCCTGGTTCAGCATCGGCGCGAGCTTGATGACCCGCTCCCGCTCGGAGCGCAGCTCGAGCAGGCCCTGCTTGACCTCGGTGCCGAAGTCGATGCGCGCGGCGATCTGGTACGCGACCGAGTCGGCGTCGAGGTCGAGGTCGTCCAGCTCGGCCTCCGCCGCAGCCACGACGCGCGCGTACGCCGCGAGAACCTCCTCCACCTCGTCCTCCAAGGGCGTGTCCGACTCGTCGGGCAGCGTCTCGACCTCGGCCGTGCGGTACGTGTGCCCGTCCGTGACCTCGAGGAGCTGAAAGCGCTCGGTCGCCTCGACGACGACGTTGAGCCTGCCGTCCGGGAACCGGTCGATCACTTCGATCACCTTGCAGCGCGTGCCGACCTCGCGCATCCCCTCGTCGTCCTCGAGCAGGAGGCCGAAGTCGTTGCCGAAGTCCAGGCACTCTCCGATCAGCTCGCGGTAGCGCGGCTCGAAGATGTGCAGGGGAGCCTGCTCGCCCGGAACGAGCACCAGGTTGAGGGGGAAGAGGCCGATCTCGTCCACGGGCCACAGGTTAAGGTTTCCGGGTGCCCGGCGACCTGTTCAGGCCCGCGATCGCGGATCTCATCCCCTACGAGCCGGGAAAGCCGGTCGAGGAGGTCCAGCGCGAGCTCGGGCTCGACCGCGTCGTCAAGCTGGCCTCGAACGAGGGGCAGTTCGGGCCCTTCCCGGCGGCGCTCGAGGCACTGGAGCGCGGGCTCCCGGACCTGAACCGCTATCCCGACGGGGGCGCGTACCGGCTCGTCACGCGGCTGTCGGAGCGGCACGGCGTCGAGGCGTCCAACGTGGCTGTGGCTGCGGGCGCCGACGCGATCATCGCCTATCTCTCGCTCGCGGCCCTCGATCCCGGAGACGAGGTCGTCTTCGGCTGGCCGTCGTTCGCGAGCTATCCGCTCGCCGCGATCAAGATGGGCGCAACGCCCGTCCGCGTCCCGCTGACCGACTACCACTACGACGTCGAGCGGATGCTCGCCGCGATCACCGAGCGGACGAAGATCGTCTATCTCTGCAACCCCAACAACCCGACGGGGACGATGATCGGCCGCGGCGACGTCGATGCCTACTTCGCGCGCGTCCCCGACCACGTGCTCACGGTGCTCGACGAGGCGTATTACGAGTACCTCCAGGAGCCGGAATATCCGGATGGGATCGAGGAGCACTTCAAGGCCGGCCGCCGCGTGCTCGTCCTGCGCACGTTCTCGAAGATCTACGGGCTGGCCGGGCTCCGCGTCGGCTACGGGATCGGCCCGAAGGATGTCGTCGACGCGGTGAAGAAGGTGCGCAATGCCTTCGACGTCACGCAGCAGGCGCAGGACGCGGCCGCTGCGAGCCTCGACGATCCGGACGAGCTCGAGCGCCGTCGCAAGGTGACGGGCGAGTCCCGCGCGCACCTGGTGGAGCTCTGCGCCGACCTGGGACTCACCATCGCGTCGCCTGCGGTGGCGAACTTCGTCTTCGCGGAGGTCGCCGAGGATGCCCGGCCGGTGTTCGACGCGCTGCTGCGCGAGGGCGTCATTGTCCGCCCGCTGGGGCCGTTCGGCGCCCCGGGCGCGATCCGGATCACGGTCGGCTCGCGCGAGGAGAACGAGGTCTTCGCGCAGGCGATGCGACGCGTCGCCGCGCCGGCGACGAACAGCTAGGAGGCATTGGCGGAATGGGACAGCACCGCCACTATTTCGCCAAGGTCTCCTAGTGCCGACGAGCTGGACCCTCGAGTCGCTCGCCGAGGGCGTTCGCGATGGTGACCGCCGCGCCCTCGCGCGGGCGATCACGCTCGTCGAGAACTCCGACCCGCTCGCCTACGAGCTCGTCAAGCAGCTGTACGGCGAGACCGGGAACGCGTACACGATCGGCGTCACAGGGCCACCCGGCGTCGGCAAGTCGAGCCTGATCAGCGCCCTCGTCAAGCGCGTGCGCGGCGACGGCCGCAGCGTCGGCGTCATTTCCGTCGACCCGTCGAGCCCGTTCACGAAAGGCGCCCTGCTCGGAGACCGCATTCGGCTCGCCGACCACTTCCTCGACCCGGAGGTCTTCATCCGCTCGATGGGAACGCGCGGACACCTCGGCGGCCTGGCCGAGGCGACGCTCCAGGCCGCGCTCCTGCTCGATGCTGCGGGCAAGGAGCTGGTCTTCCTCGAGACGGTCGGCGCCGGCCAGAGCGAGGTCGAGGTGATCACGATCGCCGATACCGTCCTTCTGGTGCTCATGCCCGGGTCGGGCGACTCGATCCAGGCACTCAAGGCCGGGATCATGGAGATCCCCGACGTCATCGCCGTCAACAAGCGCGACCACCCGGCGGCGAAGACGATGGTGAACGAGGTGCGGTCGATCCTCGCGCTCGACACCGAGCGCGACTGGAAGCCGCCGATCGTCCTGACCGAGGCAGTGCAGGGCGAGGGCGTCGGCGAGCTCTGGGAGAAGATCGAGGAGCACCGCGCGCATCTGGAGGAGAGCGGCACGCTCGCCGAGCGCCGCGCGCGGAATCTCGCGGGCGAGGTCTTCGCGGTCGCGAGCGCGCGTGCCAAGACGCGCCTCCAGGAGGCTGTGGCCGAGGACGAGGAGCTCCGTCGGCTGCTGGGCGAGGTCCAGCGGCGCGAGCTGGATCCCCTGAGCGCGGTGCGCGAGATCATGGAGCGGGTATTCAAGGTGCGGGATGACGGGTCCAACGCTCGCTGACATCCAGGAAGCGCGGACGCGCCTCGTCGGCGTGGCGCGCGAGACGCCGATGCTTTCCTCGGAGACGCTCGGCCGCCTCGCGGGCCGCACCGTCTGGCTGAAAGCGGAGAACCTCCAGCGCACGGGCTCGTTCAAGATCCGCGGCGCCTTCAACCGGATCTCGAAGCTGACGGACGCCGAGCGGGCCGCGGGCGTCGTCACCGCGAGTGCCGGCAACCACGGGCAGGCGGTCGCCTGGGCGGCACGCGAGTCCGGGGTCCGTGCCACCGTCTTCATGCCCGAGGATGCCCCGACGGCGAAGATCGAGGCGACGAAGAGCTACGGCGCCGAGGTCGTCCTGGCCGGAAGGAACTTCGACGACGCGGCCGCGGCCGCGCAGGCACGGGTCGAGGCGGGGGAGACCTTCGTCCACGCCTTCGAGGACCCGCTCGTGGTCGCGGGCCAGGGGACGCTCGGGCTCGAGCTGGCCGAGCAGCTCGACCCGGAGGTGGAGACGCTCGTCGTCCCCATCGGCGGCGGCGGGCTCGCGTCCGGCATCGCGCTCGCACTCGCCGAGCTGCGGCCGGAGCTGAAGATCGTGGGCGTCCAGCCGGCCGCCTGCGCGCCCTTCGCCGGTCAGGAGCCGACGGGAAGCACGATCGCGGACGGCATCCACGTCAAGCAGCCCGGGGAGCTGACGCAGGGCATCCTCAAAGGCAGGCTCGAAGCTGTGGTCACTGTCACCGACGCGGAGATCGCGGGCGCGATCCTCCTCGTCAGCGAGCGCTGCAAGCTGACGGTCGAGGGCGCCGGGGCGGCATCCGTCGCCGCGCTCCTCGCCGGGAAGGTCGAAGGTGACGGCCCTGTCTGCGCGCTCCTCTCGGGCGGCAACATCGACGCGAGCATGCTGATCGAGGTGCTCCGCCACGGCCTCACGCGCGCCGGGCGCTACCTCGTCGTCCGCACCCGCGTCGACGACCGCCCCGGAAACCTCGCCGAGCTCCTCGCCCTCGTCGCCGAGAATCGCGCCAACGTGCTCGGCGTCGACCACCACCGCGAGGGCATGGACCTGCCAGTCACGGGCACGGAGATCGAGCTGACCCTCGTCATGCGCGACGAGGAGCACTGCGACGAGCTCTTCGCGCGCCTGAACGCCGAGGGCTATCCGGTCGAGCGCGTGCGCTAGACGCGCCGCGTTGTGACGACGAGGCGCAATGTTCCGCGCCGCAGCTTGTGCCGTCGCTCGGGCTCGAGGACGCGATCGAGCCGCGCGCGGACCTGTGCGAGGCGCGTGAGGGGGTGTTCGGCCATGCCTTCACGACGGCGTGGCTGTGCGTTCTCTTCCGCCGCGCTAGTCGGCCAGGTCGAGGCCCTCGTGCGCGAGCTCGATCGTCTCGATCGCGACCTCGTTGCCCGACGCATCCAGGTCAGGGGCCTCGAACTTGGCGATCCAGGCATCGCGCAGGAACCAGCGCAGCACCTCCGTGCGCGAGTCGTCGAGGAGAATGATGGCGACGTTGCGCCGGTCGACGGTGCCGTTCACGACGGTCTCCCACCAGTCCCAGAGGTCGCGGGTGGTCGTGAGCCCGCGGCTCAGCCGCACGTTGGGATACCGCACTCGGCCGGGGAGCTTCCGCGACGAGCTGAGGGGATCCGAGCCCTCGCGGTACTCGATCACCTCGGCCTCGGCGGCGAGACCGCTGACGCTCTTGAAGGCCGACGAGGCGATCCCGTCGATCTCGACGACGAACGAGTAGTTCTTGAAGGGATCGCGTCTCGGCAAGGTCAGTCTCCTCTCACGTAGGCGATCTCGCGGTAGATCTCGAGGTCGTGGGTCATCGCGCCCTTGTACTCCTTCTTCTCGGCGTCGCGGTAGGCGACGCGGGCGACGACCGTCTTCGCGCCGCGGCGGCTGAACCACGACGCGGTCGAGTCGAGCAGCGTCCTGATCTCCTTGCCCGGCGCGAGGAAGGGAATGTTGGCGAAGAGCGGCAGCGCGGCGACGTCCTTCGAGCCGCCGAGCCCGACGAGCTTGCGGTTGAAGGTCGTCTTCACGTCGAGCGCCGGGCGGTCGCCGATGTTGGAGACGGCGAGGTACAGGAGGCCGTCCTCGAAGACGACGTCAACGATCACTTCCGGCCGGCCTGCCATCGCGCGAAGCCTACTCCCCGACCAGCTCGCGCAGCCTCTCCGCGTAGAGCGGGGCCGTCGGCTCGTCCTCGTGGCGGAAGTAGCCGTACACGTCCGCTCCCCTCGGCGAGAAGCGGACGGATCGTCTCCGCCAGGCCGGCGAGCGCAGCCTCGTCATACGGCGGCTCGCGGAAGCGCAGGTAGCGGAAGGGCGCTGTGCCGTCGTGCGCGTCCACCCGGGCGACGCCACGCTCGTCGAGGAGCGCGGTCACCTCGGGCGCGTCCCACGAGTCGTGCCGGAAGTCGATCGCCACCGGCACGCCGGGCTCGAGCGAGTCGAGGAGGAGGCGCAGGAACCCGTCGTCACGCGCCTGCGGCACCTTCACGCGGAGCGGGCCCAGGCGCTCGCCGAGCCGCAGCGCCATGCGGCAGAAGGCATCGACGCCCTCCACCCGTCCGAAGGACGTCAGTCGCCGGCTCATCGTCACGGCGAAGCGGAAGCCCTCGGGCACCTGCGCGGCCCAGCGGTCGAACTGATCCTCCTCCGGCACCCGGTAGAAGGTGTTGTTGAGCTCGACCGTGTTCACCCGCTCGGCGTAGTGGGAGAGAAACGTGTCCGGCTTGGCGTCGGCCGGGTAGAAGCCGCCCTTCCAGGACGGGTACGAGAAGCCCGAGGCGCCCGTGTACAAGCGGCCGGTCACGCCGGGAGTATGCGCACGTCTTCCGCGCCCAGGAAGCGGGCCAGCCGCCGTCCCTCGGCCTCCACGGCAGCCGTGTCCTTCTTGGACAGACGGCGCACCGGCTTCACGACGATGTTGCCGTCCTCCGGCAGCCAGACGGCGCGAATGAAGCCGCCGACCAGCACGATGCGGAAGAAGCGTCCGTCCCAGGAGCCGAACTGCGGCCGCTCGGCTGGGTCGACGATCCGCGAGCGGTCCGCGTGCGAGAGGAACACGTTGTCGTACTGCGCGAGGAAGCGCACGGGCGCCGGAGTGTCGGGATCGGCCAGCGGCGCGTCCGGCACGTCGAGGAGTTCGACGCCGTTCTCGTCGCGAAACGTCCGCAGGCCGCCGCGCAGGCGCTCCACGATCGCGCGGACGCCGGTGAGGCCCGACCAGGTCGCGATGTCCTTGACGCTCGCCGGGCCGAACGCGGCCAGGTAGCGGCGAACCGCGTCGTCCGGCTGCGACGAGTGCTTGACCCGGCGCCCGAGCCAGGAGTCCGCGGTCGTCAGCGTGGCCCGCCCGCTACGGCTCCAGAGCCCGCGCGGCGGCACCTGGACGAGCGGCACCAGGTAGGCGACCGCGTACGTGAGCGAATCCGCGTCCGCGTCGGGCCAGCGCTCGGCGAGGAGCGGCTTGAGCTGCGAGCGCATAAGCGGCTCCTCCGCGAGGTGCGCGCGCCCGGCGGCGACGACCTCGTCCACGTCGACGTCGCGCAGCTGCTTCCCGAACGGACTCCCGGCCCAGAACATGCGCTCGCAGACGCTCTGCATCGCCGGCCGCAGGGCGAGGCAGTCGCGATCGGTGACGAGGTGGATCGTCCCGCGCATGAGGGTCATCCGCACCGCCTTGCGGCCCTCGATCAGGCCCTCGAGCTCCTCCGGACGGAAGCCCTCGATGCGCGACCAGAGCGTGACGTAGGGATCGCGCGGCTCCTGCGCCTGCAGGCCGACCAGGTGCTCGATCACCTCGGCGGCCGGCCGCTTCTCCCTCCGGAGCAACCCCTGGCGCTCCAGCAGGGTCCGGTTGAGCTCTCTCGTGCTTAGAGCCCGAGGTGGCGCGCGATCACCATCCGTTGGACCTCGTTCGTGCCCTCTCCGATCTCCAGCACCTTCTGGTCGCGGTAGAGGCGCGAGATCGCGTACTCGTCCATGAAGCCGTAGCCGCCGTGGATCTGCAGCGCCTTGTCGGCCACGCGCTTCGAGAGCTCGCCGGTGTAGAGCTTCGCCATTGCGGCCTCCTGGGCGAAGGGACGGTCCTGGTCCTTCAGCCACGCAGCCTTGTAGACGAGCCCGCGCGCGGCCTCGATCTCCGTGGCCATGTCTGCAAGGGCGAACTGGATGGCCTGGAACTTCGCCACGGGCTTGCCGAACTGCTCGCGCTCGTCCGCGTAGGAGCGCGCGAGCTCGTAGGCGCCCTGCGCGAGGCCGAGGCCCATGGCAGCGACCGAGATGCGCCCGCCGTCGAGGATCTCGAGGAACTGCTTGAAGCCCGCGCCGCGCGGCCCGAGCAGGTTGCCCTCGGGCACCTCGCAGTCTCGGAACGAGAGCTCGCGCGTGTCGGAGGCCCGCCAGCCCATCTTCCGCATCGGCGCCGAGATCTCGTAGCCCGGAGTTCCGTTCGGGACGATCAGATTGGAGATCTCGTCCTCACCTGTCCGCGCCGTGATCGTCACGCACGCGGTCAGGTCGGTGCCGGCGTTGGTGATGAAGATCTTCGCGCCGTTGACGACCCACGACCCGTCGCGCAGCTCCGCATGGGTGCGCGTCGCGCCCGCGTCCGAGCCTGCGCCCGGCTCCGTCAGGCCGAACGCTGCGAGCTTGCGGCCCGCGGCGAGGTCGGGGAGCCACTCAGCCTTCTGCTCGTCGCTCCCGTAGAGCAGGATCGGCATCGTCCCGAGCGAGGTGTGCGCCGCGACCGTGATCGCCACCGACGAGTCGACGCGGGTCAGCTCCTCGATCGCGATCGCGTAGGAGAGCGTGTCGCCGCCCGCGCCCCCGTGCTCCTCGGGGACGGGGATGCCCATGAGCCCGAGCTCGGCCAGCTCCGCGACGATCTCGTACGGGAAGCGGTGCTCGCGGTCGAGCTCCTCGGCGACCGGCGCGATCCGCTCCTCGGCGAACGCGCGGACGGTCTGGCGCAGGAGGTCGTGCTCGTCCGAGAGGTCGAAGTCCACTTACAGGGTGAGCCGGCGGGCGAGCTCGGCGAGCAGCCTCACGCCGTAGCCGGTGGCGCCGAGCCGCGTGTAGTAGTCCCCGCGGCCGCGCTCGAGGTAGGACGTGCCGGCGATGTCGAGGTGCGCCCACGGGCCCTCTCCGGCGAACTCCTGCAGGAAGGCGGCGGCCAGGATCGGGGAGGCCTGCCGGTAGTCCGAGGAGTTCCTCAGGTCGGCGAAGGGCGATTCGTTGTAGCGCCCGTACCGCTCGTGGAGCGGCAGCCGCCAGGCGTGGTCGCCGCTCGCCTCCGCAGCGCCCTGGATCTCGGCGACCCACTCGTCGTCGTTGCCGAACAGCCCCGCGTACAGGTCGCCCATGGCGACCACGACGCCGCCGGTCAGCGTCGCGAGGTCGAGGAGGTGCGTCGCCCCCGACTCGCGCGCGTACCAGAGCGCGTCGGCCAGGATCAGGCGGCCCTCCGCGTCGGTGTTCGAGATCTCGATCGTCTTGCCGCTCATCGAGGTGACGATGTCGCCGGGCCTGAACGAGTGGCCGCCGGGCATGTTCTCGCAGGAGGGCACGACGGTGAGGATGCGCACCGGCAGACCGAGCTCGGCGATCGCAGCGGTCGCGGTCAGCGCCGCGGCGCCGCCGCCCATGTCCGACTTCATCTCGTCCATGCGGTAGGCGGGCTTCAGCGAGAGGCCGCCTGAGTCGAACGTGATCGCCTTGCCCACGAGGCCGAGGCGGAAATCGGGGTTCGCCGGCGAGTCCGGCTCGTACGTCAGCGTGATCAGGCGGGGCGGGTTCTCGCTTCCCTGGCTGACGGCGGAGAAGGCGCCCATCCCTGCGGCGCGGATCTCCTCGGGGCCCAGGGCCTCGAAGCGGAGCGCTGGGTTGCCGGCGGCCGCCTCCTCGGCCCAGGCGGCAAGTCGCTCGGGCGTGAGCTCGTTGGCCGGAGCGTTGACGAGGTCGCGGCAGCGGTTTGCCCAGGACACGACCAGGCCCGCTCGCGCCGCCTCGTCGGCTCCCGCGGCCGCCCCGGGGCCGCAGAGGACGAGGCGCTCGAGCTTGACGCCGTCGTCCCCGTTCGTCTTCCACCGGCCGTTCTCGTACTCGCCCAGGAGCGTGCCCTCCACGATCGCGCGCGCCTGCTCGGCGGGCGAAAGGTCGCCCTTGGCTTCGACGAGCCAGGCGATCGACCGGCCGCCGACCTCCTTCGTCCGCCGGGCGACGGCGGCGGCGGCCGTGCGGAGCGAATCCGGCTCGAGTGCGTCCTTGCCCACGCCGACGGCGCCGACGCGGCGCGCGCCGAGTAGGCCGTCCGTGTGCGTGAGAGCGACCGACCCTCGCTTGCCGCGGATCTCGCCTTCCTCGATGAGGCGGGCAAGCCGTCCGTCGAGCAGGCGGTCGAGACCCTCCGCCGACTCAGTCAGCGTGACCGGGTGGTTGACCGGAAAGACGAGGACGTCTGCCTCGACCCCCCCGGGCGGCGCCTCGACAACGTCGATCTCCATGGGCCGCGGGATGGTATCGGAGCCTGGTCTCGTCGTGCCTCTTTCGAGGGATCATCCCCTGCCCGGCGAGGCCGATATCAAGTGTGCGCCACAGAGCGCAGCTCCACCCTCTCCCCAGCCCGCACCCTCCCCCGCGGGCGACTACCTCTCCCCCCTCGAAGCCCTCCACTTAGGAGGGCTTCATCGTTTGCCGGGAGCGGTTGGCGAGGCGTTGCCGCGGAGTCCCCCGGGTAACGTTCGGCGCGTGAAGGACGGCGTCGACTCCCGCGGCATGGCCGCCCTTTCGTCCGGCCATCTCGCAACCGACCTGGCGCAGGGGTCGCTGCCGGCGCTCCTTCCCTTCCTCGAGGTGAGATTCGACCTCTCGTACACCATGGTGGGCGCGCTCATCCTCGCCGCGACGATCAGCTCGTCCATCATCCAGCCGGCCTTCGGGCTCTGGTCGGACGCGCGCGGGGCCCTCTGGCTCCTGCCGGCCGGTGTCTCCCTCGCCGGCATCGGGATCGCGTTTGCCTCGATCGCGCCCACGTACGCGCTCGTGATGGTCGGCGTGCTCGCGTCGGGCCTCGGCGTCGCCGCCTACCACCCGGAAGGGTCGAAGTTCGCCAGCTACGTGAGCGGGAGCAAACGGGCCAGCGGCATGTCGCTCTTCTCGGTGGGAGGCAACATCGGGTTTGCGCTCGGCCCGCTCGTGGCCTCGTTCTTCGTCATCACGCTGGGCCTCGGCCTCGACGGAGGGGTGTTCGTCGCGCTCCCGGGGCTCCTCGTCGCATCGATGCTGCTCTTCGCGATTCGGCGTCTGGCCTCGTTCGCGCCGGCGCAGGTC
Organism: uncultured Actinomycetes bacterium; assembly: GCA_963784175.1. Classification (GTDB taxonomy): domain Bacteria; phylum Actinomycetota; class Thermoleophilia; order Gaiellales; family Gaiellaceae; genus JAIBJN01. The sequence continues at coordinate 276,992 of CAWAQJ010000014.1, read as the reverse complement.
GAGGTGCGCGCGGCCGCGGCCTCGGACCAGTGGGGCGGGACGCTGATGCTCCTCGCCATCGTCGGGCTCCGCAGCCTCGCTCACATGGGCCTCTTCACCTTCATCCCGCTGTACGAAATCTCGCGGGGCAACGGTGCCGGGTACGGCACGCGCGTGCTCGCGCTGTTCCTCTTCGCCGGGGCCCTCGGCACGCTCGTCGGCGGCCCGCTCGCCGACCGGGTCGGCCGTCGCAAGGTGCTCCTCGGCAGCTTCATCATCTCGCCGCCGCTGATCGCGACCTATGTGCTCGTGGACACCGGGGTCGGGCTCGTCGCGCTCTTCTTCGCCGGCGCGGCCGTGATCGGGACGTTCAGCGTCAGCCTGGTGATGAGCCAGGAGTACCTCCCGGGCCGGGTCGGCGTCGCGTCCGGCCTGTCGATCGGGCTCGCAATCGGCCTCGGCGGCATCGCGGCGCTCTCGCTGGGCGCCGTGGCCGACGCTGTCGACCTCGAGACCGCGCTCCTGTGCACCGCTCTCGGGCCGCTCCTCTGCATCGCGCTGACCCTGCTCCTGCCGGCGCCGCGCTACCGGCGTCCAACGGGGCCCGAGCCTGCGCCGGCGGCGGCGATCTAGGCCGTGGCCGCGTCGAGCGCCCGCGAGTTCTTCGACGGCCTGGCCGCACGGACCGCCGACGGCTCCGCTCGGACGCGCGGCCTCACGGCCACGTACCGCTTCGACGTCGACGGGGCGGGGAGCTGGCTGGTTGCCGTCGACGACGGCGCCGTCTCGGTGAGCGAGACGGACGCCGCCGCCGACTGTGTGATCTCGGTCCCCGAGAAGCTCTTCCTGCGCATCGTGCGCGGAGAGCAGAGCGCGATGGGCGCCTTCCTGATGGGGAAGATCCGCGTCGAGGGCGACGCGGCCCTCGCGATGCGCCTCAAGGACCTCCTGGGCTAGCGGGCGAGGGCCTCCTCGGCAGCCTTGCGCTGCTCGGCGTGCTTGCCCTCGGCCATCTCCTCGACGAGCTTCTCGCAGAAAGCCGGCAGGTCGTCCGGGTTGCGGCTCGTGAAGAGCCCGCGGTCGATCACGATCTCCTCGTCGACCCACGTGCCGCCGGCGTTCTCGATGTCCGTCTTCAGGCTCGGCCACGACGTGACCGTGCGGCCCTTGACCACGCCGGTCTCGACGAGGGCCCAGGGGCCGTGACAGATCGCCCCGACAGGCTTGCCCTGCTCGAAGAACGACGCGACGAAGGCCATCGCCTTCGAGTCCATCCGGAGGACGTCGGGATTGACCACGCCGCCCGGGAGCACGAGACCGTCGTACTCACTCGCGTGGGCGTCCTTCACGGTCTTGTCCACCGGGAACGTGTCGCCCTTGTCGCGGTGGTTGAAGCCCTGGATCTCGCCGGTCTTGAGCGAGACCAGCTCGGGCTCGCCGCCGGCCTTCTCGACGGCCTCCCACGGCTCGGTCAACTCGACCTGCTCGACGCCGTCGGTGGCCAGGAATGCGACTCTCTTGCCATTCAGCTCGGTACCCATCGAGCCTCCTTGGATTGTTTTCGCTGCTCTTTTCACCTACCCGCGCATCGGGGCCGGAAACGTGCTCTGGAGGCGTCTAGAGTGCCCTGTTCATGCGCCTTTCAGGACGTCCGCGTCGGAGAGCTGCAGGTCGCCTACGCGACCGCCGGCGAGGGCCCGCCGCTCGTTCTCCTCCACGGCGGCTGGGGCGACCACCGGTACTGGCGCCGGCAGCTCGAAGGGCTGAGCGGGGACTTCGCCGTCGCGGCGTGGGACACGCCGGGCTGTGGACAAAGCGCCGATCCGCCCGCCGGCTGGCGGATGAGCGATTACGCGGACTGCCTGGCGGACTGGCTCGACGCCGCGGGGATCGAGCGCCCTCACGTCCTCGGCCTCTCCTGGGGAGGCGCTCTCGCCCTCGAGCTCTATCGTCGCCACCCCGCCGTCCCGTCCTCGCTTGTTCTCACCGGCGCTTACGCGGGGTGGGCGGGGTCACTCCCTCCCGATGTCGTCTCGGAACGATTGGCGCGGGCGGAAGGCGAGCTCGAGCGCGCGCCGGATGAATGGACGAGGGCTTACATCCCGGGCTTCATCACCGAAGCCGCACCGCCCGGGCTCGCCGACGAGATCCTGACGATCATCGGCGACCTCCACCCCGAGGGGAGCCGGACGATGCTTCGTGCCATGGCGAAGGCCGATCTGCGCGACGTCCTGCCTCGTATCGACGTGCCCACGCTGCTCCTCTACGGCGAGCTGGACGCGCGCTCGCCGCTGCACGTCGCCGAGGAGCTTCATGCGAGCATCCCCGGGTCGCAGCTCGTGGTGCTCCCGGGTTGCGGGCATCTCGCGTGCGCAGAGCGGCCCGAGGAGTTCAACGCTGCGGTGCGGAGCTTCCTGCTCTAGGGAGCCAGGCGCTCGAAGCGCCAGGAATCGCCGTCGCGCGTGTAGCGGAAGCGGTCGTGGAGGCGGTTCGGGGAGTTCTGCCAGAACTCCAAGCGCGTAGGACTCAGGAGATACCCGCCCCACCAGGGCGGCAGGGGAGGGTCGTCGCCGTACGTCGACTCGGCCTCGGCGAAGGCCTGGTCGAGCGTCTCCCGGTCGGGGATGACGGTCGTCTGGCGCGATGCCCAGGCCCCCAGCCGGCTCCCGAGCGGCCGCGTGCGGAAGTACGCCTCCGCTTCCTCTCCGGAAAGCGGCGCGACCGGCCCGGCGACCGTCACCTGGCGTCGCGGCTCCTGCGGCCAGTGGAAGACGAGCGCGGCGTTCGGGTTCTCGGCCAGCTCGCGGCCCTTGCGGCTCTCCGTGTTCGTGAAGAACCGGAAGCCGTCCGCCGCGGCCGACTTCAGGAGGACGGTGCGTGCGGACGGCCGCCCCTCGGCGTCGGCGGTCGCGAGCGTCATGGCCTCGGGCATCTCGACGCCCGCAGCGACCGCCTCCTCGCGCCAGCGGTGGAACTGCGCCATCGGATCCGGGTGGAAGTCGGCGGCGTCCATCACTCCTCCAGCTCGACGAGGAGCGTGCCGCCCGCGACGCGGTCGCCCTCGGCAACGTGGACGCGACGGACGACGCCCTCGTAGGGCGAGACCAACGGCGTCTCCATCTTCATCGCCTCGAGGACGACTAGCGGCTGGCGCGGCTCGACGCGGTCGCCTTCCGCCGCGAGGACGCGAATGACGACGCCGGGCATGGGCGCGGTGATCGCGCTCTGTTCCCCGCCGGAGTCGGCGGCGTGCGAGGACTGCTCGACCGTGGGGGCGGGGCGGAAGGCGGGCGGCGCCGCGCTCCGGTCCCGGTTGAGCCGCCAGGCGCCCGACCAGGGGCCGGGCAGCGCGGTCGGAGGCGAGAGCGGAGGATGCTCCTCCAGGAACGCGGTCGTCGCATGCCCGGCGCGCACGTCGGGATGGTCGACAAGCCACCGGAGGAAGCCGAGGTTGGTCGTCGTCCCGGACACGCGTGTTGCGCGCAGCGCCCGGGACAGGTCGTCGAAAGCCTCTTCCCGGGTCTCGCCGTGCGCGATCAGCTTGGCGATCAGCGGGTCGTAGGCCACCGGGATCTCGTCGCCGGCCTCGACCCCGGCGTCCACGCGCACGGTGTCCGGGAGCTCGAGGCGCTCGAGACGGCCGGCTTGCGGCAGGAAGGTCAGCGGGTGCTCGGCGTAGAGGCGCACCTCGACGGCGTGGCCTTCGGGCTCGCGCGGCTCGATCGACAGGGGCTCGCCGGCGGCGACGAGCAGCTGCTGCTCGACGAGGTCGAGGCCGGTGACGAGCTCGGTGACGGGATGCTCGACCTGCAGCCGTGCGTTGAGCTCGAGGAAGTAGAAGCGTTCGCCGTCCAGCATGAACTCGGCGGTCCCGGCGTTCTCGTACCCGACGGCGCGCGCGAAGGCGACGGCGGCCTCGCCCATGGCGGCACGCAGGCTCTCGTCGAGCGCGGGGGAGGGGCTCTCCTCGAGCACCTTCTGGTGGCGGCGCTGGATCGAGCAGTCGCGCTCGCCGAGGTGGATCGCGGTGCCGTGGCGGTCGGCCAGCACCTGGATCTCGACATGCCTCGGGCGCTCGACGTAGCGCTCGCAGAAGACCCGTCCGTCCCGGAATCCGGCCTCTGCCTCGCGGCTGGCCGCCTCCATCGCCTCCTGAAGCTCGTCGGGCGAGCGTACGACGCGCATTCCCCGCCCGCCGCCCCCCGCGGCGGCCTTGACGATCAGCGGGTAGCCGACCTCCTCGGGCTTCCCCGATTCGACCACGGGGACGCCGGCCTCGCGGGCGAGTCGCTTGGCCTCGAGTTTGTCGCCGGCCGAGCGGATCGCCTCTGGACCGGGGCCGACGAACACGAGCCCCGCCGCGTCCACGGCCTCTGCGAAGTCGCCGTTCTCGGCCAGAAAGCCGTAGCCGGGGTGGATCGCGTCCGCCCCGGACTGCTTGGCGGCGCGCACGATCTCCTCCGAGTACAGGTACGAGAGCACCGACACGGCCTCGTCCGCCTGTCGCGTGTGAAAAGCGCCCTCGTCGTCCGGTGCGTAGACGGCCACCGTCTCGACCCCCAGGCGCCGGCAGGTGCGGAAGACGCGCGCCGCGATCTCGCCGCGGTTCGCCACGAGGAGTTTTCGAATCGTCATGGAGTCATGCGCCCTCGGCGCGCCCGCAGCTTAGTCACCGGCCTCAGCTGACATGGCGAAAAGAGCCGTTGTCGGCGGCGGCAACACTTGTCTATCCTGGAAGAAAGCGAACTCGAGCGGCGCAGCCCGCGGCCTCGGCTCGGTTCTGGAGAAGGAGGTCGCTATGCACGTCGCTGTTCCGACGCGGATCGGGCTGACGCTCCTCGTCGCGGTGTCAATGCTCGCGTCGGCGACCGTCGCCTCGGCGGAGACGGTCTCGACGGAGGAGCCCGTCGTCCTGGAGAACGGCGAGACGCTCGTCCAGGTCTCGGAGTTCACGGACGACGCGGTGACGGAGGTCGCGGGCGCGGCCGTCAGGTGCCGGAAGGTGCACGGGTGGCACGGTCTCAAGCACCCGCTGTTCGGCTACTTCTACTGGAAGTACATCCTGACGATCCGGTGGTGCTGGGAGGTCGGGAGCTCCCTGATCGTGAGGACGACGAACCCGGCTTCGCCGACGTTCTGGCGGGCCGCCGAGTGCTGCCTCCAGTTCTCCGGCTGGGACTTCAAGGGGCACACGAGCCTCGACATCGACGGCGGAGCGGGCCGGGCGATGTACCGGGTCCGGACGCAGGGCAAGTTTCAACAGTGCTTCCAGTTCTGCTTCAACACCAAGACGCCGTGGGTGCGTCTGACCGGGTACCCCGGCGGCGCGTGGGGGTTCGCGCATGGGAACTAGGCGGCTCGCCCGGCGCGTTCTGATCGCCGTGGTGCTCTGCCTCGTGGCGCTCGTGGCCCTGGTGGTACTCCTCACCTGGGGCACGGGCGCCGGCGGGAGCGGGAGCGGGTAGAGCGCCCGCCTACCCGGCGCCGCCGGAGAAGATCCCCCACGAGCCGCCGTCAGAGAGGGTCGCAGGGCGCTTCTCCAGGAACGCGCGCAGGCCTTCCTGTCCCTCGGGGCTCGTCCGCAGGCGCGCCGCCAGCTGCGCGGTCGCCTCCCCGGCCGGCCGCTCACGGACGAGGCGCTTCGCCGCGCGGGCGGCCTCGGGGCCGGCGGCGAGGATGTGACCGACCACCTGCTCGACCGCGGCGTCGAGGTCGTCGGCGACCTCGTGGACGAGGCCGATCCGCAGCGCGGCGTCGGCGCCGAAGCGCTCCCCGGTCAGGAAGTAGCGCCTCGCCGCCCCGCCGCCGATGCGGGCCAGGACGAACGGCGAGATCACCCCGGGCACGATGCCGAGGCGGACCTCCGTGAAGCCGAAGGTTGCATCCGGCGCGGCGACGACGATGTCGGCACAGGCCACGAGGCCGGAGCCCCCGCCGAGCGCGAAGCCCTGGACGCGCGCAACCACCGGGGCCGGGCACTCGTCGATCGTCTCCATCATCCGGTAGAGCCGCATCGCGTCCTCGACGTTCTCGTCGTAGGTGAGATCGATCGACGCCCGCTGCCAGTCGACGTCCGCCCCGGCGCAGAAGCTCGGGCCGTCCCCCGCGAGCACGACCACGCGCGCGTCGCCCACGTCGGCGAACGCCTCGGTCAGCTCGGCGATCAGGGCCGCGTCGAAGGCGTTGCGTCGCTCGGCCTTCGCGATCGTGACGCGCAGGACGCCTCCGTCCCGCTCGATCCTCAGCGCGCTCATCGTGCGAGAGCATAAGGTTCGTGCCGTGATCAAGGGCACGCTGGCCGCCGCCGTGACACCGTTCCGCGACGGTGGGGCGACCCTCGACGAGGATGCGTTCGAGCCGCTCGTCGACTTCTTCGCCGGCGCACGGTCTCGACGGGATCCTGGCCATGGGGACGACCGGCGAGGGGATCCTCCTCTCTTTGGCGGAGCGGAAGCGCGTCACCGATCTCTTCCTCGCCGCGTGCGACGGAAAGCTCGACGTCGCCGTCCATTGCGGTGCGCAGACGACGGCCGACACGCTCGCGCTGGCCGAGCACGCCGCCGCGGAGGGAGCGGACGCCGTTGCCGTCATCGCGCCGCCGTACTTCCAGCTCGACGACGAGTCGCTCTTCGCGCACCTGGCCGCGGCAGCGAGCGCCTGCGCGCCGACGCCGTTCTACATCTACGAGTTCGCCAAGGTGAGCGGATACGCCGTCCCCGTGAGCGTCGTCGAGCGGCTGCGCGACGCCGCCCCGAACCTCGCGGGGATGAAGGTCTCCGACGCCCCGTTCGAGGCCGTCGAGCCGTACCTGATCGAGGGGCTCGACATCTTCATCGGCGCGGAAAGCCTGATCGGCGCGGGCATGCGGCAGGGCGCGAGCGGCTCGGTCTCGGCGCTCGCGTCAGCGTTTCCCGAGCTCGTCGCCGCCGCCGTGCGCGAGCCGAGCCCGGAGCGCAGCGCCCGTCTGGGCGAGCTCCGGGAGGGTCTGGAGGCCTTCCCGCGGCACGCCGCGCTCAAGCGCATTCTCGCCCTCCGCGGGGTCCCCGTCCGCGAGGACGTCCGCCCGCCGCTTCGCGGCCTCACGGACGCCGAGCGCGACCGGCTCGACACGCTCGTGCCCGAGTGGCTCGGCCAGCCAAGCGGCGACCGCGCGGTCCACTAGACCCGGCCGAATTCGCCGGCTCCCGTCGGGGCCACCCCGGGCCACCACCCGCTTTGGACGCTAGCGGCGAAAAGCGCACCGGTGGGTGACACAACGTGCCGAGAGCGTGCCGCAGCGCGACGCGGACACCTCGTCCGGCGCGAGAAGGCCTAGAGCTGCGGCTCCCAGCCCTCCTGGGGCGGGGCGCCGACCACGACCCACGAGAGGCCCTCGGGGCCGGCAACCGGCTGGCGGGCGCTCGCCGCCGCGACGAAAATGTACCGGCCCGGTTCGAGCGGCACCTCGTCGCCGTCGACCCGCATCACGCCGCTGCCGCGCAGGACGAGATAGACCTCCTCCTGGCCGGACTCCGCGTGGTCGTGTTCCCTGCCCTCGGCGCCGGGAGGAAGATCGACCTGGTTGATGCCGAACGCGTTCACGCCGAGGCGCTGGCGGATCTGCTTGAAGACTCCGCCGTAGCCCGGCTCGACGTCCTTTCCGTCCACGACCACGTACGGCATGGACGAAGTTTAGTGCCGGTAAAGGGAACGCCCGCCGGGGCCGCAGATCCGGCGGGCGTTGTCTGTCCCCCCACGAGGAAGAGTCCGCGGGAGCCCAGGAACTTGCGTCCGATGTGCAAATTCGGGCTGTCCCGGGTAGGTGACCGTGGTAGCAATGCGGACAGTTGCGGCGGAGATGAAGGCTGGGCGCGACCTCGAGCGGTTGTACGCCAGCCATAAGAGGGACGTGTACCGCTTCGTCCTGCGGGACGTGCGGGACCCGGACGAGGCCGAAGACATCACCCAGACGGCGTTCCTCGACGCCTTCCGGGCGCTGCGGCGCGGGGACAAGCCCGAGCGGCCGGAGGCCTGGCTGCTGACCATCGCCCAGAACGCCGCTCGCCGGAGGTACCGCACCCGTGCCGGCCGTCACTCCGAGGTCGAGTTGGACGCGGAGTACCTCGCTGCGCCGGACCGGGAGGGGCCGTCGGCCGACGACATCCGGATCGCCCTGGAGCGGCTTCGCCCCGCTCAGCGCGAGGCTCTCGTGCTCCGCGAGATCGGCGGGCGCTCGTATGTCGAGATCGCCGCCGCCATGGACATGTCCGTGCCGGCGGTGGAGACGCTCCTCTTCCGCGCGCGCCGCGCGCTCAGGATCGAGCTCGTCGACGACGCGCCGCGCACGAAGACCCGCGTGCTCGGCGGCCTGCTCACGTGGCCGATCGGGTGGGACGGGTACGCATCGATCCTCGGCTGGCTCTCCGGGCGCGGTGCATCTGTCAAGGTCGCGGGGGCCGTGTCGGCCGTCGTGCTCGGAACGGGCGTCGGAATCCAGCAGGGCCTGGTGCCCCTGGAAGGCTCCGGCGCAGCCCGGGCCGGGGCGGCCGTTTCCGCCTCCGCCCAGCCGGTGACCTCGAAGGTCGCCGCCGGCGGGGAGAACCCGGCGACCCGAGCCCGCCCGGACCGAAAGCGGGCACCGACGAGTCGGCGCACGCCCGAGAAGGCTCCTGCCGGACAGGGCGGTCGGCTCGCGGAGACGGCCGGCGAGCTCGCGACCGGGCTGAACGGGATCTCGACCAGCGCGCAGCGTCAAGTCGCACGTGCGCTGACTACGGTGCAGGCAGTGCCCGAGCGCGCGACGCGCTACATCCGGAAGATCCCGAAGGTGGTCTCGGGAATCGGGGCGTTGAGGGCCGCCGATATACCGAGCGCGATCACCTTGCGGGTGTCGACCGGGTCGACGATCCCGTCGTCCCAGAGACGCGCGGTCGAGTAGTACGGGTTTCCCTCGCGCTCGTACTTCGCGCGGATCTCGTCGGGATCCGCGCGCCCGACCGTCGAGAGGACGTTCGCGGCCTGCTCGCCCCCCATCACCGAGATGCGCGCGTTCGGCCACATCCACAGCTGGCGAGGGGAGTAGGCGCGCCCGCACATTCCGTAGTTGCCGGCCCCGAAGGAGCCGCCGACGATGACGGTGAACTTCGGCACCTGCGCGCACGCGACGGCGGTGACGAGCTTCGCGCCGTCCTTGGCGATCCCGCCCGCCTCGTACTCCTTGCCGACCATGAAGCCGGTGATGTTCTGGAGGAAGAGGAGCGGGACGCGCCGCTTGCACGCGAGCTCGACGAAGTGGGCGCCCTTGAGTGCGGACTCGGAGAAGAGCACGCCGTTGTTGGCGAGGATCGCCACCGGATAGCCCTCGATGCGGGCGAAGCCGCAGACGAGCGTCTCCCCGTAGAGCTGCTTGAACTCGTGCAGCCGGCTGCCGTCCACGAGGCGCGCGATCAGCTCGCGGACGTCGTACCCCTTCGCGTAGTCGGTGGGGACGATCCCGTACAGCTCGTCGGGGTCGTAGAGCGGCTCCTCCGCCGGGAGCACGTCCCACGGCGGCTCGGGCTTGCGGCGGTGCAGGTTCCGCACGATCTGACGCGCGAGCGCAAGGGCATGCTCGTCGCTCACCGCGTAGTGGTCGGTGACGCCGGAGACACGCGAGTGGACGTCGGCGCCGCCGAGCTCCTCCGCGCTCACCTCCTCACCCGTTGCCGCCTTCACGAGCGGCGGGCCTCCCAGGAAGATCGTCCCCGTTCCCCGCACGATCACGGTCTCGTCGCTCATCGCCGGCACGTACGCGCCGCCCGCGGTGCACGAGCCCATGACAACGGCGATTTGCGGGATCCCGAGAGCCGACATGGTCGCCTGGTTGAAGAAGATGCGGCCGAAGTGCTCGCGGTCGGGAAAGACCTCGTCCTGCATGGGCAGGAACGCCCCGCCCGAGTCGACGAGGTAGATGCACGGCAGGTGGTTCTGCCGGGCGACCTCCTGGGCGCGTAGGTGCTTCTTCACGGTCAGGGGGTAGTAGGTGCCGCCCTTCACGGTGGCGTCGTTGGCGACGATCACGCACTCCGTGCCCTCGACGACGCCGATTCCCGCGATCATCCCGGCGCCGGGGGCGTCGCCTTCGTAGACGTCCCAGGCCGCCAGGGCGTTCAGCTCGAGGAAGGCCGAGCCCGGATCGACGAGCCGCTCGACGCGTTCGCGGGCGAGGAGCTTGCCGCGCGCGACGTGCTTCTCGACGGCCTCCGGAGGGCGCTCCGCCGCCACCTGCGCCGTGCGCTCGCGTAATTCGGCCACGAGCGCATCCATGCGCCCGCGGTTGGCCGCGTAGTCCTCGGCCGCCCGATCCGCCCGCGAGTCGAGGACGGCCACTAGGCGGGCTGGGGCAGCTTGGCGATGACTGCCTTGACCGCTCGGAGCACGTCGGCTTCCTCGTGCCCGAAGTCCTCGAGGTAGGCGTTCAACGCGGCTCGGACGAGGCGGAGCTCCTCGTCTGTGAGCTCGATCGTGTGCATGGCCGTAGCCTACGCCCTACCCGGGATACCAGGCCGGTCCAGACTGGAAATCGGGTTTCCCGAGAGCTACCTTGTGGACTGAAATGCGGCTCCGGGGGAAGGGGACTATTTTTGCGCTGCTGGCATGCGCTGTCGTTCTGCTGCTCGCGAGCGGGGCGGCCGCGAAGCGCATCGTCGGGACGGGCGGCACCAACGTGGTCAACGGCACGATCGTTCGCGACGACATCTTCGCCCGCGGCGGCAACGACGTCGTCTGGGGCCGGGGCGGCAACGACTTTCTCTACGGGCAGCGCGGTGCCGACATCCTCCAGGGCGACGTCGGCAACGATTCGCTCTTCGGCGACGCCCTCGAGGACACCCTCGACGGCGGGAAGGGCGGGGACAAGCTTTACGGCGGTTGGGGCCAGGACGTGATCGATGCGGGCGCCGGGAACGACCTCATCGTCGTCTCCGAAGACGACGGTCAAGTCGACAGCATCGACTGCGGTCCCGGCCGGGACACGGTGTTCGTCAACCGAAAAGATCGAACCTTTGGCTGCGAGGTCGTAAAGCCGCCCAGGCGGTGGGGTCGGGTCATGCCCGAGGGCGTTGTGGTCCCGCAGAGCTCGGGAGACGACGCCTGGAGCGGATGCTGTGCCAACACCGTTCGCCACCTTGTCGCCGGATTGGCAGGAAACGACTTCCTCGACGGGCAGGCCGGCAGCGACGTCATCTGGGGCAACGAGGGCAACGACATGCTCGTCGGGGGCAACGGCCGCGACTGGCTGATCGGCGGGCTCGACGACGACCTGCTCCATGGCGACGAGGGCAACGACCGGCTCTGGGGCGGCTGGGGACGCGACCAGCTGTTCGGTGGGATCGACGACGACGAGCTGATCACGATCGACCTCGATCCCTACGTCGACGAGATCACCTGCGGGGACGGTAACGACCGCGTGGTCAAGCGCGCGATCGACCGGATCATGGACCCGGGACAGTGCGAGCGGGTCATCGTCGTTCGGCTGCGTCGCTAACCCCTCAAGAAACGCTTACTGCGCGCTAACAGAACGGCCACGCGTTCCGAACAGCACGGTGGTTCAGTTTGCCGTGCAGGCACCACTCGGAAAGGAACCACCTGTGAAGCGCACACTCCTGTTCGTCTCGGCGACGGCACTTCTCGTGCTGGCGGCCGCCCCGGCCGCGTCGGCGAAGGTGATCGTCGGCACGCCCGGCGACGACACGCTGGCCGGCACGCCCAACCGCGACTTCATCTACGGTCGCGCCGGCAATGACGCCGTGGCCGGAAACGACGGCTCGGACTTCCTCTTCGGCCAGCGCGGCGACGACACCGCAAGCGGTGACGACGGGCGCGACTTCCTGTGGGGAGGCCCGGGTAACGACACGCTCCAGGGCGGGGACGGGCCCGACCTGCTCTACGCAGGCTGGGGCGCCGACACGCTCGAGGGCGGGCCGGGCGATGACATCCTCCGCGCCGGCGAGAACGACAACCTGCCGGACGTGATCGACTGCGGCGGCGGCCGCGACGTCGCGGTCATCCGCGTCGGGGACGTGGCGGTCGATTGCGAGCGCGTGAGGACGGCGCCCGCGCGCCGCTCCCACGTGGTCTTCCAGCGGGGCACGCCGGGCGACGACACGCTCACCGGCTCGGACCGGCGCGATTTCATCCTCGCCCGCGCCGGCAACGACACCGTGTCCGGGCTCGGTGCGACCGACTTCCTCTTCGGTCAGATGGGGAACGACACGCTCAACGGGGACGGCGGCGCCGACCGGGCCTGGGGAGGCCCCGGCGACGACGACGTCAACGGTGGAGCAGGTGCCGACTGGCTCTGGGCCGGCTTCGGCGCCGACGACCTCTCGGGAGGCGAGGGCAACGACCGCCTGTTCGCGGCGGCCGACGACAACACCTCCGACACGCTCAACTGCGGCGAGCACGCCGACGATCGCGACCGCGCCATCCTGAGGCCAGGCGACACGGCGGTGGATTGCGAGTTCGTCCGGACTCTCGCGAACTAGCGGGAGAGGTGCACTGACCGGAAGCGGGGCCCCAACGCCTGCCGGGGGCCCCGCTCCGGCCAGCATGTGGCCGCCTCTTGAGGCCAGCCATGTCCGGCACCAGCCGGTGCATTTCAGATTGGACTTGGGCGCAGCGACGCGATATACCAGCGGCGCGGGACGAGAGGAGATCACGTGACCGTACGCCGCGCGGTAGGCCTGGCAGCCGCTCTGTCGCTGGCCGCGTTTGCCGGAACGGCCTGGGGCGACGGCTCGCGTATCTCGACGACGGTTCTCGACATCCCTGAGGGCTTCAACGTGGCCGAGCCGCACCTGGCCGTGGCGCCGGACGACCCCGACCGCTTGTACGCCGTCGCGAACGTGACGGGTGAGGAGCTGGGCCTGGGCCTCGTGTGGAGGACGGCCGACGGAGGCCGCACGTGGAAGCGCTCGCCGCTCATCGGCGGAACCGGGGCCACGCCGAGGGGCTTCGACGCCGATGCGGTGCTGGCAGCGGGCCGCAAGGGCCTCCTCCTTTACACCTCGCTGGCGGCCGACGTCGACGAGGTCGCCGAAACGGTTCCGATCCACGTCGGCACCCGTGTCTCGACGGACCGCGGCGCGACCTTCAGCGCCTACGGCAGCGCCGACATGGTCATGCTGCCGCTCTGCCTCTTCTTCGGCTGCCCGCCGCCGCCCGACCTGCAGGGGCTCGACACGCCGTGGCTGGCGGTCGACACGACGACCGGCCGGTTCCGCGGCTCCTCGTACCTGGTCTGGGTTCACGACCGCGCCGACGGCCGGCACGAGCTGCGATTCGCCGTCTCGCGCGACGGCGGCCGTACCTACGCGGCGCCGCTCGTGCTCGACAGGACGACCGCCGAGCAGCTCGATGGCCTGGAAGAGCTACCGCACCTGGTCGTCCGGCCGGACGGCCGCGTCGACGTCGCCTGGAACGCCGCTCGTACCGGCGGCCCCGTGATCCTCCACGCGACGTCGACGAACGGCGGCTCGAGCTTCGGCGCACCCGAGCGGGCGGTCCGGCTCAGTCCGACCGGGAGCCGCCTGGGGATCTCGACGACATTCGCCGTCTCCCCCAAAGGCCGGCTCGGCCTCTGCTGGGCGCAGGCCGCCTCGCTGGACATCGACACCGCCCGCGTGAGCTGCAAGACGACCCGGCGCGACGGGCGCTGGAAGGAAGAGCGCCGGATCCTGCCTGAAAGCCGTGACCGCCAGTACCTGCCCGCCGCCGCCTTCGAGGGCGAAAAGCTCTGGGTCGCGGCCTACCTCTCGGACGAGAGGTCGACCCGGCTGGTCGCCGTCCGCTCGAAGCGCCACGGTTTCTCCGACCCGCTCACGGTGAACCGCTGGCGGGTTCCCGGCTCCCGGATCTGTTCGCCGCAACCGCCGGAGTGCACCGAGGAGCAGACGTTCATCGGCGATTACATCGGCCTCGTCGCCACGCAGCGGCGCGTCACGGCGGCCTACATCGCCCCCTCACCTGACGCCTCCCAGCCGAACCAGCTCCTCGTCTCCTCGTTCCGCCCTTAGGCTGAGGAAAACGCCCTGTCAGGCCGTGGCCACGTCGGCCGAGTCGACCGCGCGGCGGAGCGTCCCGATGAACTCGCGGAGCCCTTCCGCGCCCGACTCTTCGGCGACCTGGATGGGGCGGCTCCCGACGACGATGCCGTCCGCGAGCGCGGCCACGTCGGCGGCCTGCTCGGGCGTGGAGATGCCGAAGCCGGCGAGGAGCTCCCGGTCGGTCAGCGCGCGGGCGCGCTCGACGAGTCCGGCGAGCTGCGACGACACGGCCTGGCGCGTGCCAGTCGTGCCCGTCAGCGAGACGAGGTAGAGCCAGCCGTCGGTGCGCTCCGCGGCGGCGCTGATCCGCTCGTCGGTCGACGTCGGGGCGACGAGCTGGACGCGCGGGATCTCGGGCGCGGCCTCGAGTGGGAGGTCGGCGACGATCAGGCTCGTCGCGCCGGCCAACAGGGCGTCCTCCCAGAAGCGCTCGTAGCCGTAGGCCTCGAGGATCGAGGCGTACGTCATCGGGACGATGGGGATGTCGGGGCCGATGCGGCGGCGCGTCTCGGCGAGGCACTCGAGGCACTCGCGCGTGCGCATCCCGCGCGCGAGCGCGCGCTCTCCGGCCAGCCGGATCACCGGGCCGTCCGCGAGTGGGTCGGAGAACGGGAAGCCGATCTCGATCAGATCGGCGCCTCCGGCCACGGCGGCCTCGACGAGCTCGGGCGTCTCGGGGAACGCCATCAGATAGACGCAGAGCTTCTTGCTCATGCGTCGTGCCCGATGACGACCGCGAGGTCCTTGTCGCCGCGCCCTGAGAGGCAGACGACGACGAGCTCGGCGTCCAGCTCGAGCGCTCGCGCGAGCGCGTGGGACGGCTCGAGCGCCGGAATGATGCCCTCTCGCTCCGCGAGGAGATGGAGGGCGGCCAGCGCCTCCTCGTCGGTCGCCGGGAGGTACTCCGCCCGGCCCGTGTCGCGCAGGAACGCGTGCTCCGGGCCGACGCCGGGGTAGTCGAGGCCGGCAGAGATCGAATGGGCGTCCGCGATCTGGCCGTCAGCGTCGGCGAGGACCGAAGAGCGGGCGCCGTGGAGGACGCCGGGCCTTCCCGATCCGAGGCTCGCGGCGCCCGCCGCCTCGACGCCGATGAGGCGAACGCCATCGTCCGGAATGAAGCCGGCGAACATGCCGATCGCGTTCGAGCCGCCGCCCACGCAGGCGACCACGGCGTCCGGGAGTCGTCCCTCGGCCTCGAGCACCTGCTCGCGCGCCTCGCGCCCGATGACCGACTGGAGCTCGCGCACGAGCTCGGGGTACGGGTGCGGGCCGACGCAGGAGCCGATCAGGTAGTGGGTCGTCTCGACATTCGTGATCCAGTCGCGAATGGCCTCGCTGGTCGCCTCCTTCAGGGTGCGCGTACCGAAGTCGACCGCGCGCACCTCCGCGCCCAGGAGCCCCATGCGCTCGACGTTGGGCTTCTGGCGCTCCATGTCCTCGGCGCCCATGTAGACGACGCACTCCATGCCGAAGCGGGCGCACACGGTGGCTGCCGCCACGCCGTGCTGGCCGGCGCCGGTCTCCGCCACGATGCGCTGCTTCTCGAGCCTCCGCGCGACGAGCGCCTGCCCGACTGCGTTGTTGATCTTGTGCGCGCCGGTGTGGCAGAGATCCTCGCGCTTCAGGTAGATGCGCTGCTCGCCGGGGAGCCGCTCGGCGAGGTAGAGGGGCGTCGGCCTGCCGACATAGGTGGCCTGGAGCGCCTCCAGCTCCGCGCGGAAGCCGGGATCGTCCTTGATCTCCGCCCACCCGCGCTCGAGCTCCTCGAGGGCGGGCATCAGCGTCTCGGGGACGTACTGGCCGCCGTAGTCGCCGAACGTGCCTCGCAGGATCACGCTCACGAGCGCACCGCCTCCCGTGTGCGCACGGCCTCGACGAAGGCGCGGATGCGGTCGTGGTCCTTGATCCCGGGGGCGAGCTCGAGACTGCGGCTCGCGTCGACGCACCACGGCTCGACCGCCTCGATGGCGGCACGGACGTTCTCCGGGCCGAGGCCTCCGGCGAGTACCACGCGGCCCTCGACCTGCGCGGCTCGCTCCCAGTGGCGCGCATCCATGCTGAGCCAGGGGAGATCGAGCACGGTCGCGACGACCTCGGTGCTCCGCAGGAGGACACCGTCCTGGGCGCGGTGGCCGTCCTCCTCCGGATAGAGCTGGACGAGGTCGGTCTCGACCTCCTCGGCCTCGCCGACGAAGACGCCGACGGAGAGCATCGTCTCCGGCACGGGGAGCGGAGCGGCCGCGCGGCGCGGGCTCTCCGCGAGGATGAAGCCGGCGAGGTCTGCGCCGGCCTCAGCAGCCGCGGCAACGTCCTCCTCGCGGGTGAGGCCGCAGACCTTCACGAGGGGTCGGGCGATCAGCTCGGCGAGCGTGGAGCCGGGGTCGTCTGCGCGCATGAGGGTCGAGCCGACGAGGATCGCGTCCGCCCCCGCGAGCTCCGCCTCGGCGCCCTGCGCGCGGCTTCCGATCGCGCTCTCGGCGACGATGACCCGATCGCGCGGCGCCTTTGCCACCAGCTCCAGCTGGGCGCGGCGGTCGATGTCGAAGGTCGCAAGGTCACGCGCGTTGATCCCGATCACATCTGCGCCGAGAGCGACGGCACGCTCCAGCTCGCCGGCGTCGTGTGCCTCGACGAGCAGATCGAGGCCCAGCGTGCGTCCGCCCTCGAGCATGAGTCGCGCCTGCTCGTCGTCGAGGTCCCGGAGCAGCAGCAGGGCGGCGTCCGCGCCGGCGATGCGCGCCTGCAGCAGATCTCCCTGGTCGTCGAAGAAGCCCTTGGCGAGGAGGGGGATGTCGGTCGCGGCCCGCGCGGCCTCGAGGTCGGCGAACGAGCCGCCGAAGCGCTCGTCGACGAGGATCGACACGGCGGCCGCGCCGCTCTCGGCGAACGAGCGCGCGAGTGCGGGCGCGTCGGCGTCCGGCCGCAGGTCGCCGGCGGACGGCGAGCGACGTTTCACCTCGGCGATGGCCCGCAGGCCCGGCTCGGCGAGCGAGTCCTGGAAGCGTCCCATCAGGCGGGCACCTCCTGGCGCGAGAACGCGACGAGGGCCTCGAGGCGCTCTGCGGCGGTCCCCGAGTCGACGGCTTCGGCAGCCAGGCGGTAGCCGTCCTCGAGGCCGGCCGCGTGGCCACCGGCTGCGATCGCGCCGGCTGCGTTGAGGAGGACGGCCTCGCGCTTGGGGCCGGGCGCGCCCGCGAAGATGTCCCGCACGACGGCCGCGTTCTCCTCGGGCGTCCCACCTGCGAGGTCGGCAACGGAGCAGCGCGGGACGCCGAAGTCGGCAGGGTCGATCTCGCGACGCTCGATGCGACCGTCCGTCACCTCGCAGACGAGGTTGGGGCCTACCGGCGAAAGCTCGTCGATCCCGCCCGCTCCGTGGACGACGAAGGCGCGCCGGGCACCCAGGCTGGCGAGCACGGAGGCGATGGTCTCCACCAGTTCCGGAGCGTAGACGCCGACGACCTGCGCCCGCGCGCCCGCCGGGTTCGTCAGCGGGCCGAGGACGTTGAACACCGTGCGCGTGGCCAGCTCTCGCCGCACCGGGGCCGCGTGGCGCATCGCAGGGTGGTGCGCCTGCGCGAAGAGGAAGCCGAAGCCGAGCTCGTCGATCGAGCGTTCGATCTGCGGCGGGGCGAGCTCGAGCCTGAAGCCGAGCGCTTCGAGCACGTCGGCCGAGCCCGACGCGGACGAGACCGCACGGTTGCCGTGCTTGGCCACGCCCGCGCCCGCCGCCGCTGCGACGAGCGCCGCCGCGGTGGAGATGTTGAACGTCCGCGCGCCGTCGCCGCCCGTCCCGGCAGTGTCGACGAGGTCCGTGCGCTTCGGACGCACCGAGAGGACGTGCTCGCGCATCGCCTCGGCGCAGCCGGCGATCTCGTCCGGAGTCTCGCCCTTGAGCCGCAGCGCGACGAGGAAGCCGCCCATCTGGGCCGGGGTCGCCTCGCCGCCCATGATCTGGTTCATGACGTCGCGCGCCTCGGCCTGCGTGAGGTCGCGTCCGTCGAGCAGCCGCGCGAGCGCTTCCTGGATCGTCATCGCCTGCCCTCCAGGAAGTTGCGCCCGAGGAGTGGCCCGTCGGGCGTGAGCACCGACTCCGGGTGGAACTGGATGCCGACCACGGGAAGCTCGCGGTGCCGCACGGCCATCACCTCGCCGTCGTCGGAGGTGGCGCAGACCTCGAGCTCGTCGGGGACGCGCGTCGCGGCCAGCGAGTGGTAGCGGCCTCCCTCGAGCGGCTCGGGCGCGCCTTCGAAGATGCCGCGCCCGTCGTGGGAGATCGAGCTCGCCTTCCCGTGCAGGAGCTTGTGCGCCTGGCCGACTTCGCCCCCGAAGGCGGCGACGATGGCCTGGTGGCCGAGGCAGACCCCGAGCGTCGGCACGGTCGGCCCGAGGCGGCGCACGATCTCGACGGTTGCCCCCGCGTCCTCCGCGCGGCCGGGGCCCGGGGAGATGACGAGCTGGCTCGGCGCCATGCGCTCGGCCTCGTCCGCGTCGATGGCGTCGTTGCGGATCACCGTGACCTCGGCGCCGAGCTCCTGGAAGAGGTGCGCGAGGTTGTAGGTGAAGCTGTCGTAGTTGTCGACGAGGAGGATCACGCTGGTGTCCTCCCATTTTGCTCTGCGTCGGCGAGCGCCGCCTCCAGGGCTGCGAGCTTGCGCAGGCACTCCTCGTGCTCGGCGGTCGGGTCGGAGTCGGCGACGATCCCCGCGCCGGCCTGGAGACGCGCGAGGCCGTCGGCGAGGATGACCGTGCGGATGGTGATGCACGTGTCCATCGACCCGTCCGGCAGTGCGTAGCCGACCGCGCCCGCGTACGGCCCGCGCCGGTGGCCCTCGAGGTCGGAGATGATCTGCATGGCGCGCACCTTCGGAGCGCCCGAGACCGTGCCGGCCGGGAAGCACGCGCGCAGGAGGTCGAACGCGTTCCGGTCGGGGGCCAGCTCGCCCGCCACCTCCGAGACGAGGTGGGTGACGTGCGAGTAGCGCTCGGCCTCCAGGAAACGGACGACGCGCACCGTGCCGGCCGTGCAGACCCGTGAGAGGTCGTTGCGCCCGAGGTCGACGAGCATGACGTGCTCGGCCTTGTCCTTCTCGGAGGCGAGCAGCTCCTCGGCGTCGCCCTCGCCGGGAGTCGTCGTCCCGGCGATCGGATTCAGGGACGCGCGCGAGCCCTCGAGCTTGACCAGCGTCTCGGGAGAGGAGCCGACCAGCGAGACGCCGTCGAGCTCGAGGAGGAAGTGATACGGCGAGGGGTTGATGCGGCGCAGCGAGCGGTAGAGCGCGAGCGGGGTGGCGCCGGTCGGCCGCTCGGCGCGCTGGGAGAGGACGATCTGGAACGCGTCGCCGGCGCGGATGTGCTCCTTCGCGCGGCGCACCCCGTCCTCGTAGGCCTCGCGCGAGGGGAAACGCTCCATCGGGCCGCCCGCTTCGGCGGCCGGAGGCTCCGCCGCCAGCGGGCCGTTGAAGCGTGCCGCGACCTCGGCCGGGTCGCCGGCGAGCACCTCGGCGAGGCTGGCGGCGTGGTCGAAGCGGACGAGCGTGGAGGCGACGACGAAGCGGCTCTCCGGCAGGTCCGGCCCGGGGCCTGGGAGTGGCACGGTGGGCTCCAGCTTGGCCACGTGGTCGTAGCCGAGGTAGCCCACGACCGGACGGCCCGCCGCGACCTCCTGCTCGGCCTCCTCGAAGGTCACGACGCGTGCCCCTGTGCCGAGCAGGCTGTGCCGTCCCAGCCGGCCTTTCTCGACGGACTCGAGCAGGAAGCCGGCGCGCTCGCCCGCGCGCAGCCGGAGGTAGGCCCCCAGCGGGGTGATCAGATCGGCGTGTATCTCGGGCGTAACGGTCATGGCAAACGAAAAAGACCCTCCTGGGGTCTTCGAGCGGAGCGGGGGTGTTCCGAGCCTCTGACCTAGCAGGCGACGCTCCCGCTCCGCTCGCGGCGCCAGGCCCACCAGGTGCGGACGGGAGGTGTCATCGTGAGCGGAGCGTAGGCGACTCCGGCCGCTTGCGTCAAGCGCGCGTGGCAGGGATCCGGTGCTCCACGGATAATCAGGGCCGATGGAGCCGCATCCGATTCGGATGGTGGTGGGGGACGACCTCGAACGGTCCCGACTCACGGTCTTTTTCCGGCTGCTCCTCGCCATCCCGCACATCATCTGGCTCATTCTCTGGAGCATCGCCGTGTTCTTCGTGGCGATCCTCAGCTGGTTCATCGTCCTCTTCACCGCCCGGCTCCCCGAGGGCTTGCACGGGTTCTCCGCGGCCTACGTCCGGTACGGGACCCATGTCTACGGCTTCCTCCTGCTCGCCGCGAACCCGTTTCCGGGGTTCACCGGCACCGAAGGGACGTACCCCGTCGACCTCGAGATCGACCCGCCCGCGCCGCAGTCGCGCTGGAAGACCGCCTTCCGGCTCCTCCTGGCATTCCCCGCGTTTCTCATCGCCACTGCCCTCGTCGGCGGGTGGGGCCCCGGCGGTGGCTCAAGCACGGCGGCCGACGGCTCGGAGGAGTACTACTACTGGGGCGGGTCGGCGGGTCTCGCCTTCTCGATCGCATTCTTCGCCTGGTTCGCCTGCCTGGTGCGAGCCCGGATGCCCAACGGTTTCCGGGACGCGCTCGCGTATGCGCTGCGCTATACGGCGCAGACCTACGGCTACCTGCTCTTCCTCACCGACCGGTACCCACACGGCGATCCGCGGCAAAATCCCGTGCCCGCTCCGCCGCCGCCGCGACCGGTGGTCTTGTCGGCGGACGAGGACCTCCAGCGCAGCCGGCTGACCGTGTTCTTCCGGCTCCTGCTCGCGATCCCGCACTTCGTCTGGCTGGTCCTCTGGGGGATCGCGGTGGTCTTCACGCTCATGATCGGCTGGCTCGCCGCGATCGTCCTCGGGCGCTTCCCGGATCCGTTTCACCGGTTCGTCGGTGCCTACCTGCGTTACACGATTCACGTGTTCGCGTTCGTGTCGCTCGTCGCCAACCCGTTCCCGGGCTTCACCGGAACGCCGGGCACGTACCCGGTCGACTTGCACATCGATCCGCCCGAGCGGCAGAGCCGCTGGACGATCCTCTTCCGCTCCCCGCTCGCGTTTCCCGCGATCTTCGTCGACGCGGCGATCGGCGGCGTGTTCTGGATCATGGCTTTCCTCGGCTGGTTCGCAGCGATGGCGACCGGACGCATGCCGGCAGGTTTCCGCGCGTTCGGCGAATGGTCGCTTGGCTACTACGGGCAGAGCTACGGCTATCTGTATCTCCTGACCGGCACCTATCCGTACAGCGGCCCGCCCGCAGTCGACGTTCCCGAGGCGATCGAGGAGACGGTGCCCGTCGAGACATGGCCCGAGCCGCCAGACCCGCCCTCGTTCTCGGCCTCCTAGCGCTCGTCGCCCTTCTCGGCGTCGCCGCCTGGGTGCTCTGGGACACCCAGGTGCCCGAAGGCCTGCGGCTGCCCGATGTCGAGTCTTCGGCCGTGCTCGACGCCGAGCTGCTCGAGGAGGCACGCGACTTCGAGCGCTTCCTGAGGATCAGCTTCCTCGTCTCGCTCGTCGTCGTGATCGTCGTCTTCGCGCTCTACGCGCGCTACGGCGGTCGGTTCGTCCGCGAGTCGGCAGCCGGCCGTATCGGCACCGGGATGCTGCTCGGGATGCTCGGGCTCGCCATCCTCTGGCTCGTCCAGGTGCCGTTCGGGCTCCTCGACCACTGGTGGCAGCGCCGCCACGACGTGTCCGAGCTCGGGTACGTCGACTGGCTGCTCCTCAACTGGTTCGCGCTCGGCGGAGAGTTCCTGTTCGTGTGCCTGGCGCTCCTGATCGTCATGGGGCTCGCGGGGCCGCTTCGGTTCTGGTGGTGGGTGCCCGGCGGGGCCGTGTTCGTGGGGCTCGTGGCGCTGTTCACGTTCATCAGCCCCTACCTGATCCCCGCGCAGGAGAAGCCGCCGCCATGGGTCGTCGACCAGGCGAACCAGCTCGCGGCGGAGCAGGGGCTGCCCGAGATCCCGGTGCGCGTTCAGGTCGTCGAGTCGTGGGAGGCGCCCAACGCGGCGGCTACGGGCCTCGGCCCCACGCGGCGCGTGATCCTCTGGGACACGATGCTGCTCAACTTCAGCGAGGACGAGATCACCGTCGTGCTCGGCCACGAGCTCGGGCACCACTCCGCCAACCACCTCTGGAAGAACATCGCCTGGTACGCGCTCTTCGCGTTCCCGGGCGCGCTCGCGATCGCGCTGATCACGCGCAGGCGGGGAGGGATGCGCGAGCCTCTGGCCGTTCCCCTGGCGCTGCTCGTGTTCGTGGTGCTCCAGACGCTGGCGCTCCCGCTCCAGAACGCGATCACCCGGCATATGGAGCAGGAGGCGGACTGGATCGCGCTCGAGACGACCCAGGATCCGGACGGCGCTCGCAACCTCTTCCAGGGCTTCGCCCGCGAGGCCCTCATCGATCCCGATCCCCCGTGGTGGTCGTACCACCTGACGGAGACGCACCCGGTCATCGTCGATCGCGTGGCGATGGCCGAGGCGTGGCGCGACCGGCGGGAACGCTAGTCCCCGTTGGTAGGCTGATTTCAATGCCCCGCTCAGTCATCGTCTCGGCCGTTCGCACGCCCTTCGGCAAGCTTGGAGGCGGCCTGCGCGACCACGAGGCGCCCCAGCTCGGGGCGATCGCGATCCGCGCTGCGCTCGACCGCGTCGACATCCGCGACGACGAGGTCGAGTACGTGATCATGGGCCAGGTCCTCCAGGGCGGCGCCGGCCAGGCGCCCGCGCGCCAGGCGGCTGTGGGCGCGGGCCTCCCGAAGGAGGTTCCGAGCGACACCGTCAACAAGGTGTGCGCCTCGAGCGTTCGTGCCGTCGAGATCGCCGACCAGATGATCCGCGCCGGCGATCACGACGTGATCGTCGCGGGCGGCATGGAGTCGATGTCGAACGCGCCCTACATCCTCAAGCAGGCGCGCTTCGGCTACCGGCTGGGCGACGGGGCCGTGATCGACCTCATGCTCCACGACGGCCTCGTTTCCTCGTTCGACGGCAAGCACATGGTCGAGCAGGCGTCGTTCGTCTCGCGCGAGCTCGGCATCACGCGCGAGGAGCAGGACGAGTGGGCGTTCCGCTCCCATCAGCGTGCCGTGGCGGCCGCCGAGTCGGGCCGGTTCGCCGACGAGCTCGTCGCCGTGAACGGCGTCGAGGCCGACGAGGCGCCGCGCGCCGACACCTCGCTCGAGAAGCTGGCGAGCCTGAAGCCCGTCTTCGACCCCGAGGGGACGACGACGGCCGGCAACGCGCCCGGCGTCAACGACGGAGCAGGCGCGCTCGTGGTCACGAGCGAGGAGTTCGCGCAGAAGCGCGGGCTCGAGATCCTCGCCACCATCCTCTCGTCGGCGTACATCGCCGACGAGTACGCCTACCTCGCGCGCACGCCCGCCAAGGCGGCCGCCCGCGCGCTCGAGAAGGCGGGGAAGACGATCGACGACGTCGAGCGCGTCGAGATCAACGAGGCGTTCGCGTCGGTCACCGTCAACTCCGTGAAGATGCTCGGCGCCGATCCCGAGAAGGTCAACGTGAACGGCGGAGCGGTGGCGCTCGGGCATCCCGTCGGGGCCTCCGGGGCGCGCATCCTCGGCACGATGATCTACGAGCTGCGCCGCAACGGCGGCGGGCTCGGGCTCGCCGCCATCTGCTCGGGCGGCGGCCAGGGCGACGCTCTCCTGCTCGAGGTCTGAACTACTCGGTCAGGAGGATGTACGCCGGGCGCTCGGGCGAGGCCCGGCCGACGGTCTCCCCGGTTGCGAGGTCCACGATTTCGTGGCGCAGCCCGCTGGCTGGTCCCGACGTAGAGGTGCTCCCCGGCGATCTGGGAGAGATCGGCACCGCCCTTCCGCTCGATCTCGAACCGAGGCGTCCCGTCGGTGTCGAAGACGTGAAGCGTCTGGGCGCCCGAGTCCTCGTCCCACGAGGAGCCCAGCAAGGCGTCGCCCCGCAGCGTGACCCAGGCCGGCGCGTCGCTGATGTGACGGACGCTCCAGTTGCCCGGGTCGACGAGCGCAAGGCCCGCCGGAGTCGCGTGAACCGAGTCGCCTTCGGTCGTGTAGGTGACTCCGCTCAGCGCGATCAGGCCGGTCGGGAGCCAGACGGCGTTCAGCTCCGGGCCGTCGATCATCTTCGCCCACGCGCCGGGCTCGAGCCAGTTACGGAAGCGCTCGAGGAGTGAGGCGGCCTGGACGAGGTCGTGCGAGGTCGTGGTCATGCTCGCGAGATCGACCTCGACCGCACGGTTGCCGGGCGCGATGACGACGGCGCGACTTCCTGAGGGGTCGACCGCGAGGGCCGGCACGAGCTGGCGGGCGCGGTAGTCCTCCTGCTCTCCGGTCTCGGCCCAGCCGGCTCTGACGCCGGGCAGGTCGACACATCGCACATCGTCGCCGTCGAAGAGCGCGAGCTTCGCCTGGCCGATCCCGTCGGTGGGCGCGAGCAGGATCGCGAGCCCGTCCCCGGCCGGGCTGGACTTGAGGATCATCCCGTCGAGGTCGTGGACGGCGATCGGCTTGCGTGCGCCGGGCTGGAGCGCGGCGACCTGTGGCCGCTCGCCCCAGAGGCTGGCGAGGATGCGGTCGGCCGTCGGCCAGTGCAGCCGGTCGACCGTCGTCCCCCGGGGGAGCTCGATCGTCCCCAGCGAGCGCATCCGCTCGAGATCCACGATGTCGACGACGGCGGTCTCGCTGCCACCCACCGCGAGCATCGCCCCGTCGGGTGAGCGCTCGGCAGCGCCGTAGAAGAAGGGGATGCGGTAGGAACGATCGTTCACCGGCTCGAGCGTGCGGCCGTTCGCCCAGAAGAGCTCGCCGCCGCTCGCGTCGCTCCAGGCGGCGAGCACGGAGTCGCTCGGCGCCGGCTTCGGGGGCGCCTGGGGAGGAGTCGCGGCCTCGTCGGTCCCGCCGCAGGCGGCGAGCGTGAGCCACGCGCCGAAGGTCAGGAAGAGTGTGCGGACCATCACTCTCAGTACACCATCGACTCGGCTTGGGTTCCAGTAGTGTCTTCGGCCGTGAAGCGGGAGCGCGTCCTCGTCGTCGGAGCGGGCCAGATGGGCGGCGGGATCGCCCAGGTGATGGCGGCGTCGGGACGACGGGTCTTCCTCCACGACGCAGCGCCCGGCGCGGTCGAGAAGGGCCTGGCCGGCATGCGGAAGAGCCTCGAGAAGCTGGCCGCCAAGGGCGCCGCCGCACGACCCGGACGACGTGCTTTCCCGGGTCGAGCCTGTAGGCGAGTTGGTGGACGCCGACCTGATGGTCGAGGCCGTCGTCGAGGACGCAGGCGTGAAGCAGGACGTCTTCCGCCGTGCGGATGCCACTCTCGGCCCGGAGGCGGTGCTCGCCTCGAACACGTCCTCGATCCCCATCGCCTCCCTGGCCGAGGTCACCGGTCGGCCCGAGCGTGTGATCGGCATGCACTTCTTCAACCCGGTCCCCGTCATGGACCTGGTCGAGGTCGTCCGCGGCCAGGGCACGTCGGACGAGACCGTGGCCGAGATCGTCGAGCTCGCCCGCGAGCTGGGGAAGACGCCCGCCCAGGTGAACGACTTCCCGGGCTTCGTCTCGAACCGGATCCTCATGCCGCTGATCA
Organism: uncultured Actinomycetes bacterium; assembly: GCA_963784175.1. GTDB lineage: Bacteria > Actinomycetota > Thermoleophilia > Gaiellales > Gaiellaceae > JAIBJN01. The sequence goes on along the minus strand of CAWAQJ010000014.1, from coordinate 251,345 downwards.
ACGAGGCCGCGTACGCCCTCGCCGACGGCGTCGCCGAGGCGGACGCGATCGACACGATCGCCAAGCTCGGCTTCAACCACCCGATGGGCCCGCTCGCGCTGGCAGACCTGATCGGGATCGACACCTGCGTGTCGATCATGGAGGTCCTGCGCGACGGGCTCGGGGACTCGAAGTACGAGCCCTGCCCGCTCCTGCGCGAGCACGTTGCGGCCGGTCGCCTGGGACGCAAGAGCGGCCAGGGCTTCTACGAGTACCCTTGACTGCAGGATATTCGGCCGCGGGTCGTCCTTAATGAGGTAGACCCGAGAAACCGATAATGGTCGTACCAGTGAATACTGGGAGCCGCCAGTGCGCCTGCTGATCGTTGACGACGATGATGCTTTCCGTGCTTTGCTCCGCACGACGTTCGAGGTCGTGGACGTCGAGGTGGAGGAAGCCTCGAGCGCGGAGGCCGCGCTCAGCATCGTCGAGCTGAGGCGCCCGGACGCGATCGTCCTCGACGTGAGCATGCCCGGAATGGGCGGCCTCGAACTCTGCCGGCGCGTCAAAGCCGACCCTGCCACCCAGGCCGTCGCCATCGTGCTGCTCTCGGGCTCGGTCAGCGACCTGGCCATTGCCGGGGAATCAAACGCTGCGGACGCGTATCTGCGGAAGCCGTTCAGCCCGCTCGAGCTCCTCGACGTCGTCGAGCGCCTGACCGGCAGCGTCGAAGCTGTGCCGCCGCCGCTCTCGCGCGAGCGGGAGGGCGACGAGCACCAGCTCCTGCTCTACGCACGCGACCTCCGCCACCTGCTGGAGATCGAGCGCGGCCAGCGCGCGCTGCTCCAGAACGCCTACCAGGAGACCGTCGCCGCGCTCGCGAGCGCCCTCGAGTCCAAGGACACGGGCACGCGCGCGCACTCGCAACGCGTCCAGCGCTATGCGCTCGAGCTGGCGCGGGCGGTCAGCCCGGATCTGGTCGACGACCCGAGCGCCGAGTACGGCTTCCTGCTCCACGACGTGGGCAAGATCGGGATCCCCGACCGCATCCTGCAGAAGCCGGGCCCGCTCAACGAGGGCGAGACCCGGCTGATGAGGACCCACACGCTCCTCGGCGAGCAGGTGCTCGGCGGTGTGGCCTTCCTCCGGGGCGAGGGTCTCCGGATCGTGCGCTCCCACCACGAGCGCTGGGACGGGCGGGGCTATCCGGACGGGATCGCGGGAACGGACATCCCGCTCTCGGCGCGGATCTTCGCCGTCGCCGACGCGCTCGACGCCATGACGAGCGACCGGCCGTACCGCCCCGCGCTCTCCTGGGCGACGGCGGGCAAGGAGGTCCTCGGGCAGTCCGCGGCGCAGTTCGACCCCGGCGTCGTGCGGGCGTTCGTCGAGCGCGAGGACGCGCTCAGGCTCGTTCGCTCCGAGCTCGCCGCCTAAGGAGGGCTTGACGAAATAGTGGCGGTGCCGTCGGGCCGCGCTGCTCGCCTCGAGGACGGCGTCCTCAGTCGCGCCCGTATCTCATTCGATACGAACGCTCCCTGCGTCCTTGCCTCGGAACGACCATCGCACCCCGACGACGAGCACCATTCCGCCAAACCCTCCTAGTTTCACCCGTTCGAGTCTCCGTGGAGGTGCGGCCGGGGCCGATCAGGTCACCATGCGCAGAGTCGCCCTCCTCGCGACCCTTCTGCTGGCGACTCTCGGGCTCGCGGGCTGCGCGGGCGCCGACGGCCAGCGCGCGCAGGAGCTCCTCACCCAGTCGAACCAGGCACTGGCCCAGGTCGACACGTACCGGTTCTCGGGACGGATGACGATGGAGATGTCGGCGGGCAGCTTCACCTTCACCATGACGGGCGCCGGACGCCAGACGGGGACGCCCGCGTCGATCGTGACCATGCAGGCCGACGGCATTCCCGGCTTTCCCCTCTCGGTCGTCACCCGCGGCGATGTCGTCTGGACGAAGATGGGCGACGGCGCGTGGACCCGCTCGGCGGCGCCGGCCGGACAGGCGACCGGCCTCGAGCAGTTCGACTTCACGCCGTTCGTGAAGGACGTGGACGTCGAGGAAGGGCAGGAGGTCGACGGCGAGCCCGCGGTGAAGCTGACCGGCGTGCTCGACACCAGCGCCATGGTCGAGGGCATGCTCGGCCAGTTCGGTCCGCTCGTGGGCGGCGGCGACATCTCCGAGGTGCTCGACGGCCTCGGCGACACACGTGTCGTGCTCTACGTCTCCGAGCGCAGCCACCTGCCGCTCCACACCCTTGTCGACATGACGATCGAGGCCGCCGGCCAGGAGGCCGAGATGCACCTCGACTTCGGCATCACCGGCGTCGGCGAGCCGGTCAAGATCCCCCAGCCGCGCGTCTAGCCCGACGGGCGACGGCTCTATACTCGCCCGCGTGGGGCGCCGCCGCGACGAGCCTGTTCGGTTGACGCGGATCTATACCCGCGCCGGGGACGCAGGCGAGACGAGCCTCGGCGACGGAAGCCGCGTCCCGAAGACCGACCCGCGGATCGAGGCCTACGGCGCTGTCGACGAGCTCAACTCGCTGCTCGGGCTCGTCCTCGCGGGCGAGCTCTTTGCGGAGTTCCGCCCCTGGCTCGAGCAGGTCCAGAATGATCTCTTCGACGTCGGTGCCGACCTCTCCGTCCCACTCGAGGACGAGCGCGAGCGGCTGCGCGTCACGACCGCCCAGGTGGAGCGCCTCGAGGAGCTGTGCGACCTTGTCAACGAGCGGCTGGAGCCGCTGAAGAGCTTCATCCTCCCCGGCGGGACCGAAGCCGCCGCGCGCCTGCACGTCGCGCGCTCCGTCTGCCGCCGGGCCGAGCGCCTTGCCGTCGACCTCGCCGGGAAGAGCAGCGTCAACCCGGCCGCGCTGGCGTACCTGAACCGCCTCTCCGACCTCCTCTTCATCCTCGCCCGCGCGGCCAACGCCGGGACAGCGGAGCCTCTCTGGCGGCCCGGCGGGGCCGCCTAGCCACCCTGCGCCGGTGAGGGCGCTCGAGCTTCCGCTCGCGTTCGCCGGGGCTAGCCGAGGCGGAAGAGGCGGCGCAGGCTGCGCCCGATGCTGCGGAGGAGCCGGGAGTCCCAGAAGAGCTCCTGCTCGTTGGGCTCGTCGCCGGCGCCGAGGTTGCCGCGGCGGGCGCGGAGGCCCGAGCCGACCGCCACCGAGAACGCGGCGACCAGAAGGCCGAACCCGAGCTCCTGGCGCAGCTCCTGGATCCCGGCGCTCGACTGAGTGGCGGGGCGGTTCAGCGAGGGCACCTGGACGGCCTCGTCGCTCTCGGTCGTCATAGTCGGGGCGGGTACCGTCGGCGTCTGGATGTCGCCCGGGACGTAGGCGACCGGCGGGGTCGGCGGGACGAACGAGCTCGGGGGCGGCGTCGTTCCGGGCGAGCTCGGCGGGACCGGGGCCACGGAGGCCCTGCGTGCCGTGGCCTTGCCCTTCGAGACGACCAGGCCGATCTTCGCGCCGGCGGGCTGGAGCCCGCGCACGGAGCCCTTGATGACCTTGCCCTTGGGGACGGACTTCGAGACCTTGTAGGAGATCCTGCCGACCTTGAAGCCGCGGGCCTTGAGCGCCTTCATGGCCGCCGTCATCTTCAGCATCGCGAGCTTCGGGACGATCTTCAGCACCTTCGTCTTCGCGCCCGCGTTCCCGGCCTCGTCGACAGCAGCGACCTGGAAGCCGCGCTTGTCGGTCAGCTTGAGGGCGCCCAACGCAGCCGTACGAGCGGCGCCGTCGACGGTCTTGACGAGCACGCCGTTGGCGTACACGCGGTAGGCCGAGACGAGGCCGGAGTTATCGGTCGCGGCCGTCCAGCGGAGCGAGAAGTTCTTGCCCGCGAGGACGCCCTTGAAGCCGCCGGGGACCGTCGGGGCCTGCACGTCCTTGAGGAGCGTGAAGATGGAGAGGTGGCGCGTGTGGATGCGGATGTTGCTCCCGTCGCGCTCGAAGCCGTCGTTCCAGGCCGCCGGGAGGCTGGCGCCGGGCATCTCTGCGATCGTCCTCCAGGCGCCGTTCTCGAAGGTCGCCGGGATGACGTTGGAGGTGGTGTTGTCGACCTCGATCTCGAGCGGGAGGTCGAAGGTCGTCACGGAGCCGCCGTTGAGGGCCCAGTACGCGGTCACGTTCAGGACCTCGCTGGCCGACTGGAAGCCGCCGGAGACGCCCGTGGCCGGCTGCGGGTCGAGGCGGACGACGAGCCAGTCGCCCGCGGGAGCGCCAGACCAGGCGCCGGCAGGAACCGTCACGGTGGTCGTATCGCTCGGCGAGCGCAGCGACATGGGCGTTGCCGGCATGGAGTTCTTCTCGATGAAGGGGTAGTCGACCGTGGCGCCGGACCAGGCCGTGAAGTGGATCCGGATCGGCTGGCGGTTGCCTGCGAGGTCCTCGAGCTCGCCGGCCAGCGTGTGGGGTCCGGCGCTGAAGGCCTGGGTGTAGGTGACGAGATTGCCGACGACCGTAGGCGCGGGCGCGGGCGAACCATCGAGCGTGGCGTCGACGATGCCGGTGACGTCCTCGCCGGCGCCGATCTGGAGGGCGCCCGCGGCCGCGACGGTCGTGCCGTCGGCCGGGGCCGAGGAAGAGACGCTCGGCTTCGTGTTGTCCACGCGCCGGTTCGCCAGGACCGGGGAGGTCGTCGAGTTGCCGGCGTAGTCGATGACGATGACCCGGAGGTCGTACATGCCGTCGGCGACGCTCGTCGTGTTCCACGAAGGAGTGACCGACGTCCAAGCGCCGACACCCGCGAGGGAGCGCTGGTAGGTGACGCTGGCCACGCCCGAGCCTGCGTCGCTCGCGTTCGAGGTCAGGGCGACCGTCCCGCGCAGGTAGGCGCCGGGGTCGTTCATCGTCGCGCCGGGCGCGGTGTTGTCGACGAGGCGGTCCTCGATCTCGGCGGAGGCGCTCGTGTTGCCCACGTTGTCGGTGACGACGATGCGCAGGTCGTAGAGGCCGTCCGTCGCGGCGGTCGTGTTCCAGCTGACCGAGTAGGGATCGGTCGTGTCCGTACCGACCGACGTCCATGCGCCCGCGTTGGCGGGGGAGACCTGGAAGTCGACGCTCTGGACGCCGGCGCCCGTGTCGTTCGGCGAGGCCGAGAGGACGATCGTGCCGCGCAGGAGCTGGCCGGGATCGGCAAGGCCGCCGCCGGGCGCGGTCGCGTCGATCGTCCATGTGTGGGTCGCGGGCGACGCGTCGACGTTGCCGGCCGGGTCGGTCGCACGCACCTGGAACGTGTGGCTGCCGTCGGCGAGGCCGGCGTAGCTCTCCGGGCTGGTGCACGGGCTCCAGGCGCCGTCGTCGATGCGGCACTCGAAGCTCGAGCCGGGCTCGTTCGCGGAGAACTCGAAGTCGGGCGAGGCGTCGGCGCTCGGGTGCGTCGGGGCGACGTCGATCGTCGTTGCCGGGGCGATCGTGTCCACCGTCCAGCTGTGGACGGCCGGGGTCGGGTCGACGTTGCCCGCGGCGTCGCCGGCGCGCACCTGGAAGGTGTGGTTGCCCTCGGCGAGGCTCGTGTCGCTCTTCGGCGTGGCGCACGGGCTCCAGGCGCCGCCGTCGATGCGGCACTCGAAGGTCGAGCCGGGCTCGTTCGAGCTGAAGGTGAAGTTCGCGGTCGCGCTCGCGCTCGGATCGGCCGGCCCTGAGTCGATCGTCGTCGCGGGGACGGTACGGTCGATGGTCACGTTGACGACGTCCGCGCCCGTGTTGGAGGCGGCGTCGGTGGCGACGGCGCGGAGCGCGCGGTTGCCGTCGGCGTCGAGCGGCCAGGAAGCCTCGTACGGAGCGGTCGCGTCGGTCCCGAGGGAGACCCACGAGCCGCCGCCGCAGTTCGCGCTCGCATCGGAGCAGCGGAAGAACTCGACGTTCGTCACGTCGCCGTCGGGCGTCGTGGCGGTGACCGTGTACGGATCGGCGTCGGAGGCATTCACCGCGCCGGAAGGCTCGGTGATGGCCACGCTCGGGGCGCCGGCGTCGGCGAGCCACGTGTAGGACTCGGGCGTCGACTCCTGGTTGCCGGCCACGTCGGTCGCGCGCACGGAGAACGTGTGGCTGCCGTCGGCGAGCGGGGCGGTGGTGGCGGGGCTCGAGCAGGCCGCCCAGGCGCCGCTGTCGACGCGGCACTGGAAGGTGGAGCCGGGCTCGTTCGCCGAGAACTCGAAGTTCGGGGTGGAATCGTTGGACGGGTCGGAGGGCACGACCGTGAAGGAGCTCTCGGGCGCGACCGTGTCGACCGTCCAGGTGTGGGAAGCCGGGGTGGCGTCGACGTTTCCGGCCGCGTCGGTCGCGCGCACGGAGAACGTGTGGCTGCCGTCGGAGAGGAGGCCGATCGTCTCGGGGTTCGAGCAGGTCGTCCAGGCGCCGCCGTCGACCCTGCACTCGAACGTGGAGCCGGGCTCGCTTGCCGAGAACTCGAGGGTCGGCGCGTCGTCGGCGGACGGATCGGCCGGGACCTCGTCGAGCGTCGTGTTCGGGGCGGCCGTGTCGACCGTCCAGGTGTGGGAAGCGGGAGTCGGGTCGGTCAGGCCGGCCGAGTCCGTGGCGCGCACCTGGAAGGTGTGGCTGCCGTCGGCGAGGCCGGCGTAGCTCTTCGGGCTGGTGCACGGGCTCCAGGCGCCGCCGTCGATGCGGCACTCGAAGGTCGCGTCGCCCTCGTTCGAGGAGAAGTTGAAGGACGGCGAGGCGTCATTGCTCGGATTGCCGGGGGCAACGTCGACCGTGGTCTGCGGCGCGACGAGGTCGACCTTCACCGTGTTGGTCGGGAGCGTGTAGATGGCCTCGTTGCCGACGCGGTCGGAGATGCGGTAGCGGTAGCGGACGCAGGTGCCGGAGGCGACGGTGTCGGGGCTCGCGACCGCGTTCCACACCCCGACGAACGGGGCGCAGACGCCGAGCGCGAGGACGGAGGTGCGCCGCTCGAGGACGCCGGAGCCGGTGTCGAGGCCCGAGATCGCGTCCGAGCCGCCGTTGGCGCTGATCGTGACGACGCCGTCGACGTCGTAGCCGTCGGGGTAGGAGACGGAGCCGCCGGTCGGGGCCGCCGTGTCGGGCGTGACCGTGAACGTGTCGCTCGCGGTCAGGCCGGCGGCGTCGTGCGCGGTGACGGTCTGGGAGCCGGACAGGTCGTCGAGGTCGTAGGTCGCCGAGTACGGGTTCGTGGAGTCCTCGACGCCGTTCGGGAACACGATCTTGTCGATGCCCGAGCCGGCGTCGGAGCTCGTCGCCGAGACGCCGAAGGTGGCGGTGTGGCCGGTGTTGACGAAGATCTCTGCGCCGGAGACGTGCGCCCACGGAGTCGACTCGTTGAGCGAGATCGTGGGAGCCGCCGGGTTGGTCTTGTCGATCCTGATCGTCGCGAACGCGGTGCGGACGGGCTCGACGTTGCCGACGTTGTCGACCGAGAAGTAGCGGATCGTGTACACGCCGTCGGCGGTGAGCACGACGGAGGTGCCCTCGGGCGAGCTCGTCGTCGGGACGCTGCCGTCGGTGGTGTAGTGGGTCGCCGCGACGCCGGAGCGCGCGTCGCTCGGGCTGAGGGTGACCGTGACCGGCGCCGTCTTCCAGCTCGAGCCGATCGTGCCCGTGTCGTCCGTGGTCGACGGGGCCGTCACGTCCTCGCGGACGTTGAACTGGGAGTCGGTGGTGTTGCCCGCGCGGTCATGCGCCGTCACCGTCTGGAAGCCGAGGAGGTCGTCGAAGTCGTAGGTGGCCGCGTAAGGGGCGCTCGTGTCGTCGACGCCGTTCGGGAAGGCGACCTTGGCGATGCCGGAGACGGGATCGGAGGCCGTGGCCTGGACGTCGAAGGAGCCCGACTCGTCCGTGTTGAGGAAGATCTCGGTGCCGACGACGTGCGCGTACGGGCTGGACTCGTCGAGGGTCAGCGCAGGCGCCGAGGGATCGACGAGGTCGACCTTGACGACGTTGCCCGAGGTCTGGACTGCCTCGTTGCCGACGCGGTCGGAGACGCGGTAGCGGTACTGGGCGCAGAGGCCCGAGGCGACCGTGTCCGGGCTCGTCACGGCCGTCCACGGGCCGGCGAACGCGTCGCAGGAGTCGTCGGAGAGGGCCGCGGTGCGCCGCTCGAGCACTGCCGTGCCGGATGCGACGCCGGAGAGGGCGTCCGTGCCCGAGTCGACGACGATCGTGACGTCGCCGTCGGCGTCGTAGCCGTTCGGGTAGGAGACGGAGCCGCCGGCGGGCGCAGCCGTGTCGGGGGTGACCGTGAAGGGGCTCGAGGCGGTGAGGCCGACGCCGTTGAAGGCGGTGACCGTCTGCGCGCCGCTCAGGTCGTCCAGGTCGTAGGAAGCCTCGTAGGGGCTCGTCGAGTCGTCGCTCGGGCCGGGGAAGCGCACCTTGTCGATGCCCGAGTGCGCGTCGGAGCTCGTCGCCTCGACGTCGTACGTGCCGGTCTGGGCCGTGTTGACGAAGATCTCGCTGCCGGAGACGTGCGCGAACGGGCTCGACTCGGAGAGCGAGACGTTCGGGGCCGACGGGGCCGAGTTGTCGACGGTGACCGTCCGGGTGGCGGAGGTGAAGGTGTTGCCGGCGTCGTCGCTCGTGATGACGCGCAGGTCGTAGTCGCCGTCGGGGAGGGCGCTCGTGTTCCAGTTGACGGAGTAGGGCGCACCCGAGTCCGTGCCGATCGTCGTCCAGGCGCCGCCGCCTGCGGGCCGCCGCTGGAACTCCGCCGAGTCGACGCCCGAGCCGGCGTCCGCCGAGTTGGACTCGACGGCGAGGGTGCCGGTGACGAGCGCGCCGTCCGCGGGAGCGGTCAGTGCGCCGGTCGGGTTCGTCCGGTCGATCGTCACGTTGACGACGTCGGAGCCGGTGTTGCCGCTGCCGTCGGTCGCCACCGCGCGGAGCGCGCGGTTGCCGTCGGCGTCGAGCGGCCAGGAGGCCTCGTATGGAGCGGTCGCGTCGGTCCCGAGGGAGATCCACGAGCCGCCGCCGCAGTTCGCGCTAGCGTCGGAGCAGCGGAAGAACTCGACCTGGTCGACGTCGCCGTCGGGGGTCGTGGCGGTGGCGGTGAACGGGTCGGGCGCAGCGCCGTTGACGAACCCGGTCGGTGCGGTGAGCGAGACGGTCGGAGCCGTGTTGTCGACGAGGACGGTGCGGGTGGCGGAGGTGAGGGTGTTGCCGGCGTCGTCGGTGGTGATGACGCGCAGGTCGTAGTCGCCGTCGGAGAGGGCGGTGGTGTTCCAGTTGACGGAGTAGGGGGTGCCCGAGTCGACAGCGATGGTCGTCCAGGCGCCGCCGCCTGCGGGCCGGCGCTGGAACTCGGCGGAGGCGACGCCGGAGCCGGAGTCGGCCGAGTCGGACGAGACGGCCACCGTGCCGGTGAGCTCGGCGCCGTTCGCAGGAGCGGTGAGGGACCCGGTCGGGTTCGTGTTGTCGACGAGGACGGTCTGCGCCGCGGAGTCGAGCGTGTTCCCCGCCTCGTCCGTCACGCGGGCGAGGACGCGGACGTCGCCGTCGGCGGGCTGGCTCGACCACGTGACGCCGTAGCTCGGGCCTGTGGAGCTCGTGCCGATCGGCGTGGACGGGGAGCAGGACGTGCCCTCGCAGTAGAGGTAGGTGAGCGAGTCGACGCCCGAGCCCGCGTCGGCGGCTGAGCCGGTCAGCTGCTGGCCGTTGCGGATGGCGTCGGGGAGCGTGTCGAGCGTCGCCGAGCTCGGAGCCGTGTTGTCGACGGTGACCGTGCGGGTGGCGGAGGTGAAGGTGTTGCCGGCGTCGTCGGTGGTGACGACGCGCAGGTCGTAGTCGCCGTCGGTGAGGGCGGTGGTGTTCCAGTTGGCGGAGTACGGGGCGTTGGTGTCCGTCGCGATAGTCGTCCAGGTGCCTCCGCCTGCGGGGCGCCGCTGGAACTCGGCAGAGGCGACGCCGGAACCGGAGTCGGCCGAGTCGGACGAGATCGCGACCGAAGCGCCGCGCAGCGCAGCGCCGTTCGTGGGCGCCGTCAGCGAGCCGGTCGGAGCCGTGCCGTCGAAGGAGAACGTGTGGCTTGCCGGCGTCTGGGCGTTGCCCGCCTCGTCCGTCGCGCGGACGCGGACGGTGTAGGCGCCGTCGGCCGGGAAGCTGGAGGCCGGGAAGGCCCGCGACCAGTCGCCGCTCGCCAGAGCCGCGTTGGCCCAGGTCTCGCTGCCGGCGGAGAACGAGGCGCCGTTCCAGTAGAGGCCGGTCGAGTCGCGCCGGATCGAGACCTCAACGGTGTCGACGCCGGAGCCGACCGGGCCGTCGCCGTAGGTCCCGCAGAGACCGCTGGTTGCGCAGCCGGCGTTCCAGCCAGCAAGGTTGTACTCACCGCTCGCCGCGGGGAAGCTCGTCGTGGAGCTCGGGGCGGTCGTGTCGACCGTCCAGGTGAAGCTCGACGGGCTCGCGTCGGTGTTGCCCGCCTGGTCAGTGGCGCGCACGTCGAACGTGTGGCTGCCGTCCGCCAGGCTCGTGTAGCTCTTCGGGCTGGTGCAGGCGTCCCAGGCGCCGCCGTCGATGCGGCACTCGAAGGTCGAGCCGCCCTCGCTGGAGGAGAAGTCGAAGTCCGCCGACGTCGAGCTGGTCGGGTTGGACGGGCTCGAGTCGAGCGTCGTCTGGGGAGCCGCCGTGTCGAAGGTGAAGGTGCGGGTCGGGCCGCCCTCGGTGTTGCCTGCGTCGTCGGTCGCCCGCACGTGGATCGTGTAGGCGCCGTCCGCAGGGAGGCCGGCCGCGGGGAAGGCGAGCGACCAGTTGCCGCCGCCGAGCGTGGCGTCGAAGTACGTCTCCGAAGCGGCGTCGAAGGAGTCGCCGTCCCAGTAGAGGTCGCTGGAGACGCGCTTGAGGGAGACCTCGACGTCGGCGACGCCGGAGCCGCTGTCCGAGTGGGTGCCGCATGCGCCTGCGGTCGCGCAGCCTGCGCTCCAGCCGGCGGCGTTGTAGGACGTGCCGGCGGCGGGGAAGCTGTAAAGCGCGCTCGGGTCCGTATTGTCGATCCGGAAGGTGCGGGAGGGACCGCTCTCGGTGTTGCCCGCGTCGTCGGTCGCGCGCACGTGCACCGTGTACTGACCGTCGGCCGGGAAGTTGGCGGCCGCGAATGCGAGCGACCAGTTGCCGGCCGCGAGGCTCGCCGTGAAGTACGTCTCGGAGGCTGCGTCGAACGAGTCCCCGTCCCAGTAGTTGCCGGTTCCCTGGCGGACGGAGACCTCGACCTCGGCGACGCCGGAGCCGGAGTCGGAGTGGGAGCCGCAAAGGCCGACCGTGCCGCAGCCGGCGTTCCAGCCGGGGGTGGAGTACTCGCCGCCCGCTGCGGGGAAGTTGAAGAGCGCGTTCGGGTTGGTCGTGTCGATCACGAACGAGCGGCTCGACGGGGCCTGCGCGTTGCCGACCGCGTCGGTCGCGCGCACGCGCACCGTGTAGGTGTCGTCGGCGGAAAAGTCGGAGGCGTCGAAGGCGTACGACCAGCTTCCGGCCGCGAGGAAGGCGTCGTTCCAGACCTCGGTCGCGCTCGAGAAGCCGGTGCCGTTCCAGTAGTTCCCGGTGCCGCGCCGGATGGAGACCTCGACCTCGGCCACGCCGGAGCCGGAGCCGTCGCCGTAGGTGCCGCAGAGGCCGGCGGTGGCGCAGCCTGCGTCCCAGCCGGCCGCGTTGTACTCGCCGCCCGAGGCGGGGAAGTTCGTGGAGGAGCTCGGCGCCGTGGTGTCGACGAGCCAGGTGAAGGACGCCGGCGAGGAGTCGGTGTTGCCGGCGACGTCGGTTGCGCGCACGTCGAAGGTGTGGCTGCCGTCGGTGAGGCTCGTGTAGCTCTTCGGGCTGGTGCAGGCGCTCCAGGCGCCGCCGTCGATGCGGCACTCGAAGGTCGAGCCGCCCTCGTTGGAGGAGAAGTCGAAGTCGGCGTCGTCGGTGCCGGCCGGGCTCGACGGCGAGGAGTCGATCGTCGTCTGCGGGGCGGTGGTGTCGTACGTGAACGTCCGGCTCGACGGCGCCTCGACGTTTCCGGCGACGTCGGTCGAGCGGACGCGCACGGTGTAGTTGCCGTCGGCGGGGAGGTCGGAGGAATCGAGCGCGAGCTCCCAGTCGCCGGCGGCGATGGTTGCGTCGTTCCAGACCTCGGAGGCGCTCGAGAAGCCGGTGCCGTTCCAGTAGTTGCCGGTGCCCTGGCGGATGGAGACCTCGACCTCGGCGACGCCGGTGCCCGGGCCGTCGCCGTAGGTTCCGCAGAGACCGGGGTCGTCGCAGCCCGCGTCCCAGCCGGAGGCGTTGTAGCGCCCGGAGGCGGCGGGGAAGGCGACGGTGGAGCTCGGCAAAGTCGAGTCGTAGGCGAACGTCCGCGTCGAGGGCGACTGCGTGTTGCCCGCGTCGTCGGTTGCACGTACGCGAACGGTGTAGTTGCCGTCGGCCGGGAAGGAAGCGGCGCCGAAGGCCAGCTCCCAGTCGCCGCCGGCGAGGGTCGCGTCGTTCCAGACCTCGGTCGCGCTCGAGAAGTCGCTGCCGTCCCAGTAGTCGCCGGTGCCCTGGCGGATGGAGATCTCGACGTCGACGACGCCGGAGCCGGAGCCGTCGTCGTAGGTGCCGCAGAGGCCCGCCGTGGTGCACCCTGCGTTCCACTCGGCGGTCGTGTAGCTGCCGCCGGCGGACGGGAAGCTCGCGGTGCTCGAGGGGTCGGTCGTGTCGACGTTCCAGAAGACCGTGGCCGGGTTGCCGTCGGTGTTGCCCGCGGTGTCGGTGGCGCGCACGTCGAAGCTGTGGCTGCCGTCGGCGAGGCCGAGGTAGCTCTCGGGGCTGAGGCAGTTCGTCCAGATGCCGCCGTCGATGCTGCACTCGAAGGTCGAGCCGGGCTCGTTCGAGGAGAAGTCGAAGCTTGCGTTGGGCGAGTTGCTCGGATCGGGCTGGACCGAGTCGATGCTCGTCTCGGGCTCGGTCGCGTCGAAGTCGAAGGTGCGCGAGGAGGCGGTCTCGGTGTTGCCCGCGTCGTCACGCGCGCGGACGCGTACGGTGTAGGAGCCGTCGGCGGGGAAGTTGGCCGCGTCGAAGCCGTACTCCCAGTCGCCTGCCGCGAGGGTCGCGTTGTTCCAGACCTCGGAGGCGCTCGTGAAGCCGCTGCCGTCCCAGTAGTCGCCGGTGCCCTGGCGGATGGAGACCTCGACGTCGACGACGCCGGAGCCGGTGCCGTCGTCGTAGGTGCCGCAGAGGCCGCTCGTGGCGCAGCCGGCGTTCCACTCGGCGACCGTGTAGTTGCCGGAGGCGACGGGGAATGCGGCGGTCGAGCTCGGGGCGGCCGTGTCGATCACCCAGGTGAAGCTCGCCGGGGAGGAGTCGGTGTTGCCGGCGGTGTCCGTGGCGCGCACGTCGAAGGTGTGGCTGCCGTCGGCCAGGCTCGTGTAGCCCTTGGGGGTCGTGCAGGGCGCCCAGGAGCCGCCGTCGCGGCGGCACTCGAAGGTGGAGCCGGGCTCGTTCGCCGAGAAGTCGAAGCTCGGGTCGGTCGACGCGGTCGGGTCGGCGGGGCCGTCGTCGATCGTCGTCTGCGGAGCAGTCGTGTCGTACGTGAAGGTGAGGCTCGAGGGAGCAGCCGTGTTGCCGGCCACGTCGGTCGCGCGCACGCGCACGGTGTAGCTCCCGTCGGCGGGGAAGTCGGCGGCGTCGAGGCCGTACTCCCAGTCGCCGGCGGCAATGGTCGCGTCGTTCCAGACCTCGGATGCGCTCGAGAAGCCGGTGCCGTTCCAGTAGTTGCCGGTTCCGCGCTGGACGGAGACCTCGACCTCGGCGACCCCGGACGTGCCGTCCGAGTACGTGCCGCAGAGCCCGCTCGTCGCGCAGCCCGCGTCCCAGCCTGCCGCGTTGTAGTCCTCGGAGGCCTGCGGGAAGTCGACGGCGGCGCTCGGGGCGGTCGCGTCGAAGGTGAACGTCCGGCTCGTGGGGGTCTGCGTATTGGCCACCGCGTCCCGCGCGCGCACGCGCACGGTGTAGGAGCCGTCGGCGGGGAAGCTGCCGGCCGGGAAGGCATACGACCAGTTGCCGCCGCCGATCGTGGCGTCGTTCCAGGCCTCGGAAGCGCTCGAGAAGCCCGAGCCGTCCCAGTAGTTGCCGGTGCCCTGGCGGATGGAGACCTCGACCTCGGCAACGCCGGAGCCGCTGCCGTCGCCGTAGGTGCCGCAGAGACCATTCGTGCCGCAGCCCGCGTTCCACTCGGCGGTCGTGTAGCTCTCCGACGCGACCGGGAACGTCGCGGTCGAGGTCGGCGCCGTCGTGTCGACGAGCCACGTGTAGCTCGCCGGGGAGGAGTCCTGGTTGCCGGGCTGGTCGGTGGCGCGCACGTCGAACGTGTGGCTGCCGTCGGAGAGGCTGGCGTAGCTCTCGGGGCTCGTGCAGGTGTTCCAGGAGCCGCCGTCGATGCGGCACTGGAAGGTCGAGCTGCCCTCGCTCGAGGAGAAGTTGAAGGTCGCGCCGGTCGCGCTCGTCGGGTTGGTCGGGTTCGAGTCGATCGTCGTCTGCGGGGCCGTGCGGTCGATCGTGAAGGTGCGGCTCGACGGGGTCTCGACGTTGCCGGCGACGTCCGTTGCGCGGACGCGGATCGTGTAGCTGCCGTCCGCCGGGAAGTTGGCCGCCGCGAAGGCGTACGACCAGTTGCCGGTCGCGTACGTCGTCGCGTTCCAGACCTCGGTGCCGCTCGCGAAGCCGGTGCCGTTCCAGTAGTTGCCGGTGCCCTGCCGGATGGAGACCTGGACTCCCTGGACGCCGGAGCCGCCGTCGGAGGCGGTGCCGCAGAGGCCGGTTGTCCCACAGCCCGCGTTCCAGCCGGCCGTCGAGTACGTGCCCGAGTTCGCCGGGAAGGTCGTGGTCGAAGCGGGCGCCGTGTTGTCGATCTTGAATGTGCGCGAGGGGCCGGTCTCGGTGTTGCCGGCGTCGTCGGTCGCGCGCACGTGGACCGTGTAGTCGCCGTCGGCCGGGAAGTTCACGCCCGCGAAGGCGAGCGACCAGTTGCCGCCGACGAGCGTGGCGGTCTGGAAGACCTCGGAGCCCGAGGCGAAGGAGGTGCCGTTCCAGTAGTTGCCCGTGGAGACGCGGCGGACGGAGACCTGCACCTGCGCGACGCCGGAGCCCGTGTCGGAGTGCGTGCCGCAGAAGCCGCTCGTCGCGCAGCCGGCGTTCCAGCCGGCCGTCGTGTAGTTGCCGGCCGAGGCGGGGAACGTGTAGAGGGCACTCGGGTTCGTCGCGTCGTAGGTGAACGTTCGGCTCGCGGGCGTCTGGGTGTTCGACACCGCGTCGACCGCGCGCACGCGCACCGTGTAGCTGTCGTCTGCCGGGAAGCTGGAGGCGGGGAAGGCGTACGACCAGTTGCCCGCGGCAATGCTCGCCGTGTTCCAGACCTCGGAGCCTGAGGCGAACGCCGTGCCGTTCCAGTAGTTGCCGGCGCCGCGGCGGATGGAGACCTGCACCTGGGAGACGCCGGAGCCGGAGCCGTCGCCGTAGGTGCCGCAGAGACCGCTCGTGGCGCAGCCCGCGTTCCAGCCGGCGAGGTTGTACTCGCCGCCGCTCGCGGCCGGGAAGGTCGTCGTCGAGGTGGGGGCCGTCGTGTCGACGAGCCAGGTGTAGCTCGCCGCCGACGCGTCCTGGTTGCCGACCGCATCCGTGGCGCGCACGTCGAAGGTGTGGCTGCCGTCGGAGAGGCTGGGGTAGTTCTGCCCGCTGGTACAGCTCGTCCAGGTGCCGCCGTCGATGCGGCACTCGAAGGTCGAGCCGCCCTCGCTCGAGCTGAACGTGAAGGTCGCGGACGCCGAGCCGGACGGGTTGGACGGGTTCGTGTCGATCGTCGTGTTCGGCGGGGTGCGGTCGATCGTGAAGGTCGTGCTCGTCGGCGTCTGGACGTTGCCGGCCACGTCGGTCGCGCGCACGCGCACGGTGTAGCTGCCGTCGGCCGGGAAGCTTGCGGCCGCGAAGGCGTACGACCAGTTGCCGGCCGCGTAGGTCGCGGCGTTCCAGACCTCGGCACCGCTCGAGAACGAGCCGGCGCTCCAGTAGTTGCCGGTGCCCTGCCGGATGGAGACCTCGACGCCCTGGACGCCGGAGCCGCCGTCCGAGGCCGTGCCGCAGAAGCCGACCGTGCCGCAGCCGGCGTTCCAGCCGGCCGTGCTGTAGGTGGAGGCTGTGGGGAAGGTCGTGGTCGAGGCGGGCGTCGTGTTGTCGACGCGCCGGTCCTCGACGACTGCAGAGTTGAGGACGTTGGCCGCCGTGTCCGTCACGACGACGCGGAGGTCGTAGAGGCCGTCGGTGACGCCGGTCGTGTCGAACGAAGCCTGGTAGGGGGAGGTCGTGTCGGCGGCGCCGATGCTCGTCCACGTGTTCAGGTTGGCGGGGGAGCGCTGGAACTGGACGCTCGCCACGTTGGAGTCCACGTCGCTCGCGCTGCCGTTGAGCGTGATCGTGCCCCTGAGAGGCGAGCCCGGATCGGTCACGCTGCCCGTCGGGTTGACGTTGTCGACGAAGAAGGCAGCCTGGTGGGCGATCCAGATGCCGTTGCTGACCGTCGACGCCGCGTTGTTCGTCGCTGCGATGGCGGGCATGAGCTTGTAAGCCGCGGCGATGCTCGAGCGGTTGGCCGCGTTACCGCTCGCCTGCTGCATGTCGTACATCTCGGTCCAGCCCGCCGGCGTCGTGAAACCGGAACCGAGGCCGCTGCCCCAGAAGGCGAGCGCGACCGAGTTGGTCGCCGTGGTCGTGATCGAGTTGGCCGTGGCAGTCGTGCCGGTGTTCTGGTTCGTGGCGCCGTTCACGTCCACGGGGGCGGAGGTCTTGATGCCGTAGAAGAGCGAGATGCCGCCAACCGCCCGCTGACTGGGCGTGCCGCCCGTGAAGGTGAACGTGTAGTTCGCGGGCTCGGCGCCGGTGGCGACGCGCCAGAAGGTCGCGAAGCGCAAGGTCGTGCCGCTGTTCACGTTGCGAAGGAGGTTCCATCCGGCGGGCGTGTTGAGCGTCATGTTGCTCCCGCCGCGCACCGCGACGGCTGCGACGATCAGGTCCTTCTGGACGACGCCGGTGGGCATGGTCAGCACGAGCGTGGTCGCGCCGGCGGCCGTGTTGCTGGTCGCGCCGGCGTTGCGATAGGTGACGGCCGGGTCGATGACGTAGGGGAGGGGGAGCTCGGCGTCGTCGAGGTCGAGCGTCAGCCACCAGCCGGAGTCTGTCTTCTCGAGGTCCCAGCTCAGGCCCTCGGGCGTGATCTCCTTGCCGGAGCGGTCGAGGATCTGCACCGGGTCGATCACGAGGGTCGTGACGTGGTTCGTCTTCGTGTCGGCGAAGCTGACGGCGCCGTCGTCCCCGAGGCGGGGGACGAGGCGCGTCGCAAGCTTCCAGCGCCAGGTCTTCTCGCCCTGCCGCTCGGTGACGGTGAGGAACTTCTCTGTGCGCGCGCCGTCGACGACGATCGTCTCGCTGCCGAACTCGGTCTCGCGCGTGACACCGTGAACGTGGTTGCGCCACCGGGCGCCGCCGACGTCCTCCGACACGACCGAGACGGACGCGCCCCAGTGCGAGACGGTGTAGCCCTCCGGGTTGATCCGCACGTCGACACCCGGGGCGGGCGTGCGCTGCATCGGCGCCTCGGCCTTCTCGGGGCCGAGCGCGTCCTCGAGGAAGCTGACGTCGGCGTCGAGACGACCGACGCCGGCGATCACGACGACGAGGAGGAAGACAGCCGCGGCGGCCGCTATCGCCGCGGCTGTCCTCACGGGCGAAGCGCCGCGCAGGACCGCGCCGGGCTCGTCGGTCGAGCCGGTGTCGAGGGGCCGCAGTGGAGGAATGGATGCCATTGATGAGCCGGGGGCGCGATGTTCTTTTCGCTGTCGAACCAATCGGCTCCAGGCGTAGGCCCAGAGCGGGTAAGCGGTATGAAAACGGGATGAGGTGGTCGAGATCACCGGTCCGGGGGATAGAGCCCTCCCCCGGACGGGTCAGTAACCTCAACCTCGACCGGAGGCTTAGGGTGGGAAGCGAAAGCCGCATTCCCGCGTACACTTCGCTTCACATGGCCACGACCGAGGATCCCCGGCGGCTCGACGCGACCGAGGAGTGGCGCCGGGAGCTCTACGACGCGAAGCCGGAGCGCGACGCGCTCTTCACGACGATGTCGGGGCTGCCCATCGAGCCCCTCTACTCACCCGACTCGGTCGAGATCGACTACGAGCGGGACCTCGGCTACCCGGGCGTCTATCCGTTCACGCGCGGCGTCTACCCGTCCATGTACCGCGGGAGGCTCTGGACGATGCGGCAGTTCGCCGGCTTCGGCACCGCCGAGGAGACGAACGTCCGCTTCCGCTATCTCCTCGAGCACGGCCAGACCGGCCTCTCGACCGCCTTCGACATGCCGACGCTGATGGGCTACGACTCGGACCACGCGAAGTCCCTCGGCGAGGTCGGGCGAGAAGGTGTGGCGATCGACTCGCTCGAGGACATGGAGCAGCTCTTCGCGGGCATCCCGCTCGACGAGGTCTCGACCTCGATGACCATCAACGCGCCGGCGGCGATGCTCCTCGCGTTCTACATCTGCGTCGGCGAGGAGCAGGGGGTCGCCCGCGACCGGCTGCGCGGGACGATCCAGACGGACATCCTCAAGGAGTACATCGCGCAGAAGGAGTGGATCTTCCCGCCCGAGCCGTCCATGCGCCTGTGCGTGGACATGATCGAGTTCTGTGCGAAGGAGGTGCCGCAGTGGCACCCCGTGTCGATCTCCGGGTACCACATCCGGGAGGCTGGCTCGACCGCCGCCCAGGAGCTCGCCTTCACCCTCGCCGACGGGTTCGCCTACGTCGAGGCGGCGGTGGCCCGGGGCCTCGACGTCGACGACTTCGCCCCGAGGCTCTCCTTCTTCTTCAACGCGCACATCGACTTCTTCGAGGAGATCGCGAAGTACCGTGCCGCCCGGCGCATCTGGGCGCGCGAGCTGCGCGAGCGGTACGGCGCGAAGAACCCGCGCTCGTGGCTGATGCGCTTCCACACGCAGACCGCCGGCGTCTCGCTGACCGCCCAGCAGCCGGAGGTCAACATCGTCCGCACCGCGATCGAGGCGCTCGCCGCCGTCCTCGGGGGGACGCAGTCGCTGCACACCAACTCGTTCGACGAGGCCCTCGCGCTCCCGACCGAGCACGCCGCGAAGCTCGCCCTCCGCACCCAGCAGGTGATCGCGCACGAGACCGGCGTGACCGACACGATCGATCCGCTCGGCGGCTCGTACTTCGTCGAGGATCTCACCAACCGTCTCGAGGCGGAGGCC
Organism: uncultured Actinomycetes bacterium; assembly: GCA_963784175.1. Taxonomy (GTDB): domain Bacteria; phylum Actinomycetota; class Thermoleophilia; order Gaiellales; family Gaiellaceae; genus JAIBJN01. The sequence continues at coordinate 232,130 of CAWAQJ010000014.1, read as the reverse complement.
TACGACTACTTCGGGCGCATCCGCGAGCTCGGCGGCGTGGTGGCCGCAATCAGGGAGAACTTCTTCCAGCGTGAGATCGCCGAGGCGTCCTTCCGCTTCCAGAACGAGGTCGAGGCGGGGCAGCGAGTCATCGTCGGCGTGAACCGCTTCCAGGAGGACGACGCGAGCCCGATCGAGATCCTCAGGATCGACCAGGCGCTCGAGGACAAGCAGGTCGCGCGGGTCCAGGCGCTCAAGGGTCGCCGGGACTCTGCTGCGGTCGAGGGGGCTCTTGCGAGGCTCAAGGCCGACGCAGCGGTCGACGACCGCAACCTCATGCCGGCCATCGTCGACGCCTCGCGCGTGTATGTGACCATGGGCGAGATGTGCGATGCGCTGCGCGAGGTATGGGGCACCTGGCGCGAGACGCCCGTCTTCTAGAGACCGTGTCCGTTACACGCAGCGCGCACGCGCGCGAGCAGAGAACTCTCGTCGAACACTCCTGTGGGAGTCCCGCCGAACGGCTAGTAGACCTCCGACCGGCAGGTGAAGTACGCTCGCCTGACGAGCGGCGGTTGGCCGCAGCCGTCGTTCATTGGCGAGGGTACGTCGTGAGCCTTCCCTCTGCACGGCCCTCGCATTTTGGGTGAGCGGGCACTCCCGGAGACCAAGCGGGATGGCCCGCTTTCCCATTCCCTGAAGACTCCGTTTCCCCGCTTACCCCTTCTGAGGGATAGACGCGCGGGCCCAGTCCGGTGAACCTTGCTGGGCGCTCCTCCAGGGCGCGCGCGGCCGCCCCCGATTGGTCGGGGGGTGGCCGCGCTCCGTTTCTCAGGACGTTCTAGGCTGCGGTGCTCTGCGCCGTCTGGAGCGGCAGCAGCCCGTGCACCTGCGCCCACCGGCTCGCCTCGGTTCGATTCGAGACGTTGAGCTTCCGGTAGATGTTCGACAGGTGGAACTTGACCGTCTGCTCCGTCACCCACAGCATGCGGGCGAGCTGGGCGTTCGAGTGCCCCTCGGCCACGAGCGTCAGGATCTCGAGCTCGCGACGGGTGAGGCCCCACGCCTCCTCGATGGACTCACGGGTGCGCTGGCGCTTGCCGTTGTGCCCACGGGCGAGGAAGATGGAATGGTCGAACGCCTGCCGGATCGCCGAAGCGAGGTCGTCGGCATGCGCGGTCTTGAGCACATAGGCCTCCGCCCCTGCGGCGAGTGCCGCGTCGACGTACTGGGGATCCCCGTACGCCGTGAGGACGATGACCTTGAGCTCGGGGTTGCGCTGTTTCGCCAGGGCGAGACACTCGAGGCCGTCCATCTCACCGGCGCTCATCTCGATTCCCGTGACGAAGAGGTTCGGACCGTGCTCCTCGATCAGAGCCAGGGCGTGGTCGGGCGAGGTCGCCTTCCCTTTGACCTCGACACCGATCCGGTGGATGACTTGCTCCACCGCCTCAAGCCAGAGGGGGTGCTGGTCCAGCAGTACCGCGGTACGATGCTCAGAAGGACTCATCGAAAGGGCCGCCTTTCGATCGGACTACACGAAGGATCTAGACCATAACTGATCTTTGGTCGTGTGCAAACCCCGGTGGAGAAAGTTGTTGAAAGTGGCTTCACCTGCCGGAGTCCACACGTGTGGAAGATCACGAGGCCCTGAGGCCTCCTCGAACGGCTAGGCGTTTGTAAGCAAAATTGGTGCAGCGAGCAGGTACTCCGCGGCCCTGCGCTTCCGCTCGATGTCCTCGAAAACGCGCTCCACGATCTCCGTCTCGAGGCCGGTCGCGCCGGCTGCGGCCTCCGCGGGCAGGCCCTCGTTGAGTGCGTAGAGGCAGAGGTCGAGCTTGTCGTAGGGGACCGAGAAGTAGAACTCCTCCTGGCTCTGCTCGAGCGCGTACGTGTCCGTCGTGGGCGGGCGCTCGCGGATCACCGCGGGCACGCCCATGTGCTCGGCGAGCTGGTAGACCTGGGTCTTGTAGAGGTGGGCGATCGGCTTCACGTCGGCGGAGCCGTCGCCGTTCTTCACGAAGAACCCCTGGTCGTACTCGAGGCGGTTCGGCGTTCCCACGACCGCGTAGTCGAGGCGGTCGGCGTGGTGGTACTCGAGCATCTTGCGGACGCGCTGCTTGAAGTTCGTGGCGGCGACGACCTCGCGGTAGGCGGTCGCCGTCAGCCTCGCCTCGTGCCGCTCGCCTTCGGGCGACTCGGCGACGACGGTGAAGAGGCTGTAGCGCGCGTTGCCGAGCAGGCTCGGGAGGACGATCTTCGCCTTCCAGCCTTCGGCGTACTCGGGCATGACCGTGCGGATGGCGGCGTCGCGGCGCTCGTAGCAGCCGGCCGCCTCGAGGAGGTGCGTGATGTCCTCGACGACCGTCTGGACGCCGGCGGCGTCGGCGGCGACCTGCGAGAGGTCGAGGGTGTCCGGCGCCGACTCGCCCTCGGGCATGAGGACGCCGAGCACGCGCTCGGGACCGAAGGCGTGGGCGCAGAGGTGAGCGACCACGCTCGAGTCGACGCCTCCCGAAAGGCCGATGACCGCGCCGCGTCGGCGGAGTCCCTTGTAGGTGACCTCGCGCATGCGCTCGGAGATCTCCTCGACGGTCCGCTCCGCATCCAGGCGGAGCGTGTCGGAGCTCAGCTCAGGCGGCGCCATTGGAGCCCGCGCCGACCTTCGTGCCGACGAAGCGGGTGATGTTCGCGATCGAGTCGAGGTTCTCGGGGAGGACCTCCTCGTCGGCGATCTCGACCTCGTAGCGCTCCTCGATGAAGCCGATCAGCTCGAGGACGCCGGTCGAGTCGATGACGCCGACCTCGATCAGCGAATCCTCCGCGGCGAGCGTGACCCCGTCCGCGCTCAGAGGGAAGTTGTCCCTCAGGAACTGGCGGACTTCCTGTTCGATGGCGTCGGGGCTAGACATGACAGGCAAAGAGAAGTCGCCCAGAACCTGCGAGGCGACGGTCTGAGAGTAGCAGGCAATCCTTCGCGCGTAAGACCAGGATTTTTGGTCGACTCCATCCCGAAACGAAGCCCTGACCCGTCGGGCCGTGCTGGACGGCACGAGGCGGCGTCCTCGGTTGCGCCCGTAGCCTCCGGCTACGCGCGCGCCCTGCGTCCTTGCCTCGCACTCGCCCAGCCCACCCCGACGGGGAGGCGTCATTCCGGAACGGAGTCTGGCCTTGCCGCCTGCCCGGACGGCCCGTATCGTCAAGGTCATGTGCGGCATCGCCGGCATCTACGCGCGCCCTGGCTCGGAGGCTCGCCAGGAGCTGCTCCTGACCATGGCCGGCGAGCTTCGCCACCGCGGTCCCGACGGCACCGGGCTCTACGTGGACGGCGCCTTCGGGATGACGAACAACCGGCTCGCCATCGTCGACCTCGCCGGCGGCGACCAGCCGCTCTCGAACGAGGACGGGCGCTACTGGGTGATGCAGAACGGCGAGCTCTACAACTACGTCGAGCTCATCGACGAGCTCGAGAGCCTCGGCCACCGGTTCGCCACGAGGAGCGACACGGAGGTGATCGCCCACGCGTACGAGGAGTGGGGGCCGGCGTGCCTCGAGCGGATGAACGGCGACTTCGCCTTCGCCGTCTGGGACCGGCGCGAGCGCGAGCTCTTCCTGGCGCGCGACCGCTTCGGGATCCGCCCGCTCTTCGTCGCCGAGCTCGGCGACGACCTCGTCTTCGCCTCGGAGGCCAAGGCGATCCTCCGCCACCCGGAGGCGCGCCGCGAGCTCGACCCGGCGGGCCTCGTCGAGACCTTCACGACCTGGTGCGTCTCGCCCGACGGCTCGTCATTCCCGGGCATCCGCGAGCTGGCCCCCGCCCACTACATCGTCGCGGGGCCCGAGGGCATTCGCGAGGAGCGCCGCTGGTGGGATCTCCGCTTCTCCGACGCGGGCGACGTCTCGCCCGCCGAGCGCGTCGCGCTCGCCGAGGAGCTCGATGCCCTGCTCGCCGACGCGACCCGGCTCCGTCTGCGGGCCGACGTCCCCGTGGCGGCCTACCTGAGCGGCGGGCTCGACTCCTCCGCGATCGTCGCGCTCGCCCTGGAGCAGATGGACGAGACGCTCTACTCCTTCGGCATCGGCTTCGAGGACGAGCGCTTCGACGAGAGCGCCTACCAGGATCGCCTCGCCGGCGACCAGGGGCTGAGCCTGACACGCGTCACGGTCGGCGCGCGCGACATCGCCGAGCTCCTCCCGCGCACGATCGAGATGTCGGAGAAGCCGACACTGCGCACCGCGCCCGCCCCGCTGCTGCGCCTCTCGCGCGCCGTGCGCGAAGCCGGGCTGAAGGTCGTCACGACCGGCGAGGGCGCCGACGAGCTCTTCGCGGGCTACGACGTCTTCCGCGAGAACAAGGTGCGCCACTTCTGGGCGCGCGAGCCCGAGTCGACCCTGCGCCCGCTGCTCCTCACCCGTCTGAACGCGTTCATCGGCAAGGACCTGAAGCGCTCGGGGGCCTTCCTGGTCGCCTTCTACCGCAAGGGCCTGACCGAGACCGACGACCCGCTCTACAGCCATCGCCTGCGCTTCGCGAACACCTCGCGGCTGCTCGGCCTGCTGGATGGAGACGTCGTCGCCCAGGCCGCGGGCCGCGGCGACCCCGCCGAACGCCTGGAGGCGCGCCTCCCGTCCTGGTTCGGCGAGATGACCCCGCTCGGCCGGGCGCAGTACCTCGAGATCTCGACCTTCCTGGAGAGCTACCTCCTGCACTCGCAGGGCGACCGGATGCTGATGGGCCACTCGATCGAAGGCCGCTTCCCGTTCCTCGACTACCGGGTCGCCGAGTTCGCGGCCGCCCTTCCGGACGCGCTCAGGCTCCGCGGGCTGAACGAGAAGTACCTGCTGCGGAAGTCGGTCGAGCATCGCCTGCCCGCCGAGATTGCCGCCCGCAAGAAGCGCCCGTACCGCGCGCCGATCGTGGGCGCGTTCGTCGGGGACGACGCGCCCGGCTACGTTCGCGAGCTGCTCGCTCCGGATCGTCTCGCTGCGGCCGGGGTCTTCGACCCGGAGGCAGTCGAGCGGATCGTGCGCAAGTGCGAGGCGGGCGCGCCGCGCGACGCGGTCTCCGAGACGGACGAGATGGCGCTCGTCGGCGTGCTCTCGACGATGATCCTCCACGACCGCTTCGTCGCGAGCCCGCAGCTCGCCGATCCGCTCGTCCCCGACCGCGTCGTCGTCGGTGACGAGCTCCGCGTCTCCCACAAGCCCACGATCGCCGCCTGACCATGACGCCTCCCGTCCGCCTGCTCCACGAGACGCTGCTCGCCTCCGCCGAGCGTGTGCCCGAGCGCGAGGGCCTCGTCGCCGGCGCCGAGCGGCTCGCCTATTCGGAGCTCCTCGACCGCTCGCTCCGGCTCGCACGCGCTCTCCAGGACCTTGGAGTCGCCCGCGGCGACCGCGTCGCCATCTACATGGACAACTCGGCAGGCTGCGCGACCGCGATCTACGCGGCGATGCTTGCCGGCGGCGTCTTCGTCGTCGTCAACCCGCAGACGAAGGAGGACAAGCTCCTCTACGTCCTCGACGACTGCGAGGCCGCCGTCGTCCTCACCGAGGGAAGCCTGACGCGAACCGCGCTCGCGGCGGCTGCGGCCGCCCCGAGCGTCAAGGCCGTGATCGCCGCCTCGCCGCCCGAGGGCGTCGAGGGCGCAGTCGGCTTCGAGGATGTCGTCGCCTCCGCGGAGCCGGAGCCCCGTGCCGTGGGCACGATCCCGGTCGACCTCGCGGCGCTCATCTACACGTCCGGGAGCACGGGCTTCCCGAAGGGCGTGATGATGACCCACCAGAGCATGGTCTTCGCCGCGGGGAGCATCGCGCAGTACCTGCGGCTCGGCCCGGACGAGCGCATCCTCGGCCTCCTTCCGCTCGCCTTCGACTATGGCCTCTACCAGCTGCTCATGAACGTCCTCAAGGGCGGGACGCTGATCCTCGAGCGCTCCTTCGCGTTCCCGGCGCAGATCGTCAAGCGCGTCCAGGAAGAGGAGGCGACGGTCTTCCCCGGCGTGCCGACGGTGTACGCCACCCTGCTCTCGATGCGCAGGACGATGGACTTCGAGCTCCCCAACGTCCGCCGCGTGACCAACACGGCTGCGGCCTTGCCGGCCACCTTCCACGGCGAGCTGGCACGCATCTTCCCGAACGCGCTCGTCTTCGCCATGTACGGGCTGACCGAGTGCAAGCGCGTCAGCTACCTCGAGCCGGAGCTGCTGGCGGAGAAGCCGACCTCGGTCGGGAAGGCGATCCCCGGTACCGAGACGATCGTGCTCCGCGAGGACGGGACCCCCGTGGAGCCGGGTGAGACCGGCGTGCTCTACGTGCGCGGGCCGCACGTGATGGTCGGCTACTGGCGCAAGCCTGAGCAGACTGCGGAGATGCTCGTCGAGGGCCCGCTCCCGGGCGAGCGCATGCTCTGCGCCCAGGATCACTTCACCATGGACGAGGACGGGTTCCTCTACTTCGTGGGGCGGAGCGACGACATCATCAAGACCCGCGGCGAAAAGGTCAGCCCGATCGAGGTCGAGAACGCGATCTTCGACATCGACGGCGTCAAGGAGGCCGCCGTCGTCGGCGTGCCGGACGAGGTGCTCGGCGAGGCGATCAAGGCCTTCGTCGTGCTCGACGAGGGTGCCGCGCTGACCGCGCAGGAGATCATCGCCGCCTGCCGCACGCGCCTCGAGAACTTCATGGTCCCGGGGGAGGTCGTCTTCATGGACGCGCTCCCCACGACCGCCACCGGCAAGGTCCGGCGGAAGAGCCTGCGCGAGCCTGTCTAGGAGGGTTTGGCGGGATGGTGCTCGCTGTCGGGACGTGATGGTCGTTCCGAGGCAAGGACGCAGGGAGCGTTCGTATCGAATGAGATACGGGCGCGACTGAGGACGCAGTCCTCGGGGCGAGCAGCGCGGCCCGGCGGCACCGCCACTATCTCGCCAAGCCCTCCTAGGGCTCGGAGGTCGCGGCCTCCTCGTACGGGTACTCGTCGCAGACGCTCGGGTCGTTCGAGTCGTCGAAGGAGTACTCCCTCGCCGTCGGTTGGAACTCGCAGGTCGAGACGGCGAAGCTGCAGAGCCCGACCAAGCCGGTCGCCAGCCGCTCCTCGCGCTCGGCCGGATTCCCGGAGCGGAACCTGCTGTCGATGATCTCGGTGCCGACGGAGGCGCCGATGTTGATCCCGCGCCGGCAGGCGATGACGCGGCAGCGGATGCACTTGTGACCGGTCGGGATGACGTTGGCGACGCCGCCCAGGGAGATGCCGATCCCGGCCTCGGCGCCCGTACAGGTGGCGCGCTCCTCGTCCCAGTCGCCGATCTCGAGGTCGACGAAGGAGATGTTGCGCGCGCCCTGCGCCTGGATGCCGTCCTGATGCGAGCCCTCGGCGCGCGGGCCGCAGTCGATGTTCCCGGTGATGTCGATGTCGTGCGCGTCGAGCTTCACGCTCAGTGCGTCGTTGATCCCGCCCTTCGTGCGTCCGTCTCCCTGGATGTCGAGGATGAGGTCGATCGCTTCGGTGCCGTCGCCCACGCAGCCCTCCCGGAGGTCGACGACCGGCCCGGCGGTCTCGACGAAGGTCGTGAACTTCGCGGTCACCTTGAGCGGGAGCGTCCCGCCGACCTGGCGCGCGACCCGCTCGAGCGGCTCGGTGCACCGCCACTGGTCGTCGGTGATGACGAGCTCCGAGCCGGGCGCGCAGCCGCTCGTGTCGGCGTGGTCGCAGGGACCCGTCGGGCCGCTCAGCTCGCCGGAGCCGCGACCCTCGGCATTGGTCGAGTCCGTCTGCTCCCGCTCGAGTGCGGCGTCGGACTTGCCCGGCCCGTCGTCTCTCAGGTCGACGAACGTCCCGGCAGCGAAGCCGGCGACAAGGGCGACGAGGATGACGAGGGCTGCGAGTGCCTTCTTCATGAAAGGGTGACGCGCCGCGGGGCGTCGCGGGCCGCTCGGCAGAAACGCTACCGAAAGCCCGGCTAGCGCCGAACGACCATGAGGCTCTTCGTCAGCCCGAAGAGCTTCTCGCGGTGAATCTCACCGTCGGGGAAGAGCCTGCGCAGGTCGCCGGCGGAGAGGAGGTTCGCCTCCTCCCAGTCGCCCTTCTTGCGCCACCCGAGCGTGAAGCGCTTGTTCAGCCCGCGCTGCAGCCGCTCGGGGAAGAACTGGAAGAAGGGGAACTGGTAGTGCGGCTCGATGGGGAAGTACCGATTCGGCGTCTGCACGTAGTAGCGCTTGGCGACCCGCCGGATCTCGTCCGCGAACGCCTGCTGGAGGTCCTTCGGGATGTGCTCGATGACCGAGCTGGAGAAGGCGAGCGGAAACTCGCCGTCGGCGAACGGGAGCTTCGTCGCGTCCGCGACCTGCACTTCCACGTTGTCCTGGTCGAGCCACTCGCTCTCGAGCGGCTCGAGGTCGATGGCGACGATCTCGTTCGTCTTGTTGAAGCGCTCGAGCGCCCCGCCGGCGCCGGCGCCGACGTCGAGGATGCGCTCGCCGGGGTCCACGCGGCAGAGCTCGAGGAAGCGCTCGTAGCGCCGCTCGCGCCAGCCGCGCACCCTGTCGCTCGTCATCGCCCAGCGCCGGGTCCGTGCGTAGATCAATCCGCCCATCCGCCTCTTCTTAGCACGGAATCTCGGCGCAGTCGCGCCCGCGCCGTCAAGACTGGACGAACGGGGGAGGGTTACCCCGGAGGCGGATCCTCGTACGGCCAGTGATCGCAGAAGTTGCGGAGGATGCCTCCCGTCCCGGAGTCCGCGCGAGCCTTCCAGCGCCGTTCGGCTCAAGTCACGCGGGCTTCGCGCCGGGAAGCGCTAGCCCGAGTACGGGTACTTGTCGCAGCGGTTGCCGATGATCTGGCGACCTCTGGACTCGCCGGGCGTGATCACGCAGGGCCCGCCGCTGTGGTTGCACAGGCCGGTCTGGCCGTTGGCCAGGATGCCTTGCCGCTCCGCGGGATTCCCCGACCGCCAGAACGAGTCCACGACCACCGTTCCCACGGAACGCGAGATGAGCATGCCGTGGTTGCAGGAGACGCTCTTGCAGCGGATGCAGGCCATGTTGCGCACTGGCCAATTGTTGACGCTGCCCGGCACGAAAGTCCCGGCCGCGCCCTGGCAGGTCGCCCGGCGCGCCGCCCAGTCGCCCCAGGTGAAGTCGATGAACTCGATGCGGTTGCCGCCCTGGATCTGGGCGCCGTCCTGGTGGGCGTCGTCGCGCGTGTCCGGTCGCCCGTCGGGGCCGAGGCCCTCCGGCCCGCAGTTCGCATAGCCGGTGATCTGGATGTCGTGCGGGTTCTCCCGGACCTTGATCGCATCGACGGTGCCGCCCTGCGTACGCCCGTCGCCTTCGATCTCGAGGATGAGGTCGATCGTGTTGCTGTTGCCGTCACCGCGGCACCCGCGCCGGATCTCGACCACGCCAGGGTCAATGGCGCGGTACGTCGTGAAGTTGATCTTCACGAGGAGCGGCAGCCTGCCCGGGTTCCCGTTCATCCCGTTGTTGCGCGCGATCGTGCCGAGGGCGCGCGTGCACGAGAACCCGGCGTTCGTGCGGACGATGCGTGAGCGGGGCTCGCAGCCGGTGCCCTTGCGGATCACCCGCAGCGCCGGCGCCGAAAGCCCGCCGGAGGGCCCCACGGCGCGCACGGCGATCGTGTAGCGGCGCCCGCACAGGATCCCGTCCACCGTCGCGCTGCGCGCGGTCGTCGTCGCGACGACGCTGCCGTTGCGCGCGACCCGGTAGCGGGCGGCGCCGCGCACGGCGTTCCAGCCGATCGTGATCGAGGTCGCCGTCGTCGCGTTCACGCGCACGATCGGCTTGGCCGGCTGGGCGGAAGCCTGGCCGGCGAACACGAGGGCGCAGGCAGCGCCGACAAGGACGGCAAGGAGTCGAAGCCGCGGGGGGGAGGACGCCACGGCGCGCGACACTAGCAGTGGCCTCAGAACGCGGCGGTTGAAGGATCCTGCCGAATCCTGGCTCCGCTCACGCTCGCGACCGCTTGTGAGCAGGGAAAATCTGGGGCTGTAAGGATTTCCTGAATTCGCTTCGTGGAGGTCGCCATTGCCCGGTTCTCTACGACTCGACGCCCGCAACGCAGCCGGCCAGCAACGTGGTTGAGCTAGGGCGCTAGGTTTGATCAGCTACCGAACGACCTGAGAAGCGTCGACTTGCAACCGAACGTGGGCGTCCCGAGCCTCACACCGCTCGTCGGAGACCGCGAGCAGTGAGGCGATGGCTTGCGGAGCAGCGATTGTCGAAGATCGCTAAACCGCGCTCGGTCGGGGCGGCGTTAGTCGGTGGTGCGGTCGTGGTCTGGATCGTCGGCAATTTGGCGGCCAGCCCTTCGTCGTTCGTGTTTCTCTTGTTCGGCGGTGTGACTAATGGCGCGATATACGCCCTGGTCGCGCTCGGTTTTGCGCTGTCGTATCAGTTGATCGGCCTGATCAACCTTCCTCACGGCTTCATCGTCGTATTCGGTGCCGCTTTGTCCGCCTATTTTCTCGACGCCGTTGGCGTGAGCGAGGGCAGTAGTTTCGCAGGGACCGCGCTCGCCGTTCTGATCACGCTTCTCCTAGCTATGAGTTTCTGCGGATTGCTTAGCGCCGTGATCGAGATCGTCGCGTACCGACCTCTGAGCAACGCGCCACGCCTATCGAGGCTTGTGACCGCAGTAGGGGTCCTTTTTATCCTCGACAACATCAACCTCGCTTGGACAGGGAGCGCACCCGTCTCGCTTCCAGATCTGCTTCCACGGGGAGCCGTGTTCAGCGTGATGGGGGTTGCATACACTTGGGATAAGTTAGCAATTCTAATTACTATGAGCCTTGTTCTCGGGGGGCTGTATTTTGGGCTACAACGAACCAAGGCCGGCAAATCAGTTCGGGCTGTTAGTCAGAATTACATCGGCGCCCAGCTCGTAGGCATCAACGTCGCCCGTACCGTCACGCTCGGGTTCTTCGTGGCCGGCGCACTTGCGGGCGCTGGCGGGGAACTCTACGCTCTTTACTTCACGTCGGTGACTTGGGATCATGCTCTTCGCCTTACCTTGATCGGGTTTACCGCCGTAGTCCTCGGCGGCATCGGGAGTCTGGTTGGCGCGGTGCTTGGCGCGATGATCATCGGAGTCACCGAAAGCTTTGTGAATGGGTTTACGTGGTACTCACCTGGGAGCGACTGGACGTTGTCGGTCGTGCTCTCAATTATGATTATCGTGCTCGCCTTTCGTCCACAAGGATTACTCGGGAATGACCAGTCGTGAGGTTGCCGGGAGTTGTGCATTCATACGTGCGCAGTTTCCGACGCGCCCGTCTTGCCTACCTGAGGACGGGGCCAGCAACGTAGTCGAGCTAGGCCGCTAAACCGCGAGCGAGTCGACGAACTTGATAGCTGCAGCGCCAACGGTTGTCTGGCCAAACCCAAGGTCAGCGGCGCGAACCTCGTCGTTGTCGGAAGCTGCGCTTCGAATGGCTGCGACCAACTCGGGTGTCCACACATCTCGGGGCAGTAGCTTGATGAACCTGAGGTTGTCGCGCGCTTGATTCCACCCTTCGGAGTGAACGAAGCGATCAACCGCGGCGTTCGCCATGATGTGCTTGGTCAGTTTGTGACTGCGGAGGATCCCGCACCGCGTAGGCATCTCTCTCCACGCGCCTCCATCGCCGGAACGCTCGCGCCCTAGTCGGGCTAGGGTCGAGCGCTCCGCGCGGGAGAGGCGATGCTACGGGCTAAGCCTGGACGTAGGCCGTGATTGGTTGGACAACGCCGTGGGCTTCCATCGCGGCAACGACTTCAGGCGGCGGTGATGCCAGCATGCCCCGCAGGGCCTCAAGATCGGAAACATCAGCGGTAATTGCGACGTTCGTGCTTCCGTCGCCGGCAACGTAGTCCGTCACGTTGCTGCCGGTACCCGACTCGATGTGACCTGCGCGTACCTCCTTGCCCTGGAGCCAACGGTCGATGTCTTGGACGGCGTGAGTAATGACAACCTTAGGCATGTCAACTCTCTTTCTACGGCGTCTAGGCTTGGGCGGCCGACCGTACTACAGGGAAGGCGAGGGCGGTGGCCGAGTCCTCGCAGGGTTGAGGGTCGAGCGAGGGTCGCGGGTGTTATGACCGCGCAAAAAACCCTGCTAATCAAGACATCCGGCTGGAGGGTAAGCGATTCCTGAATTCGGCTACTCGAGGTAGCCGAGGCCGCGGAGCCGCCGCTCGACCTCCGCCGCGCCCTCGTCCTCGAGCTCCGCGCGCTTGCCTTCGAACTCCGGCGGAGGCGCGTCGTCGTACTCGGGCGGTCGCTCGTCGAGGAGCTCCGGCCGCAGGGCCTCGAACAGCACACGGCCCTCGAGGTCGCTCGGGATCGCCTCGCCGAGCAGATAGAGCAGCGTCGGAGCGACGTCGACAAGCTCGCCCGAGAGCGACGCGCCGCCGGCCACGGCGGGCCCAGCGAGGACGGCGATGCCCTCGTGCCGGTGGCTCCCGACGTAGGTGTGCTCGCTGTCCTCGATCTCGATGGCGTCCCAGAGCTCGGTGGCCCGCGTCTTGAGGTTGCCCTTGCCCAGCCACTCGTAGTCGTTGAACTCGATCAGGAGGTCGGGCACCTTGTCGAGCTCGGGGCCGTGGAACAGGTCCTCGCGGCGGTGGACGTCGGCCACGAGCCGCTCACCGTTGGGCCCCTGCAGGTGGCCGAGCTTCGCCGCGATCTCGTCGCGCACGCGGTCGTACTCCTCGCCCGGCGCCACGATCCCCTGCGCCTCGCGGCCTTGCACGTTGACGACGACGTTCCCGAACGTCCCGTACGCAAATGCGCGCGTCTGCGACCAGTCGAGGACGGTGTAGTCGCTGCGCTCCTGCGCCTGGTCGCGCAGCTTCGGCAGGCGCTGCTTGGCCGCATAGCGCCAGCGTTCCGGCAGGTGGCGTCGCAGCTCGAGGGCCCTGCCGAGCAGCTCCCGGCCCTTGACGCCGCCACCCTTCGCGTACGTGAGATACCCCTCCTCGGCGAGCCACGCGTTGAGGTTCACGACCCCGTGCAGGGCGCCGGCGCCGTGATCCGAGACGATCATGAGGTTCGCGTCGGGCCCGCTCAGCTCCGCGAGCCGCCCGACCGCCTCGTCGAGGACCCGGTAGACGTCGGCGACGGGGCTCTCGAGGCCCTTGGCCTCCCAGTCGTCCCAGCAGATGTGGTGGACGTGGTCGGCTGCCATGAAGACGACGAAGAGGAGCTCGGGGTCGAACCGCTCGGCCAGCCACTCGACGATCTCGAGCTTCTGGGCGGCGGCGCGCCGCACGAGGTCGAGGTCGAACTGACCGTTCTTGAGCGGGAACCGGTTGTCGAGCTCGAGCGACCCGTACCGGCGCCGCAGCTCCTCCCCGACCGATGCGGGGAAGGTGAGGCCCTGCTCGCGTGCGGCGGCGTCGAAGCCGGCGATCGCGAACCCGTCCAGCTCCGGTGCCGGCCATGTGAAGGGGACGTTGACGATCCCGAGGCGGCGGCCCGAGGGCCGCAGCCGGTCCCAGACCGCCGGCGCGCGGCGGAAGCTCCCGTTCACGAGCCGAAGCTGGTACCCGCTCTCGTCGCGCTCGGTGAAGTCCCAGATCCCGTGCCTCCCGGCATTCACGCCCGTGACGATCGTCGACCAGGCGTGCGGGGTAAGGGGGTGCGTGGTCGAGCGCAGCACGCCTCGAGCGCCTTCGCGGCAGGCGCGTCCGATGTTCGGAAGCTCGCCTGCGGCCAGCATCGGATCGACGACGTCGAAGGTCGCCGAGTCGAGGCCGATGACGGTCAAGACTGGACTGGACACCCGGCAAGACTCCCGCTACAAGTAAGGAACCAGCGTACTGAATGGACTCCCATGGGAATTGCGGCAGCGGGAGAGTTGTCGCGGGGAGGCTTCCCAGGCGGTGTCAGTGAAAACTTGTCCTAACTGCGGCCAATCCACGCGCGACGACGATCGCTTCTGTCCGAGCTGCGGTCAACCGACCGATCCGCGCCGGCAGAGCCAGCCGCTCGTCGTGGACGACCGCCCGCGCCGCCCGGCGGCGGCGGCCGCCGCCGCCTCGAACGTGGCGGGCTACATGGGCGCGCTCAAGCGCTTCTGGTGGGTGCTCGTCATCGGGCTCCTTTTTGCGATGTTCGCCGCCCTGTCGGCGCGTTACACCGTGGGCCTTCTCCCGCCCAGCCTGGAGGAGAAGGAATCGATCAGCTACACGGCCGAGGCCAGGCTGCTCGTCAACAGTGCGAGCAACCCGCACTACCGGGCCCAGGTGACCACGGACATCCCGCGCGCGACGGGCGGGGGTGACGAGAGCGATTCCGAGGAGGGCTCGGAGGAACCGGACACCGTGCCCTTCGTCAGCGCGCCGGACCTCGCCACGATCATCCGGAACGCGAACACGTATCCGTTCATCATCGAGTCCGACCGCGTCGCCGACTTCCGGCGCGCGGAGTTCGGCGAGCTCCCCGGCGCCGTCTCCGCCCAGGGCGCGACGTCGGTCGTGACCGCGAATCGCGTCGAGCTCTCCGAGATCCCGGTCATTCGGCTAGTAGCTGTCGCCGACAGCCCCGAGGATGCGATCGCGCTCGCGGACAAGACGGGGAAGGCGTTTATCGGCTGGCTCCAGCAGGAGCAGATCGACGACAAGATCAGGCCCGAGGACCGCATGGTCATCGAGCAGCTCACCACCCCCCAGGGCGTGGCCGCCTCGGCGGGTCCGTCGACGACGCTGCCGATCCTCGTGTTCGTGGTCGTCTTCGCCGCCTTCTGTGTCCTGGCGATCCTCCTCGACCGGCTCGTGCCCGCAAGGCCGAAGCCCGCACGCTCGGACGTCGAGCAGCTCGAACAGCCGGTCAAGGTCAAGAAGACCGCCTAGGCCTTGGCCACCGTCGCAGCGCCCGCCGACCGCCGCACGACGGCCATCGGGCTGGCGGCCTTCGGGTCGGCCTGCCTCCTGGGCGGGGCGCTGATCGGCCCCAACGAGGCGCTCGGAGGCGCCGTCATCTTCCTCGTCGCCGCCCTCCTGGCGATGCGCGAGCTGGCGACGCCGACGCTCACCTGGCCCAACGCGATCGCCGCCTTCGCGTTCGTGATCTGGCTCATCCCGGCCAGGGGCTACCGCCTGCCGATCACGCTGCCCTTCAACCTCGAGCCCTACCGACTCGTGCTGGCCGGCCTCGTGCTGGCCCTGATCGTTGCCCTGATCGCGGGACGGGCGAAGCTCGAGTTCCTCGGCTTCGGCATCCCGTTGGCCATCCTGGCCACGACGGCGACGGTCTCCGCCATCCTGAACTACGACGAGATCGGGACGGTCGCCGGCGATCCGGGGGCGCTCAAGTCGCTCTCGTACTACCTCGGCTTCCTCGCTGTCTTCGTGCTGGTCGCGTCCACGATCAAGACGCAAGCGGCGATGGACACTGTCGTGCGCGCCCTCGTCATCGGCGGGACGATCGTGGCCTTCGCGGCCATCTACGAATCCCGCTCGGGCTACAACTACTTCGACCATCTGCACGAGTGGATCCCTGCGCTCATCCGTGAATCGCGCGCCGTCTTCGACGTCCGCGGCGGGAACGTGCGCGTCTACGCCTCCGCGCAGCACCCGATCGCCCTGTCGGCCGCGCTCTTCATGACCTTCCCGCTCGCGCTCTATCTGGTCGGGCGGGCGAGCTCGGTGCTTCGCGCCCGGCTCTGGATCGTCGCGGCGGCGATCTGCGCGATGGGCGCCGTGGCGACGATCTCGCGCACGACGGTGATCATGGGCGTCGCACTGCTGCTCGTCGGGCTCTGGGTCCGAGGGCGCCAGGTGCTCCGCTTCTGGCCGCTGATCCTGATCCTCCCGATCGCGATCCACTTCGCGGTGCCCGGGGCGCTCGGCGGCATCTACCACGCGTTCTTCCCGCAGGAGGGTCTGACAGGCGACCTGACGACCCGCTCGGGCGAGCAGGGCTCCGGCCGTTTCGCCGACGTCAGGCCGGGGCTCCGGGTCTGGAGCGACTCCCCGCTGGTCGGCAACGGCATCGGCAACAAGCTCACGACCGGGGAGGCGGGAGCCGCGCAGACGGCCGAGGGGGCCGAGGGCGCGGTGATCTTCTTCGACAACGAGTGGCTGGGAACGCTCGTCTCGCTCGGCGCTCTCGGGATCCTCGGGACCGCCTGGTTCGTCTGGGGGAGCCTCGTGACCGTCGGGAGGTTCGCCCGCAGGGTGCCCGGCCCCAGGAGCGAGCTTGGCCGCCGTCTGTGCGGCCGCCATCGGGGCGTTCGGCGTCAGCATGTTCGTCTTCGACGCTTTCGCGTTCGTGCAGTCGACGATCCTCTTCTTCGCCATCGCCGCGCTCGGCCTCCAGGCGCGACGCCTGGGCCCCCGGCCGACCGACTCCTAGCTCAGGAGACTGCTTCCGCGCATCGAGCCGGGGACATCGAGCCCCAGCAGCTCCAGCACGGTGGGCGCGACGTCGAGGAGGTGCGCGCCCTCCCTCGTGCCCGTGGCCACTCCCGGTGCGGCGAGGACGAACAGGCCCTCCTGCGCGTGGTTGGCGTCGTCGGGCCCGGTGTCGTTCTCGAAGGTGTGGATGCCCTCGTCGCCACCCACCGTCCCCACCGAGCGCCACAGCAGGTCGCCGAAATGGACGATCAGGTCGGGCGCGACGCCCTGCACCTCCGGATAGACGCGCTCCGGCACATGCACGCGGGTCGCCATGGGCTCGCCGTTCTCGTCGGGGATCGCCGCGAGGCGCTCCGCCAGGTCGTCGCGCACGCGCTCGTAGTCCTCCGCCGGGATCGTGCCCTCCGGCTCGCGCCCGGCCACGTTGAGGAAGATGCGCGAGTAGTAGCCGCCCTCGCCCCAGGCGGCCGTCTTCGACCAGTCGATGCCGGCCTCGCGGAGCGGCATGACGGTGTCGGGCTCGGTGAGCAGGCCGAGGAAGCCCTCCCGGCGCAGCCACTCGTTGACGCGGATCCCGCCGTCCATCCGCTTCCCGCCGTGGTCGGACACTACGAAGATCGCAGTGTCCTCGTCGGCGCGCTCGAGGATGCGCCCCATGAGCCCGTCCACGTGCTTGTGGTAGTCGAGGATCGCGTTCTCGAACGGGTTGCCCGGCACGTGCTTGCGGTGCTCGGGGTCCATCATCTTCCAGAAGCCGTGGTACATGCGGTCGATGCCCATCTCGACCATGGCGAAGAGCTCCCACGGCCTCGTGTCGAGCAGGTGCTCGGCGAGGGCGAAGCGCCGGTCGGTCATCTCGTAGACCTGGCGCAGGAGGTAGTCCTTGTCGTCCGTGCGGAAGTCGCGGACGTCGAGGAGGTACTCGCCGACCGTCTGCTCGATCTCCCGCTTGAGCATGGGCGGGAACGTGTACTGGCTATCGGTGGTCGGGGTCAGGAAGCAGCTGACCATGACGCCGTTGAGCGGGCGCGGCGGGTAGGTGCCCGGGACCCCGAGGACGATCGAGGGCTTGCCGGCGCGCGTGGCGAGATCCCAGAGGCGCGGCTCCTTGATCGCCGTCGAGTTGGCGATGAAGAGGTTGTCGTAGGAGTGGTCGGCGCGGTTACGGAAGCCGTAGACGCCCAGGTCGCCGGGCGTCCGGCTCGCCATCATGCAGGACCACGCCGGGACGGTGATCGGCGGGATCACGGAGGTGAGGCGGCCGTGTGCGCCGCGCTCCATGAGGCCGGAGAGCACGGGGAGCTGGTCGCGCCAGCGCTCGAGCAGGAGCGAGGGCTCCGCACAGTCCAGTCCGATGATCATCACCTTCGTCATCGCTCGATCACCTCACGGTAGAGGCCGGCGATCTCGCGCGCCGAGTACTCCCACGTCAGGTTCGGCCGCGAGGCTGCCGCATTCGCGCGCAGGCGGGAGAGAAGCTCCCGGTCGCCGTCCACGAGGCGCAGGTGCTCGACGAGTGTGGGGAGGTCGCCGGCCTCGTGGACGAGGCCCTGCTGCATGTGCTCGCAGCGGGCTCCCGTCGCGTCGGAGACGAGGAGCGCGCAGCCGCTCGCCTGCGCCTCGTACGTGACGAAGGCACTGCCCTCCTCGACCGACGGGAAGAGGAAGACGTCGCTCTCCCGCATGAGCTTCCCGGGATCGTCGACCCAGCCCTGAACGGTCACGCTCGGGTGGCGGAGCATCGGCTCGAGCACCTCGCGGTAGCCCGGATAGAAGTCGCCGCAGATCGTGAAGGTCCCGCGCTCGCACGCGCCGGACTCGATCCAGGCCTCGAGCGCGTAGTGGAGGCCTTTGCGGGGCTCGCACCGTCCGACGAACACGGCCCGCAACCCCTCGCCCTCCTTCGAGGTCACGTCGTCGGGCTCGGGGAAGCTGCCTGGGTCGAACCCGTAGCCGTGCATCCCGAGCTGGTCGGCGGTGATGCCGCGGTCGAGGAAGGTCTGCCAGACATACGGCGAGAGGACGGCGATCATGTCCGCCGCCTCGTACTCGCGCTCCTCGAGGCGGAGCGCCTCGTCGGCGCCCTCGTGCGAATGGCCGGCCACCGCCGCGAGGCCGAGCTTGGCGGTCTCCTCGGCGACGCGCTCGTATGCGAATGCCGTGTGGGTGTTGGGCGCCTCGCGGATCGTCCGCGCGCCCATGCGCCGGGCGGCTGCCGCGCTGGCGAGCGTCGCCCGGGGCCAGACGTGCACGACGTCGATGTGCCCGCCGGCGCGGCGCAGGGCCCAGGCGACGCGCCGGTCGTGGTAGCGGTACGCGCGCCGGCGCCCGAGGGCGCGGTGGGGGACTCGCGCGCCGGCAAGGGTCAGTGTCGTCACGAGGTGGTGCACCACCGGCGGCGGCCCCGCGACCGCCGTGCAGTAGACGTGCATCTCGTGGCCGAGGCGCGCGAGCTGCTCGGTGTGGTGCCGCGCCGCGACGCCGATCCCCGGGGCTCCCAGGGTGTCGGGGAAGCTGTAGAGGATCCTGAGCGGGCGAGACTCGTCCGACGCGCGGACGGCGTCCGTCTCGGGTACGGCTACGGACACGGCTCAGTCCTCGAGGTAGCCGAGGGAGTGGAGGCGGCGCCGGATGGCGACCACCTCGTCGTGGGTGAGGCTCTCCTCGTCGACGCTCGGGGCGTGGCTCGACGCAAGGTCGCGCAGGACGTAGACGCAGAACTCGGTCACCGAGTGGAACCCGGTGCCCTCGATCACCTGCTGGAGGCGCTCGTAGAGCGGCCTGGGAATCTTGAGGGTGACGTCGCCGGTTCGTGGAGGGGCCATGACACTTCGAGAGGAGTGTTCAAGGAGTGTAGCGGGGGCTCGTGGAAGTCTCGCGCACGGCCGGGCGCGGCGCCTCCGCCGAAGGTCTGGACCATCTACCCTGGACTTGTCCGAGCGCCGCGGATGGCGTACGACGTGACTTGGAGGAGATGATGGACGGCCGACGCTTGCCCAGGGTCCTTGCAACTGTGCTGGACCCGATGACGTACTTCCAGGCCGTCCGGCTACTCCACTTCTACAGCTACTCGCACGTCAAGCCGCGGCGGAAGCTGACCATGGGGCCGCAGGCGACCCTCGCCCCGAACACGTCCCTCCGCAACGGCGAGCGCATCGTCATCGGGGCGCGGACGCGCGTCGGCGAGCGGGCCTACCTCTGGGCCGGCGACACCGAGGGCCGGATCACGATCGGCGACGACTGCCGGCTCGGGCCCGAGGTCTTCATCACCGCCTCCGACTACGGCCTGGCGCCCGACGCGAAGATCACCGAGCAGGAGCGCAACGAGCGCGACGTCGAGATCGGCAACGACGTCTGGCTCGGCGCCCGGGTCTTCGTCGGCGCCGGCGTCTCCATCGGCGACGGCAGCGTCGTCAGTGCGGGCTCGGTCGTCACGAAGTCGCTGCCGCCCGGCTCCGTCGCCGTCGGCGTCCCGGCGCGGATCGTCCGCAGGCGCGAGGACTACGCCGAGGCCGGGGGCGGGGACGAGCCGGGGCGCGCCGAGCCGCAGGTGACGACGAGCGCGTGAGTCTCGACGTCTCGATCGTCATCGTCACATACAAGTGTCGGGAGGCGGCACGGGACTGCCTTGCCTCCATCTACGAGACGACGAAGGGCGTCGAGTTCGAGGTGATCGTCCTCGACAACGCCTCCGAGGACGGCACGGTCGAGATGGTGCAGAAGGAGTTTCCCGACGTGCGCCTGATCGCCTCGCCGGAGAACCTCGGCTTCGGGGCCGGGTGCAACCGGGCGGCCGAGGAGGCCGGGGGCGAGCACGTCTTCCTCCTCAACCCCGACACCGTGCTGCACGAGGGGACGGTCGCCCATCTGGTCGAGTTCGCGCGGAGCCATCCGGAGAACGGCGTCTACGGCGGGCGCACGGTCCGGCCCGACGGAGTGCTCGACCCGGGCTCGTGCTGGGCCGCCCCTTCCCTCTGGAGCCTCTTCTGCTTCGCCACGCTCCTCACGACCGCCTTCCGGGGCTCGCGGCTCTTCGACCCGGAGGTGATGGGCGGCTGGAAGCGCGACACCGTCCGCGAGGTCGACATCGTCACGGGCTGCCTTCTCTTCGTCACCCGGTCGCGCTGGGAGGAGCTCGGAGGCTTCGACCTCCGCTTCTTCATGTACGGGGAGGACGCCGACTTCTCGCTCAGGGCGAAGGCGCTGGGCCTCCGCCCGATCGTCACCCCCGACGCCGTCGCCACCCACGAGGTCGGCGTCTCGTCGAAGGCCCACGGCGACAAGCTCATCCTGCTCTCGAGGGGGAAGGCGACGCTCCTGCGCAAGCACTGGCACGGCCTGCGCCTGCGCCTTGGGCTCTCGCTCCTGGCCGCCGGCGCCGGCGTCCGCGCGCTCCTCGGGTTCGCCCGTGGGCGCTGGGGCGGCTCGGGCTCGGACTGGCGGAGGGTCTGGCGGGAGCGCCGCAGCTGGCTGGCCGGCTACCCCGAGGCCCCCAAGGACCGGTCACGCACCCCGGCGCCACCCGTGACGACCTGAGCGGTTCCGCATGAACGACCACCAGAGCTCCTTCCACAGCTCGCTCAAGTGGACGTTCCTGATGACGTGGGGCGACCGCGCGTTCGGGCTCGTCTTCACGTTCCTGCTCGCCGCGATCCTCGGCCCCCGCGACTTCGGGATCGTCGCTCTCGCCCTCATCTACATCGCGCTCGTCCAGCTCATCAACGAGGGCGGGATCCAGACCGCCATCGTCCAGCGCGAAGGGCTCGAGGGCGACCACCTGGACGCGGCGTTCTGGATGAACCTCGCGTTCTGCCTCGTGCTCGCCGCGCTCAGCTTCCTGCTCGCCGGCTGGTGGGCCCGCGTGAACGACGTGCCCGAGCTCGAGGACGTGGTCAAGGTGCTGTCGATCCTGCTCGTGATCCAGGGGCTGACGATCGTGCCCCTTGCGGTCTTCCAACGGGAGATGCGCTTCAAGGCGCTGGCGATCCGCGAGACGTCGGCCGTCGTCGTCGGCGGCGCTCTCGGCCTCGCCCTGGCGCTCAACGACGCGGGCGTCTGGGCGCTCGTCGCGCAGCAGCTCGGCTTCGCCGTAACGCAGCTCGTCCTCCTCTGGGCGCTCGGCTCCTGGCGCCCGGGCTTCAACTTCTCGCGCGGGCATGCGCGTGAGCTCGTCGGCTTCTCGAGCGGCGTCTTCCTCGCCAACCTCGGCGGCTTCCTCAACCGGCGGGCCGACGCCCTTCTGATGGGCCTCTTCTTCGGGCCCACCGCCGTCGGGCTCTACCGGCTCGCGGACCGCTTCACGGACAACCTGCTCGAGGTGACGATGCGGCCGATCGCATACGTCTCGCTCCCGTACTTCTCGCGGCTCCAGAACGACCGGGAGAAGCTGCGGGAGGCAGTCGCATCCTGCGTACGCATGACGCTCATGCTCACCATCCCGGCGATGGCGGTCCTGGCCGCGTGCAGCGACTTCATCATGGCGCTGATGGGCCCCGAGTGGGAGCCCGCGGCCGACGTGCTCAAGCTGCTGGCGCTCGTGGGCGTCGGCAAGGCGATCGTCTTCTTCACCGGGCCGCTGCTCTTCGCCGTCGCGCGCCCGCACCTGCGGGCGGTGATGCTCTGGATCCTGGCGGGCCTCAGCGCCGGGATCGTCCTCGTGACCGGCTGGCTGCTCACCGACTCGTCGACCCGCGACCAGGCGATCGGCATGGCCGTGTCGCGCGCGGCCTTCTTCCTCGCGATCGTGATCCCGGTCAACATCGCGGTCGTCTGCTGGATCACGGGGCTGCGGCCCCGGCGCCTCGTGCGCTGGGTCTGGTCGCCCCTCGCCGCGGCCGCAGCCGGCATCGCACCGGTGCTCGTCCTCGAAGCGGCGGGGCTCCTCGACGGCCCGCCGCCGATCGTCGGGCTGATCGTCGCCGGCGCCTGCTCGACGCTCGCCGCCGCGGGCGTCCTCTTCGCCCTCGAGCCGCGCGCCCGGGGACTGGCGTTTCCCGTCCTCCGGAAGATGATGCGACGGGAGACCGACACGGCGTCGGCATGATCCGCGCCCGCAACCGAATCACGACAGAATGGAGAACGACTCGATGGACGACACGAAGCCCTCGGTGATCCCGCCCGAGCTCACCGTGCCCGGCCCGAATCTGGTCGGGGCGACCGGCGGCTCGGGCACCCGCGTGGTGGCGAAGATCCTGCGCAGGGCCGGCCTCTACACCGGCGACAAGCTGAACCCGTACGAGGACGCCGTCGAGTTCGGCTTCTACTCGGATCGCTGGATCAACCGCTACCTGGCGGCCGGAGAGCTTCCCGAGGACATGCGCGGCGAGATGGAGACCGACCTGCGCTCGGTCCTCGCCGATCACGCCGGCGACATCCCCGCCGAGGCCGCCGCCTGGGGCTGGAAGGAGCCGCGCAGCATCTACCTCCTGCGCTTCTGGAACGAGACCATGCCGTCCATCCGCTTCCTGCACTTCCTGCGGGACGGCCGGGACATGGCCTTCTCGGAGAACCAGCAGCAGCTCGCGAAGCACGGCGACGCCGTGCTGGGCGACGATCTGCGCAAGGCGAAGACTCCCACGCGGTCGATCGCGGTCTGGACGCGCGTGAACCTCGCCGCCGCCGACTACGGCGAGCGCGAGCTCGGCTCCCGCTACCTGCGCGTTCGCTTCGAGGACCTCTGCGCGGATCCGGCGTCGAGCGTCGCGCAGATCTACGACTTCTTCGGTCTCGAGGGCGACGCCGAGGCGGCGGCGGCCGAGGTCCGGCCCCCGGACACGCTCGGGCGCTGGGAGCTGAGGCGGAAGCGCGTGATCGAGGAGCTGAACCAGACGGCCGAGCCCGCGCTGGCGCGCTTCGGCTACCTCTAGCCCGTCGCGGCGAGCCGCTCGGCGAGCGCCTCGCCGATCAGCGCGAGGGCCTCGCGGGCGGCCTCCTCGTCGACGAACGGCGCGAGGAGTCCCTCCGCGTGCAGCACCTGGACGACGACGACCCGTCCAGGCTCGATCGGCTGGATGACGAACTCGTACTCCCAGTCGCGGACGCCGGGAAGGACGAGCCGGTCCTGCCAGCGGAGCTTGCGCTCGTCCCGCACGATGAGGACCTCGGCGTCGAGCTCCTCCGGCTCGTGGCCGGGAAGGGTGAGCTCGAGATCGAGCGAGCTGCCGACGACGGGCTCGCCGGACGCGGACGTGAACACCGGGTTCCACTCGTCGTAGTGGTCGAAGTCCGTGAGCACGGCCCAGACCTCGGCTTTGGGGGCGTCGACGGCCGAGCTCACCATCATGATCCGAGCCGGACGGTCGAGCGCCGCACTCGCGCCGAGGGCCGCCAGCGTCAGGAGAACGAGCGCGGCGAGGATGACCAGGGCGAGCCTGAGCGGGCGAGGCACCGTCAGGCGGCGGCGCGCAGGACCGGCTCAGCCGCTCCTGCCCCCTGGCCCTCCGGGTCGCGCACGGCAAACTCCGGGCCTCGCTTCGGCTTGGGGTTCTCTGGGCGGCGGACACCGTCGACGAAGAGCTCGCTGGAGACCGTCTTGTCCGGCCCCATCGCGGCTCTCGGCCCGGCGGCGAGCCCGGCCCCGGCCGAGACGCCGAGCGCGAGGAGCAAGGTGACCACGAACGTCCGCAGGAGGCCCGCGTGCTGGCCGAGCCGGCGGCGCCGGCGGATGTTCTTCAGCGCGCCGGTGCTGCCCGCAACCGTTCGGCCGGCAGCCGTCGCTCCGCCGAGGGCGCTATGAGCGGCGTTGAGTGCGATCGTCTTCGGCCGCCGCTCGAACACGCCGACGTCCTGCTCCTCGACGAAGCCGTCGCCGAAGTGCCGCTTGTAGTCCGCGTCGCCGAAGCCGAAGTCGAGCACCTGTGCGCTCCCGTCGCCGGAGAGGTCTTCGAGGGCGCGCATGAGCAGGTACGTCCCCGGCCTGTCCTCGGCGTAGGCCGGGTCGAAGCCCGTGGAGACGACGCCGAAGGCGCCGCGGTAAGCGTTGCCGTGCCAGAAGGCCACGGGCTTGTCGCGGAGGTAGAGCATGTAGCCGCGGAACCAGCCGTGGTCCGCCGCCAGCTCGGCGAGGCGGCGTTGCACGTTCGCGTCGGAGAAGCCGACGCCCAGGATGTGCTGGTAGGTCTCCTGATGGACGACCATGCTCTCGGCGAAGAGCTTCTCGAGGCCGGCGCAGTCCCGTACGACCTCGACGCGGACGTCGTCGCCGTAGGTCTTCTCGAGGCGGCGGGAATAGCGCCGGACCGACTCGCGCCGCCGCCGCGACCGCTGGGCCAGGAAGTCGTCGAGGGTGCCCGGAAGCGCCGAGCGCCAGTGGCGCAGCTTCGGGGCGAAGCGCTGCTTCCTCAACACGGGCAATCCATGTGTCAGGGCCGCGTGGGGGGAGGAGCCGAGCTCGAGCATCCGGAAGCGGACGAGATCGAGGCGCTCGTCCTTGACGGAGTCGCCGACCGCGGCAAGGAGCGCGGGCATCGAGGCGGCGTCCCCGAGGAGGCCGCCGTAGGCGACCGTGAGCGCGCGGACGCGGGAGTTCAGGACGACCTTGTAGCCGAGCCGTGCCGGGAGCCTGGTGTCCTCGAGCCGTCCGGCTGCGAGGGCCACGGGCTCGCCGTTCTCCTCGAGAAGGACGATGTGCGGCCGGACGACCCCCTGGGTGTGTCGGCAGTACGTGAGGAGGAAGTCGATGTCGCTCGTGATGTGGTCGTTCTGGAGGCGGTCCCAGGCGGGGCGGAGCTCGTCCGCCTCCTCGAACGAGCGCGCGACGCGGACCGTGGTCACGAGAGCACGCCCTGTGCCTTGCCTGTGAGCCGCCCGCGCCAGGCGCGCCGTGCGGCACGGAGGCGGCCGCTCCGCGCGAGGACCGAGCGCGTCGCGCGCGAGGCGCCTCGCACGGTCGTCTGCGCCAGGTTGATGGCAATGGGACGCGGCCGGGAGGAGAAGATCGCCATGTCCTCCTCCAGGAGGCTCTCGTCCGAGAAGTGCCGCTTGTATTCGGCGTCACCCGAGCCGAAATCCATCCAATCCACCTCGCCGCAGAGCATTTCGACCATCCTCGCGAGCACGTACGTGCCGAGACGAAGATCGCGATGCGCCGGATCGTAGCCCGTCGGGCCTGTGTAGAAAACCCCCCGATAGGCAGTCCCGTGCCAGAACGCGCTCGGCGCGCCGTCCAGGTAGACGACGAAACCGCGGAACCAGCCCCGCTCCGCCGCCAGCTCGCGGAGGCGCTTCTCGAGCTCGGTGCCCTTGAGGCCGGCGCCCATACCGTGCTGGTACGTCTTCACGTGTACGGCCTCCGTATCCCGCAGGAGCTCCTCGAGCTCGTCGGGCGTGCGGAACACCCGGAAGGAAACGCCGTCGCCGTACCGCTCCTCGAGGCGGCGCGAATAGCGCTTGACGTTCGAACGCGTCTTCGAGGAGCGGGCGCTCAGGTACTCGTCGAAGGTGCCCGGGATCTGCGCGCGCCAGCGCTCGACCGGCGCGCCGAGGTGCTGGCGGACGAGGATCCCGGGACGCGTCCGGGCAAGCTCGTGAAACGGGCCTCCGACACCGAGCAGCCTGAGCCGCAGCACATGGAGCCGGTCCTTGGCCAGCGTGCCCGAGAGTGCGGCGAAGAGCGGCTCCGCCGTGTCCTCGTCGACGCCGAGCAGGCCGCCCTGGGCGATCGTCAGGGCGCGGACACGCGGGCTGAAGACCGTCTTGTAGCCGACGCGGGCGGTGAGCTCGACTTCCTCGACCCGACCCACGGCCAACGCCGCCGGACCGCCGTTGCGCTCGAGCACGGCGACGTGCGGCCGGATCACCCCGGGTGCATACCGGAGGACGGTGAGGTGGTAGTCGAAGTCCGCGGTCAGCCTCTGGGGAGACAGCGCCTCCCACGTGTCGCGGAGCGCCTCGACGTCCTCGATCGTGCGGGCCACGGTGATGCGCGTGCCGCTCACCTGCCCACCCTTCTGACGCCCGCTTTGATGCGCCCCGCGCCCATCCGCGCCTTGCGGGCGAGCCTCTTGGCCCGGTAGCCGAGGAGAGGGTCGCGCTCGAGCGCCTCGATCTCGTCGTCGGTCAACTCCACTGCCAGCGCGCCGACGTTCTCCTCGAGGTGTCGCGCGGAGGCCGTGCCGGGAATGGCGAACGCGCCGGCCCGGCGCACGATCCACGCGAGCGCGACCTGGCCCGGAGTCGCGCCATGGGCCTGCGCGGCCGCGGCGAGCGCGCCCGACGCGCTCGTGAGGAAGCCCTTGGCGAGCGGCGCCCAGGCGATGAAGGCGAGGCCGGCCTCCGCGCAGCGGCCGAGCACGTCTCCGGACGACCGCTCCGCGAGGCTGAAGCGGTTCTGGACGGACACGATCTCGGCGGCGCGGAGCGCGCGCTCGAGCTGCCCCAGGTCGACGTTGCACACCCCGATGTGACGGATCTTGCCTTCCGCGCGAAGCTCCGTGAGAGCGCCGAGCGACTCCTCGAGCGGGACGCGCGCGTCGACCAGGTGCAGCTGGTAGAGGTCGATGCGCTCGAGGCTCAGGCGGGCGAGGCTTGCTTCGCAGGCGGCGCGCAGCGATTCGGGCCGGCAGTCGGCCTCCCATTCGTGCGGGCCGCGGCGCACGAAGCCGCCCTTGGTCGCGACCAGCAGTCCGTCGTAGGGGTGCAGCGCCTCGCGGACGAGCCGCTCGGCGACCTCGGGGCCGTAGGAGTCCGCCGTGTCGAAGAGCTGGACGCCGAGCTCGGCCGCCCGGCGTAGGAGGGCGCGGGCCGCCGGCGGATCGGGGGGCTCGCCCCACGTGCCGCGCCCGGTCAGGGACATGGTCCCGAGCCCGAGCCGCACGAGCGTGAAGTCGCCGATCGCGGACGAGGCGGTCATCGGAATCCGTCCCCCGACTGGCCTTGCGTCGGCGGCGGGAAGAGCGCGTAGCGCGTCGCGCTGGCGCCCAGCGTCCACTCGGCCACGACGAGGCGCGGCAGGTAATGGACGAAGCGGCGCCTCAGCTCCGGCTCCCTCCCGAGCCGCCGGTAGATGACCGGGAGGCGCAGGAGCGCGAAGTGGTGGAGAGGGACCTTGGCGGCGATCCGTCGCACGGCGCCCTCGTCGACCACGCGGCGTGTGCGCGCGATGCCGTAGGCCATGCGCTGCTGCTGGCGCCGGAGATCGCCCCATGTCTCCCGGCTGTGCTCGTGGTGGGCGTGGAACCTCGGGTCGAAGACGAGCCGGTACCCGGCCGCCTGCGCGTCGGCGCTGAACACGCCGTCCTCACCGCCGTAGCTCTCGTCCCAGCGGAAGGGAACGTCCCGCGGGACGGCGACGCAGTACGAGGAGAGGAAGGGCACCGTCCGGGGCTCTCCGAGCGGAAGGTACGGCGTCTCGCCTTGGAGGTGCGCGACCCAGCCCCAGGCCGTGCGGCTGTCGAACGTCCGTGCGCAGCCGACGAGCGCGTTCGGATACTCCTCCAGCGCGCGGGCGAGACCTGCGCCCCAGCCGGGGGCCGGGATGGCGTCGGCGTCCAGGAAGACGACGAACGCGTTCGCCGCCGCCGCCCAGCCGACATTTCGCGCTCCTCCGGCTGACCGCGACGTCTCGTTGGCGACGACCGTGGCTCCTGCTCGCCGCCGCGGCCGCAGCCGTTCCGTCAGTCGAAGCGTCGTCCACGACGATGATCTCGGCCGGGGCGGGTGCCTGCGCGCGCAGGGCCTCGACGACGCGTGCGACCGTCGACTCCGCGTTGTAGGCGGGGATGACGACGCTGTAGGCGAGCTCAGCGGCCATTGCCGAGGATCCGTTCTCGGAGGGCGAGCGAGTCGGCCAGAAACTTTGCGGACCAGTTGGGGTACTGGAGCGGGGCGTAGCGCCCGTAGATCGGGAAGGAGCCCGCGACCGCGCCGTCGATCGCGCTCCAGCGGCTGCGCTTCTGGAGGGCCGCAGCCTGCTCGACCGCGGCGATGCCCGCCCGCCTGAAGTCGACGTCGCCCGTCTCCTGGTAGAGGCGAAGCCAGACTCCGCCCACCTGCGCGAGGCCCGTGATGCAGATCGAGCGCGACCTCGGTGTCCACTCCCGGTCGTACGTGGCCGGCAGCCAGCCGCGCGTATAGAAGATCCCCATGAGGGCGCGCGCCGTCTTCTGGGCGGCATCCAGGTAGCGCCGGTCGCCGTTCAGCGCCGAGCTCTCGAGGAGCCCGCGCATGGTGTACGCGAGCGCGTGGGTGCTCGGAAACGTGCCTTCCCGAAAGATGCACCAGTCGAACCAGCCGTTCTCGTGCTGGACGGAGATAACCCAGTCGAGGTGGCGGCCGGCGACGTCCGCGAAGCGCTCCTCTCCTGATGCGCCGGCGAGGCGCAGAAGCGCCCAGTCGACCCGCGAGCAGTAGGTGTGCGGGATCCCGCCGTAGTCGTTCTCGCCCTGCCAGGTCCCGTCCGCCTCCTGCGCCCGCTCGAGCCATTCGCCCGCCCTGAGAGCGGCCTGGAGGTAGCGCTCGTCTCCGAGCTTCTCGTGGAGGTCGAGCCAGCCGAAGATGACCATGCCGGTGTTGAAGGCGACCGAGCGGCCGGGCGGGGACTTGACGGCGTCTGTCATCACCCCTCCGTCGGGATTCTGCACCTCGATCTCCCAGTCACCCATCTCGCGCGCGCGGGTGACCAGAGACTCGTCGCCGGTGCGCGCTGCGTGCTCGAGGAGCGTCCCGATGATGTAGCCGGTGGTCTCCGGGAACGCCGGGCGCCAGCCGCGCAGCATGTGGTACGCGAGCGCCGAGCCGCGGCGTCCGGTCACGTCGTGGGTCAGGCAGAGCCAGCGGATCGCCGCCTCGAGCGCGCCGTCGGGGACGCCGGTCCTGGCCGGGGAGGTCTTCCGCGCCCGTCGGGCCGTGTCGCCGACGACCAGTGCCGGTAGCGCTGCCGACCGGCGGAGAAGATCCATCGCGCCCACGGCTACCCGCGTCGGCGGGTGACGACGGCGCGGGCGAGCATGGCCGCGAACCGGGCGTTCGTGCGCAGGTATCGCGGGCCAAGGCGGCGCGGCTCCTGGATGAACCGGTAGAACCATTCGAGCCCGGTGCGCTGCATCCAGCGCGGGGCGCGCTTCGTGAGGCCGGCGACGACGTCGATCGACCCGCCGACGCCCATGGAGAAGGGGACGCCGAGGTCGCGGGCGTGCTCGGCGAGCCAGAACTCCTTGCGCGGGGAGCTCATGGCCACGAAGAGGATGTGGGGCTCGGACGCCCGCACGAGCTCGCAGATCTCGGGGCTCTCCTCGTCCTTGAAGTAGCCGTGGTGGTAACCGGCGACGACGAGGCGCGGGTAGCGCTCGCCGAGGCGGCCGATCGCGGTCTCCAGCACCTCCTGCTTCGCGCCCAGGATGTAGACGCGGTAGCCCCGCTCCTCCGCCAGCCCGAGCAGCCGGAACATGAGATCGATGCCGGCCACGCGCTCGGGGAGCGGGTCGCCGAGGAGGCGCGACGCCCAGACGATCGGCTGTCCGTCGACGCTGACGAGCTCGCAGCGCTCGACCACGTCGCGCAGCTTCGGGTCGTCCTCGAGCGCGACGACCTTGGCGACGTTGATCGCGACGTGCTGCGTCGGTTCGCCGGCGTCGATGATCTCCGCGCAGCGCTCGACGGTCGCCTCCATGTCGAGACGGTCGATCTCGCAGCCGAGTATCCGCGCCCGGTCGCGTGGCCTCGCCGCTCGCACCGGAGCTTCCAGCGCGCTGCTCCCGCTCACGCGCTCGTCGCGATCCGCGGGTCGAGGGACGACGCGACGGCGGTCGCGAGGACGTCGGCGACCCGCTCGGCGGCCTTGCCGTCCCACAGCGGGATCGCGCAGGGCGCGTGCGCTCTTCCTGCAGGATCGATGTCGGCGATCGCCTTCGGGTCGTCGCCGATGAGCGTGTTCGTCCCCTGGAGGATCGTGATGGGGCGCTCCGTGTTCGCCCGCAGCGTGTAGCAGGGCACCCCCAGCGCGGCGGCCTCCTCCTGGAGGCCCCCGGAGTCGGTGACGATGATCGAGGCGCCGCTCTCCAGCGAGAGGAAGTCGAGGTACCCGAGCGGGTCGAGGCAGGCCACGCCGGCCGCCTCGAGGCGCGCGAGGCCGTCGCCGGAGGCGAGGTTCGCGCGCGTGCGCGGGTGGATCGGAAAGAGGACCTTCGTTCGCTCGGCCAGTCCGACCAGGGCGTCGACCACGGCGCGGAGGCTGCTCTCGTCGTCGACGTTCGACGGGCGGTGGAGCGTGATGAGGGCGTAGCCGCGTTCCCGCGCGCCGTACCGCGTCCAGGCCTCGCGGGCCCGGGCCTCGCGCTCGAGCCGGCGCAGCGTGTCGATCATCGTGTTGCCGACGTAGTGGACGCGCGCGGGGTCGATTCCCTCCGCCTCGAGGTTGTCGTGGGCCTCGGGGCTGTGCGTGAAGAGGAGGTCCGAGAGCCGGTCGGTGAGCACGCGGTTCTGCTCCTCCGGCATCGTCCAGTCGCGCGAGCGGAGGCCGGACTCGACGTGGGCGACCCGGATGCCGAGCTTGGAGGCGGCAAGCGCGCACGCGAGCGTGGCGTTGACGTCGCCGCTCACGACCACGAGCTCCGGGCGCTCCTCGAGGAGGACGCGCTCGAACGCGACGAGGGTGAAGCCGGTCTGTTCGCCGTGGGAGCCCGAGCCGATGCCGAGAAAGCGGTCGGGCTGCGGGAAGCCGAGGTCGTCGAGGATCTCGGTCGACATGCGCTCGTCGTAGTGCTGGCCCGTGTGCACGACGAGCTGGCGGAAGAGACCGCGCCGCCCACACGCCTCGATGACGGGCGCCATCTTGACGAAGTTAGGGCGAGTTCCTACTGCGAAGACGACCGTAGTCATGTGCTACCCGGCTCTCAGTGTGACGCAGAACGAGGTCGCTAGCCCGCCCGCGCCCGATACAGGGCGGGGACGGTGCGAAGAATCAGCTTCAGGTCGTTCAGCATCGACCACGTCGTGACGTAGACGTAGTCGAGCCTGACCATCTCCTCGAACGGGATGTCGTCGCGGCCGAGGACCTGCCAGAGGCCGGTGATGCCCGGCTTCAGGTTGAGGCGCTGCCGGCGCCAGTCGACGACGTGCTGATCCTCCTCGAGAATGAGGGGACGGGGGCCGACGAGGCTCATCTCGCCACGGACGACGTTGATGAGCTGCGGCAGCTCGTCGATGGAGAAGCGGCGAAGCCAGCTGCCCGAGCGGGTGACGCGCGGGTCGTTGGGGATCTTGAACATGCGAGGGTCGCCGCCGTTGCCGTTGTGCTTGTTCAGGGCGACGAACTCGTGCTTGCGGGAATCCGCGTCCAGGTCCATGGTGCGGAACTTGAAGATCTCGAAGGTCTGGTCGCCGGCGCCCATCCGCAGCTGGCGGAAGAGGACGGGCCCGCGGGAGTCGATCTTGATCCACACGGCGACGGCGGCGAAGAGCGGCGCGAGGAGCACAAGCCCCGTGATCGAGAGCGCCAGGTCCATCGTCCGCTTGATCGCCTTCGACGAGCGCGAGAGGCGCAGGGCCGGCAGGCCGATCAGCGGAAGCCCTTCAGCCGTGTGAATCCCGACGTTCGTCCCGATGACCTCGAAGAAGCGCGGGACGAGGTCGATCTGAATGTCGAGGTCCTTGAGGTCGCGGATCAGGTCGAGCATCTCCTCGTGCGAGTCGTTCGAGAAGGCGACGATCACGCGCTCGACGTCCAGGATCTGGACCATCTGCGGAAGCTGGCCGAGCCCGCCGAGGAGGGCGATGTCCGAGAGGCTGGAGATCCGCTCCTTGGGCTGGTCGTCGACGAAGCCTACGAGGTTGAGCCCGTACTCGGGATGCTGCCGCAGCTTCTTCGCCACGAGCTGGCCGACGTCGCCCGCTCCGACGATGATCGTGTTCTGGACGTAGGCGAGGTGGCGCCGCGCGACCCCACGCGCGATCGCCCGGCCCACGGTGATGACGGCGATGGCGAAGAGCCAGAAGCCGAGGAGTCGGGCGAACCCGGGGTCGGCGCGCTGCGTGACCGCGGCGAAGGCGAAGAAGAGCCAGCTTCCGACCGTGACCAGGTGGAGGACCCCGACGAGGTCGTCGGCGGTCGAGTGGTCGGTGCGCTCCTCGTCGAAGTCGTAGAGGCCGTAGAGCTTCGCGACGACCACCCAGGCCGGCAGGCTCAGGCAGAAGATCAGCAGCTCGAGCTGCGAGCTGACGACGTCGTTCTGGGCGGTCTGGTCGAAGATGACCGTTGCCGCCAGGAAGGCCAGAGTGAGACCGAGGAGGTCGGCGAGGACGAGCATCCGCCGGACGAGCCAGCCGCGCCGCAGGCGCACCGCGCTCGAGCGCCGCCGCTCGAGAATGTGCAGCGTCCTCTTGTCGAGGACGACGGGCCCGTCGGTCGGCCCTGGGCCGACGAAAGGCTCGACAGTGCTCATTTGCGGGGTACCCCCTGGCCGCCTGGGCCTTGTGCCTCAACCGCATGTTGCCGCATTTCCACTCCCCTAGTTGGGACGCCCCCCCGAACACGCCTCTCCCTGACGCGCACGGGCTCCTCCGAACCTACAAGTCATGCGGAGCGCCAGCAATGAACGAATGGACGGCCCGCGCGCCCGGTTTCTTCCACCAGGCTGGACTTTCGACTAGGCTCGGCCGCGAGGTGGCGGCGCTCCGGTCAACCGAAAAGGGCCGCGAGCGCGATCGTCAGCACCGGGATGAGGAACACGCTGAACGTGAAGGCCGCGAGCCTCGGCCGGCTGCGCGTGATCGCGGTCTGCGTGCTCCAGAGCGCGCTCCACACGGCCGGATACGCGAGCGCCAGGAGCAGGATGCTGAGCGAGCCCGCCGCGATCACCTCCGCGAGCACGACGCGCACGGCCGCGGGCGAGTCGAGCGCGAAGGCGGCGAGCATCGTGTCGCCGAGCGTCGTGATGTTCGCGCCCATGATGTAGGGGAGCACGTACTCCTGGCGCACCATCTTCTTCGCCACGAGCGGGACGAGAATGGTGAGCGCGACCGAGACCGACATCGTCACGAGCGCGACGGCGGAGCCGAGCGCGAACATCGGCCACTTGCGCCGGAGCCAGGCCGGTCGCCGCGCGACACGGTCGTCGTCCAGGTCTGGCAGCGCGGTGTCGATGAGCTTGAACGCGACCAGCAGGACGCCGACGCCCGCGAGGAAGCTGACGAAGGCGGGCAGCTCCTTCGCCCGCTCGACGATGTCGCCGTAGACGAAGTCGATCAGGTCGACGAAGCCGCCGGGGAAGCCGAGCTCGAGGCCGGCGTACGGTTCCCAGGAGAGGAGCAGGGCGCCGAGCACGGCAGCAGGGATGTAGACGACCGCGGTCGCAGTGAGCGCGAGGACGGCGGTCGAGACCGGTGCGCGCCGATGGCCTTCTCCGGCGCGCATCGCATAGATGACGGCGACGACCAGGACGACGAACGCGGCGCCGAGCCGGGAGCCTGTGAGCATGGTGAAGCCCTCGAGCTCGGAGAGGCCGCGGGCGCCGCCCGACTCCTCACCGGCGGCGACGAGTGCCAGCGACGTCGCGGCGACCGGCGAGCCCGAGAGCACGATCAGCGCGCCGAGCCAGCCGAGGCCCAGGGTCGAGAGCGCGTTCTCGACGAGCACGCTCCCCGGCTGGAGCACGCCGAGCGCCCCGGCTCCGGTCTTCATCAGCTGCAGCGCTCCGACGAAGAGGAACAGCCCGCCCAGGAGCGCCAGGGTGCGCCGGAGGGTGGGGACGAGGGGCGGTCGCCGGCGGCGCGCGGTCGGACGGGTCTCCTCGGCTCGTGCGAACGCGGTCACGCTCCTTCCACTTGTAGGACACTCCTGTGAGAGTGTCAAACGAGGACATCTGGTCCAACGTCGATCGGCTGATCGGCGCGGCGCCCGACGAGAGGGCGCTCACCGTGCACCGGCTCGAGCCGCTCGGCGCTCGGCGCCTGCGTTCGCTCGGCCGGGAGGTCCCCGAACCCGCGGCGGAGTCCGAGCGGCTGGGGGCGGCCTTCGCCCTCGCCGCAGGCGCCCATCTCCACCGCGCCCGCGCCGCCGTCGAGGGGCCGCTGCTCGTCGTCAAGGGCCCGGAGGTCGCGGCGCTCTATCCCGACCCGGCCACGCGCGTTTCCCGCGACGTCGACCTCGTAGCGCCCGATCCCGGTGACGCGCAGCGGCGCCTTCTCGCCGCCGGCTTCGCAGAGGCGGGGAACGCTCGACTACTACGCTGACGCGCCTCATCTGCTCCCGCTCGCCTGGCCCGGGCTGCCGGTGGAGATCGAGGTGCACGGCCGGCCGAACTGGCCGCCCTGGCTCGCCGCGCCCACGGCCGAGGCGCTGCTGGAGGGCGCGGTTCCGTCAGCGACCGGCGTCCAGGGGCTGCTCGCTCCTTCGCCCGAGCACCACGCGCTCGTACTGGCCGCCCACGCGTGGACGCACGGGCCGCTCACGCGCTTGCGCGACCTGCTCGACGTCGCCCTCATGACCGCCCAGGCCGATCGGGACGAGCTCGAGCGCGTCGCTGAGGCGTGGGGGATGACGCGCCTCTGGAGGACGACCGATGCGATCGCTGCGGCGCTCTTCCTCGCAGGATCGCCTCCACGCCCCTTGCGGACGTGGGCGCGCAACCTCTCCGAGGCCCGCGAGCGGACGGTGCTCGAGCAGCACGTCGCGCGCTGGGTCGGCTGGCACGCGGCGCTACCGCGCTCGCTCGCGGTGCGCGCCACGATCGACGAGCTCCGCGACGACCTCACTCCCGAGCGCGGCGAGACGTGGGGGCGCAAGCTGCGCCGTTCGGGTCGTGCGGTGCGCAACGCCTTCGTGCGCCGCTCCGAGCATGAGCGCCGAAGCGACTAGCTGAAGCGGGCGAGCTCCTCGTGGCCGCTGCGACCCGGCGGCGGCCCCACGTCGACCCCGCCCAGCTCGACCCATGCATGCGCGTCCTTGTCGGTCGGCTGCGCCGGCAGGCCGATCACGAGCTCCGGGGCCTCGTCCTGCTCCCGCAACAGGCGGTAGAGGACGAGCGCGTTGACGAGGCAGCGTGGACGCCGGCTGCCGATCCGGAGGCTGCGGTCGACGGCGTGGCTCAACTTGGCCGCCGAATGACGTTCGCGCCGCGGCGAGCCGGTCTCCCCGAGGCGGGCGACGAAGGCCGGGAGCGGCTCGCGGCGCAGGCCGACGAGCACCCGCGCCAGGAGCGCCCAGATCCGCACGGCCAGCGCGGCCTTCGCGCGCAAGGGGAGGGAGGGCTCAGACACCGGCGAGCACCAGCTCGAGATCATCCTCGATCGCCGCGAGGTCGAGCGGCCGGCGCAGGCGCCAGACCGGAACCGTCGCGGCCAGGTCCGTCACGGCCGCGAAGGAGCGGCCGACGTCGTCCTCCGTCGGCAGGCGGAAGCTGAGCGCCCAGAGGTCGCGGAGCGCGTCGGCCCGCTCGACGGGCTCGAGCGCCGCCACTCCTTCCGATGTGTCGAGGAAGACCACGGCTCGGATCGGCACGGGCTCACAGTCTCCCGGCTCCTCCAGCGCATAGTGGACGCGGTCGTCGCTTTCGCCGACGAGCCGCACCGAGGGAAGCTCGAGCTCACGGGCGATGTCGTGGCGAACGCGCAGCATCGCCGGGCCTGGGACGACGGCCGGCTCGGGCCCCAGGCGGACGCACGTCGTGTCCTCGCTCAGCACGCGATGACCGGCGCGATGAAAGGCGGCCGCCATCGTCGTCTTCCCGTAGGTCCGCGGCGCGGCGACCACGACGGCTCCGCCCATTGCCTCGACCGCGGCGGCGTGGAGGGGCAGGTCGCCGCGTGCGAGGAAGCAGAGGAGGGAGGGGATGCCCCAGAGGCGCTCCTCGCGCCTGATGCCGCCGTCGGCGGGCACCTCGATGCGCCGCTCGGCCGGTTCGACCGAGAACCAGCCGCCGTCGCCGATCCAGAGCCGGAAGCCCCGGCCGTCCGAGTACAGACGTGCCTCGAGCGGCCGCTCGGGCGCGGGCTCCCACTCGACCAGGAGGGCGTCGTCGGGCGCGGGCCCCTCGGGCCCGGGCGCGGCGATCTCGAGCGGCTCGCCCTCCCCGGCACGGAGATATTCGAGCGGCACCGACGACCGCACGCCGAAGCCGTAACAGGCGCCCGAGCTCACGCGAACAGCTCCAGATAGGCGTGCGCGCGCGCGAGGTCGTAAGCCCAGAGGAGCTCGACGACGTTGAGGTCGCGCGCGTCGACCCGCTTGGCGAGCCGCCCGTAGTCGACCCCGGCGATGCGCACCTCGGAGGCGAGCGCCCATCGCCTCAGGCCGTCGTAGTCGGCGGTGCGGAGCGCGAAGTCGTTGAAGTAGGTCTTGTCGGTGCGGTCGAGGAGGGCGTCGGGCAGTCGTCCGCGCACGCTCTCGCGCAGGAGGCTCTTGGGCAGGGCGTTGGGGAACTTGATCTCCGCCGGCAGCGAGAGCACGAACTCCCAGAGGTCGACGTCCACGAGCGGCCTGCGGACATGGACGCCGCAGACGGCCGCGACGATCGCGTCCGCGTCGAACGAGTACGCACCGACCCCGACGAGCGGCGCGAGCTGGTGCTCGAGCCAGCGGCGCCGCGCGGGCCGGGCGAGGTCGGGGCGGGGCCCGGGGGACCCCGCCACCTCGGCGTCGACCCACTCCGGTAGCTGCCGGTAGTCCTCACGCCCCCGCGCGCGGAGGTAGCCGAGCGCGAGCCGCGGCGAGACGAGCGAAGGGCCCGCCCGCTGGGTGATCACCTTCCACGAGGCGCCCCGCGCCCGCTGGTCGCGCACCCAGCCGACCGACGCGCGCGCCCGGCCGTGGAGCACGAGGTGGCCGATCAGGTGCTGCCCGAACGTGAACACCCACTCGGCCATCTCGCCGGTGAGGACGTTCCGAGCCCCGAGGTCATGTGCCGTCCGGTAGTTCTCGGCCAGCTCCGGGATCGACATCGTGTCGACCGGCCCGTCGAGAACGTCGACCCAGTGAGAGACGTCGTCGAGCGGGCGGGAGGTCGGCGTGTACGCGTGGAGCCGCAGGCCAAGGTGCTCGGTGACGAGCTCGATCCACCGCGATTCGTCGACGCCCGGGTCGTCGGGGTAGACCGAGGAGACTGCGAGCAGGGGATCGCCGGTGAGCTCGCGGGCTCGCGGCGCCGCGTAGGCGGCGATGGTCGGCGAGTCGATGCCGCCCGAGAGGGAGATCGCATCCGCCCCGGTGAGGCTGCGCCGTACGGCGCGCTCCACGAGGGCCGAGAGCTGTTCGTGCGCCTCGGCGAGGCTGAGCCGGGCGGTCTCGAGGAGCGGCTCGGGATCCCAGTAGCGGCGGAAGAAGGCCGGCCCGCCGCCGTTGACCGTCGCAGAGGACGCGCGCGGGAAGCGCTCGATCCCGCGGAGCATCGTCCCCCGCGCGTCGAAGCGGCCGAAGAACATCGCCTCGACCGCCTCCACGTCCGGCTCCCGGGCGATGCCGGCCCCCCCGGCGACCTGCTTGCCTTCCGTCGCCGCGACGAAGCCGTCCGGGCTCTCGCGATGGAAGAGCGGAGCGAGGCCCAGTTGGTCGCGGAAGACGACCAGCTTCGTCCCGTCCGTCCAGGCCCCCGAGAAGACGCCGCGCAGGCGGGCCGGCGCGTCCTCTCCCCAGGCGTCGAAGGCGGCCAGCACCTGGGCGGCAGGATCGTCGCCGTCGAGCCCGAGGTCGTCGGCGTTGTCGAGCGTCCCGGTCACGACCGCTGTGCGACCGTCGGCCGAGGCGATCCACGCGTCTGTGAGCTCCGGCGCATTGGAGATCCCGAGCGAGACCGCGTCGAGCGTGCGCACCTCGAGCGCGTGCCCGCGGTGCGGAGCGGCGCGGAGAGCGCGCTCGACGGCCGCACCGTCCGGAGCGGAGCCCGCGTGGTGGACGACCGCGATCGAGCCCACGGTCCCGCTCAGCCCGCGATCAGGTCGCGCTCGCCCACGAGCTCGCGGTAGACGACCTTCGGGTTCCTGCGGATGACCCCGTCCTGCTCCATGGCTAGTAGAGACCCAGGGTGCCCTGGCGCCGCTCGCGGCGCAACGCCGCCCGGAAGGCGTAGAAGCCGAGCGCGAGCGAGACTGCGGAGAGCGGCACGAGGATCGCCGCGGCCTTGCCCACGTCCTCCCAGCCCGTGCCCGCGAGGAGCGGCTCACGCATCCCTTCGACCGCGATGGTGATCGGGTTCAGTTCGGCGATCGTCGCCACCCAGCCCGGCAGGACGTCGAGCGGGTAGAAGGCGCCCGAGAAGAGGACGAGCACCGTCGAGGCCAGCCCCACGATCCCCGAGCCGCGCCGGAACGTCAGCGTCGCTCCCGCGCTCGCCACGCCGAGCCCCCAGACGAACGGGATGAAGACGAGGAGCACGACCAGCGCCGGGAGCAGCCCGCTCGCGTAGAAGTCGAGCCCGAACGCGAAGGCGATGATGACGAGGAAGATGGCCGTGCGGATCGGGATGTAGATGAGGTCGTAGACCACCGATCCGAGCTGCACCGTTACCGGGCTCGTCGGCGTCATGAGCAGCGACTCGAGCGTGCCCGCGAACTGCTCCTGCTGCATGCCCACCGCCACCCGCCCGAGCGCGAGCGTGAGGAAGGCGGAGATGGCGATGCCGACCGCGACGAACTCCATGTAGCTCGTCGGCGACCCGCCGAACGACGGGAGCTTCGCCGGGTCGACGATGAGGCCCACGAAGTAGAACATGAAGGCCTGGAGCGCGAGGCCGATCCAGTCGCCGACGAAGGGGAGTCGGTAGCTCCAGGCGACGATGAAGTCGCGCCGGACGAAGGCCGGAAGCTTGCGGAGCTCGCCCGCGAGGTGGGTCGCCGTTGTCACTCTCCCGACCCCGCGAGGTTGAGGTAGGCGTTTTCGATCTCCGACCGCTCCTCGCGGCAGCCGAGAACGGCCACACCGCCTGCGGTCAGCGCGGAGAGCACGTCGCCGAGGACGGCGTCGGCCTCCAGGTGGAGCAGGAAGTCCTCGGCGTCGCCTTCCTCGGCCGCGACGATCGTCGCGCGGCCCGCGACCGCCTCGCGCAGCGCCGGCTCCAGCTCGCGGCCGGTCATGCGGCCGTTGCGCAGCCGGAGGACGTACCGGCGCGGGACCGAGAGCGCAATGAGCTGCGAGACCGTGCCCTGGAAGGCCGCTTTCCCCTCGCGGAGGAGCGTGACCTCGTCGGCGAAGCCGCGGATCTCCTCGATCCGCTGCGTCGCCCAGACGACCGCGGCGCCTTGGTCGGCGAGCCCGCGCACCAGCTCCCGCATCTGCGCGGCGCCTTCCGGGTCGAGATCGTGGGTCGCCTCGTCGATGAGGAGCACGCTCGGCTCCGTCAGGAGCGCCCGCGCGATCGAGAGGCGCTTCTGCATCCCGTGCGAGTAGAAGGCGGAGCGCAGCCGGCCCGCGTCCTCGAGGCCGACGACCTCGAGCAGCTCCCACGCGCGCGCCGTCGCCTCCCGGCGCGACATGCCGTGGAGACGCCCGAAGAAGACGAGATTCTCGATCCCCGAGATGCGCAGGTAGAGCGAGCGGTCGCCGGAGGGGACGAGGCCCATCCGCGCCCTCAGCTCGCGCGGGCACTCCCACGTGTCGACCCCGAGAAGCTGCGCGTGTCCGCTATCTGGTTTGACGAGACCGGTGAGGATGCGGACGAGCGTCGTCTTGCCGGCGCCGTTGGGCCCGAGCAGCGCGGCGATCTCGCCCCGGTCGACGACGAGCGACACGCCGTCGAGGGCGACCCGCTCGCCGAAGCGGCGCGACAAATCGTGCGCCTCGACGACGGGCGCTGTGTGCGTCAGCTGCCGGTGCCCGGCGCTAGGACGGGCAGGAGTACTCGCAGAACTTGTCGAGGTGGCAGATCCGCCAGTCGCCTTGCTTGTTCTGGTGGGGGTTGCCAGCCGGGACGCAGATGTTCGACGGAATCTGCGCACGAGCAAAAGTGTGCTCAGATATCGAGCCGTAGTCCACTACTTGTGGGCTCGCGAACACGATCTTCATGCTGGGTTCTTCCTTTCGCCCCGGAGGTCCCGGGTCAGACCTCCACCCGCAATGGTGCAGGTTTGCCGTGCCCGGCGCAACATACCTTCGTCCAGTATGCGCGAAGTTCAGCGGTGTGCGCGAATCCGCGGCGCGACGGCCTCAGCGACCGCGTAAGCGGCGAAAACGCGTGTAACGAAGCGGGCTGCGCGTGGGTGCGTGACGTGGGCGGCGCCGAGGATTCCGGCAGCCCACAGCGAGACGCAGTGCGAGCAGGTGACGAGCTCGCCCACCGCCCGGGTGACGCCTTCGCCCCTCGGCTGGACGGCCGCCGGGCCGTCGGCGAACGGACGGCGCAGGAAGACGGTGACGCGGTCTTCCGCGACGACTTTCCCGATCTTCGCGCCGGCGAGACCGAGGGCGACGACGTCCGTCACCGTGGTCGGCCCGGCGCCGTTCTCGCGCCCGGCGCGGGCCGCCGCGGCCAGGAGCCCCGCCCAGAACAGCCCCGAGAGGGCCGCGTAGGGCGCCTCGGACGCCATCAGAAGTCGACCACGAGCCCGTCGTGGGCGACGGGCACGCCTTCGGGCGGCGCGAGCTCGATCGGGCGGTGGGTGAGCAGAATCCTGCCGTCGGTCGCCGCGAGCGCCTCCTGCGCGGAGAGATGGCCGCGGGGCAGCCCGTCGTCCGTGCCGTCCGCGAGCGTCGCCTCGCAGAGGAACAGGTCGGCACCGTGGGCGAGAGCGGCGAGCTCATCCGTCGGAGCGGAGTCGCCGGAGTACGCGAGCGTCGTCCCGTTGTGCGTCACGCGGAACCCGTATGCGATGAGCTCGTAGTGCGGGAGCCGGCAGGCCCGGATCTGGAAGCCCGCGGTCGTGAACGGCACGCCCGGCTCGAACTCCTGCACCTCGAAGGCCTCCTCGAACATGGCCTCGTTGCCCCAATGCGAAGCGAACTCCTCCAGCTGGCCGCGCCCGCCGGGCGGGAGCCAGAGCGAGCAGTCGATCCTGTGCTCCTGCGGGCCGTACGCGTTGAGCCATGCCCAGGGCACGAGGTCGCCCCAGTGGTCGAGGTGGAAGTGGGTGATGGCGATCGAGCGCGGGTACAGCTCGAGCTCGCGCAGGCGGGCGAGGACGCCCGGTCCGCAGTCGAGCAGCAGCGCCGCGTCGCCCTCGACGAGGTACCCCGACTGGGCGCTTCCCGGGTTCGGCCAGGCAGGCGAGGAGCCGATGACGGTCAGGCGCACCTCCATATACTGGCGCACCATGGCCAGGAAGATCCGGGTCGTGATCGCGAAGCCCGGCCTCGACGGTCACGACCGGGGAGCAAAGATCATCGCGAGGGCGCTCCGGGACGCCGGAATGGAGGTCATCTACACGGGCCTCCACCAGACCCCGGAGCAGATCGTCGAGACCGCCATCCAGGAGGACGCGGACGCTGTGGGCATCTCCATCCTGTCCGGCGCCCACATGACCCTGGTGCCACGGATCCTCGAAGGGCTGCGCGAGAACGGCGTCGAGGACATCCTCGTCGTCGTCGGAGGCACGATCCCGCGCGAGGACGTCGTCGCGCTCAAGGAGCAGGGCGTCGCCGAGATCTTCACGCCCGGCGCGCCGGTCTCCGAGATCGTCGACTTCCTGCGGGCGAACGTCCCCGTCGAAGCATGATCGACGTCGA
This sequence comes from uncultured Actinomycetes bacterium, assembly GCA_963784175.1. Lineage (GTDB taxonomy): Bacteria > Actinomycetota > Thermoleophilia > Gaiellales > Gaiellaceae > JAIBJN01. The sequence continues at coordinate 190,216 of CAWAQJ010000014.1, read as the reverse complement.
GCGGACCGAAGGCACCGCGATCGTCACGGTGAACCGGCCCGAGGCGATGAACGCGCTCGACCTCGAGCACGCCGAGTCGCTCCGGGAGACGCTCGGCGAGCTGGCCGAGGACGAGTCGGCCCGCGTCGTCGTCCTCACGGGCGCGGGGGAGAAGGCGTTCATCGCGGGCGCGGACATCAAGTACATGCAGGGCCTCGGCGTGCTCGATGCACGGCGCTGGGGGCAGCTCGGCCACGACTGCGGGAACCTCCTGGAGACGATGCCGAAGCCGACGATCGCCTCGATCAACGGCTACGCGCTCGGCGGAGGCTGTGAGCTCGCGCTGGCGTGCGACCTGCGGCTCGCCTCCTCGAACGCCAAGATCGGCCAGCCCGAGATCGACCTCGGGATCCTTCCCGGCTGGGGCGGTTCCGTCCGGCTCGCGCGGACGACCACGCTCGGCTTCGCCAAAGAGCTCATCTTCACCGGACGCCCCGTGGACGCCGGGAGGGCGCTCGAGCACGGGCTCGTCAACGCGGTCTACGAGCCGGGGGAGCTGCGCGAGAAGACGCTCGACCTTTGTCGCAGCCTCGAGGCCAAGAGCCCGCTCGCGCTTGCCTACGCCAAGGAGGCCGTGAACCTCTCCCTCCAGGGCCCGCACCGCATGAACCTCGAGGCCGAGGCGCGCCTCTTCTCGATGCTCTTCGCCAGCGAAGACCAGTCCGAGGGCATGGCCGCCTTCGCGGAGAAGCGCCCGCCCGAGTTCAGCGGCCGCTAGATCGAGCCCGAGAAGGTGTCGCAGGCCGCCGGACGGCCCTCTTCGTATCCGCGCGAGAACCAGCGGCGGCGCTGCTCGGAGGAGCCGTGCGTCCACGACTCCGGGTTCACCTGGCCCTGCGTCTGCTCCTGGATGCGGTCGTCGCCGATCGCCGCGGCGGCGTCGAGGCCGGCGTTGATGTCGTCCTGCGTGAGCTGCTCGATCAGGCCGGTCTCGACGGCGTTCGCAGCCCAGACCCCGGCGTAGCAGTCGGCCTGGAGCTCGGCGCGGACCGCCCGGCTCTCCGGGCCCTGCCGGTCGTTGCCGATGCGATCGAGATCGCCGGTCAGGTCCTGGACGTGATGGCCGTACTCGTGCGCGATCACGTATGCCTGGGCGAACGGCGCCTCACCCGCACCGAACCGCGACTGGAGCTCGTCGAAGAAGCCGAGGTCGATGTAGACGAGCTGGTCGCCCGGGCAGTAGAAGGGGCCGACCTGCGACGTGGCCCCGCCGCAGGCCGTCTGCACCTGGTCGGTGAAAAAGACCGTGTCGACGTACTGGTATTGCTCGCCGCTGCGTTGGAAAACGCCGTCCCAGAACTCCTGCGTGCTGTTGACGACGCCGACGATGAAGCAGTCCTGGCGCTCGTTCGCGTCGGCGCCCGTCCGGCACTCCTCCGAGACGACTCCGGGGTTGTCGCCCTGCCCGACCTGCTGATCCTCGAGCGGCGCAAGCTGCCCGAGCCCGCCACCGCCGGTGAGCAGGCTGAACAGGAGGTAGATGACGAGCACGCCAACCCCGATTCCCCCGCCGCCCACGGCAAGCCCGCGCCCGCCGCCGCGTCCGCGGACGTCCGTGACCTGGCCGGAATCGAGTTTCGCTCCCTTTCTGAAACGCATGGGGGCTTCCGTACCCGCGAGGGCCTGAGGCCAAGCACCGGTTCGGTACCCTTGACAGAGCGGGAGCCCCTGACCGGGGCTGAGAGGTGGCCAGGAGGCCGCGACCGCCAGCACCTGATCTGGGTCATGCCAGCGAAGGGACGTGTATGAGCATTCAGGATCAACTCGTCATCGCCGGACGCGCGTTCCGCTCGCGCCTGCTCACCGGCACCGGCAAGTACGACACGTTCGAGACGATGCGCGACGCGCTCGGGGCCTCCGGGTCGGAGATCGTCACGGTCGCCGTCCGCCGCATCGACCTCGACGCGCCCGGCGACGACATCACCGCGTACCTGCCCGACGACGTCCTGCTCCTGCCGAACACCTCCGGCTGCGAAACGGCCGAGGAAGCCGTGCGCACGGCCCGCCTCGCGCGGGCGGGCGGGCTCCCGGACTGGGTGAAGCTCGAGGTGATCCCGGACCCGCGCTACCTGCTGCCCGATCCCGTCGAGACGCTCCGCGCGGCCGCCGAGCTCGTCGAGGACGGCTTCACGGTGCTGCCGTACGTGCTCCCGGACCCGGTGCTCCAGAAGAAGCTCGAGGAGGTCGGCTGCGCGACGGTCATGCCTCTGGCTGCGCCGATCGGAACCGGCCGCGGGCTCAAGCTCCGCGACACGATCCGGATCATGATCGAGCAGGCCGAGGTGCCGCTCGTCGTCGACGCCGGTCTCGGCTCGCCCTCGCACGCGGCCGAGGCGATGGAGATGGGCGCCGACGCCGTGCTCGTCAATACCGGCATCGCGCGGGCCGGAGACCCCGTTGCCATGGCGCGCGCGTTCAAGCTCGCGGTCGAGGCCGGCCGCACGGCCTGCAAGGCGGGGATCATGGAGGAGCAGGCACAGGCCCAGCCGTCGAGCCCAGTGGGAGGGACGGTCTGAGCTCGATCCTCGTCAACGGCAAGGACGAGGCGCTGCAGGACGGCGACACCGTCTCCGCGCTGCTCGAGCGGCTCGGCCTCGGCGCGCGCTACGCGCTCGTCGAGCGCAACGGCGAGCCCGTCGAGCGCGCCCGCTACGCCGACGTCAGGCTCGAGGACGGCGACCGCCTCGTCGTCGCACGGCCCGTTGCCGGCGGCTGACGCCCTCGAGGCGCGCCTCTACCTGATCACGGGCGCGCGCCCGGATCTCGATGCCTTCCTGGTGGCGGCCGTCCGCGGCGGCGTCGACCTCGTCCAGCTGCGGGAGAAGTCGCTCGCGGACAGCGTGCTCCTGCCGGTGCTCGAGGAGGCTCGCGCGATCACGCGGCGGCTGGGTGTCCCGCTGGTCGTCAACGACCGCCCCGACCTCGCCGTCCTCGTCGGCGCCGACTACGTCCACGTCGGTCAGGACGACATGCCGCCTGCGGCTGCCCGCCGGTTCGGGCTCCCGGTCGGCCTCTCGACCCACTCGCCGGCCGAGCTCGATCGCGCCGATGCCGACTACGTCGGCGTGGGCCCCGTCCACGCCACGCCGACGAAGGAAGGTCGTCCGGCCGTCGGGCTCGAGCTCGTCCGCTACGCCGCCGAGCACGCCCGCATGCCGTGGTTCGCGATCGGCGGGATCGACGCGGGCAACGTCGGCGACGTGGTCGCGGCCGGGGCGACCCGGGTCGCGGTCGTGCGCGCGATCGGTGACGCCGAGGATCCCGAGCAGGCGGCCCGGGAGCTGCGGTCGTCGCTGCCCTAGTACTAGTCCTGCTTGCGGATCAGCAGGTCGGCCGCGACGTGGAGGCCGGGAAGCGCGCGGGACGCGTTGAGGTTCTGGGTGAAGTCGCCGGTCCAGGCGATGACCTTGAGGCCGGGCTTGAACTGGCTCAGGCTCGCCGTCGAAAAGACGCCTGGCTCCGCCCACCTGCGGTAGGTCGTGTCCGGCGACAGCGCGATGGCGATGTCCCGGTTCGGATAGGAGACCCAGCCGTTCGAGAGGCGCACCCGCGTGACCCTGAGCCGGATCCGCTGCGGGTCGGTGTCGGTGACCGTGTAGACGACCGTCCCCTCGACGCGCATGTTCAGCGTTGTCACGGCGGCCGGCGGCCGCGCGTAGAGGTGCTTGAACGCGACGCGTAGCCGGCGGTAGGGCGAGACGGCGCGCCCGCCGTTGGGGTGCAGCTCGAAGTGGAGGTGGGAGGCGATGCCGTTCGCGTCGCCCGAGTCGCCGACGTACCCGATCAGCTGGCCCGCCTGGACCTGCTGGTTCGACCTCAGCCCGGGCGCGTAGGCGACACCGTTCGTGCAGCCGCCGCGGTTGTCGTTCCGGAGCGTCTTGTCGTTGTTCAGGTGGATGTACATGTACTGCGTGCCGCTCTTGCCGTAGAGGTAGAGCATGCAGCCCGCCGCGCGGGACGACGTGTACTTGACGATGCGCCCGGGCTCGACCGCCACCACCGCAGAGCGCTTCGCTGCCATGAGGTCGTTGCCCTCGTGACGGCCCTGCCAGCGCGGGGCGCCGAAGTCGTCCGTGTACGAGGCCTTGGCAACGACGGGGAAGATGAGCCGCGGCACGGCGGCGCTCGCGGTCCCCGCGAAGGCCCCCGAGACAAGGAGGATCAGAAGAGCTGCGGCTGTCGTCCGGTGGCGGCTCATGGGTGAGCGGTCCGACGCTCCGGTACACGCCTGGAAGCGGCGCGAGACTAGCAAAGCCCTCGGCAGGAACGTGTAAAGACTTAAGCGTCGTCGGCTCATCCCCGCCCGATAGGATCCGCCCCCGGTGAAGGTCGCCGTCTTGGTGAAGGAGGTGCCCGAGGCATCCGCGCGCACGCGGATCGACTCCGGCACCCTCCGGCTCGACCGCTCCGGTTCCGCCGCGCTCAACCCATTTGACGCCCATGCCCTCGAGGAGGCGCTCCAGATCAGGGAGCGGGACGGCGACGGCGAGGTGGTGGCGATCATGATGGCGCCGGCCGGCGCCGCCGACTCGCTCCGCAAAGCGCTTGCGATCGGGGCCGACCGCGCCGTCCACGTCGTCGACGACGCGCTCGCAGGCTCCGATCTCGTGGCGACGGCGCGCGCGCTCGCGAAGGCGGTTTCTCGCGAGGAGCCCGACCTCGTCCTTCTCGGCCAGCAGGGCGGGGACTCGGACGGGGCGGTGCTCTGGTCGGCGCTCGCCGAGCTGTTGCGCATGCCCGTGGTCTCCCAGGCGGCGAGCCTCGAGCTGACCGGCGGGAAGGCGAAGGCGAAGCGCCAGACGGAGTACGGCTACGACGTGATCGAGGCGCCGCTCCCGTGCGTCGTCGCCGTGTCCGACGCGATCAACGAGCCTCGGTACCCGTCGCTCAAGGGAATCATGGGCGCCAAGAAGAAGCCCTACGACACGGTCTCGGCCGGCGATCTCGGCCTGGCCGCGGACGAGATCGGCGAGGCCGGCTCGCGGACGGTCGTGCTCGCGCTCGCCGACCCGCCCGCCCGCGGCGACTCGATGAAGATCGAGGACGAGGGCGACGCTGCGGGGAAGATCCTCGAGTACCTGTCGGAGAGGAAGCTGGTCTAGTGGCGACCCTCGTCTATCTGGAGGATCACGAGGGCGAGCTCGTCAAGGGCTCTCTCGGGGTCCTCTCGAAGGCCGCGCAGCTCGGCGACGACGTCGCGGCGGTCGTGGCCGGCTCGGGCGTCAAGAAGCTCGCGCCGCAGGCGGGGCGCTACGGCGCCAAGCGCGTCTTCGCCGCCGACGACGCGGCGCTTGCCGCGCCGCTCCCGCAGCCACGCGTCGACGTGCTGGCGAAGCTCGTCGAGGACCAGGGCTTCGACACGGTGATCTTCGGCGCCTCCGTGCTCGCCGCGGACGTGGCCGCCGGGCTTGCGGCGCGCCTCGACGCCGGGCTCAACTGGGACCTCGTCGATCTCGAGCTCCGCGACGGCGCGCTCGTCGGCAAGCGGCCCGCGCTCCAGGACTCCGTGTTCGTGGAGGTCGGCTGGAAGGGAGAGCCGCGGCTGGCGTTGATCCGCTCCGGGACCTTCGAGCCCGCCGAGAGCGGGGGCGACGCGGAGGTCGAGGACGTGGCCGTCGAGATCCAGGACTTCTCCCAGAGCGCGGCCATGCTCGAGCGTGCGCACGCGGAGAGCGAAGGTCCGTCCATCGAGGACGCGGACGTGATCGTCGCCGGCGGTCGCGGGCTCGGCTCGCCCGACCGCTTCGAGCTGCTCGAGGAGCTCGCCAAGGCCCTCGGCGGCGCGGTCGCCGCGACGCGCGCAGTGGTCGACGCGGGGTGGTATCCCTATGCGGCGCAGGTCGGCCAGACGGGGAAGACCGTCGCCCCACGCCTCTATATCGCAGCCGGCATCTCGGGCGCGATCCAGCACAAGGTCGGCATGCAGGCGGCGGGCACCATCGTCGCCATCAACAAGGATCCGAACGCTCCCATCTTCGAGTACGCCGACCTGGGCGTCGTCGGCGACCTCCACGACATCGTCCCCAAGCTGACCCAACTCCTGCGGGACCGCGGATGAGCGCACGCCCCGCAGACTTCCCGCCCCCGTTCGACTGGCACGAGTTCGTGTCCGAGCCGACAGACCCGCCGGACGAGCGGATCGACGTCGGCGTGTTGGTCGTCGGCGCCGGGCCTGCCGGCCTCTCGGCCGCGATCCGGATCGGCCAGCTCCTCGAGGAGCATCCCGAGATGCAGGAGCACCTCGGCGATGTTCCCGTCGCCGTCGTCGAGAAGGGCAGGGCCCCCGGTGCGCACCTCCTCTCGGGCGCGGTCGTCAACCCGCGCGCCTTCCGGGAGCTCTTCCCGGGCATGGTCACGGAGGAGATGCCCTTCCGCGGCGCGGTCGTCCGCGAGGGCGTCTACTTCCTGACCGAGAAGCGGCATCTCCGCGTGCCGGCGCCGCCGACGATGTGGAACCACAACCACCATGTCGCCTCACTCGCGGAGATCGGGCGCTGGCTCGCCGAGCACGCCGAGGAGGTCGGCGTGACGATCGTCCCCGAGACGAGCGCGCGCAGCCTCCTGGTCAGCGGTGGGCGCGTCGTCGGCATCCGCACGGGCGACAAGGGACGCGGCAAGGACGGGGAGGAGCTGGCGAATTTCGAGCCGGGCTCCGACATCCGTGCTCGCGTGACCATCCTCGCCGAGGGGACGCAGGGCCACCTGGCCGGCATCGCGTCCTCGCAGTTCGGGCTCCACTCGCGCCCGCAGGTCTATGCGCTCGGCGTCAAGGAGGTCTGGGAGGTCCCGCGCCCGCTCAACCGCGTGATCCACACGATGGGCTGGCCGCTGCGCGGCGGGAAGCGCTTCCGCGAGTTCGGCGGCAGCTTCATCTACCCGCTGGGAGACGACAAGGTCGCGATCGGAATGGTCGTCGGCCTCGACTACACGGACGCGACGCTCTCCGTCCACGACCTGCTCCAGGAGCTGAAGACGCACCCGTTCGTGCGCGGCATCCTCGCCGGCGGCACACGGATCGCCTGGGGGGCGAAGACGATCCCGGAGGGCGGGTTCCAGGCGCTCCCCGAGCGCTTCTCCTTCCCGGGCGGGATGATCGTGGGCGACTCGGCCGGCTTCGTGAACGTCCCGGCGCTGAAGGGCGTGCACTACGCCATGAAGTCCGGGATGCTCGCTGCGGAGGCAGCGTTCGACGCGGTCCAGCCCGGTCGGACCTCCTGGGCGCCGGGCGCGCTCGACGCCTACGACGAGGGCGTGCGCTCGAGCTACATCTGGCGTGACCTCGAGCGCGTCCGCAACCTGCGGCCCGCGTTCAAGCACGGCTTCGTCCGCGGCTCTTTGCTCGCCGGGATCTCGCTCAACACGTTCGGCAAGCTCCCCCCGGGCACCATGGCCCTCGAGTCGGACTCGGAGGTCCCCGTCGACGCGGGCAAAGGGGCCGCGCGCTACCCGAAGCCCGACGGCGAGCTCGTCTTCGACAAGCTCTCGAGCGTCTATCTCTCGGGGAACAAGACGCGCGACGACGCGCCGAGCCACATCCGCGTCGACCCCAAGGTCCGGCGCGAGGTCGCCGAGGCGTGGACGCACATGTGCCCCGCGCAGGTCTACGAGGTCGCCGGCGAGGCGAGCCCCGCGGGCAACGTCGTCGAGGTCGAAGTGACGGCGTCCAACTGCGTCCAGTGCGGTGCGATCACGGCCAAGGGCGGGCGGCTGACGCCGCCCGAAGGCGGGGACGGGCCCGAATACAGCCTGATGTAGGAGCGGCCGCGGCCGCGATCGACGGCCGCCTGCACAGGACGCCACTCCTCTCGTCGGAGACCCTCGGGAAGGCGTTCGGCGGCCGCGCGTTCCTGAAGGCCGAGCTCCTGCAGAAGACGGGGAGCTTCAAGCCGCGCGGCGTCCTCACCAAGCTTGCGTCGCTCTCGGCCGAGGAGCGCGCACGCGGCGTGATCGCTGCCTCCGCGGGCAACCACGCCGGGGCGCTCGCGTACTGCAGCGCGCTCGAGGGGATCGACTGCCTCGTGGTCATGTGGCAGGGCGCGAGCGAGCAGAAGCGTGCGGCGGCCCTGGGATACGGAGCGTCCGTGGACCAGGAGGCGCCCGGGCCGACCGAGGTCTTCGAGCGCCTCGGCGAGCTGCAGGAGTCGACCGGCCGGGTGCTGGTGCACCCGTTCGACGATCCGCTCGTCATGGCCGGCCAGGGCACGGTCGGCCTCGAGATCGCCGAGGACCTGCCGGACGTGGAGATCGTCGTCGTCCCTGTGGGCGGCGGCGGCCTCGTCAGCGGCATCGCGACCGCGCTCCCCGACCGCCGGATCGTCGCCGTCGAGCCGGAGGGCTCGGCTGCCCTGCACGAGGGCCTGGCGGCCGGGAAGTCCGTCCCGCTTGACCCGCGGTCGATCGCGGACGGCCTCAACGCGCCGTTCGCCGGAGACCTCGCCTTGGAGATCTGCGCCGCCCGCGGCGTCGAGTCCGTGCTCGTCACCGAAGAGGAGATCCACGAGGGATTCCGCTTCGTCTACGAGCGGGCGAAGCTGGCCGCGGAGCCCGCCGGAGCGGCCGGAATCGCAGCGTTGCTGGCCGGGAAGGTGGCCGGCGTCGAGGGCGCAGCGGTCGCCGTCGTCGTCTCCGGTGGCAACGTAGCCGGGGAAACGGCCTCTGGTATCCTCAAGCCCGTCCAGCCCTCGGCCGATTCATGAAAACCGACATTCATCCCGACTACGTCCTTGCGACCGTGACCTGCTCCTGCGGGAACACGTTCGAAACCCGCTCCACGAAGGCCGAGCTCCACGTTGAGATCTGCTCCGAGTGCCATCCCTTCTATACCGGCAAGCAAAAGGTCGTTGATACCGGCGGCCGGGTCGCGCGCTTCCAGAAGCGCCTCGAGAAGGCCGGCGCCAACCGCCCCGACGAGCAGTAAGGGGACGCCGTGAGCGCGCCGATCGGCGGCCAGGCTGTCCTGGAAGGCGTGATGATGCGCGGCCCTTCCGCGTGGTCGGTCGCCGTCCGGAAGCCTGACGGCGAGATCGCCGAGGTCAACCGGCCCATCACCTCGTTCCTGCTCAGGCACCGCTGGGCGCGCCTGCCGGTCATCCGCGGCGTCTTCGCGCTCGGCGAGTCGCTCGCCATCGGTTTCCGCGCCCTCGCCATCTCGGCGAACTACGCGGCGCAGGAGGAGGACGACGACGGCGAGGTGCAGACGGAGCTCTCCCGCGGCCAGCTCCTCTTCGCCTTCGGCATCGCGATCGGCTTCGCGCTGCTGCTCTTCAAGATTTCGCCGGCGCTGATCACGAACTGGCTCCCGATCGAGTCGACGACCTGGTTCGTCGTCGTCGAGGGGCTCATCCGCGTGTCCGTCTTCATCCTCTACCTGGTGGCCGTGGGCTTCATGCCGGACTTGAAGCGGGTCTTCCAGTACCACGCCGCCGAGCACAAGGCGATCAACGCCTACGAGGCCGGCGACGCGCTCGAGCCCGAGGTCGTCCAGCGCCACAGCCTCATCCACGTGCGGTGCGGCACCGCCTTCCTGCTCTACGTGATGGTGATCGCCATCTTCGTCTTCGCCTTCGTCGGCCAGCCGGGTTGGTTCTGGCTGATCGTCTCGCGCATCGCGCTCCTGCCGGTGATCGCGGGCATCGCCTACGAGGTGATCCGCTTCGCGGGCAAGCACCCGACGAACCCGATCCTGCGGACGGTCCTGGCGCCCGGCCTCTGGCTTCAGCGCCTGACGACGCGGGCTCCGTCGCTCGACCAGATCGAGGTCTCGATCCGCGCGCTCCACGAGGTGCTCCGCCTCGAGGGCCGGCTCACGCCGGAAGAGCGCAAGGTCGAGATCATGGCCTAGGAGGGCTGGGGCCGCCCCGTCGCGGGGCTATCCTGAGCCGGCTATGGCCGCTGCGATCGAGAATCTCGTCGACGAGCTCGAGCGTTCCTACGTCGAAGCGCAGGAGCGTATGAACGACCCTGGGCTCTACTCGGACCGCAACGCCGCCGCCGACGCGGGCCGCCGGCTGAAGGAGCTCGAGGGACCGCACAAGCTCGCCCTGGAGTGGCGCGAGGCGCGCGAGGATGCCGAGGCGGCCCTCGCCGACCCCGACCTCCGCGAGCTCCTGCCCGAGATCGAGGAGCGGCTCGAGCGGCTCGAGGAGGATCTCAAGCTCGCGCTCGTCGAGCGCGACCCGAACGACGCCAAGGACGTGGTCGTCGAGATCCGGCAGGGAGCGGGCGGCGACGAGGCGGCGCTGTGGGCCGGCGACCTGTTCCGCATGCTCACTCGCTATGCGGAGCGCCGCGGGTTCAAGTGGGAGACGCTCGGCTCGGGGCCGAACGAGGGCGGCGGCTACAAGGACGTCACCTTCGCGGTCAAGGGCGACGGCGCCTACTCGATCTTCAAGTGGGAGGGCGGCACGCACCGCGTCCAGCGGGTTCCCGAGACGGAGTCGCAGGGGCGCATCCACACGTCCACCGCGACCGTCGCGGTCATGCCCGAGGCGGAGGAGGTCGACGTCGAGGTCGACCAGAACGACCTCAAGATCGACGTCTACCGCTCGACCGGCCCGGGCGGCCAGAGCGTGAACACGACGGACTCCGCCGTGCGGATCACGCACGTGCCGACCGGGATCGTCGTGGCGATGCAGGACGAGAAGTCGCAGCTGCAGAACAAGCAGAAGGCGATGCGCGTGCTGCGCGCGCGGCTCCTCGAGGCGGAGCTGCGGCGCCAGCAGGAGGAGCTCTCCGCGCAGCGGCGCTCGCAGATCGGGAGCGGCGACCGGGCCGAGAAGATCCGCACGTACAACTTTCCGGAGAGCAGGGTCACCGACCATCGCATCAAGCTCACGCTCCACCGCTTGGACGCCGTGCTCGACGGCGACCTGGAGGAGCTCTCGGAGGCGCTCGGCGCCGAGGAGCGCAGGCGCGCGCTCGAGGTCGCGGCGGCATGAGCCCGCTCGCGGCGGTCCACGAGGTGGCGCGGGAGCTCCACGAGGCCGGGGTGCCCTCTCCGCGGGTCGACTCCGAGCACCTGGTCGCGCACGTTCTCGGGCTGACGCGCTCCGGGCTCTACTCGTCCGACCGTCTGCTGTCCGAGGACGAGGCGGCTCGGCTGGACCAGCTTGTCGCCCGGCGGCGTGCCCGGGAGCCGCTCGCCTACGTGCTCGGGGAGTGGGGGTTCCGGCGGCTGCTGCTCAACGTTGACGCGCGAGCGCTCGTCCCGCGCCCGGAGACGGAGGTGGTTGTCGAGCGCTGCCTCGCCCACCTCGAGGGCATCGCCGAGCCGCGGATCCTCGACGTGGGCACCGGCTCGGGCGCCATCGCGCTCTCCCTCGCGGACGAGGTGCCGCACGCACGCGTGGTCGCCGTCGACCTCTCCGAAGACGCGCTCGCCCTCGCGCGCGAAAACCTCGCGCGGGCCGACGTCGACGGCCGGGTCGAGCTCAGGCGCGGCGACCTCCTCACCGGCATCGCCGGCCCGTTCGACCTCGTCGTCTCGAACCCCCCGTACGTGCCCGCGGCCGAGTACGACTCCCTCCAGCCGGAGATCAGGCTCTACGAGCCGTACGGCGCCGTCGTCGGCGACCGCGTCTGGGAGCAGATCGCCCGCGAGGCCCGCGGCGCCCTCGCTCCCGGCGGCTGGCTCGTCCTCGAGTGCGGCGACGGCCAGGCGGCCGAAGTCTCCGCCGGCCTCACCGCCCTCGGCTACGAGGACGTCCTGGCCACCCCAGACCTAGCCGGCCGCGACCGCGTCGTCGAAGCGCGCCGTCCCTAGCAGCCACGTCCCGGGGTCAGACCCCTGGACGTGTCGTCCTTGGCCAGGAGCCTGTGGATTGCGGATCCACCATCGGGCACGCCGTCACGTCAAACTTCCACAGATGCCCACGAGAGACAGGCCAACGGACAGGCCCTGGGGTCTGACCCCCGGACATGGCCGGGGGAGACAGGCGTGAGCGACGACGCCATCGCCGCCTTGCGGGCCGGGCAGGTCGTGCTGCTGCCGACCGACACGGTCTACGGGCTGGCCGTGGACGCTTGCCGCGAGGCGCCGGTGCGGCGGTTGTTCAGGCTCAAGAGCCGGCCCGAGACCTCGCCCGTGGCGCTGCTGGGCTCCGACCTCGATGCGATTCTCGACGCCGTGCCCGAGGCGCGCGGGCGCGCTGCGGTCGCGGCGCGGGCGCTGCTTCCCGGGCCCTACACGCTCGTGCTGCCCAATCCCGCCCGCCGCTTCCGCTGGCTGTGCGGGACGACGCCGCAGGCGATCGGCATCCGCGTCCCCGACCTTCCGCCGGAGGCGCAAACGGTTGTCGAACGCCTGGGGTTCGTCGCGGCCACGAGCGCGAACCTCCACGGCGGCCCCGACCCGGCGCGCGTCGAAGACATCTCGCGCGAGATTCTCGACGGCTGCGGTGCCGTCGTCGACGCGGGCGAGCTGCCGGGCGCGCCCTCCACGGTCATCGACCTCACCGGGCCCGACCCGGTCGTGCTCCGCGAAGGCGCCGTCAGCGCACAGGACGCGCTGGACGCCGCGAGCGCGGCGCTCGCCTAGCGCCGGCCGGAGACGCGCGCGGGCTCGACGGCCGCCTCGACGGCGCGCACCGCGAGCGAGTACGCCGCGAGCGCGGCCGCGATGGTCACGCCCCACTGCACGTAGGGCCAGGCAGCGAGCGGGAGCGCCACGACGACGCCGATCCCGACGGCGGGGAGGACGAGGCCGGTCACGCTGAGCGAAGCGATGCGCCCGAGCCCCCAGGCACGGCGGAAGTCCGCGTATTCGCGGACGAGCGGCGCGAGCACGAGGCCCGCGACGACCATGATCCCCAAACTCCCCATTCCCCACCTCACACGATCACACAGAGTTGCTTGCCCGTCCAGAGCGGGTGAGTAAAGTGGCGGCGATGGCTGTGGCCGTCGAGACCCTCGAAGAGCTCCGTCGGGCAGCGCTCGCCGACGTCGATCCCGACCTCGTCGAGCTGCTCGGCCGCGAGCTCGAGCGGCAGCGAGGCCAGATCGAGCTCATCGCCTCGGAGAACTTCACGTGGCCGTCGGTCTTCGAGGCCGTCGGGAGCGTGCCGACCAACAAGTACGCCGAGGGCTATCCCGGCCGCCGCTACTACGGCGGCTGCGAGGTCGTGGACGAGATCGAGCAGCTGGCGATCGACCGTGCGAAGGCGCTCTTCGACGCCGAGCACGCGAACGTCCAGCCGCACGCGGGCGCGCAGACGAACATGGCGGTGTACTTCAGCTGCCTCGACCCGGGCGACACGATCCTCGCCATGCGCCTCGACCACGGCGGTCATCTGACGCACGGCCTCAAGGTCAACTTCTCCGGGAAGCTCTACGACGTCGCCGGCTACGGCGTCGACCGCGAAACCGGCCTGGTCGACTTCGACGAGGTCCTCCGCCAGGCGAAGGAGCACCGGCCGAAGCTGATCGTCTGCGGCGCCTCGGCCTATCCGCGCACGATCGAGGCGGACCGCTTCCGGGAGATCGCCGACGAGGTCGGCGCGCGTCTCCTCTGCGATATGGCCCACATCGCGGGACTCGTCGCGACCGGCCACCATCCGAACCCGGTGCCGCACTGTGACTACGTCACCTCGACGACGCACAAGACGCTCGCCGGGCCGCGCGCCGGACTGATCCTCTGCAAGGAGGAGCACGCCCAGGCCGTCGACAAGGCTGTCTTCCCGGGGATGCAGGGCGGCCCGCTCCTGCACGTGATCGCCGCCAAGGCGACCTGCTTCAAGATCGCCGCGACCGACGCGTTCCGCGCCTACCAGGGGCAGATCCGCGCCAACGCGGACGCCCTCGGCGCGTCGCTCCTCGAGGGCGGGCTCGACCTCCTCACCGGCGGCACGGACACGCACCTGGTGCAGGTCGACCTCCGCAAGAGCGAGTGGACGGGCAAGGCGGCCGAGGAGCGGCTCCACGAGGTGAAGATCACGGCCAACCGCAACACCGTGCCCTTCGACGAGCGCCCGCCGATGGAGGCCTCCGGCATCCGGCTCGGGACCCCGGCAGTGACGATGCGCGGCTTCGACGAGGCCGACCTGCGCGAGGTGGGGGAGATCATCGCCGGCGCGCTCGGCGGCAGCGATCTGGGCGAGTTGTGCGCGAGGAGCGAAGCGCTCTGCGAGCGGCGACCCCTGTATCCCGGCTACCGGGGCTACCCGGAGTACCGCGCGTGAACGTCGCGACCGAGAACGTCACCGTCGTCGACCACCCGCTCGTTCAGCACAAGCTCGGCCTCCTGCGCGACGCCGAGACGCCCACCCAGATGTTCCGGCAGCTCGTGAAGGAGATCACGCTCCTCCTCACCTACGAGGCGACGAAGGAGCTCGCCGTCGAGGAGGTCGAGATCCAGACGCCGCTCGAGTCGCTGACCGTCCCGCGGATCTCGGGCAAGAAGGTGGCCATCTGCCCGATCCTGCGCGCCGGCGTCGGGATGCTCGACGGCGTGCTCGACCTCATCACCGCCGCACGCGTGGGCTTCATCGGCCTCTATCGCGACGAGGAGACGCTCCAACCCGTCGAGTACTACGTGAAGCTCCCGACGGACGTCGCCGTGCGCGACGTCATCCTGCTCGACCCGATGCTCGCCACCGGGAACTCGACGGCCTACGCGGTCGAGACGGTGAAGAAGGCCGGCGCGCAGTCGGTCAGCCTGATCGCCGTCATCGCGGCGCCGGAGGGGATCGAGCATCTGCACTCGCTCCATCCGGACGTGCGCGTGACGGTCGCCGCGATCGACCGCGGCCTGAACGAGCGCGGCTTCATCGTTCCCGGCCTCGGCGACGCCGGGGACCGGCTCTACGGGACGAAATAGCCATGTGGGACGACCTGATGGCCCACAAGGACGTGTTGTGGGGCTTCCTCGTCGCGCTCGCGGTCGTGCTCGTCCTCACGCCCGCCGTCGGGCGGGTCGCGCGCGTCCTCGGCGTCGTCGACGAGCCGGACGAGAAGCGCCGCATCCACCTGCGCGCGGTCCCGCGCCTCGGCGGCCTGGCGATCTTCCTGGGCATCTTCGTCCCGGCTCTCGCCTTCATCGACCTCACCCCGGAGTTCCGCGGGATCCTCCTCGGCGCGGCGGTCGCCACGACGATCGGCATGGTCGACGACTTCCGCGGGCTCCCGTGGTGGCTGAAGCTCGCCGGCCAGATCGGCGCCGCCGGCGTCGCCGTTCAGGCGGGCGTGACGATCGACCGCTTCACGTTCCCGATCGTCGGCATCCACGCACTGCCGGACTGGCTCGGGGTCATCCTCACCCTGGTCTGGATCGTCGCGATCATGAACATGGTCAACTTCCTCGACGGGCTGGACGGCCTCGCCGCCGGGGTCTGCGCGATCTCGGGCATTACCTTCGCGATCATCTCGCTCTCGCTCGGCAGGCCCAACGCGGCCGTGCTCTCGGCGATCGTCGCCGGCGCGTGCCTCGGCTTCCTGCGGCACAACTTCTATCCCGCGCGCATCTTCATGGGGGACTCGGGCTCGCTCTTACTCGGGTTCATCCTGGCCACGGTGGCCATCCAGGGGACGCTGAAGACGGCTGCCACCGTCGCCCTCTTCCTGCCCCTGTTCGTGCTCGCGGTGCCCATCATCGACACGTCCTTCGTGGTCGCCCGCCGCATCAAGCACGGGGAGCGGGTCTTCGCGCCGGACCAGGCGCACCTGCACCACCGCCTGCTGCGGCGAGGCTTCTCGCAGCGGCGGACCGTCGTGTACCTCTGGGCGTGGTGCGCGATCCTCGCCTGCGGTGCGCTTGCCACCCGCTTCGTGCCCTTCCGCGAGAACGGCGAGTGGCACCTGTGGCCGACGGTGCTCGCGATCGTCATCGGACTGATCGCGGTCGTCGCCTCGCTCTACCTCGTGACCCTGCTCGAGATTCTCAAGATCCGGCGCCTGCGCGCCTGGGTCGGCAGGCCGATCGAAGAGGACGACGAGCCCCGCCTGAAGAGCGCGTGAGCGATCCGAGAGACGAGACGGCGGCCGCCGCGGCGTTCGCGTACGAGCAGGCCGGGGAGTACCTCGCGGGTCTCGACGAGCGGCCCGTGCTGCCGCAGGGCGTCGACGATGCCGTTGCGCGCTTCGGCGGCCCGTTCCCGGAGCAAGGCTCGGGAGCGGTCGCCGCGCTGGAGGAGCTCCTCACCGGGCTCGACGCCGCGACCGGCTCCTCGGGGCCGCGCTTCTTCCACTTCGTCACCGGCGGCGTCACACCGGCGGCGCTCGGTGCCGACTGGCTGACGACTGCCCTCGACCAGAACTCCTTCAGCTGGGTCGGCTCGCCGCTCGGCACGCGCCTCGAGACCGTGGCGCTCGAATGGCTGAAGGAGCTCTTCGCGCTCCCCGCCGAGTGGGGAGGGGCGCTCACGACCGGCGCGACCTCCGCCAACTTCATGGGCCTCGCCGCCGCGCGGCAGTGGTGGGGCGAGCAGCACGGCCGCGACATCGGGAGCGACGGCATGGCCGGGCTGCCCGCCGTGCCTGTGCTCTCCAGCGGCTTCATCCACGCCAGCGCGCTCAAGGCGCTGGCCATGGTCGGCGTCGGCCGCTCGTCGGTGCAGACGTTCTCGCGCGACGCCGCGGGGCGCATCGACCTGCCGGCGCTGGAGTCCGCGCTCCGCGGGCTCGGAGGCGCCCCCGCGATCATCGTCGGCAACGCGGGCGACGTGAACGTGGGCGAGTTCGACCCCCTGGCCGAGCTGGCCGACCTCGCCGAGGAGCACGGCGCCTGGCTGCACGTCGACGGCGCCTTCGGGCTCTTCGCGCGCGTCTCGCCTCGGGTGGAAGCGCTGGCCGAAGGAGTCGACCGCGCCCACTCCGTCATCGCCGACGGCCACAAGTGGCTCAACGTCCCCTACGACTGCGGCTTCGCGTTCGTCCGCGACTCCGGGCTGCTCGCCAAGGTCTTCTCGCTCGCGGCCGCCTACCTCCCCGAGGACGAGCCGGAGCCCACCTACGGCTACCTGACGCCGGAGTCCTCGCAGCGCGCCAGGGCCATCGCCGTCTGGGCCGCGCTCCGTGCCTGGGGCCGCACCGGCTACCGGGAGATGGTCGAGCGCCACCTCGACCTGGCGCAGCGCCTCGCGCAGCGGGTGGACGAGGCCCCCGACCTCGAGCGCCTCGCCGACGTGCCGCTGAACATCGTCTGCTTCCGCTACCGCCCGCCCGAGGTGCCCGAGGAGGAGCTCGACGGGCTGAACGCGCGCCTCGGCGAGGACGTGCTCGCCGACGGGCGCGTCTACGTGGGCACCACCAGCTTCGCGGGCAAGACCGCCTTTCGCCCCGCGATCGTCAACTGGCGCACGCAGGAGCGCGACGTCGATCTGCTCGTGGACGTCCTGCGCGAGCTCGGCAGCAAGCTGCTCGCGCGCACAAAGTAGCCTGAGTACCGCATAGAAACTGGCATCGGGCTGTTACGAACGCTGCCGCCGAACTGATACGCTGCGGGCGAATAAGATGCAGTCCGTCGTGGCCGCCGAACGTACGCCGCTCGATCCGATCGGCGCCGGGGCTCTTCTCGCAGGTGTGCTGTTCGCCTGCGTGGGGCTCGGCGCGGCGCTGGGCGTGGCGGCCGGAGCGACCGGCGCCGGCATCGCGATCGGCTCCGTGATCGGGATTCCCGCCTCGATCCTGGCCGTCTATTACCGCTACGGGCGCTCCCTGTGATGCCCGGCGCGATCCTCACGCCGAGGCCGATGCCCGAGCGGCGTATGCCGATCATGCTCGGCGGTGCCGTCGTCGCGCTCGCGCTGCCCGTCTTCCTGCTCGCCGGCTGGGACGTCCGCGGCTGGGCGCTCGGCGCGTTGCTCTGGGCCGGGAGCCAGATCGTCGGGATCCTCCTGAACAAGGCAGGGATCGGCGAGCCGACCCTGCGCGGCTCCGGGATCGCCGCCTTCGGGATGATGGCCCGCGGGATCGTCCTCGTGCTCATCCTCATCGCCGTCGCGGTCGCAAACCCGTCTCTGGCGCTCGCCGGCGCGCTCACCTACGCGGCCGCGTACAGCGTCGAGCTGGCCACGAGCCTGACCCTGTACTTCCAGGGAACGCCGCGCCGATGAGCTTCGTCTTCGCCGCCGAAGGCGACTTCGATCCGCAGCACGAGTTTCTGCTCGAGGAATGGATCCCGATCCACATCGGGCCGCTCGACATGTCGGTGAACAAGGCGGTCGTCTACCTGTGGGTCGGCGGACTGGCCACGATCTTCGTCGGCATCTGGCTCATGCGCTTCGGCCTCTCGCTGAAGCCGGACCGCCGGCAGACGGCCGGCGAGGCCATCTACGACCTCGTCCAGTCGCAGATCGCCGAGTCGAGCCTTCCGCACAAGGGCCTGACGCGCTGGTTCCCCTACGTCGCGTCGCTCTTCCTCTTCATCTGGGTGATCAACATCGTCGGCTTCATCCCGCTCCCGATCTCGAACGACACCTACGAGGTCTTCGGCGTCAACGTTCCCACCCTCGGGGTCTACGCGGCCACCGCGAACCTGAGCGTGACGCTCGCTCTCGCACTGATCACCTTCCTCTCCACCCACGTGGAGGGCGTCCGCTACAACGGGCTCGTCGGCTACCTGAAGAGCTGGATCCCCGCGGGGGTGCCGAAGCCGCTCCTCGTGCTGATCGTGCCACTCGAGGTCATCTCCCAGTTCATGCGGCTCATCTCGCTCTCCGTCCGACTCTTCGCCAACATGCTCGCGGGCCACATGCTGATCCTCGTCATGCTCGGCCTCATCTTCATCTTCTCGTCCTGGTTCCTGATCCCCATCTCGGTCCTCGCCGGGACTGTCATCTACCTCTTCGAGGTTGGGATCGTGGTCACGATCCAGGCGTTCGTCTTCGCGCTGCTGTCGGCGATCTACATCGGCGCCGCAATCGAACCGGAACACTAAGGAGGAGGAACAGTGGAACTCTTGCTCGCACAGACCACCGACGCAGGTCTCGCCGACCTGGGGAAGGCGATCGCCTTCGGCGTCGGTGTCGGCCTCGGTGCGGTCGGCGCCGGCATCGGGCTCGGCACGATCTTCGGCTCCATGATCCAGGCCGTCGCGCGCCAGCCCGAGCTCCGCGGTGAGCTGACCGGGATCCAGTGGCTCGGCTTCGCGCTCGTCGAGGCCGTCGTCTTCTACGCGCTCCTCGGCGCCCTGCTCGCCTTCGTGCTCGTCTGATGCGGGATCAGCTCGTCCAGGCGTTCCTGTTCGCGCAGGAGACCACCACCGGAGCCGAGGAGGAAGAAGGCTCGCTGATCGACGTCGTCCCGGGCCTGATGGTCTGGACGATCATCACGTTCCTGATCGTGCTCTGGGTACTCAAGCGGTTCGCGTTCAAGCCCATCCAGAGGATGATCGACCAGCGGCGAGACCGGATCCGCGAGGCGCTCGACGAGGCCGACAAGGCCCGCACCGAGGCCCGCGAGCTGCGCGAGCTGACCGCCAAGGAGCGCGAGCAGGCCAAGGCCGACCGCGAGCACATTCTCGAGGAGGCCCGCCGCCAGTCCAAGCGGCTCGTCGAGCAGGCGAAGGAGCGTGCAGACGCCGACCTCAAGGAGCAGCTGGAGAAGAACCGCGAGGAGCTCGCCGCCGAGAACGCGAGGCTGCGCGAGCAGATCCGCCGCGACGTCGTCGAGCTCACGCTCTTCGCCGCTGAGAAGGTGACGGGCAAGGTCCTCGACGAGGACGACCAGCGCCGGCTGATCGAAGAGACGATCGAAGAGGCCGACGTCCAGCGACTCGCCTCGGAGAACTAGGGAGAGCATGGCCGTCGCCCACCGCGTCTACGCCGAGGCCTTGCTCGAGGCCGCCGGCGAGAAGGGCCGCCTCGCCGAGGTGCGCGAGGAGCTCGCCGACTTCGCCGAAGCGGTCACGTCATCGGACGAGCTGCGCTCGTTCCTCCGCAATCCCCAGATCAAGCCGCACGTGAAGCGCGATGCGCTGGCGGCGCTGCTCGCCGACGCGGACGAGCTCGTCCGCAACTTCCTCCTGCTGCTGGCCGAGAAGGGCCGGATCGCCGAGATCGACGAGATCCACTCGGAGTTCGAGCGGCTGATCGCGCAGGAGGCCCGCGTCCTCGAGCTCGAGCTGACAACGGCCGTCGAGCTCTCCGACGAGGACGCGGCGCAGCTCGTGCGCCGGATCGAGGACGCCGCCGGCCGCCGGGTCGAGGCCACGCGCCGCGTCGACCCCGCCATCATCGGCGGCATCGTCGTCCAGGCCGGCTCGCGTCGACTCGACGCGAGCGTGCGCGGCCGGCTCAACCGCCTTCGCCAGGAACTCACCGCCCGACGCTAAGGAGCCACACGTTGAAGCTACGACCAGAAGAGATCACGTCGATTCTCAAGCAGCGCATCGAGGAGTACGACGTCGAGACCGACCTCGCCGAGGTCGGCACCGTGCTCCAGATCGGGGACGGGATCGCCCGCGTCTACGGTCTCGAGAGCTGCCTGTCGTTGGAGATGCTCGAGTTCGAGCACGGCGTCACGGGCATCGCGCTCAACCTCGAGGAGGACAACGTCGGCGTCGCGCTCTTCGGCGACTGGGAGAAGATCGCGGAGGGTGGGACCGTCAAGCGAACGGGCAACGTCATCAGCGTGCCCGTCGGCGACGAGCTCGTCGGCCGCATCGTCAACCCGTTGGGCGAGCCCCTCGACGGCCACGGCCCGATCGGCGCGAGCGAGTCGCGCCTCCTCGAGCACAAGGCGCCCGGCGTCGTCAGCCGCCAGCCGGTGACCGAGCCGCTCCAGACCGGCATCAAGGCGATCGACTCGATGATCCCCATCGGCCGCGGCCAGCGCGAGCTCGTCATCGGCGACCGCTCGACCGGCAAGACCGCCATCCTCGTGGACACGATCCTGAACCAGAAGGGTCAGGACATGATCTGCATCTACGTCGCCATCGGCCAGAAGGCCTCGACCGTGGCGCAGGTGTACGAGCGCCTCAAGGAGGCGGGGGCGATGGAGTACACGATCATCGTCATGGCCTCGGCGACCGAGGCGGCCCCGATCAAGTGGATGGCGCCCTACACCGGGACGGCCATGGGCGAGTACTTCCTCTACAACGGCAAGCACGCCGTGTGCATGTACGACGACCTCTCGAAGCACGCGGACGCCTACCGCCAGATGTCGCTCCTCCTCCGCCGCCCGCCCGGGCGCGAGGCGTTCCCCGGCGACGTCTTCTACCTCCACTCGCGGCTCCTCGAGCGCGCCTGCAAGCTCAACAAGGACCTCGGTGGCGGGTCGCTCACCGCGCTGCCCGTGATCGAGACCCAGGCAGGTGACGTCTCCGCCTACATCCCGACGAACGTCATCTCCATCACCGACGGCCAGATCTTCCTCGAGTCCGATCTCTTCTTCTCCGGCGTGCGCCCGGCCATCAACGTCGGCATCTCCGTGAGTCGCGTGGGTGGCAACGCGCAGACGAAGGCGATGAAGAAGGTCGCCGGCCGACTGCGCCTCGAGCTGGCGCAGTACCGCGAGCTAGAGGCGTTCGCGCAGTTCGGGTCGGAGCTCGATCCCCAGACGCAGCGGACGCTGGCGCTCGGCGAGCGCATGGTGGCGACCCTCAACCAGCCGCAGTACCTGCCGTGGCCGCTGGAGGAGCAGGTCGTCGCGATCTTCGCCGGGATTCAGGGCCTGCTGGACGACATCCCGACCGGCCAGGTGCCGCGCTTCCAGGAGGAGCTGCGCGAGTCGCTCCGCTCCGAGGGCTCGATCTACAAGCGTCTCCGCGAGCAGCAGGACTTCCCCGACGAGCTCCAGGACGAGACGCGCAAGGCCGTCGAGGAGTTCAAGAAGATGTTCTCGGTCCGCGAGGAGACCGGGGTGGCGGGCGCCGCCTAACCACCGATGGCCACCGTCCAGGACATCAAGCGGCGGCTTCGCTCCGTCCGCAACACGCGCAAGATCACGAAGGCGATGGAGCTCGTCGCGGCGGCGAAGCTGCGGCGTGCGGAGACCAGGATCGGCGCGCTGCGCCCCTACGCCGAGCGGATGCGCGAGCTCATGGTCGGCACCGCCAGGGCCACGCCTTCGCGCGGCTTCCCGCTGCTCGAGGAGCGCGAGAACGTCGGCTCGGTGGCGATCCTCCCGCTCACGGGCGACCGGGGGCTCGCCGGCGCGTTCAACGCGCAGATCATCCGCCAGGCCCTCCAGATCGAGCGCGAAGTGCGCGCGTCGGGTGCAGACGTCCGCTGGGTCGTCGCGGGCAAGAAGGGCCGCTCCACGCTTCGCTTCCGCCGCTACGACATCGAGCAGGCGTGGGTGGACTTCACCGACCGCCCGACCTACGCGGACGCGGTCGCGATCGCGCACACGATCGCCGACCTCTTCACCGAGCGGGAAGTGGACCGCGTCGTGATGGTCTACAACCACTACGTCTCGCCGCTGACGCAGACCGTCGAGGTCGAGGACGTGCTTCCGATCCCGCGCACGCTGCTCGAAGAGGAGGAGAAGAGCGCCTACGAGATCGCGCTCGAGGGCGACTTCATCTACGAGCCCGAGCCCGACGAGATCCTCGCGCGGCTGCTCCCCACCTACCTCGAGACCTCCGTCTACCGGGCGCTCCTCGAGTCGGCGGCCTCCGAGCACGGGGCGCGGATGACCGCCATGCGGAACGCCTCGAAGAACGCCGGCGAGCTGATCGACAAGCTCACCCTGGACATGAACCGCGCGCGCCAGTCGGAGATCACCCAGGAGATCCTCGAGGTCGTCGCGGGCGCCGACGCCCTGACGACGTAGGAGGGCTTGACGGAAGGTTGCCCGCCGTCGGGGTGCGATGATCGTTCCGAGGCAAGGACGCAGGGAGCGTTCGTATCGAATGAGATACGGGCGCGACTGAGGACGCGGCATCGGGGCGAGCAGCGCGGCCCGACGGTTTCGCCGGCATTTCGTCGAGCCCTCCTGACTAACGCTCAGGTCGGCGCGGTCGTCTGACTCGGTGATGCGCGTGCTCCTCGCAGCCGTCGTCGTCGCCGTGCTCGTCGCGCTGGCGGCCGTGTTGGGCACCCTCGGCGACGGGTCGGACGAGGCGCAGGCTTCATCCCGCTGGGAGCTCGCCCAGCCCATGTCCCAGCGGCGCAGCTACATCGCCCAGGCCGAGATCGGCGGGCAGATCTACGCGGCCGGAGGCATGGTGGGAGAGACCGGCCGCCCGCTCGACCTCCTCGCCCGCTACGACCCCGCGACGGACTCCTGGGAGACGCTGCGCCGCCTGCCCGAGCCGGTCCGAGCCGCGGCGGGCGCCGCCGTCGACGGCACGCTTTACGTCATCGGAGGGACGACCGAGGACGGCAACACGGCCGACGTCAATGCCTACGACCCGGAAACGGACACGTGGGCGCCGCGGGCGCCCCTTCCGGAGCCTCGCTTCAACCACGCTGCGGTCGAGCTGGGCGGGAAGATCTACGTCCTCGGCGGCTACCTCGAGGGCCAGGAGCGCCGGGACGTCTTCGTCTACGACCCCGCGGCCGACTCGTGGTCAGAGGGGCCCGAGCTGCCGATTCCCAACCACGCTTTCGACGCCGTCGCCGTCGACGGGGAGATCTGGATGATCGGAGGACGCAGCGGCGACGAGATCCTCCGCGACGTCTGGATCCTGAATCCCGGGACCGGTCGCTGGCGGCCCGGGCCGGAGATGCCCGAACCGATGGAGCTCCTGGGTGCAGCGGTCGCCGGCGACGAGATCCACGCCGTCTGGGAGAGCACTTACCAGATCTACGACGCCTCGACGGGAACGTGGACGACCGGCCCGCGCTCCCTCGTGACTCGTCACGGCCTTCAGACCTTCTACATCGACGGGGTGCTCTTCACCGTCGGCGGCTGCTCGACCAAGCTCGTCGACAGCCCGATCGTCGAGCGCCGCGTCCTCCACGCGCGCTAACTTCACCCGGCTGTGAGCGTCTAAGCACGCAGTGGCCGTGCGGGTACAAAACCGTGCGGCCGTTGGATTGGAAACTCAGAGGAGGGCGGAAGTGCGAAGAAAGACATGGCTCCTGCTCGCTGCCTCTCTTGTGGCAGTCCTCGCGCTCGGAGCCGCCGGTTGCGGTGGCGACGACGACGATGACGACGCAGCAGGCGGCGACACCGGGGCGGCGACCGACGGCGGCCAGCCGGCGGCCGAGCAGGTCATGACGATCGGGTGGGGGGCCGACCCTCCATCACTGGATCCCGGGATCGCTGAGGACACCACCTCGTCTCACATCCTGACCAACCTGTTTGACCCGCTCGTCAAGCTGAACCCGGACACGCTCGAGGCCGAGGCGGCTCTCGCAGAGTCGTGGGACATCGAGGGTCCGTTGGTCACCTTCCATCTTCGGGAAGACGGAACGTGGACGAACGGCGACCCGGTGACGGCCGGAGACTTCGAGTACGCGTGGAAGCGCGTCCTCGACCCGGAACTTGCTTCCGGCTACTCGTACCAGCTCGGCGGGATCAAGGGCGCCGCCGAATACAACAGCTGTGAGTCGAACTGCGACGCGCTCCGCGACAAGGTCATGGTGACCGCAGTCGACGACTACACCCTGGAGGTCGAGCTGACCTCCGAGCAGCCGTGGTTCATCCAGCAGGCTGCTCACCACGTGTTCCTGCCGGTCCATCAGGCGACGGTCGAGGAGTTCGGCCAGCAGTGGACGGACCCGGCGAACATCGTCACCAACGGCCCCTTCATGCTCGAGTCGTTCGAGCACGAGGCCAACATCAACATGGTCAAGAACCCCGACTGGCGTGACGCCGACAGCGTCAGCCTGGAGCGGCTCGACGGCCGGATCATCATCGACGGCGTCACCCGCGTGCAGGCCTTCGAGGCCGGCGAGGTGGATGCCCTCGACGGCGGCGGCCTCCCGCCGGAGGAGATCGAGCGCCTGAAGGCGGAGCCGTACTTCGAGCAGTATCCGTCGCTCGGGACGTACTACTACGGCTTCAACACGAAGAACATCTCCGACCTCAAGGAGCGGCAGGCGCTGTCGCTCGCGATCAACCGGAAGATCATCACGGACGAGATCGACCGGACGGGCCGCGACCAGGCCACGGGCATGACCCCGAAGGGCATGCCGGGCTTCGACGTCATCAACCCGGACTCCGAATGGCTTCCGCCCGAGGGTGACATCGAGCGGGCCAAGGAGCTGTACGCCGAGGTCGCGAACCCGCACAACCAGATCAACCTGTTCCACAACGACGCCCCTGGCCACAAGGAGATCGCGGTGGCCGTGCAGGACCAGTGGGCAGAGCTGGGCGTCGAGACGACGATCAAGGCGCAGGAGTGGGCTCAGTTCCTCGAGTTCCTCGGACCTCCGCCGAACGACGAGGTCGACGTCTACCGCCTGGGTTGGATCTACGACTTCCCGGACGCCCTCAACGGGCTCGAGGTCTTCATCTGCGACGACCCGCCCGGGAGCACGAACAACAGCACGAACTGGTGTGACCCCGAGTACGACGCGCTCGTCGACGAGGCACGCGCGACGCCCGACGAAGAGGCGCGTTGGGAGATCTACGCCCAGCTCGAGGAGCTCATGTTCGGCCCGGACGGCGCTCTGCCGATCACGCCGATCATGTGGTACACGTTCCCGAACCTCGAGAACGACGCGGTTCGCGACACGCTGTTCATCAACCCACTGGATCAGATCGACTTCACGAAGGTCGTCGTCCAGGAGGGATAGCAGGCAAGCGCTTCAAGACGAGTACGGCGGGGCGCTCCGGCGCCCCGCCACCGTCTTGTTGCCAATTGGCCCGTTTCGGGTAGACAATCCGACGTAGATGGCGGCATTCATCATCAGGCGGCTCATCTGGACGATTCCAGTGATCCTCCTCGTCATCCTGATGACGTTCGTGATGATGAAGCAGATCGGCGGGAACCCGTTCCGGCGCAGCGAACGGCCGGTGCCGCCGCAGGTCCAGGAGAACCTCGAGCGCAAGTTCGGCCTCGACGAGCCCTGGTACGTGCAGTACCTGACGTACGTGAAGAACACCTTCACGTTCGACTTCGGCCCCTCGCTCTCCGCGCCGGGCCGTGACGTCAACGACTACGTCACCGAGCAGTTCCCGCGCTCGATCAAGCTCGGCATCCTCGCGTTCATCTGGGCGATCCTCCTCGGCTTGCCGGCCGGGATCATCGCCGCGCTGAGACCGAACTCGTTCTGGGACTACGGGGTGATGCTCTTCTCGAATATCGGCTTCGCCATCCCCAGCTTCCTGGTGGCGACGCTGCTCATCTACTACTTCGCCGTCAAGTTTGGGGCCGTGCCGACGAGCGGCTGGCCGCTTGGCGTCTTCGAGCTCGACTCGCGCGTGCTGCTGCCGTCCTTCGCCCTCGGGCTGCTCCCGATGGCGTATTTCGCGCGCCTCGTGCGGGGCTCCATGCTCGAGACGTTCCAGCAGGACTACGTGCGCACGGCGCGTGCCAAGGGTCTCCGCTACCGCCGGGTCGTCGGCGTCCACGTCCTGCGCAACTCGCTGATCCCGGTCGTGACGGCGGCCGGTCCGCTCCTCGGGTTCCTGGTCACGGGGGCATTCGTGATCGAGTTCATCTTCGGGATCCCGGGCATCGGCAAAGGCTTCATCGACGGCGTCCGCAACCGTGACTACGCGCTCGTGATGGCGCTGACGGTCCTGCTCTCGGTCGTCATCATCATCGCCAACCTGATCGTGGACATCCTCTATGGCTTCCTCGACCCGCGGACGAGGGTCCGCACCTGATGGTCGTCGACCGCCGAGAAGCGCTCACGGTCGCACCGGCTCCAACCGTCCCGCTCCCGGACGGCGACGTCGCAGGCGCTCCCGTGCGCCAGTCGAGCCTCTGGCGCGACGGCTACGCCCGGTATATCCGCAACAAGGCCGCCGTGACTGCCGCGGTCCTGTTCATCATCATCGTCCTCTACTGCCTCTTGATCCCGGGCTTCTGGAAGATCCCCGGGATCTGGACGACGATCTTCGACATCGACCCGAACGACGCGAACTTCGCCGAGACGTACCTGCCTCCGAGCATCGAGCACCCGTTCGGCACCGACGGCTTCGGGCGCGACCTGTTCACGCGCACCGCGCTGGGCGGCCAGATCTCGATCGGGATCGGGTTCGCGGCGACTTTCATGATCCTCGTCATCGGCGTCACGTACGGCGCCATCTCGGGCTTCCTCGGCGGCTGGGTCGACAACGCGCTCATGCGCTTCCTCGACGCGCTCTACGGCCTGCCCTACCTGCCGTTTGCGATCCTCACGATCCAGATCCTCTCCAATTCGGGCGCCGTGGACGTCACCACGATGGTGATCGCCCTGGCGATCGCGAGCTGGTTCACGACCGCGCGCATCGTGCGCGGGCAGATCATCACGCTGAAACAGAACGACTACGTGCGCGCTGCGAAAGCGGTGGGCGCGCGCTGGTACCGGATCCTCGTCCGCCACCTGCTTCCGAACACGCTCGGAGTGCTCATCATCGCCGTCTTCCTCGAGCTCCCGGGCGTCGTCCTCGGCGAGGCGATCCTCTCCTTCATCGGGCTGGGCATCAACCCGCCCGACGCCTCCTGGGGCTCGATGGCCCAGGACGGTCGCGAGGCCTACCGGCTGCACCCCATGGAGATCATCATCCCCAGCGTCGCGATCGCGTCGCTCGTCCTCTGCGCGAACTTCATCGCGGACGGCCTCCGCGACGCCCTCGACCCCCGCACGCGGGAAACCTAAGCGCCTTGGCCCTGCTCGAGGTCAACGACCTCAAGACCCACTTCTTCACGCGTGAGGGGGTCGTCCAGGCGGTCGACGGCGTCTCCTTCCACGTGGAGAAGGGGAGGACGCTCGGCATCGTCGGCGAGTCCGGCTGCGGCAAGTCGGTCACGGCCCTCTCGATCATGGGCCTCATCCCCAAGCCGCCGGCGAAGATCGTCGACGGCTCGGTCATGTTCGACGGGAGCGACCTGACGACCCTCAGCGACCGCCAGCTCGAGGACGTGCGCGGCCGCCAGGTTGCGATGATCTTCCAGGACCCGATGACGTCGCTGAACCCGACGTTCAGGATCGGATCGCAGATCACGGAGACGCTGCGGCGCCACTTCGACATGAAGAAGGACGCCGCGCGCAAGCGCGCGATCGAGCTCCTCGAGGAGGTCGGCATCCCGGACGCCGCAGGACGCCTCGACGATTATCCGCACCAGTTCTCCGGCGGCATGCGCCAGCGCGTGATGATCGCCATCGCGCTCTCCTGCAACCCGAAGCTGCTCATCGCCGACGAGCCGACGACCGCGCTCGACGTGACGATCCAGGCCCAGATCCTCGACCTGCTCGAGCGCCTGCGCGAGGAGCACGAGATGGCGATGATCATCATCACGCACGACATGGGCGTCGTCGCCGAGGCCGCCGACGACGTTGCCGTCATGTACGCCGGCCAGATCGTCGAGCAGGCTGCCGTCCTCGAGCTCTTCGAGAACCCCGAGCACCCGTACACCGAGGCGCTGCTCGGCGCGCTCCCGCAGCTCGAGGGCGAGGGGATCCGCGAAGGCCGGCTGACGGCCATTCCCGGCCGCCCGCCCGATCTCGTCAACCCGCCCGAGGCCTGCCGTTTCGCCGCGCGCTGCCCCTACCGCGAGCTCGATGCGTGCGCGGACGAGGTGCAGGAGCTGCGTGAGATCCGGCCGGGCCACCTCGTCCGCTCCGCGCATCCGACGAGCAAGCGCGCCGGTGCGCGCGAGCCGGTGCCGTCCGCATGAGCGTCCCGCCGCCCGCAGGGAACGGCCTGAGCCAGGACGGGATGCTCCTCACCGTCCAGGATCTCGAGAAGCACTTCCCGGTCAGGAAGGGGCTCATCATCGAGCGGACGGTCGGCCACGTGAAGGCCGTGGACGGCGTCTCGTTCTCGATCCCGGCCGGCAAGACGCTCGGGCTGGTGGGCGAGTCCGGCTCCGGCAAGTCCACGACCGGCTACTGCATCCTCCAGCTGATCAAGCCGACGTCCGGCTCGATCCGCTTCGACGGCAAGGAGCTCACGCAACTGAGCGGCGAGCAGCTCCGGAAGACGCGTCAGGACATGCAGATCGTCTTCCAGGACCCGTACTCGTCGCTCGACCCGCGCATGACGGTCGGGAACATCGTCTCGGAGCCCCTCGAGGTGCACGGCATGGGCACCCGCAAGAGCCGGCGCGAGACCGTGCGGCGCCTGCTCGAGGTCGTGGGCTTCAACCCGAACTTCACGAACCGCTACCCACACGAGTTCTCGGGCGGGCAGCGCCAGCGGATCGGCATCGCGCGCGCGCTCGCCCTCAGCCCGAAGCTGATCGTCTGCGACGAGCCGGTGTCCGCGCTCGACGTGTCCATCCAGGCGCAGATCCTCAACCTGCTCAAGGACCTCCAGCGCGACTTCGGGCTCACCTACCTCTTCATCTCGCACGATCTCGCGGTCGTGCGGACGATGGCGGACGAGATCGCGGTCATGAACCGCGGGAAGCTGGTGGAGGTCGGGCCGGCC
The DNA here is from genome assembly GCA_963784175.1 of uncultured Actinomycetes bacterium. Lineage (GTDB taxonomy): Bacteria > Actinomycetota > Thermoleophilia > Gaiellales > Gaiellaceae > JAIBJN01. The sequence goes on along the minus strand of CAWAQJ010000014.1, from coordinate 160,768 downwards.
GAGGAGGTGTACTCGAACCCCAAGGACGAGTACACGAAAGCCCTCTTCACCGCGGTGCCCGTGCCGGACCCGCGGCGCCAGCGCGAGCGCAAGGCAGAGCGGGCCCGCCTGCGCCTCGAGCGAATGCGCATGTAGCCACGCTGCAGGTAGGGCTCAGCCCTAACCTCCAGCGGCCGATATCGTCAGAGTGAATATGGCTGGCAGTGACCCACTGATGATGGGCGGCGCGTGTGAACGTGCACGCGAGTGGGCTTCGCTGCGCGTGGATGACGAGCTCTCCGTGCTCGAGGAGGAGATCCTCGAGCGTCATCTCGACTTCTGCGACGCGTGCCGCCGGTTCGAGGAGGGCATGCGCCTCTCGACGGCCCGGATCCGCTCGACGCCGCTCGAGGCGCCGACGCGCCGCATGCCGGTGCCCGCGCGCACGGGCATGGTCACGCAGTACCGCAAGCGGACGGCGCTCGTCGCCGCCGCGGCGCTCGCCATCGGCGCGCTGGTCGGCTCCCTCGTGGAGCGGCCGGGTCAGCCGGTGCCGAGCGAGTCGCCGTCGCAGGTCAGCTTCCTCTCGCGCGACGCCAACAACCTGCGTGACTTCTCGCGCACCCGGCTGATGACGCCGCTGCCGGCGCCGGCAGCGCCGCGCAACCCGCCCGAAGGCGTCATTTAGAGGAGGGTTTGGCGGAACGGTGCCCGTCGCCGGGGTGCGATGGTCGTTCCGAGGCAAGGACGCAGGGAGCGTTCGTATCGAAGTAGATACGGGCGCGACTGAGGACGCAGTCCTCGGGGCGAGCAGCGCGGCCCGGCGGCATGGCCACTGTTGCGTCAAGCCCTCCTTCATCCGCGAGCCCGGCGGCGGGCCTTGGATAGACTTGCGTTGGCCGAGCGATCGGCCGTCCTTTCACGCGATCATCCAGGAGATTCATGGCCAGGGACACGGACCCGAAGAACGTCGGCAGGGTCGTCGAGATCAAGGGCGTCGTCATCGACGCGGTCTTCCACGGCGAGCTGCCGGCCATCTACAACGCACTGCGAATCCAGTTCCCCGAGACCGAGGAGCGCGCCGCGGGCTTCCTCGTCGCGGAGGTGCAGCAGCACCTCGGCAACGACCGCGTGCGGGCCGTGGCGATGGACTCGACCGACGGCATCCCGCGAGGCGCAGAGGTGCAGGACACGGGCGCGTCGATCTCGGTGCCGGTCGGAGAGGTCACCCTCGGGCGGATCTTCAACGTCCTCGGCGAGCCGATCGACGACGCAGGCAGCGTCAAGTCCGACCGCTGGCCGATCCATCGGCCCGCTCCCACGTTCGAGGAGCTCGAGCCGACGGTGGAGATCTTCGAGACGGGGATCAAGGTCATCGACCTCCTCGCCCCCTATGTGAAGGGCGGCAAGGTCGGCCTCTTCGGCGGCGCCGGCGTGGGCAAGACGGTCCTCATCCAGGAGCTGATCCGCAACATCGCTGCCGAGCACGAGGGCCTGTCCGTGTTCGCCGGCGTGGGCGAGCGCTCGCGCGAGGGGAACGACCTGTGGCTCGAGATGACCGAGTCCGGCGTCATCGAGAAGACCGCGCTCGTCTTCGGGCAGATGAACGAGCCGCCGGGAGCGCGCCTCCGCGTCGCCCTGGCCGGCCTGACGATGGCGGAGTACTTCCGCGAGGAGGGGCAGGACGTCCTCCTCTTCATCGACAACATCTTCCGCTTCGTGCAGGCGGGCTCCGAGGTCTCGGCGCTCCTCGGCCGGATGCCCTCCGCGGTGGGCTACCAGCCGACGCTGGCCACCGAGATGGGCCAGCTCCAGGAGCGGATCACCTCGACCCGAAAGGGCTCGGTCACGTCCGTGCAGGCCATCTACGTGCCGGCGGACGACCTCACCGACCCGGCGCCCGCGAACACCTTCGCGCACCTCGATGCCACGACGGTTCTCTCGCGCTCGATCGCCGAGCAGGCGATCTATCCCGCGGTCGACCCGCTCGACTCGTTCTCGCGCGCGCTCCAGCCCGACATCGTCGGCGAGGAGCACTACGAGACGACGACCCGCGTCCAGGAGATCCTGCAGCGCTACCGCGAGCTTCAGGACATCATCGCCATCCTCGGCATGGACGAGCTCTCCGACGAGGACAAGGTCACCGTCCAGCGCGCGCGCAAGGTGCAGCGGTTCCTCTCGCAGCCGTTCTTCGTCGCCGAGGCCTTCACGGGCTCCCCGGGCACGTACGTCAAGCTCGAGGACACGATCAAGGGCTTCAAGGAGATCATCGAGGGCAAGCACGACGAACTCACGGAGCAGGCCTTCTACATGGTCGGCACGATCGAGGAGGCCGTCGCCAAGGGCCGCGAGCTGTCCGGCGACGACAAGCCGGCCGAGGAAGAGCCGCCGGACGAGCCGGAAGCCTCGGAAGAGCGCGAGCCCGAGCCGGCCGCCGTCTGAGCTGAGTCGACATGGCCCAGGAAGGCGCGCAGAGGACGTTCGACCTCTCGCTCGTCACGCCCGAGGGCGCGGCGTTCGAGGGGGAGGCGGAGATGTTGATCGTGCCCGGAGCCGCCGGTGAGATCGGTGTGCTCGCGCGCCACGCGCCCCTCGTCGCGATGCTCAAGGCCGGCGAGATCCGCGTGAAGGCGGGCGGCGAGTGGCAGGCCTTCGCAGCCGGGCCCGGCTACTTCAAGGTGCAGCAGGACCGCGCGCTGGTGCTCGTCGACGACGCCGTCCGCGCCGAGGAGATCGACGTCGAGGAGGCCCGGCGGGAAGCCGAGGATGCGAAGGCGCTCCTCGAGAAGATCGACGCCGGCGACGAGGAGCAGGACCGCTGGCGCGTCGAACAGCGCCTGCGGCACGCCGAGAACAAGCTCGCCGTCGCGGGCCGCGACTAGCCGCCCTCTTTCGTCGCGTCACGCGCCGGTCGGACATGGCCGCAGACGACGCCCCCGAGGGGCCGGCCGCGGGCCTCCCTCCGCTTCGAGCGTAACGCCGGAAAACGCGCCCGTGTGGTGCGATTCGTGCCGAAAGACGCGCTCTCCGTGCCGCGCGCGGCACAATTGATCCATGGCGACGACCGTCGAGTCCCCGGCCGCGGCCCTGCGCGACCTGCTCGCGCAGCGGATTCTCGTGCTGGACGGCGCGTGGGGAACGATGCTGCAGGGGAAAGGGCTCGAGGACGCGGACTACCGTGGCGAGCGCTTCCGCGACCATCCCCGCGAGGTCGCCGGCGATCCCGACCTCCTCAACCTGACCCGTCCCGACGTCATCCTCGACATCCACCGCGCCTACCTCGGGGCGGGCGCGGACATCACGACGACGAACACGTTCACGGCCACGTCGATCGGGCAGGCGGACTACGGCCTCGAGGACGTCGTCTACGAGCTGAACCTCGAGGGCGCCCGGCTCGCGCGGCAGGCCTGCGACGAGCACACGGAGGGGCGCCGCTTCGTCGCCGGCTCGCTCGGGCCGTTGAACCAGACGCTCTCGCTCTCGCCCAAGGTCGACGACCCCGCCTACCGCGCGGTCACCTTCGACTACGTGCGCGAGAGCTATGCGGAGCAGGTGCGCGGCCTCGTCGACGGCGGCGTCGACCTTCTCCTCATCGAGACGATCTTCGACACGCTGAACGCGAAGGCCGCCATCGCCGCGTGCCGCGACGTGCTCGACGAGAAAGGCATCGACCTGCCCCTCTGGATCTCGGTCACGATCGTCGACCTCTCCGGCCGCACGCTCTCGGGCCAGACGCTGGAGGCGTTCTGGGCCTCGATCGAGCACGCGGATCCATTCATCGTCGGCGTCAACTGCTCGCTCGGGGCGAAGGAGATCCGCCAGCACGTCGAGGAGCTCGCGCGCCTCGCGGACTGCTACACGAGCGTGCACCCGAACGCGGGCCTTCCGAACCCCTTCGGAGACTACGAGGAGGGCCCGGAGACGACGAGCGCGCTGCTGCGGGAGTTCGCCGAGAGCGGCCTCGTCAACGTCGTCGGCGGCTGCTGCGGAACGACCCCCGACCACACGTCGGCCATCGCCGCAGCGGTCGAGGGGCTGCCGCCGCGCGAGGTTCCCGAGCACCGGCCCCTGACGCGGTTCAGCGGCCTCGAGCCCTTCGCCTTCGCCGAGGACACGAACTTCGTCATGGTCGGAGAGCGCACGAACGTGACCGGCTCGGCGCGCTTCCGGCGACTGATCGAGTCCGACGACTTCCAGGGTGCGCTCGAAGTCGCGCTCGACCAGGTGCGCGGCGGCGCCAACATCCTCGACGTCAACATGGACGCCGACCTCCTCGACTCCGAGGCGGCCATGACGCGGTTCCTCAACCTCGTGGCGACCGAGCCCGAAGTCGCGCGGCTGCCGATCATGGTCGACAGCTCGCGCTGGTCGGTGATCGAGGCCGGGCTCAAGTGCGTGCAGGGCAAGGGAGTCGTCAATTCGATCAGCCTGAAGGAGGGGGAGGAGGACTTCCTGGCCAAGGCGCGCACGGTCCGCCGCTACGGCGCCGGCGCGGTCGTGATGGCCTTCGACGAGCAGGGCCAGGCGGACACGGCCGATCGCAAGGTGGAGATCTGCGAGCGCGCCTACCGTCTGCTCGTCGACAAGGTCGGCTTCAAGCCCGAGGACATCGTCTTCGACCCGAACATCCTCGCCATCGCCACGGGTATGGAGGAGCACTCAGATTTCGCCAAGGCATTCATCGATGCCATTCCGCGAATCAAGGAGCGGTGCCCGGGCGCCAAGATCTCCGGCGGCGTCTCGAACCTCTCCTTCTCGTTCCGCGGCAACGAGGTCGTCCGCGAGGCGATCCACTCGGTCTTCCTCTACCACGCGATCCAGGCCGGCCTGGACATGGGCATCGTCAACGCCGGCCAGCTCGCCGTCTACGAGGACATCCCGCCGGATCTCCTCGAGCACGTCGACGACATCGTCTTCAACCGCCGCCCGGACGCGACCGAGCGCATGGTCGAGTTCGCGGGGACGGTCAAGGGAGAGGCGACGAAGCGCGAGCGCGACCTCTCCTGGCGCGAGGCTCCCGTCGGGGAGCGGCTCGCATACGCGCTCATCCACGGGATCGTCGACTTCATCGAGGAGGACACGGAGGAGGCGCGGCAGGAGCTCCCGCGCCCGCTCGACGTCATCGAGGGCCCGCTCATGGACGGCATGTCGATCGTCGGCGACCTCTTCGGCTCGGGGCGCATGTTCCTCCCGCAGGTCGTGAAGAGCGCGCGAGCCATGAAGCGGGCCGTCGCGTACCTCGAGCCCTACATGGAGGCCGAGAAAGCCGAGGGGAACGGTCGTGGCCGCGGGAAGGTCGTGCTCGCCACGGTCAAGGGCGACGTCCACGACATCGGCAAGAACATCGTCGGCGTCGTGCTCGGCTGCAACAACTACGAGGTGATCGACCTCGGCGTGATGGTGACGGCCGAGCGGATCCTCGACACGGCCGAGGAGGAGGGCTGCAACGTCGTCGGGCTCTCCGGGCTGATCACGCCGTCGCTCGACGAGATGGTGCACGTGGCGAAGGAGATGGAGCGGCGCGGGCTCGACCTGCCGCTGCTCATCGGCGGCGCGACCACCTCGCGCCAGCACACGGCGGTCAGGATCGCGCCGGCGTACAGTCAGCCGACCCTGCACGTCCTCGACGCCTCGCGCGTCGTCGGGGTCGTCTCCGACCTGCTCGAGCCGGACCGCCGGACGCGGCTCGACGGCGAGAACCGCGTCGAACAGGAGCGCCTGCGCACCCTGCACGGCGAGAAGGAGCGCAAGCCTCTCCTGCCGATCACGGCCGCCCGCAAGAACCGCGAGCAGGTGGAGTTCGAGGCGCCGCCCGAACCGGGCTTCCTCGGCACCCGGACAGTCGACGTCGACGTCGAAACGCTTCGCCCGTACATCGACTGGCAGTTCTTCTTCCACGCCTGGGAGCTGAAGGGGAAGTTCCCCAAGCTGCTCGACGACCCAAAGAAGGGCGCCGCGGCGACCGAGCTCTTCGAGCACGCGAACGAGATGCTCGACGAGATCGTCGCGGGCGACCTCCTTGCGCCGCGCGGCGTCCACGGTTTCTGGCGCGCACGCGCGGAGGGCGACGACATCCTCCTCGAGGATGGGACGCGTTTCTGCATGCTCCGCCAGCAGGCCGACCACAAGGACGGGCGCCCGAATCGCTCGCTGGCCGACTACGTCTCGCCGGATGACGACCGCCTCGGCGCCTTCGCGGTCGCGGTTCACGGCGGCGACGAGCTCTCCGGGCGCTTCGAGGGCGAGAACGACCCCTATCGGTCGATCATGGTCAAGGCGCTCGCCGACCGGCTGGCCGAGGCGTTCGCCGAGCTGTTGCACGAGCGCACGCGGCGGGACTGGTACGAGGACGGACCGCCACTGCCGAAAGAGGAATTGATCGCCGAGCGCTTCCGCGGCATCCGTCCCGCGTTCGGCTACCCGGCCTGCCCGGACCATTCGGAGAAGGGGAAGCTCTTCGACCTGCTCGGCGCGTCCGAGGCGGGGATTCAGCTCACCGAGACCTTCGCGATGGTTCCCGGCGCCGCCGTCAGCGGCCTCTACCTCCACCATCCGGCCTCGCGCTACTTCGCCATCGGGCGTGTGGGCCGCGACCAGGTCGAGGACTACGCCGAGAGAAAGGGCATGCCGCTGCGCGAGATGGAGCGCTGGCTCTCGCCCAACCTCGCTTACGATCCGGGCTAGCCGGGTACAGGCCCGCTCCGTGGAGCACCACTTCGGCAGGGGCCGTCCCTTCAGCCTGGGTGTGGAGGAAGAGTTCCAGCTCGTCGGGCTCGAGAGCTTCGAGCTCGTCTCCCGCGTGGACGAGATCCTCTCCGAGGTCGAGGACGAGGAGGAGCACGAGGGGCGCGTCAAGCACGAGCTCCTGCAGTCGGTCGTCGAGGTCGCGACGAACGTCGCGGGCTCGGTCGACGAGGCGATGGAGGATCTCCGCGGCCTGCGCGCCAGGCTGCGCGAAGCCGCGGCCGAGCGTGATGCGCTCATCGCCTCGGCGGGGACACACCCGTTCTCGCGCTACGAGCACCAGGAGGTCACCGACCGGCCCCGCTACCAGGAGCTGGCCGAGGACATCCGCTGGGTAGCCGAGCGCGAGCTCATCTTCGGCCTCCACGTGCACGTCGGCATCGACTCGCCCGAGACCGCGATCGCCTGCGTGAACGGCGTGCGCACGTTTCTGCCAGAGCTGCTTGCGCTCTCGGCCAACTCGCCCTTCTGGCAGGCGCGGCCGACCGGGCTCGCCTCGACCCGCGTGAAGATCTTCGACATGTTCCCGCGCTCGGGGCTCCCGCCCGCGTTCTCCTCCTGGGCCGAGTTCGAGCAGATGGTCGAGCGCGGAATGGCGACGAACGCCTTCCAGGACGCGACCTTCATCTGGTGGGACGTGCGCCCGCATCCGAAGCTGGGAACGGTCGAGGTGCGGATCGCCGACGCGCAGACGCGAATCGACTCCGTCCGGGGCCTCGTCGCGCTGATCCAGAGCCTCGTCGCAATGGTCGCCGACCGTCATGCCGCAGGGGATCCGCTGCCGGTGCAGCCGTTCACGCTCGTCGACGAGAACAAGTGGCGGGCCGCCCGCGACGGGCTCGATGCGACCCTGATCGACCTCGAGAACGACACGGAGCGCCCGGCCCGGGAGGCCCTTCGCGCGCTCGTAGCGCGCTGCGAGCCTGCTGCAGACAGGCTCGGCTGCGCCGCCGACCTCGCCACAGTCGAGGACGTGCTGAACCGCGGCACCGGCGCCGACGAGCAGCGTAGGGTGTACGAGGGAACCGACAGCCTGCTGGCCGTCGCACAGTGGATCGCGGAGGAGACCGTCCGCGGTCTGTAGAACGGGAACCCGACAACCGTGACCTTCGCTATCCTCAGCCGGTCGCCCAAGGGCGACTTTTCATAGATGCGGACGACCCTGAAGAAAGGCACCAGGGGCTCGGTCAACGGGAACGGCAGTGTTGACGGCCCCGAGCCCCAGTACCTGCCCGAGCCCGCCGCCCCTCCCGAGCCACCGCTCAGGGTCGCGGCCCCGCCCGTGCTCCCACCAGGCCCGTCGCCGCGGTCCAGCTACCGCGTGCGGCGAAACCCGCTGAAGGTTCTCGCGAAGTTCGTCGTCTGGCTGATCGTGCTCGTGCTCGTCGCGGCCGGCGCGCTCGCCGGGGGAGCAAAGCTCTATTTCGACTACAGCGTCGCCGCGGTGCGCGCGCACTCGCCCGAGGTGGTCGCGGCCGCCAAGGACCTCGACGCGGCCCCGGCGGCCGGCCAGCCCGCCACGGCCATCGTGATCGGCTACGACCAGCGCGCCGGCGAGTCGGGGACAGGCTCGCGCTCGGACACCGTCATGCTGCTGCGAGCCGACCCGAAGAAGGACACCGTCACGCTCCTGTCCTTCCCGCGCGACCTCATCGTGGACATCCCCGGCTGCGAGGGCCACCCGGCCTGGACGGGGAAGATCAACGAGGCCTACGCCTACTGCGGCCCGCGCGGAACGCTCTCGACGGTGAAGGAGCTGACCGGGGTCCCGATCAACTACATGATCACGGTCAACTTCAAGGCCTTCATCGCGATCGTGGACAAGCTCGACGGCGTCCACCTCGACGTCGACCGCCGCTACTTCAACGACAACGCGAGCGCCGGCTACGGGGGCACGTACGCCAAGATCAACCTCAGGCCCGGCTACCAGAAGCTCGACGGCCGGCGCGCACTCGACTTCGTCCGCTTCCGGCACACGGACTCGGACCTCTATCGCGTCGTTCGCCAGCAGGAGTTCGTGAAGTCCTTCAAGCAGCAGGTTTCCAACGAGTGGACGCTCCTCCAGCTCCCCGGCATCGTCCGCGCGGTCACCGACAACGTCGAGGTGGCCAAGGGCGGCGGCAAGCCGATCAACGCGGACGAGGTGCTGAGCTACGCGCGGCTCGTCTACGAGCTCCCGGCGGGCAACTTCCAGCAGGTGCCGCTCGAGGACGTCTCCGGCTACAGCGAGCTGACGACGTCGGAGACCGCCATGAGGGAGGCCGTCTCCAGTTTCCTCAATCCCGACGTGAACGCATCCGAGAAGGCCATCACCGTCGCGACGGGTGGCAAGCCGAAGGCGGACACGGGACCGCCGCCTTCGCAGGTCTCCGTCGAGGTGCAGAACGGGAACGCGGTCGCCGGCGCTGCCGACGACGCCGCGTACCTCCTGGGCCAGATCGGCTACCAGTCCGCCAACGGCGGGAACGCGCCGTCGTTCGACTACTTCCGCACGAGCGTGCTCTACGACCCGGCCGTCGACGGCGCCGAGCCCGCAGCCAACGCGGTGGCGAAGCTCTTCGGCGACGCCGAGGTCAAGGAGGTGCCGCCGGGCGCCGAGCTCCCCACGATGCTGCGCGTGATCGTCGGCAAGACGTTCCAGGGCTCTCTCGGCCCGGCGCCGCGCGACGACACGCCCGAGCGCCAGCCGCCCGCGGTCGTGAACGACCAGGCGTCGATCGCGCCGCTGCTCCGGCAGAAGCGCAGCAAGGTGGACTTCCCGATCATGGTGCCCGCCGTGCGCGAGCAGAACTCGTCGGTCTCGGAGGAGTCGGGGGTCCGCACTTACCCGATCAACGGCGACGACACCGCGCTGCGGATCACGTACAGCACCGGGGCGAACGAGTACTGGGGCATCCAGCAGACCAGCTGGACGGAGGCGCCGATCCTCGCGTCGCCCACGCTCACGCGGACGATCAAGGGCCGCGAGTACAAGCTCTTCTTCAGCGGCTCGAAGCTCCACATGATCGCGTTCGAGCAGAACGGCGCCGTCTACTGGGTCGTGAACACGCTCCTGAACCGGCTCTCGAACGAGACGATGATCGCCATCGCCAAGGGCCTCAGGCCACTCGGCCGAGCGCAGTAAATGGCCAAGGAGCCGCTCGGCGTTGTCGGCGCCGGCTGGGTCGGCCTCGTCACCGCGGCCTCCTTCGCGGAGCTGGGCCATGAGGTCGTCGTCCGCGACGTCCTGCCCGAGCGCATAGCGGCCCTCGAGCGAGGCGACGTCCCCATCCACGAGCCGGGGCTGGCCGAGGCCGTCGTGCGCAACCGCGACCGGCTCCGCTTCACGCTCGACCTGGACGAGCTCCTCGGGTCGGTCACCGCCGCCTTCGTCTGCGTCGGGACGCCGCCCACGTACTCGGGGGACGCCGATCTCTCGGCCGTCTGGCAGGTGGTCGACGAGCTTCCCGAGCCCGGCGAGCCGCTGCTTCTGATCATGAAGAGCACGGTGCCCGTGGGGACGGGCGAGCGTGTGCGGGCGCGCCTCGACGCGCGCGGGCTCGCGCATGTCGGCTACGTCTCGAACCCGGAGTTCCTCGCCGAGGGCACAGCGCTCGCGAACTTCAGAGAGCCCGACCGCGTCGTCGTCGGCGGCTTCGCGCAGACCGACGCCGACCGCGTCGCCGCGCTCTACGAGCCGCTCGACGCGCCCGTCGTGCGGACGGACGTCGCCTCGGCGGAGATGATCAAGCTCGCCTCGAATGCCGCGCTCATGACTCGGATCAGCTTCATCAACGAGATCGCGAACGTCTGCGAGCTCGTCGGCGCGGACGTGGAGGAGGTCGCGCGCGGGGTCGGCCTCGACCGCCGCCTCGGGCCGCACTTCCTCCGCGCGGGCATCGGCTACGGCGGCTCGTGCTTCCCGAAGGACGCCTCGGCGCTCAAGCAGCTCGCGGCCAACTCGGGGTACCACTTCCAGCTCCTCACGGCCGTGATCGAGGTCAACGAGCTGCAGAAGCGGCGCGTCGTCCAGAAGCTCCAGAACCACCTCGGCTCGCTGCGCGGGAAGACCGTGGCCCTGCTCGGGCTCGCGTTCAAGCCGCACACGAACGACATGCGGGAGGCCCCGAGCCTCGTGCTGGCGCCCCGCCTGCTCGCGGAAGGGGCGGAGGTGCGCGCCTGGGACCCGGTCGCGCTCGACGAGGCCCGCGAGCTTCTGGGAGGGGTGACCTTCGCCGAGACCGTGCTCGAGGCCGTTCGCGACGCCGACGCGGCCGTGATCGTCACCGAGTGGCCCGAGCTGGTGGACCTCGCTACGGCAGAGGTGCGTGACGCGATGCGCACCCCCCTGATCGTCGACGGGCGGAACCTGCTCGACCCCGCCGTGGCCCGCGCGGCCGGCTTCACGTACGTGGGCATCGGCCGTCCGGAGGCCTTCGTCTCGGAGCTCCCGGAGACCGAGGAGCCCGACACGACGCTCCAGTCCTAGTCGATGGAGGCCATCATCCTCGCCGGCGGGAAGGCAGAGCGTCTCGGCGCGGCTGCGGGAGGCCGCCCCAAGGCGCTCGTCGAGGTCGCGGGCCGGCCGCTCGCCGCCTACCAGGTCGAGCTGCTCGCCCGGGCAGGCGTCGACCGCGTCATCGTGAGCTGCTCCGCGGGCAACGAGGGCGTGTTCGAGGAGGAGCTCGCCGGTCTCGGTCCCGAGATCGTCGCCGTCGGCGAGCCCGAGCCGCTGGGACGCGGAGGAGGCCTACGCTTCGCCGCCACGGCTCGTCGCGAGACGGGCGACGTCTTCGCGCTCAACGGCGACGAGCTGGTCGACGTCGACCTCGCGGAGCTGCTGGCCCGCCACCGGGAGACGGGCGCCGCCGCCACTATCGTCGTCACGCACCCGCGCTCGCCGTTCGGCCTCGTCGAGCTGGGCGAGGACGATCTCGTCACGGGCTTCGAGGAGGCCGCGCAGCTTCCGGTGTGGGTCAGCTGCGGGGTCTACGCGCTCGGTGAGGAGGCCCTCGCGGCGCTCCCCGAGCTCGGCGACCACGAGACGACGACCTTCCCCGACCTAGCCGGAAAGGGTCGCCTGCGGGCGTTCCGCCACGAAGGGCTCTGGCTGACGATCAACACGCCGAAGGACCTCCGCGTCGCCCGCGAGCACCTGGAGACGCACTCCAGCTGGCTTGACTCCCGATACGGCGCTGGGTTATGACCGCGCGGTGGGCGAGCTGACTCCGAACCTTCTCGACCTCGACCGCTTCGCCGTGCCCGTGGAGAGGGTCGAGAAGCCGTGGGGCTACGAGATCGTCTACGCGGCGACCGACCGCTATCTCGGCAAGGTGCTCTTCATCCGCGCCGGCGAGCAGCTCAGCCTCCAGTTCCACAAGCGCAAGGACGAGGTCATCTACGTCCACTCGGGGCGCATCGAGCTCGAGGTGGGGGAGCCCGGCCGCACGCCCGACATCGAGGTGGTCGGTCCCGGCCGCGCGTTCCGCTTCGCGCCGGGTGTCGTGCACCGCTGGCGCGCGCTCGAGGACTCCACGGTCCTCGAAGCCTCGACGCCCGAGCTCGACGACGTCGTGCGGCTCGAGGACCGGTACGGCCGCGCGGACGCTTGATCGTCGGCCCCTGCTGGCTCCTTCAGTAGACTGACCCGCGGCCATGGCCACGACCGCACCCAGCCACGACGTCAAGGATCTCGGCCTCGCTCCCGCGGGCGTTGTCCGCATCGAGTGGGCGGACCAGCACATGCCGGTTCTCGCCGCGATCCGCGACCGTTTCGAGCAGGAGCGGCCGCTGGACGGCATCCGCATCTCGGCGTGCCTCCACGTGACGACGGAGACCGCGAACCTCGCCCGCACGCTGAAGGCGGGGGGCGCCGACGTCGTGCTCTGCGCGTCGAACCCGCTCTCCACGCAGGACGACGTGGCCGCGGCGCTCGTCGCCGAGTACGGGATCCCCGTCTTCGCCATCCGCGGCGAGGACGACCAGACCTACTACTCGCACATCTCGGCCGCGGTCGACCACCGCCCGCAGCTGACCATGGACGACGGGGCCGACGTGATCGGCGTCCTGCACAAGGACCGTCGCGACCAGCTGAGCGAGATCCTCGGCGGCACCGAGGAGACGACGACCGGCGTCATCCGGCTCAAGGCGCTCGAGGCCGAGGGCAAGCTCGCCTTCCCGATCGTCGCGGTCAACGAGGCCGACACCAAGCACCTCTTCGACAACCGTTACGGCACCGGCCAGTCCACGATCGACGGGATCATCCGCGCCACCAACTTCCTTCTCGCCGGGAGGCGCTTCGTCGTCTGCGGCTACGGCTGGACGGGGCGCGGGGTGGCGATGCGCGCGCGGGGCATGGGCGCGCACGTGATCGTCACGGAGGTCGATCCCGTGCGGGCGCTCGAGGCCCTCATGGACGGCTACGAGGTGATGCCGATCGAGCGCGCGGCCGAGGTCGGCGACGTCTTCTGCACGGCCACCGGCGACAAGCACGTCATCGCGCGCAGTGCGATCGAGCGCCTCAAGGACGGCGCCATCCTCGCCAACACCGGCCACTTCAATGTCGAGATCGAGATCCCGGCGCTTCGGGAGCTCGCCGTCGCCACCCGCGAGGCGCGCCCGGACGTCGAGGAGTTCGAGTTCGCCGACGGGCGGAAGGTGTACCTGATCGGGGAGGGCCGCCTCGTCAACCTCGCCACGGCGGAGGGGCATCCCGCCGCCGTCATGGACATGAGCTTTGCGAACCAGGCCCTCTCGGCCGAGCACATGGTCGCGCACGCGAGCGAGCTGGAGCCGCGGGTCTACGTCGTCCCGGAGGAGATCGATCGCGAGATCGCCCGCCTCAAGCTCGAGAGCATGGGCGCCGAGATCGATCAGCTCACCGAAGAGCAGGCCAGGTACCTGGCGTCCTGGGACGAAGGCACGTAGTAGCACCGGATTCTCCGGTGAGAAACCTCACGCCTGACGAGATCGTCCGCCTCGAATCCGGGGCGGTCGTCGTTTTGGACCAGCGCCGGCTGCCGGACGAGGTCACGTATCTCGACTGCCGGTCGTCCGCAGAGGTCGCGGAGGCGATTCGCACGCTGGCAGTGCGGGGCGCGCCTGCGATCGGGGTTGCCGCCGCCTACGGCTACGCGCTGGCCGCCGAGCACGGGGAGGATCTGGACGCGGCCGCGACGACGCTTCTCGCCTCGCGTCCGACGGCCGTGAACCTGCCCTGGGCGATCGCCGAGATGCGGGCCGGCGACCAGGACGCCGCCGCCCTCGCCGGGCGCGCGCGGGGGATCCACGAGGCCGAGGTCGAGCGCTGTCGCCGTATGGCGGAGCACGGCGCCGGCCTGATCGCCTCCGGCTCGCGGGCCCTGACGCACTGCAACACGGGCCCACTCGCCACCGGCGGCGTCGGAACGGCACTGGGCGCGATCTGCGAGGCGCACGCGCGTGGTCTTGTCGAGCACGTGCTCGTCGACGAGACCCGGCCGCTCCTCCAGGGAGCGCGGCTCACCGCCTGGGAGCTGGAGCGCGCCGGTGTCCCGGCGAGCGTTCTGGCCGACTCGGCCGCAGGCTCGCTCATGGCGCGCGGCGAGGTGGACGTCGTGCTCACGGGGGCCGACCGCATCGCCGCCAACGGCGACACGGCGAACAAGATCGGCACGTACCCGCTGGCCGTCCTCGCGGCCCATCACGGAATTCCGTTCTACGTCGTCGCGCCGAGCTCGACCGTCGATCTCGAAGCCGCGAGCGGCGCGGACATCCCCATCGAGGAGCGCGACCCGGCCGAGGTGACGGGCCGCTTCGCGGCGCGGAACCCCGCGTTCGACGTGACGCCGGCGGCGCTCGTGACCGCGATCGTCACCGAGGAGGGCGTGCACCGCCCGCCCTACGTGGAATCCCTGGCCGCGCTGCGCGCGGAGGCGACGGAGGTGGCGCGATGAAGGCGATGGTGATGGCTGCGGGCCTCGGCACGCGCCTGCGGCCGCTGACGGACTTCCTGCCGAAGCCGATGATGCCGGTCGCCAACCGGCCGGTCCTCCACCACCTGCTCAACCTCCTGCGCCGTCACGACGTCAACGACGTCGGCATCAACCTGCACGCCTTCCCGGAGATGATCCAGCGCTACTTCGGCGACGGATCGGCGCTCGGGATGTCGATTCTGTGGTCGCACGAGCCCGAGCTTCTGGGCACCGCGGGCGGGACGAAGAAGCTGCAGGACCACTGGGGCGACGAGGCGATCCTCATCACCTCCGGCGACGGCCTGCACGACGTCGACATCACCGCGCTCCTCGGCCACCACCAGCGCACGGGCGCCCTCGCGACCCTGACCGTCAAGCCCGTGAGCGACCCGTCCTCGTACGGCGTCGTCATCCTCGACCGCGACACGCGGGTGCGCGGCTTCCAGGAGAAGCCCAGACGGGACGAGGCGCGGAGCGACCTCGCCAACTGCGGCATCTACGTGATCGAGCCCGAGCTCCTCGAGCGCATCCCGCCCGACACGTTCTACGACTTCGGCGAGGACGTGTGGCCCAACCTGGTCGCGGCCGGGGAGGAGGTCTACGCGTACACGACGATGGCCTACTGGAACGACGTCGGCGACCTGGACGAGCTGCGCAACACGATTCTCGACGCCGTGCTCGGCCACGTCCGCGTGGACATCCCCGGCGAGGAGATCGCCTCGGGCGTCTGGGCCGAGGAGGGCTGCAAGATCCACTCGTCCGCGACCATCGACGGTCCCGTCGTGCTCGGCCCCAACGTGACGATCGAGGCCGACGCACAGATCCGCGGGCCGGCGGCGATCGGCGCCGACTGCCACGTCGGCAAGGCCGCCGCCATCCGCCGCGCCGCGCTCCTTCCGGGCAGCGTGGTGCCGGACGAGGGCCTGGCGATCGCGGGGATCTTCGGCGACGCGTCGAAGCTCGCGGACAGCATCCTGCGCTACCCCTCGGCGCGCGACTAGCGGACGGCGCCGGAGCGCAGGGGCGCGAGGCCGGCGGAGCGGAGCCGGTCCGTGTCCGCGATCACGACCGCCAGAGCACCGAGCACCTCGGCGCGCTCGCCCAGGATGCCCGGTTTCACCTCGACTGCCTGCGCGGCCCCCGGGAGCGCGTAGCGGTCGATCGCCGACCGGATCCCGTCGACGAGCGGCTCGCCCGCTGCTCGGAGGTCGCCGCCGACGACGATGGCGGCCGGGTTCAGGTGGTTGCACAGGTCGGCCAACGTGCGCCCGACCGCGCGGCCGGCGTCGTTGACGACCCGCGTGGCGGCGAGGTCGCCGTCGGCCACGAGCTCGATCACGCCCTGCAGCGTGAGGTCGTTGCCGTGAGCGGGCCGGAGGAGGTCGACGATCGCCTCGGTAGAGGCGACGGTTTCGAGGCAGCCGCGATTCCCGCACCGGCAGACGGCGCCGTCGACTCGCACCTGGACGTGGCCGAGCTCGCCGGCGATGCCCGTCGCCCCGTGGTGCAGACGACCTCCCAGGACGAGGCCGGCGCCGACGCCGGCGGACATCATCACGTAGATCACGTCGGCGAGCCCGCGGCCCGCGCCGAAGGACACCTCCGCGAGCGCGCCGAGGTTCGCGTCGTTGTCCACCTCGACCTGGACGCCCAGACGCTGCGAGAGCTCCTCGCCCGCGTTGACGCCCGCCCAGCCCGGCACGACCGTCGAGGCCACCGTTCCCGTGTCCCGGTCGAGCGGCCCCGAGAGCGCCATGCCGGCGCCGATCAGGCGGCTGCGGTCGGTCCCCGCCTCGGCGAGCACCTCGGCGGCGAGGTCGGCCGCGGCGTCGAGCGCCGTGGCGGCATCGTCGTCGACCTCGAGCGCGACGACGCGTTCCGCGAGCACCGTCGAGGAGAGGTCGGCGACCGCCACGCGGACGTGCCGGTGGCCGAAGTCGATGCCGAGCGCCGCGCCGACGGAGGCGTCGAGCCGGAGCAGGACCGGGGGCCGGCCGCGGCCTGACGGGCTGGTGCGGCCCGCCGACTGCTCCGCGATCATCCCGCGCCCCTGCAGATCGGCGACCAGCGTGGTCACGGTCGTTCGCGAGAGCCCGGTCAGGCGTGCGAGCTCGCTCCGGCTCGCCGTTCCCTGGCGGCGCAGCGCGTCCACGACCCGCAGGCGGTTGAGCTCACGAAGGCTGCCGAAAGTCCCTGGTTCCACCGTCATCCCCGTTCACGAGGGGCTCGCACGACCACACTTTCGCAGGATCGCGGCCGAATTTCACCTGCTCATCCCCGAAATACGCCAAGACCGGACGGAAATGAAACTTGGCGTTCCCCGCTCCTCATCCCGCCCGCCGCGCTCCCGCAAGCTAACCAGGACGCTTGAAATCCGTCCTTTGAGGAGCCTAAGCTCCCCCGATCAAGGGGGCGGGGTTCAGCCAACGAGGAGGAAAGTCGTGAGAAGATTTTCGTACAAGGCCACCGAATCTCCGAAGCGTCGACTGGTGCTCGTGCTCCTGCTCGCGCTGGTGACGGCGCTCGCACTGGTCGCGTCCGGCTGCGGCGGAGACGACGACGACGACGACGCGGCCTCCGACACGGGAGCGGCCGCCGGCGACGGTGGCGGCGATGGCACCTGCGACAAGAGCATCTGGGTGCTCCTCCCCGACAGCGCCAGCTCGCCGCGCTGGGAGACCGACGACCGGCGCTACTTCGAAGAGGCTTTCGAGGCTGCGGGCGTCGAGTCCAACATCGTGAATGCCGAGGGCGACGCCGCCCAGCAGCAGTCGCAGGCCGAGCAGGCGATCGCCGACGGCGCGGGCGTCATCCTTCTCACCAGCCTCGACACGGGCTCCGGCGCCGCGATCATCGACCAGGCGAAGGACGCCGGCGTCGCGGTGGTCGAGTACGACCGCTTCAACACCGGCGGCTCCGGCGGCGACGTCTACGTGAGCTTTGACAACGTCGCGGTCGGCGCAGCGATGGCCGAGGTCATGGATCCCGCAATCGACGCGCTCGACGCGGACCCGAAGCGTGTCGTCCTGCTCAACGGCGGCGAGGAGGACAACAACTCCTTCCTCTTCCGCACGGGCTACGCAGAGGGAGCCGAGGCGAAGGCGGAGGCCGGCGAGTGGGAGATCGTCGCCGACCAGCACGTCCCCGGCTGGGACAACGCCGAGGCGCAGACGATCATGGAGCAGATCCTCACCGACGCGAACAACGACGTCGACGCGGTCTTCGCGGCGAACGACGGTCTCGGAAACTCGGCCGCCAACGCGCTCGAGGCGGCCGGGATCGAGGGCGCTCCCGTGAGTGGCCAGGACGCGACCGAGGCCGGCATGCAGAACCTCGTTCTGGGCCGGCAGCTGGTGAGCGTCTACAAGCCGATCCAGGCCGAGGCCGACGTCGCGGCCAAGGCGGCGCTGGCGCTCTGCGCCGGCGAGGATCCGACTACGGTCGAGTCGGAGTTCGAGTTCCAGGCCATCGGGATCAACGCCGAAGACGGCCAGCCGGCCGAGTCGCCCGAGGGCGACGGCGTCGTCCCGTACCTGGCGCTGACGCCGACCCCGGTGACGGTCGACAACATCATGGACACCGTCATCGCCGACGGGTTCCGGACGATCGAGGAGATCTGCACCGGAGACGCCGCCCAGACGGACTGGTGTCAGGAGAACGGCTAACCCTCACGCGGCTCGAGAGGGGGCGCCGTCAGGCGCCCCCTCTCGTCCCTTCCCCTGTGGGACACTGACCTATGGCCACAAGCGCGCCGCTCCTCGAGTGCCGAGGCGTCTCGAAGGCCTTCGGCGCCGTGCAGGCCCTCTCCGGCGTTGACTTCGAGGTGCGCAAGGGCGAGGTGATGGCCCTCGTCGGCGACAACGGCGCGGGCAAGTCGACGCTCATCAAGGGAATCGTCGGCATCTACCCCTTCGACGAGGGCGAGGTCCGTGTGGGCGGCGAGCATGTCCACGTTCACGGGCCTCGCGACGCGGCGCGGCTCGGCATCGAGGTCGTCTACCAGGACCTGGCGCTCGCGGACAACCTCGACGTCGTCGCCAACATGTTCCTCGGCCGGGAGCGGATCCGCACGAGCGTCGTGCTCGACGAGTCGAGCATGGAGCGCTCGGCGCGTGAGACGCTCGACAGCCTCTCGGTCACTACGCTCCGCTCCGTGCGCCAGAGGGTCGCCGGGCTGTCCGGCGGCCAGCGCCAGTCGGTCGCCGTCGCCAAGGCGGTTATGTGGGAGTCGAAGCTTGTCATCCTCGACGAGCCGACCGCGGCCCTCGGGGTCGCCCAGACGCGGCAAGTGCTGAACCTGGTGCGCCGCCTCGCCGAGCGTGACCTGGGCGTCGTCATTGTCTCGCACAACCTCCACGACGTCTTCGAGTGCGCCGACCGGATCACGGTCCTGCGCCTCGGCCAGCGGGTCGCGCAGTTCGAGACGTCGAAGACGAACCAGCAGGAGGTCGTGCACGCGATCACTGCTGGGAAGCTCAGCACCGTCCCGGGAATGGAGGCGGCCGAGGCGGTCGAGCCGTGACGACGAGCGCCGACCCGACCGCAGCCCTCGTCCCTGAACCGACACCCGAGCAGACGCAGACCTTCTCGGGCTACATCCGAGCGTGGTGGCAGGGCGTCCGCGGCGGCGAGCTCGGCTCGCTGCCGATCATCCTCGGCTTGTTCGCCATCTTCGTGGTCTTCGGGATCCTCGAGGAGAACTTCCTCACCGAGCGGAACTTCACGAACCTGCTTCTGCAGATGGCGGCCGTGGCGACCGTCGCGATCGGCATCGTCTTCGTCCTCCTGATCGGGGAAATCGATCTGTCGGTTGCGTTCGTAAGCGCCGTGGGCGGGGTCGTGATGACGCTCCTCCTGCGCCCGGACAACCCCGGGTGGCCCTGGTGGGCGGCGATCCTCTTCGCGCTCCTCTGCACGACGGCCATCGGCTTCGCCCAGGCGCTCGTGATTACGAAGGCCGGCGTGCCGTCGTTCGTCGTCACGCTCGCCGGCTTACTCATCTGGTCCGGCGTCGTCCTCATCCTCACGACCCAGTACTCGACGGCCGGCACGATCAGGGTCCAGGACGAGAGGGTCGTCGACATCGCGAACGGCTTCCTCTCCGACGTCTGGGGCTGGATTCTCGCAGCCGCGGTCGTGGTCGCCTTCGCGCTGTCCCAGTTCCGAAACGCAATGGTCAGGCGCGCGGGTGGGCTCGCCGCCAAGCCGACGGTTGTGATCGCGCTGCAGGTCCTCGGCCTGGCCGTGATCCTGGGCGCCGCCGTCTGGTACGCGAACAAGGACCGCGGGTTGCCCTACGTGACTGTCATCCTCGGCGTCTTCCTGGTCTTCTGGTCGTTCATCGCCGGGAGGACTCGCTTCGGGCGCCACGTCTACGCGGTCGGCGGCAGCGCGGAGGCGGCCCGCCGCGCGGGCATCAACGTCGATCGGGTACGCATCGCCGTGTTCATGATCAGCGGCTTCATGGCGGGCGTCGGCGGGATCATGCTGGCCTCGCGGCTCCGCTCGGTCTCTACCGGCACGGGCGGTGGGAACCTGCTCCTGCTCGTCATCGCCGCCGCGGTCATCGGCGGCACGAGCCTCTTCGGCGGCGTCGGCCGCGTGGTCTCGGCGCTCCTCGGGGCGCTCGTGATCGCCTCGATCCAGAACGGCATGGACCTGCTCGGGCTCGCGTCCGGGACGAAGTTCGTGATCACCGGCCTCGTCCTCCTCGGCGCGGTGCTCATCGACGCGTTTTCCAAGCGCCGCCGGGCCGCACGCGGCGGCGTGTGACGACCGGCGAGGGCATCGGCGTCGGCATGCTCGGCTATGCCTTCATGGGCAAGGCGCACACGCGCGCCTTCCGCGAGGCCCGCGCGCTGCACGCGCCGCTCGCACCCGAGCTCGTCTCCCTTTCCGGGACGCACCGCCGACAAGGTCGAGGCCGCGCGCCGGGAGCTCGGATGGGCCGAGGCGGTCACCGACTGGCGCGAGCAGGTGGCGGACGAGCGCATCGGGCTCTTCGACAACGGCGGGCCGAACGCGCTCCACGCGGAGCCGACGATCGCCGCCGCGCGCAACGGCAAGCACGTCCTCTGCGAGAAGCCGCTCGGCCGCACGGCCGACGAGTCGCTCGAGATCTGGCGCGAGGCCGAGCGGGCCGGCGTCGTGCACATGTGCGGCTTCAACTACCGCTTCGTCCCCGCCGTCCGCCTTGCCCGCGAGATGCTCGAGGCGGGCGACCTCGGCGACCTCTTCCACTTCCGCGCGCGCTACCTCCAGTCCTGGGGAGTCGACGCGCCGCCGAGCTGGCGCTTCGACCGCGAGGCCGCGGGCTCGGGCGCGCTCGGCGACCTCGGCGCCCACATCGTCGACATCGGCCGCTACCTCGTCGGCGAGCCGGTGGCCGTGACCGCCGTCGTCAAGACGTTCATCGAGGGCCACGAGGTCGACGACACGTTCGCCGCGACCGTCGAGTTCGACAACGGCGTCGTCGGGACGCTGGAGGCCTCCAGGCTCGCGCGAGGGCGGATCAACCACAACGCCTTCGAGGTGAACGGCTCGCGCGGCTCGCTGACCTTCGACGTCGAGCGGCTCAACGAGCTCGAGGTCGCCGACGAGCGTGCGTTCCGCCGCGTCCTCGTCACCGAGCCCGAGCACCCGTTCATGTCCTTCTGGTGGCCGCCCGGGCACATCGTCGGCTGGGGAGACACGTTCACGCACGAGATCCACCACCTGCTGACGGCGATCGCGGGCGAGGGCGCCGTGGCGCCGCACGGGGCGACCTTCGAGGACGGCTACCGCTGCGCCGAGGTCTGCGACGCGATCGTGCGCTCCGCGGAGAGCGGCCGTCGCGAGGAGATCACCTACCGGGGAGCGGAAGGATGAAGACGAGCCTGGGCATCTGGGCGCTGGGGCCCATGGTCACGCGGTTCGTGCCGGGCGGCTACCAGCCGGAGCACGCCGGCGAGCCCACGGTCGAGCGCGTGCGGCGGGCGGTCGACGGGCTCGGCGACCTGATCGACGACTACGAGTTCCATTACCCGCAGGAGCTCTCCGAGGAGAACCTCGACGAGGTGCGCGAGGCGCTCGGCGGCCACGGCATCTACTGCATCGCCACCGGGCTCCACCTCGATCCGCTCTTCGGCCGAGGCGGCCTCGTCAACCCGGATCCGGAGATCCGTGCAGAAGCCCGCCGCCGCACGCTGGCCGCCGCCGACATGGCAGGGTCGCTCGGCGCGCACTTCATCATCTGGCCGGGGATCGAGGGCTACAACTACCCGTTCCAGACGCCGTACGCGGAGAGCTGGGGCTGGCTCGTGGACGGCATCGGCGAGGCCGCGGAGCGCTGCGCCGAGCACGGGGTCAACCTCTTCCTCGAGCACAAGAACTCCGAGCCCGCGATGAAGATCCTCATGCGCAACGTGGGGATGACCCTGCACGTGATCCACAAGCTGCGCGTGCGCGGCCTGGAGAACGTCAAGGTGAACATGGACTGGCAGCACCTGATCATGAACGGCGAGAACCTCGCCGAATACGCGGCGCTGCTCGCCTCGGAAGGCCTCCTCGGGCACCAGCACGCGAACTCGGGCTGGGGGGACTTCGACGACGACAACATGGTCGGGGCGACCGCGTTCATGGAGACCCTCGAGCTCGCGGTCGAGCTGCGCCGCGCCGGCTACGGCGACAACGGGGAGCGGCTCGGATTCGACCTCTACCCCTACACCGAGGACGCGGTCGCCGCCGTCCGCCGCAGCGTCATCCAGTGGAACTTCATCGACGAGGTGGCGGGCCGGATCGACGACGCCGCGCTTCGCGAAGCGCAGCAGGCGAAGGACGCCGTGCGCGCGTACGAGCTCGTCTACGGGGCCCTGGGCGCCCGATGAGGCTCGAGCAGGCCCAGGCGATCGTCCAGGCCGTGATCTCGGGCGCGCCCGGCCCGGTGTCCGTCTTCGTCGGCGACTCCCACGGGGAGCTCGTCGCCGCCGCCACCATGGACGGAGCGGCGCCGGACACGCGCCTGAACGCGCGGCGCAAGGCCTACACGGCCGCTCGCAGCGACGTCCGCTCGACGGGCGAGCTCGCCGACAAGGTGCGCGACGACCCGGTCGAGCGCGCCAGCTTCGATCCCTTCTTCACGTTCTTCCGCGGAGGCGTCGCCGCCTTCGAGGGCGGCGCGCGCGTGGGCGCGGTCGGGGTCAGCGGCCTTCCCGGCGAGCAGGACGAGGCCCTCGCGCTCGCGGGGCTCGCCGCCGCCGGGCTCGCGGTCGAGTGACCGCGCTCGTCGGGCTCGACGTCGGGACGTCCGGCGTCAAGGCGCTCGCCGTCGCTCCGGACGGCGAGGTGCTCGCACGCTCCGAGCGCGGCTATCCGCTCTCGACGCCCCGCCCGGGCTGGGCGGAGCAGGATCCGGCCGACTGGGCGCGAGCGGCCAAGGAGGCGCTGGCCGAGCTGGATGTGGCCGAGGTTGCCGGCATTGGGCTCTCCGGACAGATGCACGGCCTGGTCGCCCTCGACGTGGACGAGCGGGTGCTGCGACCGGCGATCCTCTGGAACGACCAGCGGACGGCGGCCGAGTGCGCCGAGATCGAGGAGCGCATCGGGCTCGCGCGCCTGATCGAGCTGACCCGCAACCGAGCGCTGACCGGCTTCACGGCCCCGAAGCTCCTCTGGCTGCGCCGGCATGAGCCAGAGGTGTACGAGCGGATCGCGCACATCCTGCTCCCGAAGGACTACGTCCGCCTCGTGCTCACCGGCGAGCGGGCGATCGACGTCGCCGACGCGTCCGGAACGCTCCTCTTCGACGTCGCCGCGCGGCGCTGGAGCGGCGACGTGCTCGATGCGCTCGACCTTCCGGCCGCGTGGCTGCCCCCCGCGCTCGAATCGCCCACGGTCTCGGGTCAGACCCCCAACGGCGTGCCGGTCGCGGCGGGCGCCGGCGACCAGGCGGCGGGCGCCGTCGGCGTCGGCGTCCACGAGCCCGGGCCGGCCTCGGTCGTCCTCGGCACGTCCGGCGTCGTCTTCGCGGCGCTCCCGGAGCCCGCCCTCGACCCGGAGGCGCGCGCGCACGTCTTCTGCCACGCCGTTCCCGGTGTGTGGCATGCGATGGGGGTCATGCTCTCGGCGGCCGGCTCCCTCGGCTGGCTCCGGGACACGCTCGCCCCGGGGGAGTCGTTCGACGTGCTGCTCGCGGAGGCGGAGCGCTGGGAGCCCGGCGTGGAGGGCCTCGTCTTTCTGCCCTACCTGGCCGGCGAGCGGACGCCGCACGCCGATCCGGACGCACGCGGCGCCTTCGTCGGCCTCTCACTGAGGCACGACCGCGGCGCCCTCGTCCGCGCCGTGCTCGAGGGCGTCGCCTACGGCCTGCGCGACTGCCTCGAAGTGCTGCGCGCGCTCGGCTGCACGGTCACGGTGGGCCGCGCATCGGGCGGCGGCGCGCGGAGCGCGCTGTGGCTCAGGATCGTCGCCTCCGTCCTCGGCCTCCCCCTGGAGCGCACGGTGGCGGAGGAAGGGGCCGCCTACGGCGCAGCGCTCCTCGGCGGAGTCGCCGGGGGTGTCTTCGCCGACGTCCCCGAGGCGGTGGCCGCCTGCGTGCGCGTGCGGGACACGGTCGAGCCCGACCCCGAATGGGAGCGTTTCTACGCGGACGGGTACGCCCGGTTCCGCACCCTGTATCCAGCCCTACGAGCAACGGAGGAACGATGAGCACGAAGTGGGGGATCATCTCGACGGCGCACATCAACCGCCTCGTCCTGGCGGGCGCGCGCGAGTCCGACCTGGTGGACGTCCTCGCCGTCTGCAGCCGCGACCAGTCCCGCGCCGAGGAATACGCGCGCGAGTGGGAGATCGAGCGCGCCTATGGCAGCTACGAGGCGATGCTCGCCGATCCCGACGTGGAGGCGGTGTACATCTCGCTCCCGAACTCGCTGCACGTCGAGTGGTCGATCCGCTCGCTCGAGGCCGGGAAGCACGTGCTCTGCGAGAAGCCGTTCGACCGCCGCGCGTCCGAGGTCGAGCGCGCGTTCGACGCGGCCGACGCCGCGGGGCGGCTCCTCTCCGAGGCGTTCATGTACCGGCACAACCCGCAGACGCGCCGGGTGCGCGAGCTTCTCGACGAGGGAGCGATCGGCGACGTCAGGCTCGTGCGCTCGGCGTTCTGCTTCAAGCTCGAGGAGGCCGCGAACGTGCGCCTGGCCGCCGATCTCGACGGCGGCGCGCTCATGGACGTGGGGTGCTACTGCGTCAGCGGCTCGCGCCTCGTGGCCGGCGAGCCGGAGACGGTCTACGGCCAGCAGGTGGTCGGCGAGTCGGGAGTCGACGTGCTCTTCGCCGGGACGATGCGGTTCCCCGGAGATGTCGTCGCGCAGTTCGACTGCAGCTTCGTCTCGCCGGACCGGGACGAGCTCGAGGTCGTCGGCGAGGAAGGCTCGCTCTTCCTCGACGACCCCTGGCACGCGCGTGTGCCCGTGATCGAGCTCCGCCGCGGCGAGTTCCGCGAGGAGATCGTGCTCACACCCGAGGACTCCTACCGCCTCGAGCTCGAGAACCTGAGCGACGCGATTGCAGGGCGCGCCGAGCTGCTCCTCGGGCGCGAGGACGCCGTTGCCCAGGCGCGGACGATCGAGGCGCTCTACCGCTCGGCCGAGGAGGGAAAGCCGGTCACGCTCGGCGGCTGACACGCTCTCGCCACGATTCCGTGCCGCCCGCGTGCGCCGGCGCGCGCTATCCAGCGGGGATGGGCGTCGGCACGGCGATCCTCGACCTCCTCCTGCCGCCGCGCTGCGTCGCGTGCGGCACGGCGGACGAGCTCCTGTGCGGCGAGTGCCGGGCGCAGCTCGTCCTGCTGCGCGGGACGGTGTGCGCGCGTTGCGGGTTTCCGACGGCCTGGCCGGTGGAGCGCTGCGGGGAGTGCGCCGGCCGCCGGATCTCGTTCGCCTCGGCGCGCGCAGCGGTCGCCTACGACGGACCCGTCATCGCGCTCGTCGGCGCCTGGAAGGAGCGCGGCGTCCGCCGCCTCGCCGGCCTGGCGGCCGACCTGGTCGCCGACGTCGTTCCACGTCCGAGGGCGACCGCTCTCGCCTACGTCCCCGGCGAGCCCGACCGCGTCGGCTGGCGCGGGGTCAACTCCGCGCGCGAGCTCGCCGCGCTCCTGGGAGACCGGTGGGATCTCCCCGTCGGCGCGCCTGCTCGAGCGCACACGCCGTGTCGGCCGCCAGCGTGGGCTCACGAGGACGGAGCGCAGGGCCAATGTCAGCAAGGCATTCCGGGCGACCGCGGACGCCCCCGCATGCGTCTGCCTGGTCGACGACGTGTACACGACCGGCTCGACCGTCCTCGCCGCCGCGACCGAGCTCCGCAGGGCCGGCGCGAAAGAGGTGCATGTCGTCGCATTCGCCCGTGTCGTGCGGCGTTGAGGGGTGTTCGACGGTTGCACGCCCGCCGAGGAGCGGCGTATAGTTGAGCCACTCGGAATCGCGGGACCGGGCAGGCACTTTCGGCCCGCGGGGCCAGGATCGACTAGGGGGATCCAGGTGAGCGCACGGCGCAAGGCCGAAGCTGATCGTCGAGTAACGCTCGCCTCGGCGAGTGGAATTTCTTCCGGGCGTTGGCATATAGTGCCGCCGTCGGAAACGCGGAGCCGGGCGACGAAGACTTCGGCCGCGGGACCGGGAGGGGGGATCACGAGCCACGCAACGCACGCCGTTCGGCAGGTTCGCCACGAGGCAGGCGCTCGCGCTCTCCCGCGAAGCCGTTCAGCGACACCGGGCCGGGGAGCCCGGGTGGAAAGGAGAGAGCTCTTCATGAGTCACGTACCACGACGCCGGCGCGCGGTCATCGGCGTCCTGCTGGCCTTCGGCGTCTTCCTCGCCATGGCGGCCGCCGCGACAGCGGCGCCTCCGGGCTTCCAGCCGATCGACCAGCAGGAGGCCGAGTACCAGGACGACATGACCTGGGAGGACTACAAGACCGTCCCGGGCACCGACTGGGCGAACCCCGCTCTGCAGCCGACGATCGAGAAGTGGAAGGTCGCGATCATCCTCACGGAGTTCGCCGACCAGCCGCTCAACATCACCATGCCGGCAGGCGCAACGGTCTTCGGCAACCCGCAGACCACGGCCAACAGCATCCCGCGGGCGCAGGCGGCGCAGTTCTACGAGGACTTCCTCAACACGCCGAGCCTGCTGAACCACTTCACGACCATGAACAGCTACTGGATGGAGACGTCGCTGGGCCGGTACGGCGTCGAGCTGGAGGCCTACGGCCCCTACACGCTGACGGGCAACCAGTGGGAGTACTGGCTCCGTGACGCCGGCAATGCCGGCTCGGCCTGTCCGACGGGCTTCACCTGCAACCGCAACGCCCGCACCGAGGTGCGCGCGCTGTGGGAGGCCGACGTCGGCCCCGCCGTGGTCGCGAGCTACGACAACATCATCTACCAGCAGGCCGGCCAGGACGAGAGCTCTACCTGGCAGGAGTTCGGCGAGATGATGTTCCAGACCATGAACGACGTCACCGAGGCGTTCGGGAACCCCGATCCGACGAAGCCGAACTGGTCCCCGACGCGTTACATCCCGTGGACGTCGTTCGCAGCCGGCAAGGGCGTGTGGCCGAGCGCGGGCGGTAACACGTTCACGGCGGCCGAGAGCTCGGGCGCGGGCACGTACGCCCACGAGCTGAGCCACAACCTCGGCATCTCGGACAACTACAACAACCCGTACGGGATCCCGCAGCGGCGCGACTACTCGGGTCCGTGGGACATGCTGAGCCGCGGCTCGTTCAACGGCCCGGGCGGCCCGCACAGGCGCTGGCTGATCCCGTCCACGGAAGGCGGGTCGCTCGGCGCGAGCCAGAACTTCCGGAACCGGATGGAGCTCGACATCATCGACGAGCAGAACATCCTCCGGCTCGACCGCAACGCGCTGGACGAGTCCGGCGTTGTGGTCGCACGGGTCACGGCGCGCGTCGCCGATCCCGGGCCTGACGGGCTCACTGGGGTGAACATCGAGCTCAATCCGTCGCCAGACCTGGCCTTCCCGACGCGGGGCGACCAGTCGCCGGTGTGCAACATCAACACCGACCCGTTCTGCCCGGGGCCGACCGCCAACGCGGCGGGCGTCATCTCGCAGTCGAGCCTCTACAACAACTACACGGTCGAGGCCGTCGACAGGCTCGGCGCCGACTCGTTCACGCCCGGCCACGGTGTCCTCTTCTCGAGGACGAAGAACCAGGACAGCCTGCCGTTCGTCTACATCATGGACGCGCATCCCGAGGACATGAACAAGGTCGACTTCCTCAGGCCCGACGGGACGCCCTCGATGGTGACGATCGCGGACTGGCGCCAGCTCAACGACGCTACGTTCCATGCCGGTCTCGAGTCCGGGAGCCAGTACGAGTACGTGGACCAGCCCAACCGGCTCCACTTCTACGTCATCGAGACGTTCGAGCAGAACGGCGTGCGTGAATACCAGGTCGCAGTCCGCTCGCTCGACGGCGACGGCCCGCACCTCCGCGGAGTCGACCTCGCGAACGGCAAGGTCGGCAAGCGGACGCGCGACGGCTGGAACGACTGCACGTTCAACCTCCAGAACACCGGCAGGTTCGCGCGGACGACCGCGGCTCACCCCGAGGACGTCAACGGTTACCTGCGAGGCGACGTCTACCGGCTGTCCGCCAGCATCGCGGGCGCGGGCTGGGAAGCCCAGCTCTACAACGCCCTCGCGACGGCCAAGGAACGCCGCGACGTCGACGTGCCGGTCTTCGTGACCCGCACAGGAAGCGGGCCGAGCACCGCCGTCGTCACCCTGACGGCCACCTCGGAGAGCGATCCGTCCAAGACGGACACCGCCACCTGCACGGTCAACGCGAGCGACCTGGGCTAGCCAGGTCGCGTAGGACACGGACCACGGCCCCCGCCGAGCGGCGGGGGCCGTGGCGCCTATGACCGGCAACATGCGAAGCTCGCGGTGCTCCTCGTTGGCGGGCTCCCCGCGACGTCCAGCTAGTTCTGAGTGACGCGGGTAGGCTGCGATGAGAGTCCGACGAGGGAGGCTCCTGTGAGACTTCAGGTCAAGGGCAAGAACGTTGAGGTCAGCGACACCCTCAAGGCCTACGCCGAAGAGAAGCTCGGCAAGCTCGACAAGCACCTCAACGATGCGGCGCGGCTCGAGGTCGAGCTCGCGGTGGAGAAGAACCCGTCCATCGCCGAGAGCCAGATTGCGGAAGGGACGATCTGGACGAAGGGCCCCGTGCTGCGTGCGCGGGAGAGCTCGTCCGACATGCGCGCCTCGATCGACCTGCTCGTGGAGAAGCTGGAGCGGCAGGCCCGGAGGTACCGCGAAAAGCGCCGGCCGAGCGGCCGTCGCGGAAACGCGAACGAGCCCGAGTCGATACCCGTCGTTGCCGACGAGGAGACGCCCGTGATCGTGAAGACGAAGCAGTTCGCCGTGAAGCCGATGACGCCCGAGGAGGCCGTGCTCCAGCTGGAGCTGATCGGCCACGACTTCTTCGTGTTCCAGAACGCGGACACGAACGAGGTAAGCGTCGTCTACCGCCGCCGGGACGCCAACTACGGGCTCATCGAGCCGCAGGTCGCGTGACCGGCAGGGACGAGATTCACGACCCGGGGGCCTTACGGTGGGTCGAGAGCGGGGTCTCGGGGCTTGCCCGCCCGCGCGAGTGGGACGAGACGGCAGTCGTGGAGGCGCCGGCGCTCAGGGGCTACGAGACGAGCGAGATCCAGTTCCGCGTCTTCGGCGATGGAACGGTGGTCGGCGACGTCCCGGCCGACGCTGTGGCGGAGCTGACCGGCGAGCTCGGCCTCTCGCCGCCGCTCGCTGTCCGCGCGGTGCGCAGCAGTGAGACCTCCTGGACGGTCGGCGCCCTCCAGCTCGACTCGGAGCTCGTCGCGCTTCCCCCCGGGATCGCAGCGGTGTCGCTCGAAGTGGCCGTGCCGCCCGACGGAGAGCCGACGCTTCTCGTCGACGGCGACATGGCCGCGGAGTCCCCGGAGGGCCCCGAGGCCGAGGCCTTCCACGAGCTTCAGAGGCTCGGCGAGGCTCGCTTTCAGGCTTTCGTCGCCCGTGCCGATAGGTTGGATGACGGTCGGTGGGAGCTGACCATCGACCCTCTCTAGAAGCCGCTCTCTCGCTACCCTGAACTGATGCCCCAGAACTACGGCGCCCTCGAAAAGGTCCTGCGCGTCGGCGAGGGCCGGCGGCTCAAGCGTCTCGCCCAGCAGGCGAGCTACGTCGCCTCGCTCGAGCCCGATTTCGAGGGCCTCTCCGACGAGGAGCTCGCCGCCAAGACCGTCGAGTTCCGGCAGCGGCTCGAGAACGGCGAATCGCTCGACGAGCTCTCGTTCGAGGCCTTCGCGGCCGTCCGCGAAGCGGCGAAGCGCTCCGTCGGGATGCGCCCGTTCGACGTCCAGGTGATGGGCGCGATCGTTCTCCACGAGGGCGACATCGCCGAGATGAAGACCGGCGAGGGAAAGACCCTCGTCGCCACGATGCCGCTCTATCTGAACGCGCTGCCGGCCCGCGGCGTCCATCTCGTGACGGTCAACGACTACCTGGCCAAGCGCGACGCCGAGTGGATGGGCCCCGTCTACGAGGCCCTGGGCATGCGCGCGTCCTTCATCCGCAACCAGATGCCGTTCGCCGAGCGCCGCGAGGCCTACTCGGCGGACATCACGTACGGGACCAACTCCGAGTTCGGCTTCGACTACCTGCGCGACAACATGGCCTCGACGCTGGCCGGCACCGTCCAGCCCAGCCACGCCTACGCGATCGTGGACGAGGTCGACTCGATCCTCATCGACGAGGCGCGCACGCCGCTGATCATCTCGGGCGAGCCCGAGACGGCGGCCTCGACGTACTACGACTTCGCGCGCATCGTGCGCGGCCTCGAGGGGATGGCCGCCAAGTTCATCCCCAAGGGCGTCGTCAAGTCCGAGGACGACGCCGACTACGAGTTCGACGAGAAGTTCAAGACGGTGTCGCCGCGCCAGACCGCCATCGAGGCTGTCGAGCGCACGCTCCGCATCGAGAACCTCTACGAGCCGCAGCACGCGCAGCTCGTCAACCACCTCATCCAGGCGCTCAAGGCCGAGTCGCTCTACCAGCGTGACGTCGACTACGTCGTGCAGGACGGCGAGGTGAAGATCGTCGACGAGTTCACCGGACGCATCATGGAAGGGCGTCGGTGGTCGGAGGGCCTCCACCAGGCCGTGGAGGCAAAGGAAGGCGTCGCCATCCGCGAGGAGCACGTCACCCTCGCGACGATCACCCTGCAGAACTACTTCCGCCTCTACGAGAAGCTCGCCGGCATGACCGGTACGGCAAAGACGGAGGAGAAGGAGTTCCAGGAGATCTACAACCTCTCCGTCGTCGAAGTCCCCACGAACGTCGCGGTGGCCCGCGACGACGCGAACGACTTCATCTACAAGACGAGCGAGGCCAAGTACCAGGCGGCGCTCGACGACATCAAGGAGCGCCACGAGGCGGGTCAGCCCGTCCTCGTCGGCACGATCTCCGTCGAGGTCTCCGAGTTCCTCTCGACCATGCTCGAGCGCCAGGGCATCAAGCACAACGTGCTCAACGCCAAGCAGCACGAGCGCGAAGCCGAGATCATCGTCGGCGCGGGCCAGCCCGGCGCGGTCACGATCGCGACGAACATGGCCGGCCGCGGCGTCGACATCAAGCTCGGCGAAGGCGTCCGCGAGCTGGGCGGCCTCTACGTCCTCGGCACCGAGCGCCACGAGGCGCGCCGCATCGACAACCAGCTCCGCGGCCGGTCGGGCCGCCAGGGAGACCCCGGCGAGTCGCGCTTCTACCTCTCTGCACAGGACGACCTCGTGCGCCTCTTCGCCGGCGACCGGATCAACAACATCATGGAGCGCTTCAAGCTTCCGGACGACCAGCCCATGGAGGCCTCGATCCTCTCGAAGCAGATCGAGAACGCACAGAAGAAGGTCGAGGAGCAGAACTTCGTCTCGCGGAAGAACGTCCTCAAGTACGACGACGTCATGAGCGTGCAGCGGATGGTCATCTACGAGCAGCGCCGTCATGTCCTCGAGGGGGCCGACCTCTCGGAGGAGATCGGAGGCTGGCTCGACGACCTGGTCGCGCGCGTCGTCTACGAGCACACGGAGGCCGAGTACCAGGAGGACTGGGACCTCGACAGCCTCTTCAAGGAGATGGAGGGGCTCTACGACACCCAGGTGAAGCGGGACGAGTTCGCCGAGGGGTCACTCACCCGCGAGGAGCTGATCGAGGAGTTCCAGGAGGACGCTCGGGACGCCTACGCGGCCAAGGAGGAGGAGTACGGCGCCGAGCTCCTGCGCGACGTCGAGCGCTACCTCGTGCTCCAGGTCGTGGACGTGCGCTGGCGCGAGCACCTCGAGTCGATGGAGTACCTCCGCGACGGCATCCACCTCCGCGCCATGGCCCAGAAGGACCCGCTCGCCGAGTACCGCGCCGAGGGCCACACGATGTTCGAGGAGCTGACGGCGATCATCCAGGAAGAGGTCGTCCGCTACATCCTGCGCATCCAGATCGAGCAGCGCCCCGAGCAGGAGCAGCTTCAGCCGCCCGCCCCCGAGGGCAACGGCGCGGGCAACGGCGACCTGGTCTACGAGCACGAGTCGGTTTCCGGCGCGGACGCCATCAGGGCGGCAGGCGCCGGAGCGGCCGCGGCGGCGGGCGGCGGCGCGGGCTCGATGGCCGGCGCCGGCGGCGCGGCCGCGACAACGGTCTCGACGGGCCAGCGCGTGGCGAACGAGTTCGACCGCGTAGGGCGCAACGACCCGTGCCCGTGCGGCTCGGGCAAGAAGTTCAAGAAGTGCCACGGCGCGTAGCCGCCGTCGCCGCCTCGCCCACGTTCACACTCCCGGCACGTTGCGTCACCCACGCGTGCGCGTTTCGTCGTTAGCGTCCAAAGCGGGTGGTGGCCCGGGGTGGCCCCTCGGACAGGCCTCGTTGGGACCCGTCGGGGTCGTTCGACCCGGGCGCTACCATCCACGCATGGCCGAGAGGAGCGCGGTGGAGCGAGAGCTCGCAGAGATTGGGACCCAGTTGGCCTGGGTCCGTGATTACCTTTGACCCCGAGGGTCTGAAGGCGCGGCTCGCCGAGCTCGAGGAGGCCATGGGCGCCCCGGGGTTCTGGGACGACCAGCGGGGGGCGGCCCGCATCTCCGCCGAGCATGCCCGGCTCGCACGGCGCCTAGAGCGCTACGACCAGCTCAGCCGCGACGCAGCCGACCTCGGCGAGCTCGTGACGCTCGTCTCCGACGACGGCGAGCTCGACGAGGTCGAGCAGAGCGCCGTCACGCTGCGGGGCCAGCTCGACCGCCTCCAGGAGGACTCGCTCTTCAGCGGCGACTACGACGCCGGCGGCGCCGTCGTCTCGATCCACGCGGGCACCGGAGGAACCGACGCGCAGGACTGGACCGAGATCCTGCTGCGCATGTACCTCCGCTGGGCGGCCGATCGCGGGTTCAAGACCGAGCTGGTCGAGGAGTCGCCCGGGGAGGAGGCCGGGCTCAAGTCGGCCACCTTCACCGTGG
This sequence comes from uncultured Actinomycetes bacterium, assembly GCA_963784175.1. Classification (GTDB taxonomy): domain Bacteria; phylum Actinomycetota; class Thermoleophilia; order Gaiellales; family Gaiellaceae; genus JAIBJN01. The sequence goes on along the minus strand of CAWAQJ010000014.1, from coordinate 127,573 downwards.
AGGGCGAGAACGCCTACGGGACGCTCAAGGCCGAGCGGGGCGTGCACCGGCTCGTCCGCCTGTCGCCCTTCGACCAGGCCCACCGCCGCCATACATCGTTCGCGCAGGTGATCGTCAGCCCCCTCGTCGACGACGACGTCGACCTCGAGATCGACGAGTCCGACCTACGCATCGACACGTACCGCGCGAGCGGGGCGGGCGGTCAGCACGTGAACAAGACGGATTCGGCCGTCCGGATCACGCACATGCCGACCGGGATCGTCGTCCAGTGCCAGAACGAGCGGTCGCAGCTCTCGAACCGCCAGACCGCGATGCGCATCCTCCGCAGCCGCCTGGCCGAGCACGAGCTCGAGCGCCGCGAGGCGGAGCTCGCACAGGAGCGCGGGGTGGTGCTGGACACGGGGTTCGGCAGCCAGATCCGCAGCTACGTGCTCCATCCGTACCAGCTGGTGAAGGATCACCGCACAGACGTCGAAGAAGGAAACGCCCAAGCCGTTCTCGACGGGGATCTCGACCGTTTCATACGCGCGTACCTCCTAGCCCACGCCACTGGAGCCGTAGCCTGATGTGCTGTCCGTCACCCGCCCGTTTCGCTAGACTCGACCCTCAGCAGAAACCCGACCGGTGCGCCCTCGGGACGGGCGACCACGTGTAGACCGGTGCAGGAAGCCGACCTTAAAGAGCAACTCCAACAGCCTGGGACGCCTGGCGCCGCATTGAACGGCGACCCGCCCGAGGCTGAAGCCGCGGTCTTGCCGGACGAGACCCAGCCGGGCCCTGCCGGGACGCCCATGATCGTGTTCGAGGGCGTCACGAAGATCTACGACCCGAACGTCGTCGCGCTCCGCGACACGAGCTTCGTGATCGAGAAGGGCGAGTTCGTCTTCCTCGTCGGCCCCTCGGGCTCGGGCAAGTCGACGATCATGCGCCTGCTCCTCAAGGAGCTCGACCCGACGCGCGGACGGATCCTCGTCGGCGGCCGCGAGCTGGCCCGTCTGAAGGGCTCGAAGGTCCCGATGCTCCGCCGCAACCTCGGCTGCGTCTTCCAGGACTTCAAGCTCCTGACCGACCGCACGGCGTACGAGAACGTCGCCTATGCGCTCAAGGTGCAGGGCGACTCGAAGGCCCAGATCCGGTCCAAGGTGCCCGAGATCATGGCCCTCGTCGGCCTCGGCGCGAAGATGAACAACCACCCGCACGAGCTGTCCGGCGGCGAGCAGCAGCGCGTCTCGATCGCGCGCGCGTTCGTCAACCACCCGCCGCTCCTCATCTGCGACGAGCCGACGGGCAACCTCGACCCCGACACGTCCGTCGGGATCATGCAGCTCCTCTACCGCATCAACCGCACGGGCACCACGGTGGTCATGGCCACGCACGACCGCGAGATGGTCGACAAGATGCGCAAGCGCGTCATCGCCCTCGAGGACGGCGTCGTCATCCGGGACGAGCGACGGGGCGGCTACGGATAGGTGCGGGCCAGACTCTTCTTCACCGAGGCCTTCCGCTCGATCGCCGCGAACCTCTCCACGTCGGTGGCGGCGGTCATGACCGTCCTCATCGGGATGTTCCTGCTGGGGCTCTTCATCGCCCTGGGCACCTGGGTGATCTCCTGGACGGACCACGTCAAGAAGGACCTCGTCGTCAACGTGTACTTCTGCACCGACCTCACGTGCGGCGAGGCGGCCACGCCTCAGCACATCGACGCCGTCCGGGCGCAGCTCGCCAGCAACCCGGACGTGAAGGAGATCGACTTCATCTCCAAGGAAGAAGCGCTCGCCGAGATGGAGAAGCGCTTCCCCGACCTCGCGGGCAACCTGGCGCGGAACCCGCTGCCGCCCGCCTACAAGGTCATCCCGATCGACGCGGACAGGGTGAAGACGATCGCCGGGTCGCTCGATCCGCCTCCGCAGGGGGTCGAGAAGGTCACCTACGGCGAGAAGAAGGCGGAGCGGGTGCTCCAGGTGGCGACGATCATCGGCGGGATCTTCCTCGTCGGGAGCGTCATCCTCCTGATCGCCTCGACCATCCTCATCGCCAACACGATTCGCCTCTCGATCTTCTCCCGGCGGCGCGAGATCGAGGTGATGAAGCTCGTCGGCGCCACGAACTGGTTCGTGCGCGCCCCGTTCATGCTCGAGGGCATCCTCTGCGGCCTGGCCGGATCCGTCCTCGCTGTCATCCTGCTCCTGGCGGCGAAGGAGCTCGCGCTTCCAGGCATCATGGGCAGGGTGGAAAGCCCGGACGACATCAACGCGTGGAGCTTCCCGGTCGTGGCCCTCATCCTCGTCGCCGTGAGCCTGCTCGTGGGAGCCGCGGGCTCGGGCATCACGCTGCGGCGCTTCCTGCGGATCTGACGGCGGTGCTGGCGGTCGGCCCGGCATGGCGGAAGACGGGCGACCTGTGAGACGGGCGGCCGGCTATCTCGCTGCGACCGTGGTCGTCGTCGGCGCGTTCCTCCTCGGCTTCGTCCTCACGCAGTCCGAGCAGGAAGCGAGCCAGGCCGCTTCGCAGCGTCCCGCCGACCCGTCGGTCCACCTGATCGACGAGGTCAGGGAGGAGCTGAACGACTCGTACTACCGCTGGATCCATCCCGAGGTGCTCGCGCGCCCGACCGTCGACGGCATCCTCGACGGTCTGGAGGATCCCCACACAGAGGTGCTCACGGCCTCCGAGTTCGAGAACCTCCGCGACCGCACGGACGGGACGTACTCCGGCATCGGCCTCACCGTGGGGCCGGCCAGCGGCGGGCTCGTCGTCACCTCCGCCTATCCCGGTCCGGCCAAGAGCGCGGGGATCGAGCCGGGCGACGTGATCGTCCGCATCGACGGCGCCGTGGTCGCCGACAAGCCCTTCGAGAGCGCCCTGACACTGTTCAAGGGCCAGCCCGGAACCGTGGTGCGCCTCCGCGTTCGGCGTCCGCCGAAGAAGGCGGTGTACGACGTGGAGGTCGTCCGGAAGGAGATCGCTGTGCCGCCCATCAGCGCGCGCCTGCTGAGGGTGAAGAAGCAGAAGATCGCGTACATCCGCATCTTCTCGTTCTCGGCCGGTGCCGCCGACCAGGTGGCTGCCACCACATCGCGCCTGGTCGCGAAGGGCGCGACCGGGGCGATCATCGATCTGCGGGACAACCCCGGCGGCCTGCTCTCGCAGGCGGTCGACGTCGCATCGGTCTTCATCGGAGACGGAATCGTCTGCCGCACGTCCGGGCTGCACGAGGAGGAGCACACCTACCGCGTCACGGGCTTCCCGACCCATCCGAAGCTGCCGCTCGTCGCGCTCGTGAACGGTGGGAGCGCGAGCGCGGCCGAGATCGTGGCGGGCGCCCTCCTCGACCAGGACCGCGCGATCCTCGTCGGGCAGCGCACCTTCGGCAAGGCCTCCGTGCAGACAGTCGCGCCGCTCCTCAACGGCCGCGCGCTCAAGCTCACGACCGCGAAGTACGTCACGCCCGCGGGCGCCGACATCACCGGCGTCGGGCTCCACCCGTCTATCACCGCCGTCGACGATCCGATCACCGCGGAGCGCGACGAGGCGATCCAGATCGCCCGCCGGACGATTCTTCAGGTCCTCCGCGGCAAGTAGTGGCCGAGCTGCTCGTCTGTGAGCTTGCCCGCCGGGGCAAGCTCCTCGCCGGCGAGCCGTACTTCGAGGGCGGGGTCCCCGTCATCGTCGACCGCAAGGGCGCCGGGGACGCTTCCCCGGGTGACCTTGCCGTCGTTCGTCTTGGGCGGGGCCGCGCCCGTGTCGAGAGGGTCCTGGGCCCGGCGAGCCACATCGAGGCGGTTCTCGAAGGGCTCCTGTGGCACCTCGGCGTACGCAGGAAGCACGCGCCGTTGCCGCCGCCTCCTCCGGACGACGAGCCCGACCGCGTCGACCTGAGCGACCTGTTCGCCTTCACGATCGACCCCGAAGAGGCGAAGGACTTCGACGACGCGCTCAGCCTCCGCCGCGAGGAGAACGGCGTCCGCGCCTGGGTGCACATCGCCGACGTGTCCGCCTACGTTCCGGCCGGCTCTCCGCTCGACCACGATGCGGCAGAGCGAGGCTTCTCGGTCTACGTCCCCGGCCGTGTCGAGGCCATGCTCCCCGAAGAGCTCTCCAACGACGCGTGCAGCCTGCGCCCGCACGTCGAGCGGCGCTGCGTCACCGTCGAGATTCCCTTCGACGCGGACCTCGTTCCCGGCGAGGCGCGCTTCTACCGCAGCCGCATCGTCAGCCGCGAACGCCTCACCTACGGCCACGCCCAGGCCGTCCTCGCCGGGCACGAGCGTGCGAGCGACGAGCTGACCGAGTCGCTACGGCTCGCCGAGCAGGTGACCTCGGCGCTCCGCAAGCGGCGTTACGGCCGTGGGGCGCTTCGGATCGAGACGGGCGAGACAGCCTTCGCCTTCGACGGCGAGGGCGGGGTCGAACGTGCCTGGATCGAGACGGAGCCGCTGGCGCACATGCTCGTCGAGGAGCTGATGATCGCGGCCAACGAGGCCGTCGCCGGGCTCCTCGCCGGCCGCGGGCGCGAGGCGGTCTACCGCGTGCACGAACAGCCCGACCCGCAGTCGGTCGAGCTTCTCCTGGCGAAGCTCGCCGACCTCGAGGTGCCGACGCCGCCTGCTCCGGACAACCTCCGGCCGGCTGACGCCGCGAAGCTCGCCGCCCGTGTGAGCACGACGGTCATGCGCTACGTCGAGCAGACGGGTCGCGGGCGTGAGGCGTACCCGCCTCTCGTCCTACGCGCGCTGAAGCAGGCGCGCTACGACCCGCGCAACCTCGGCCATTCGGGGCTGGCGAGCCGCGCCTACTGCCACTTCACGTCGCCGATCCGCCGCTATCCGGATCTCCTCTGCCACCGGGCGCTCCTGCGCGAGCTCGGCGTGCTCGACGTCGAGCTGCCCGACGACCTCTCGGAGGTCTCCGAGTGGACGTCCGTGCGCGAGCGGGACGCCGCCCAGGCCGAGTACCGGGCCGACGAGCTGTGCCTGGCTTGGCTCCTCGAGCGCCGGCTCTTCGAGGAGGGCTGGGACGCGACCTTCGAGGGCCAGATCGTCGGCGCGATCGGATCCGGCATCTTCGTGCGCTTCGACGGCGTCTTCGAGGGCTACGTGCCCGCGCGGCGCCTTCCGGGCGACTACTTCGAGCTCAATCCACTCGGAACGGCCCTCGTCGGACGCCGCGGAGGCTTCTCCTACCGCCTCGGCGACCCCATCGAGGTGCGCGTCGCGGACATCCGCCGGTGGGAGGGCAAGGTCGAGCTGGCGCCCGCATGACCCACTTCGAAATTTTTGCCGCTCTTTGCGGAGAAAGGTTGCTCGGGTCCCTTGCGCAGGGTTGCCTGTCCCTTTAGGTTGCCGCTTGCGCCGAGCACGGAGCGCGAGTAGACCGAAGCCTCACCGGTAGGCCGTACGCGGAAGCGGAAGGTTCGCCGGGGAGGGGGACGAAAGCGCAACCGGCTCGGCGAATTTTTTTGGTCCAATGCAGGTTATGGCCGCCGGGACCAAGCTCATCGCCGAGAACCGTCGTGCTCGCCACGACTACCACCTCCTCGACCGCTACGAGGCCGGCCTCGCCTTGACCGGCACCGAGGTGAAGTCGCTGCGCGACGGGAAAGTCACCATTCAAGGGGCGTTCGGGGACGTCCGGGACGGTGAGGCGTACCTCGTGGGCGCGCACATCGACGAGTACACGCAGGGGAACATCGCGAACCACGATCCCGACCGCGACCGCAAGCTGCTCCTGCACCGGCGCGAGATCGACCAGCTCCTCGGACAGGTCAACGAGAAGGGCCTGACCCTCGTCCCGACGAAGCTCTACTGGAAGAACGGCCGGGCCAAGATTGAGCTCGCGGTCGCGCGCGGCAAGGACGTGCGCGACAAGCGGCGCACCATCGCCGACCGCGACGCGAAGCGCCAGATCGAGCGCGCGCTCAAGGAGCGCTCCCGCTAAACCAGCCGCGCCAGAGAACGACCGCGTGGATGATCGCGGCCGCCGCGAGGAAGCCCGCCACCGACCAGAGACCGATCTCCCCGTGGGTGTCGAGGTCCGTGTCGCCGAAGAGGAGCCAGACCGCCAGGACGATCGCGGCGATGGTGCTGCCCACGGCCGCCGCGAACGTGACCGCTGCCTCCACCGGCGACCCCGCGAGGGCCCACTCGAGGATCGCGAAGGCCACGAGTGCGGCCCCGAGGAGCTGCGCGTAGAAGGGCGGCTCCGGGACGGGGAGGCCGAGGAACTCGTAGAGGCGATCCCAGGTGGCCGCGAGGAGGAAGACGGCGAGAGCGGCGTTCGAGAGCGCGTCCACGCGCAGCACGAGGGCCTGGCTGAGCCGGAGATCCCGCATGCCGAGCATGATTTCAGTCTCCGGGGCGCGCCCTTGCGTCGAGCGGAGCCTGCCGGATAGGTTCGCGCCACACTCGACCCGAGGAGGAGCTCCATGAGAACCAGACGTAGGGGATGGATTTCAGCGCTCGTGGGGGTGGGGGTGCTGCTCCTCGCGGTCCCGGCCGTGTGGGCGCTCGGCGGCGGGGGCGGCCGCGACCAGTCTCCGCTCGTGATCGGCCACCGCGGGGCTGCCGGCTATCTGCCCGACCACACGCTGGAGGGGTACGAGCTGGCGATCAAGCTCGGCGCCGACTACATCGAGCCGGACCTCGTGGCCACGAAGGACGGGCGTCTGATCGCCCGCCACGAGCCGAACATCACCAGCACGACCGACGTGGCAAGCCATCCCGAGTTCGCGAGCCGGGAGACGACCAAGGTCGTCGACGGGGTCGCCGAGACCGGCTGGTTCGCCTCGGACTTCACGCTCAAGGAGATCAAGACGCTGCGGGCGATCCAGCCGCTGGCAGAGCGGCCGCAGCAGTTCAACGGCCGCTTCAAGATTCCCACGCTCGAGGAGGTCATCGACCTCGCGAAGCGCTGGTCGAAGAAGCTCGACCGCCAGATCGGCGTCTACCCGGAGACCAAGCATCCGACCTACCACGCCGGCCTCGGTCTTCCGCTCGAGCAGCGGCTCGTGAAGGTGCTGCGCCGCGAGGGCTGGAACAACCGCCGGGCGCCGGTGTTCATCCAGTCCTTCGAGCAGTCGAACCTGAAGCTCCTCAACACGCTGACGGACGTGCGCCTCGTCCAGCTCGTGGACGCCAACGACGTCGCCCCCGACGGGACGATCACCTACGCGCCGCCGTTCGACCGCCCCTACGACTGGACGGTCTCGGGCAACCCCGTGCTGCAGAGCCGCACCTTCGGCTTCTTCACCACCGATGCGGGCCTCGAGGAGATCAGCAAGTACGCCGACGGCATCGGGCCCTGGAAGCCGTACATCGTCAGCTCGCGGGCGATCGCCCTCAACCCGGACGGAAGCGTGGCCGACGCGAACGGCGACGGAGTCGTGGACGAGACGGGACCGCACGCTCCTGCCGCCGGGCGACCTCGTCGAGCGGGCCCACGAGCACGGCCTGCTGATCCACACGTGGACGTTCCGCAACGAGCAGCGCCGGCTGGCGAGCGACTTCGGGGGCAACCCGGTCAACGAGTACCTGCTGTTCTACCGGCTCGGCGTCGACGGGCTCTTCTCGGACTTCCCCGACACCGCGTTCACGTCGCGCGAGCTGTTCCGGCTCGAGGACTAGCCGTTTCCGGCGCTCCCGGAGTGCCCGTCGCAACGGGTGCTCCGGGAGCCTGCCGGGAGCCGCCCTGATAAACAGGCAGCGTGCCGGCCGACGTGATCCTCGCTCTCGATCAGGGAAGCTCGAGCACGCGTTGTGTCGCCTATGACCGGCGCCTGCAACAGCGGGGGTCCGCCGTCCGTCGCGTGACAACCTCTCGACCGTCGGCGGGGATGGTCGAGCACGACCCCGACGAGCTCCTGGCCGGGGCGCTGGAAGCCATCTCCGAGGTCGTGGCGGGCGACGGGGCCGCCGTCGCCGCGATCGGCATCGCAAGCCAGACGGAGTCGTTTCTGCTCTGGGAGCGCGACGGCGGGCGTGCGGTCACACCGGTTGTGAGCTGGCAGGACCAGCGTGCGGGGGATCTGTGCGCGGCGCTCGGACAGCCGGCAGCGGATGCCGTGCGTGCGAAGACCGGGCTCGCGCTCGACCCCACCTTCTCCGCGCCGAAGCTCGCCTGGCTGTTCGACGCCGACACATCGCTGCGGGAGCGCGCAGAGGCGGGCGAGCTCCTGTTCTCCGACGTGGCCGGCTGGCTCGCCTGGCAGCTCAGCGGGGGCGAGGCCCACGTGACGGAGCCGTCGAACGCGTGCCGATCGCTGCTCGTCGACCTGCAGACCTTGCGCTGGGACGGGGACCTGCTCGACCTGTTCGGGGTGCCCTCCGCCTTGCTCCCCGAGATCGTCCCGTCCGACGATCCCGGCGTCCGGACCTCGGGCCCGGTGGCCGGGCTCGAGGCGCCGCTGGCGGCGATGCTCGGTGACCAGCCCGCGGCGCTCTACGGACAGGGATGCACGTCGTCGCGCACGGCGGCGCTCACGCTCGGCACCGGCGGCTTCCTCCTGCTGAACGTCGGCGCCGATCCGCCGGAGCCCCCGCCGGGCGTGCTGGCCTCCCCGGCCTGGGTCAAGCGCGCCTCGGGGCCCACCTACGTGCTCGAGGCGTTCTGCGCGAATGCCGGCAACGCGCTGGACCTGCTCCCGGCCCTTGGCTTCTCCGCGGACGGCGCCTCGCGAACGCCCGACTGGTCGAGGCCGCATCCCGTGGTCGTTCCTGCGCCGGCAGGCCTCGGCACCCCACATTGGCACGGCGCCGACCGGATCACGGTCCTCGGGGCCGGCAGCACCACGACTGCGGCAGACCTCGGGGCTGCTGCGCTCGCGGGCGTCGCACACCAGATCGCCGACGCGCTGGAGGCCGTGGACGCGAGCCGCTCGGCGGACGTCCTGCGGGTGGGCGGCGGGCTCTCCGCGCACGAAGGATTGCTCCAGGCGGTGGCCGACCTCTCCGGGCTGACCCTCGAGGTGTCGGCCGATCCGGAGGCTACGGCGCGGGGCATCGCCAGGCTCGCTGCCGAGGCCGTGGGCCTGCTGGACGAGACCGGCTCGGCGCCGGCGATCGTCAACCGCGTTGCTCCACGGCTCGACGACGCGGGGCGGGCGCGGGAGCGATCCCGCTGGGAAGCCGCTGTCGAGATCCACATGCGGGCGGACGCGTGAACAACGGCGTGCTCGGCCCGGGCGCCCGGGCGGAAGCCGTCGCGAGGCTGGAGCGGGAGCAGCTCGACGTCCTCGTCGTCGGAGGTGGGATCACCGGGGTCGGGATCGCGCTCGACGCGGCAGCGCGCGGCCTGTCGGTCGGGCTGATCGAGACGCGTGACCTCGCGGCAGGGACCTCCAGCCGGTCGAGCAAGCTCATCCACGGCGGGCTGCGGTACCTCGAGATGCTCGAGTTCAAGCTCGTGCACGAGGCTCTGCGCGAGCGGCGGCTGCTGCTGACGCGCGTTGCGCCGCATCTCGTGCGTCCCGTGGAGTTCCTGTTCCCCTTGAGGCACCGAGGGTGGGAGCGCCCGTACATGGGCGCCGGCCTGCTCCTCTACGACCTGTGGGCCGGCCGCCATCTGCCGCGCGCGCGGCACCTGTCTCGCCGTGCCGCGCTGGAGGCCGCTCCTGCCCTCCGGCCCGACTCGCTGATCGGAGCCGTGAGCTTCCACGACGCGCAGGAGGACGACGCCCTCTACGCCGTCTACGTCGCTCGCACCGCCGCCTTCCACGGCGCGTCGGTCGCCACCAGGGTCGAGGCCGCGAGCTTCCTCCGCGACGAGACCGGCCGGATCCTCGGCGTTCGGGCAGACGACCGTCTTGCAGGCCGGTCGTTCGAGATCCGCGCCCGGCACACGATCGCCGCCGTCGGTGTGGCGACCGACCGGGTGCTCGAGCTGGCCACCGGCCGGCCGCAAAACGCGGTGCGGCCCTCGAAGGGAGTGCACCTGATCGTCCCGCGCTCGTCGATTCCCATGCGGTCGGGCCTCTTCATGCGGACGGAGAAGAGCATCTTCCATGCCATTCCCTGGGGAGCGGGCCACTGGCTCCTGGGCGATACCGACACCGAGTGGGTCGGCGAGGTCGACACGCCCGTCGCCAACCGTGCGGACGTCGACTACGTGCTCGCCAAGGTCAACAGCGTCCTCACGAAGCCGGTGCGGCGAGAGGAGATCTGCGGCGTGTTCGCCGGGCTCCGCCCGCTCGTCGCCGCCGAGGGCGGCACGGACACCACCCGGCTCTCGCGCGAGCATCGGCTGTTCTCGCCTCTCCCCGGGCTCACGGCCATCGCCGGCGGCAAGTACACGACCTACCGCGTCATGGCGCGGGACGCCGTCGACACGGCCGCCGCCGATCTCGGGTCGACTGCTCCTTCGACGACCGACCGGGTTCCACTGGTGGGTGCCGTCGAGGCAGCGCGCGAGGAGGATCCGCTGCGCCTGCGGCACGGCGACTGCGCCGACGAGGTGCTTGCCCTCGCCGCGGCCGACCCTGAGCTTGCCGTCCCGCTTGCCGGCGCCGGCGGGTACATCGCCGCCGAGGCGGTGCACGCCGTCACGCATCAGGGCGCGCTCGACCTCGACGACATCCTTGCCCGGCGCACCCGGGTCTCGATCGAGACGGCGGACCGCGGCCGCGCCGCGGCGGCGGCGATCGTGCCCCTCGTCGCGCCCGAGCTGGGATGGTCCGAAGAGCGCGCGGCCGAGGAGCTCGCCCGCTACGTCAGGCTGCGCGACGCCGAAGCGGCGGCGGAGGCTGCGCCGGACGACGCTGCGGCCGCGGCGGCCTATCGCGCGGTCATGGAGGCCTAGGCGCGGGCGCCTGGGCCGTACGAGAGCCGCAGTAGGCGACCTTCGGCGAATCGCTCGGGCCGGAGCTCGCCGACGTCGATCGGCGGCGTGCGGCCGCTGACCTGGGCGGCCACGACCTCGCCGACGGCGGGGGAGAGCTTGAAGCCATGGCCGCTCCAGCCGACGGCCAGGTAGAGACCGTCGACTCCTGGGCACGGGCCGATGATCGGGTTCCAGTCCGGCGTGATGTCGTACGGCCCGGCAAAGCCACGGACGAGCCCGAAGTCGGCCAGGCGCGGATAGCGCGTGCGCAGGCCGCGGCGGACGGCCTCCTCGTAACCGTCCGAGAGATCGTGGTCGCAGTCGTCTGCTCGCTCGAGCGGGTCCTCGCCCGCGTAGGCGACCGCACAGAACTGCCGCCCTCGGTCGGGACGGACGACGACATTCGTCACGGCGTCCGAGCAGACCGCGGACGGAAGGGCGCCGCCGGGATCGGTACGACCCACCAGCACCTGCAGACGGCGGAGCTCGATCGGCTGCTCGGCCCCGAGAGGCCGCAGGAGGTCGTTCGCCCACGCTCCGGCCGCGAGCACGATCTGGCCCGTTGCGACGAAGCCGTCTGCCGTCTCGAGACCGACCGCGCGCCCGCTTTCGACGCGGATGGACTCGACCGCTCGCCCGAGGTGGTACCGGAGGCCGCGCGCTGCGGCGGCCGCGAACCAGCCCAGGCACATCTTCTGTGCGTCGGCGAACCCTCCGCCGGGCTCGTATGCCGCGCCGGCCACTCCTTCGACCGACAGCTCCGGCTCGACGTCCTGGAGCTCGTTTGCCTCGAGAAACCGTGTCTCCAGGCCGAGCGGCTGGAGCATCGCCAGGTTGCTCCGGCAGGCGTCGGTCAGCTCGGGCGGCACCGTCAGGAGGTAGCCGCAGCGGACGAACCCCGCATCGGCGACTCCCACCTCCTCGTCCCAGTTTGCGATCGTGCGCGAGCCGGCGATCGCGAGGCGCGCGGTCACCGCGTTGGAGTAGTGCCGGCGCACCATCGAGAACGACCGGCCGGAGTCTCCGCTGCCGGGCAGGCCGCGGTCGAAGAGCGCCACGCTGCCGGCCTCGTCGCGGCAGAGGGCGTGGGCGGTCGCGAGCCCGACGATGCCCGCACCCACGATCGCCGTGTCCACGGTGCCGCTCAAGCCCGGGAAGGTATCACCGTCGTGGTACTGACCAAATGGTTTTGGTTGCTATTTGGTCTGCTATTCGGTACGGTGAGCACGCGCCATGTACGACTACGGGTTTTTCTCGTACGAGTCCAAGGACGACTTCCTCGATCGCTCGAGGGCGTTCTGGAACCCTGACAAGACCGACTTCTGGCAGGACGCCGGCGTCGATCTCGTCATCGACCGGCGTGAGGGCTACTTCTTCTGGGACATGGCAGGCCGGCGGCTCGTCGACCTCCATCTGAACGGCGGCACCTACAACCTCGGGCACCGCAATCCGGAGCTCATCGCCACGCTCGAGCAGGCGATGCAGCGCTTCGACATCGGCAACCACCACTTCCCGGCGCTGGCGCGGACCGCGCTGGCCGAGGCTCTCGTCAAGACGTGCCCGTCCGAACATGCGCCGCGTGATCTACGGGGCCAGCGGCGGCGAGGCGACGGACATCGCCATCAAGACGGCGCGCCACACCCGCCGGCGCCGCAAGATCGTCTCGATCCTCAAGGGGTACCACGGCCACACCGGCCTCGCGGTCGCCACAGGGGACGACCGCTTCTCGCGCCTCTTCCTGGCCGACCGCCCGGACGAGTTCACCCACGTGGCGTTCAACGACCTCGAGCAGATGGAGGCCGCGCTCAAGGACGGCGACTGTGCCGCGGTGCTGATCGAGACGATTCCGGCGACGTACGGCTTCCCGCTGCCCGATCCCGGCTACCTGCTGGGCGTGAAGGAGCTGTGCGAGCGCTACGGAGCGCTCTTCATCGCGGACGAGGTGCAGACCGGCCTGATGCGCACGGGGGAGATGTGGGGCATCGCCAAGGCCGGGATCGAGCCCGACATCATGGTCATCGGCAAGGGCATCACCGGCGGCATGTATCCGATCGCCTGCTGCGTGGTGTCCGAGGAGTGCTCCGCCTGGCTGAAGGAGGACGGCTTCGGCCATATCTCCACGGCTGCGGGGGCAGAGCTGGGTTGCGTCGTCGGGCTGAAGGTCCTCGAGATCTGCGAGCGCCCCGAGGTTCGCTCGATGGTGCATTACATCGCCGACCGCTTCGGACGAGGCCTGCGGGCGATCCAGGAGCTCTATCCCGACTGGTTCGTCGGCATCCGCCAGGACGGCGTCGTGATGGGGCTCGAGTTCGACCATCCGGAAGGCGCGAAGCTCGTGATGAAGCACCTGTACGAGAACGGCGTCTGGGCGATCTTCTCCACGCTCGACCCGCGAGTGCTGCAGTTCAAGCCGGGCATCCTGCTCGGGCCCGAGTTGGTCGACGAGGTGCTGGATCGCGCCGAGGTCGCCATCGGCCAGGCGCTCGTCGAGTCGCGCGGCGCGCCCCTCGAGGCGGCGGTCCGATGAGGGAGACGACGCCCGAGGCCGCGGGCGTTCCGCGCGCCCGGATGATGCTCCAGCGGGCCCACTGGGCGGCCACCGCCTTCGCGGAGTTCGATCTCGAACGCACGCGGCGGGTCGTCGACGCGGTGGCCGAGGAGGCGTTCGACAACGCTCAGAAGTACGCCGAGTGGGCGGTCGAGGAGACCGGAATGGGCGTCGTGGAGCACAAGCGGATCAAGAACGAGGCCTGTTCGAAGGGCGTGGTCGAGTGGTGGGGAGGCGGCGACTTCGTCAGCGCGAGGGTCGACGAGGACGCCCGCATCGTCGAGATCCCGCGTCCCGCCGGCGTGGTGCTGGCGCTGACGCCGTCGACGAACCCGATCGCCACCGTCTACTTCAAGGTGCTGCTGTCGCTGATGACCCGGAACGCCGTCGTCGTCAGCCCGCATCCCGTTGCGCGCGAGGTGTGCGCCGATGCGGTGCGCCGCCTCGCGAGTGCGGCAGTGGCCGCGGGCGCGCCGGACGGCTGCGTGCAGGTCGTGGAAGAGCCGACCATCCCGCTGATCGAGGCGCTGATGAGCGACCCCACGACGGACGTGATCGTCGCCACCGGAGGCACCGCCGTCGTGCGGGCCGCCTACCGCTCGGGAAATCCCGCGTGGGGCGTCGGACCGGGCAACGTCCCCGTCCTGGTCGATGCCACGGCCGATCTGGCCGCCGCGGCGAGGCGGCTGATGGACTCGAAGAGCTTCGACAACTCCATCCTCTGCACCAACGAGTCGTGCGTGATCGTGGAAGAGCGCGTCGCCGACGCCTTCCAGAAGGAGCTCGGGCGCCACGGAGGCCACGTGCTCGCCCCGGAGGACGTCGAAACCGTGCGCGCGGCGCTCTACCCCGAGGGGCGGATGCGCGTCGAGCTGGTCGGCAAGGATGCGCAGACGCTCGCGCGGGAGGCCGGGATCCGGTCACCCGCCGGCACGCGCGTGCTGGTCGCGCCCTTCTCGCTGGTCGTCCCCGAGGAGCCGCTGGCGCGCGAGAAGCTCTTCCCGCTGCTCGGGCTCGTCCGCGTGCCGGATGCCCGCCGCGGCATCGACGCCGCACGCGCAATGCTGCGGATCGGGGGCGCCGGCCACTCGGCGGCGATCCACTCGCGCGACCCGCGAACGATCATGGCCTTCGGCGCCGCCGTCCAGGTGTTGCGCGTCGCCGTCAACGTCGGCGCGAGCACAGGCTCGGCCGGCATCGGGACGAACCTGGCCCCGACGATGACGGTCGGCACCGGGTTCTACGGGCGCTCGGCGCTGGGGGAGAACCTCGAGCCCCGCCACCTGATCAACCTGACGCGCGTCGCCTACGCATCCGACCTCGCCGAGCCGTTCGGCGACTTCGGCGGTCTCCAACCGTGGAACACGGCCCTCGACTCCGAGCCTGTGCCCGCGCCGGAGATGCCCGCCGACGTCGAGCGTGCCCGCGAGGAGATCCGCCGTGTCGTCCTCGAGGAGCTGAGGGAGCTGGTGCACCGCTGATGGCCGAGCTCCGCTCCTTCATCTTCATCGACCAGCTGCAGCCCCAGACCATGTGCTACCTGGGCACCTGGATCCGCGGGCGGCTGCCGCGCTCCAACATGGCGGCCCAGGTGATCGAGATCTCGCCCGGCCTCGACATCGAGCCGCTGACCGACGTCGCGCTCAAGTCGACCGAGGTGCAGGCCGGGATCCTCGTGGTCGAGCGCCAGTTCGGCTACCTGGAGATCCACTCACGCTCGACCGCGGCAGTGGTCTCGGCCGGCGCGGCCGTGCTCGACGCGCTGGGTGCCACGCCTCAGGACGCCGTGCGCCCGCAGATCCTCGCCTCCGAGCTGATCTCCCGCATCGATCATCAGCACGCGTTCCTGATCAACCGCAACAAGATCGGGTCGATGGCGCTCCCGGGCGAATCGCTGTTCGTCCTGGAGATGCAGCCGGCCTCGTACGCGATCCTGGCGACCAACGAGGCCGAGAAGGCTGCGCGGATCAAGGTCGTCGACTACCGCATGATCGGCGCCACCGGCCGGGTGTACCTGACCGGCGTCGAGGCCGACGTCCGCGCCGCCGGCGACGCGGCGGTCGCCGCACTGGGAGGAGCCGCGTGAGCTCTCGCGACGACGACCTGCTGCGCAGCGTCACCCGGGAGGTGCTGGCCGAGCTGCTCCCCGAGCTGATCGAAGACGCGCTGACGACTCCGGCTCCGGCCGAGAACGGCAACGGGCATCGAGCCGAGCCCTCCGCCGTGCCGCAGGTGCCCGCTCCGCCCATCGCCAAGGTTCATCGCCCGAGCGGCTGGCACCCTTCGGCCCCGCCGAGGAGCCCGCCGCGGAGGCCGAGCCCGGAGGAGCTGCCGTGGAGCATGTCCAGCTGCGCACCGACGCCGAGCTCGAGGCCTTCGTCAGCGGGCTTGCCCGCCGCCTGGAGAGCCCGGGCGAGCGAGACGCGATCCTCTCGGGAAGGGTGCGGTTCCGGCTCGGCGCAGGGCCGGCGGAGGCCGCCCCCGGGGCGCAGACGATCCGGGTCGAATCCGGCGCCGTCACCGAACGCGCGGTGAAGGAGGCCGCCAGGGCGGGAGCGCGGCTGGTGCTGTCGCCTCGCGCCGTGCTCACACCCACTGCGCGCGACAGCGCGCGGAGCCTTGGAGTCGAGATCGAGAAGGAGAAGCCATGTTGAGAGCAACCGTGACCGGCTCCGTTTGGGCGACCAGGCGGATCGAGAAGATCCCCAACGGGGCGTTCCTCGAGGTCGAGATCGAGAGCGGCGGCCGCCTCGTCGCCTTCGACGTGCTCGGCAGCGGCGTCGGCGAGCACGTGCTCGTCGCCACCGGCTCGGTCGCCTCGGGCTGGTTCGGCGACGAGCATCCACCGCTCGACGCCCTGATCATCGGCTCGATCGACGAGCCGTCAAACGACCCCGCCGTAGAGCGGGAAAGGTAGGTGGATCGATGGCAGAGAACGCGCTCGGAATGATCGAGACCAAGGGGTACGTGGCGGCTTTGGCCGCGGCGGACGCCATGGTCAAGGCCGCAAACGTCACCATCGTGTCGCGCGAAGAGGTGGGCGACGGCCTCGTGTCCGTGGTCATCCAGGGAGACGTCGGGGCCGTCAAGGCGGCGACCGACGCAGGCGCCGAGACGGCCACCGCCGTCGGCGAGGTCCTCTCGGTGCACGTCATCCCGCGACCGCACTCGGAGCTCGGAAAGCACTTCGCCAACACGACGGCGTAGCGGCGCGACCGATGGCCGCTCCAGACACGCAGGTGCAGCTACGCGTGTACCTGCCGATCCCGAGCCTCGGGCGGCAGTTCGCGGCGTACCTGGGAACCCCGACGCGCGCGCGGGGGTACCCGGCGATCGAGGGCGACCATGCCCTGATCGTCGAGGTCGCCCCCGCGCTCGCGATCGAGCGGATCACCGACCTGGCGCTGCGTTCCGTGCCCGAGATCGAGCCCGGGATCCTCTACGTGGAGCGGCAGTTCGGCGTGCTGGAGGTCCACCACGCCGACCAGGAGCTCGTCGACCGGGCCGGCGCGGCGATCCTCGACGGGATCGGGGCCACGCCGGCGGACGCTCTCCGTCCGAATATTCTCTACGCCGACGTGATCGAGCAGATCACAGATCAGCACGCAGTGATCATCAACCGCAATCGGGAGGCCTCGATGGCGCTTCCCGGCGAGACGCTGCTCGTGTACGAGATGACGCCGGCGTTGTTCGCCGCAGTGGCCGCCAATGCGGCGGAGCGGGTCGCGCCCGAGGTCACGCTCGTGACCGTGTCGATGATCGGCGCGGCCGGCCGGATCTACCTCAGCGGCCCTACGGAGAGCGTCGAGCGGGCGAGAGACGAGATCACGCGCGTGCTCGAGTCGGTGGAGGGGCGTGAGCACTGATCAGGCGGCCATCGACCGGCTGGCGGAGGGCGCGCTCGACCGCTACGGCCTCGACGGGGACTCGACCGTCCGGCTGATCAACGTCTCGGAGAACTGGACCTACCGGATCGACGAGCCCGGCGGCAGGACGTTCGCGCTACGCGTCCACCGGCCCGGCTACCACACCGCGGACGAGATCGACTCCGAGCTCGACTGGATCGACGCGCTCCGCGAGGCAGACGTCGTGGAGACGGCCCATGCCGTGACCTGCGGCGACGGCAGCAGAGTCACGCAGCTCGCGACGCCCGAGCTGGGCGAGCGCAACGTCGTGCTCTTCGAGTGGCTCTCGGGCGAGATGCCGGAGCCGGAGGGCAAGGACCTCCTGGTCGGGTTTCGCACCCTCGGCGCCGTCTCGGCCCGGATGCACGGCCACGCGCGGCAGTGGTCGCGGCCTTCGTCGTTCCGGCGCTTCGCGTGGGACTACGACACGACGCTCGGCGCGTCGGGCCACTGGGGCCGCTGGCAGGACGGGCTCGGCCTGGGCCCGGAGGAGCTCGACCTGCTCGGACGGCTCGACGCCACGATTCGCAGGCGGCTCGAGGCCTACGGCCGGAGCTCCGAGCGGTTCGGCCTGGTGCATGCGGACATCCGGCTCGCCAACCTCCTCGTCGACGGCCCGCACGTGCGCGTGATCGACTTCGACGACTGCGGCTTCTCGTGGTTCATGTACGACTTCGCCACGACCGTCTCGTTCTTCGAGGATCATCCCCACGTGCCGGAGCTGAAGGACGCGTGGGTCGAGGGGTACCGCTCCGTCTCGCCGCTCGATTCGGCGGACGAGGCCGAGCTGGACACCTTCGTCATGCTGCGGCGGCTGCTCCTCGTCGCCTGGATCGGATCGCACCACAAGTTCGCCACCGAGGCCGCGGAGCTCGGCGCCGGCTTCACCGAAGGCACGTGCGCGCTTGCCGAGCACTACCTGTCGAACCAGTGAGAGGACGGTGAGCATGTTCACACCGATCGACGGCCGCACGGTGCTCGTCACCGGCGGGACGAAGGGCATCGGCAAGGGGATCGCGGGCGTGTTCGCACGCGCCGGCGCGAACGTGGTCGTGACGGGCCGGGACGCAGAGCAAGGCGAGGCGGCTGCACGGGAGCTGTCCGGCCAGGGCGGGGAGGTGGCCTACGTCGGCGGCGACGTCGCCAAGGCCGCGGACTGCGAGCGGGTGGCTGCGGAGACCGCCGCGCGGTTCGGCGGCATCGACGTCGTCTGCGCAAACGCGGGCGTCTTCCCCGACGTCAAGCTGGCCGACATGACCGAAGAGGACATCGACGCGATCTTCGCCACGAACGTGAAGGGCTGCATGCTGACCGTCAAGGCCTGCATCCCGCACCTGGAACGCACCGGCCGCGGCCGCGTCATCCTGACGAGCTCCATCACGGGCCCGGTCACCGGCTACCCCGGCTGGTCGCACTACGGGGCGACCAAGGCCGCGCAGCTCGGCTTCATCCGCACCGCCTGCATCGAGCTGGCGCCGAAGGGCATTACGGTCAACGCCGTCATGCCGGGGAACATCTACTCGGAGGGGCTCGACGAGCTCGGCGAGGACTATCTGACCTCGATGACCGACTCGATCCCACTCGGCCGCCTCGGCAAGGTGGAGGAGATCGGCGCCGCGGCGCTCTTCCTGGCGACGGACGAGGCCGCGTTCATCACGGGCCAGACCATCATCGTGGACGGCGGCCAGGTCGTCCCCGAGTCCCTGGCAGCGCTGCAGTCTGCGTGACGTGACCGTCCCGGCCGGCATAACGGCCCTCGGCCCCGCGGCCTCCGCGCTGCGCGACCGGCTGGTGGCAGAGATCGCCGCCGGGACGCCGCCACCCGGGGAGCGGCTGGGAGCCGAGCGCGAGCTGGCAGCACGCTACGGCGTGAGCCGCTCGACCCTGCGTGCAGCTCTCGACTCGCTCGAGGAAGCGGGCGTCGTGCACCGCGTCCGTGGCCGCTCCGGTGGGATCTTCGTCTCCCAGCGGCGCGTCGAGCGCGACCTCAGCGCCTTGACCGGATTGCCCGCCTACCTGCGCCGGCAGGGGTTCCAGTCGGGAGCCCGGGTGCTTTCGACCGCCACCGTCCCGGCCGGTGAGGAGACTGCCGTCGCTCTGGCACTGGACGAGGACGAGCTCGTGCTCGAGGTGCTCCGACTCCGGCTGGCGGACGAGCAGCCCGTGTCGCTCGAGCGAGCCCGCTTCCCGGCCGATCGCTTCCCCGGGCTTCTCGACCGCTCGCTCGCAGGGTCGATCTACGACCTGCTCGAGACCGAGTACGGACTCGAGGTCGGAGAAGCCGAGGAACGGATCGAGGTCGTGGGCGCGACGACGGCGGACGCGCGCGCGCTCGAGGTCAGGCCGGGCGCCCCGCTGATCTCGATCGTGCGGACGGCCTGGACCGCCGACGGAAGCCCGTTCGAGCATTCGCGCGACCTCTTCCGGGCCGACCGGGTGCGCATCGTCGCCCGTGTCCGCGGACGAAACGCCTCGTCGCTCGGAGCGGCCGTCGAGGTCGCCGGCCCGCGCGACGAGTGAGATACTCGCGCCCGCCGTGGCCGAGCACCTGATCAGTCGAGCCATGCCGACCCACCGGCGGTGGGACGTCGACATCGAGCCCGTGCTGCATATCGAGCAGGGCGACGTCGTCGTGGTCGAGACTGACGACTTCGCGGGCGGCCAGATCGGTCGCGACTCGACGGCGGAGGACCTCCGCGCGCTCGATTTCGACACGATCTACCCGCTCGCCGGCCCGATCCACGTCGCGGGGACCGAGCCCGGCGATGCGCTTGCCGTCGAGTTCCTCGGCTTCGAGCTGCCCGACTGGGGCTGGGCGGCGATCCTGCCCGAACTCGGCCTGCTGCCGCCCGGCGAGCTCGACGACCCCTACCTGAAGGTCTTCGACCTCACTCAGGGCGACACGACAGAGCTCGTGCCCGGCGTCCGGATTCCGCTCGAGCCGTTCCTGGGCACCACAGGCGTGCCCGGCGCCGGGATGCACGACGTGCCGATTCCCCCGCCGCATGCAGGCGGCGGCAACATCGACCTCCGGCACCTGACGAGAGGGACGACGCTCTATCTACCCGTCGGCGTGCCGGGAGCCCTGCTGTCCCTGGGAGACGCCCACGGTGCGCAGGGGGACGGGGAGGTGTGCATTTCGGGCCTCGAGTGCCAGATGCGGACGACGATCCGCGTCTCGGTCGAGCGGGGGATGACGGTGCGCACACCGGCGCTGCGTCGTCCGCCGGGCTCGCTCACGCCGCGTGTGGACTCGGGCGGCTGGTTCGCGACCACCGGCGTCGAGAGCGACCTCATGGAGGCGGCCCGTTCCGCGGTGCGGGAGATGATCGACCACCTCGTCGCCCGGCGCGGCCTCTCGCGCCAGGACGCCTACGTGCTCTGCTCGCTCGCCGCCGACCTGAAGATCACCGAGGTCGTCGACGCCCCGAACTGGATCGTCGGCTGTTTCGTGCCCGACGGCGTCTTCGTCGACGGCTGACCCTGGCGCGAACCTACGGGATCTCGGGCGGAGAAGTGTCTCCGGCGACCCTGTACTTCGTCCGGCCCATGGGAGAGGATGGCGCGGTTCTCGACCGGCTGTCCGCCTAGCTGGAGCCGGTAGCCCGCGAAACCGGAGGGTTCAATGTCAAGCTCGGAAGGTGCGGGGGGCCCAGTTCAGCCACACATGGTGCACGAGGGGACCGTCACCTCGGTCGATATCGGTGGACGTGAAGATGTCGAGAAGCTGCGTGCCGGTTCGATCGGCCTGCTCCTCGTGCTCTTCCTCTGCGTCACCGGCTCTGCTCCGCTGGCCGTGTTCATGTTCAACTTCCCGTTCGCCGTCGGCGCCGGGAACGAGAAGTACGCCCCGGCCGCCTTCTTCTTCGCGACGATCGTCCTGACGATCTTCTCGGTGGCGTACGTCCAGATGGCGCGGAAGCTTCGTGCCGCGGGCGGCATGTTCACCTACGTGAGTCATGGGCTCGGCCGGAGGCTGGGAATGGTGTCCGGTCTCTCCCTTGCCGCCGCGTACACGCTCTTCGGCGCGTCGTTGATCGGCGGTTTCGCCGCGTTCGCGCAGGCGAAGGTCGCGTCCGCGTTCGACATGGATCCGATCAACTGGATCTGGTTCGCGATCCTCGGAATCATCGGCATCTCGCTCCTGGGCTACTTCGACATTCCGATCTCGGCCAAGATCCTCGGCGTCTTCCTGATCACCGAGCTGTTCATCATCTTCGCCTTCACGATCGGAGTCTTCATCCAGGGCGGCAACGACGGCGTCTCGATCGACCCGGTGCTGCCCATGGAACGCCTTCAAGGGCATCGCCTTCGGCCTCGGCATCTTCATCGCCTTCTGGTCCTGGGTGGGATTCGAGGCCGCGCCCAACTACGCCGAGGAGTCGAAGGACCCGCACCGGATCATCCCGATCGCGGTCTACGTCTCCTGCATCTTCGTCGGCTGTCCTCTACACCCTCGCGTCGTGGGCCTCCGTGAGCTCCTACGGGCCCGGCAACGAGGCGTTCGACGCGCTCACGGCGGGAACGACGACCGTCTTCGGCGGCGAGGAGGCCGTCGACTACCTGAACTTCAACGTCGTGCCCGCGAACGAGCTCATCGGCACCTGGCTGGGGCAGCTGATGTCGGTGTTCATCATCACGGGCGCCTTCGCCTGTGCCGCGGCCCTGAACAACGCCGGGCTGCGGTACACGTACGCGCTCGGCCGCGAGGGGCTGCTGCCCAAGGCGTTGGGCCGCACCCACCCGAAGCACAAGACCCCGCACGTGGCCGTCCTCACGCAGGCCACCATCGCCCTGGTCATCATCCTCATCTTCAGGTTCGCCGGCCGGGCTGCGCTCGATGTCTACTACTGGCTCGCGGTCCAGGGCGTGATCTGGATCATCCTCGTCCAGGCGCTGACCTCGCTGTCCGTCTGGGCGTACTTCCGGCGCCAGCCCGCCAGCGAGCGGAGCTTCTGGAAGACCACCGTGGCGGCGTGGATCGGGTTCCTCGCCCAGGTCCTGGTGCTCTACCTCTGTTACAAGTACCTGAGCGCCCTGGCCGCCGGCGACGTGCTCTACGTCAAGGAGCTCGGTCAGATCGGGCCGTGGGGCGGGTTCGAGATCGACATCACGTGGCTCGGGATCATCGGTGTGCTCGTTCCCGTGGCCGCACTCGTCTACGCCTTCATCCTCCGCGCCACCAGGCCCGCCAAGTACGAGTCGGCCGGCCGGTTCATCAACGAGGGCGATATCTAGAAACCGCTCGTCGGAGGGGCGCCCTCTCGGCGCCCCTCCGGCTCAGCTTCCGGCGGCGGCTAGCGCGTAGTGGAGCTGCTGATCGAGCGGCTCGCCCGGGATCAGCACGCCGTCCAGCGCCGCGGTCCCGATCGTGAACGCCCATACGCCGCGCTGCTCGAGTGCCTGGATCCGCTCGGCCGAGTCGACCGACCCGGCGGCGATCACGGGCAGCGTCGTCGCGTCGGTCACCGCGTCCACGAGCGCGTCGACGTCACCGTCGTAGCGGTACGCGAGCAGGTTGATGCCGTCCACGCCCAGCGCCTCCGCCCGACGCGCGTCCTCGGCGATCTCGGCGATCGAGCCGCGCAACAGGCAGGGATGCCCGACGATCTGCCCGACGTACGGGAAGAACTTGATGCCCGTGCCCGCGATGATCTCCTGCACGGGCTCGATCAGGGTCCCGCCGATCAGGTAGTCGGGCCCGATCTCGGCGGCCGCCCGCGCGGAGGCCAGCGTGGCCTCCTCGGTCTCGGACACGACCTCGAGATGGGTCGTGTGCCCGTTCGCCTTGATGTCGGCGAGCAGGCCCTGGAGCTCCTCGCGAGGCAGCCCGACGTCCTTGCAGCCGACGTGGCTGACGCCTGTGTCGGAAATGGACGCGTACACCTCCCGCGCGTCGGCGAGGGTCTCGTCGTCGCGGGTGAGCATGAAGATGAACTCGATCACGGCGCCCCCAAGTTGTCAGACAACTTCGCTATCGTACCCAACCATGCGAGCGGCGATCTGGGACGGCCCGGGCGAGATGTCCATCGGAGACGTGGCGGACGCGTCGTGCCCGCCGGCCGGCGTGCTCCTCCGGGTCACCGCCTGCGGCATCTGCGGGACCGATGTCCGCACGTTCTACAACGGCGACCGGCGCGTCACCGCGCCCTGGGTGCTCGGCCACGAGATCAGCGGCGAGCTGATCGAGATCGGCGCGGCGGCAGGCGAGGAGGTCGCCCAGTCGGGCCTGTCGATCGGCGACCGCGTCCATTGCATTTCGACGCTCTGGTGCGGGCGCTGCCGCCTGTGCCGCTCGGGCAACGAGCACCTCTGCGTCAACGGCGAGCTGATGGGCTTCGACCACCAGGGCGCCTATGCCGAGACGGTGGCGATCCCGCAGATTGCGCTGAAGAACCTCTTCCGGATCCCCGACGGCCTCTCCGACGCCCACGCGACCTTCGCCGACCCGCTCTCGGACGCGATCTGCGGCCACAAGGACATCGCCGTCTCGCTCGACGACACGGTCGTGGTGATCGGCGCCGGGCCGGTCGGCACCGCGCACGCTCTCATCGCCCGGCTCGAGGGCGCCGGGCGAGTGCTGATGCTGGAGACCGCTGCGCCGCGCCTCGAGCTTGCGCGGGACATTCTCGGCGACGAGCGGATGAGCTACGTCGACACGTCATCGGCAGACGACATCAAGGCCGTCCGGGACGCGACCGACGGGATCGGCGCCGACGTCGTGATCGTCGCCTGCTCCAGCGACGTCGCCCAGGAGCGGGCGATGGAGATGGCGGCGCCGCGCGGGCGGGTCCTCTTCTTCGGCGGCCTGCCGAAGGGCACGACGCACATGCGCTTCCCGTCCAACATCCTCCATTACCAGGAGGTGCAGGTGCACGGGTCCTACGCCTCCCGTCACCGAGACCAGGTGCAGGCGCTGGACATGCTGGCCAACGACCTCGGCGGGATCCGCCGCGTCGTCTCCGACGTGGTCGACCTCGATGCCGCGCCGGACGCGTTTCCCCGGATCCGTTCCGGCGAGGTGCTGAAGGTCGTCGTCAGCCCCTGAGGCCGTGAGCGCGAACGCCCGCCGCCCCCTGAGCCACTCGGTCGTCAGGGCGCTGCGCGAGCGGATCGTCGCGCAGGGGCTGGAGCCGGGGGACCGGCTGCCGAGCGAGCCGGAGCTGGCTCGCAGCCTCGGCGTCTCGCGATCGTCGCTCCGCGAGGGAATCGCGCTGCTCGAGGAGGACGGTGTCGTTCGCCGCCTGCACGGGTCGGGCACGTATGTCTCCCACCGCTCCGGCGTTCGCAACGACTTGAGCCGCAACTTCGCGGTCTCGTCCATGATCGCTGCGATGGGGTTGGAGCCGGGCAGCGTCGCCGAGCAGTGCTCGCCGGAGACCGCACCGCCGCGGGTGGCCTCGGCGCTCGCCGTCGACGCGGGGACACCGGTCTGCGCGCTTCGCCGGGTTCGAACCGCGGCCGGCCGGCGAGTGGTCGACTCGACGGACTGGTGCCGAACCGACGTCCTGCCGCTCGAGGCGATGTCCGCGCTCGCGGGCGGCTCGATCTACGCGGCCCTGGCGGAACGCGGGCTGCCCGTTCACCACGGGGTCGCCACGATCGAGCCGGCCGTTGCGAAGGGCGATGTGGCCCGGCGCCTGGAAGTGCCGGCGGGAACGCTGCTGATGACGCTCTTCCAGCTCGACAGCACCGCGGAGGGCACGGTCGTCCTCGTGTCCCAGGAGCATCACCTCGCGGATGCCTTCGAGGTGACCGTCTACCGGCGTGGACCGGGGGACGAGCCCGAGGTCGCCGAGTGACTCGCGAGCTCGTCGTTGGAGTGGACGTCGGCTCGCAGGGCACGTGCGCGCAGGCGATCGCCCCGGACGGCGAGCAGGTCGCGACGGCGTACGTGCCCCACACGCTCTCGTATCCCCGGCCCGGGTGGGCCGAGCAGGATGCGCGCGAGTGGCTGGGGGCCGTCGCCCAGGCGCTCGCCGAGGTGCGGCGTGCCGTGGACGGCGCTGCGCTGCGCGCGGTTGCGTTCGGCTCGCAGCTCGACGGGCTCGTCGCCGCAGGCGCGGATGGGGAGCCGCTGGGGCCGGCGCTGATCTGGATGGATCGCCGCGCCGCAGCTCAATGTGACGCGGCCGCGGAAAGGATCGACCCCGAGCGGCTCCGCGAGCTGACCGGCTGCAATCTCGATCCGAGCCATGTGGCCGCGAAGATCGCCTGGCTCGGCGAGCACCGCCCCGACCAGCACGCCGGCGCGCGGTGGTTCCTCCTGCCCGGCTCCTTCGTCGCCTGGCATGCCTCGGGGGAGGTGGCGGTCGATCCCTCGAACGCCTCCTCGTCGATGCTCGTCGACGTGGGGACCGGCGACTGGTCGCCGGAGGCGTGCGACGCGTTCCGGGTCGACGCGGACCGGCTTGCCGCCATCCGCCCGGCCCACGCCGTGCTCGGTCCCGTCGCGCCCTGGCTGAGGGACGCAGCCGGGCTCGATCCGTCTACCCAGGTGGTATTGGGATGCGGCGATGACATGGCGGCGACGCTCGGGGCGGGCGTGTTCGAGCCCGGCGTCGTGTGCGACGTGATGGGCACGGCCGAGCCTGTGTGCGCCGTCGTGCCCGGCCCCGTCCTCGACCCCGACGGCGTCACCGAGCTCCATCCCCACGCGACGCCCGGAGGTTGGCTGCTCGAGAATCCGGGCTGGCTGTCGGGTGGGGCGTATCGCTGGTTCCGCGACGAGCTCGGCTCGGCGGAGGCGGCCAGGGCGGCCGCGACCGGCGCCGACGTCTACGAGCTCCTGAACACCCTCGCCGAGGGCGCGCCGGCCGGCGCAGAGGGAGTTCTCTGGGTCCCCGCGCTCGCCGGAGCCACGGCGCCGGAATGGAACGCAGCGGCCCGGGCCGGGTGGTTCGGTCTTGCCGCATCCCACAGCCGGTCCCATCTCGCGCGCGCCTTGCTGGAGGGGAACGCCTTCGCCCTGCGCGACGTGCTCGAGGCCATCCGGGCGGCGGGACAGGAGCCGACGGAGCTCGTCTGCGTCGCCGGGGGCGCACGCGGCGACCTGCTCCGGCAGATTCGGGCGGACGTGACCGGACTGCCCGTCACCCGGCCGGACGACGTCGAGACCACGGCCCGAGGCGCAGCCATGCTCGCGGCCGCCGGGATCGAGCTGCACGCCGACGTGCCGGCGGCAAGCCGCGCCATGGCGAGCCCACGCTCCGAGCCGCTGCTGCCTCGTCCCGAGCACGAGGAGCTGTACGACGCGCTGTACCAGCGCCACCTGGCGCTCTACGCCGCGCTCCGGCCGCTGTTCTCCTGATCCGGGATCCCGCCTCCCGAAGCTATACTTCGAATCTCTGGGGGCGATCCGGTTTCGACGGGGTCGGTTCTCCGGAAGAGCTGCAAGCCGAGGTCCCCGGTTGGCCTCGTAAAACCACCGGGAACAACGTAAGTGCGGATCGCAACGAACTCGCACTGGCCGCCTAATTAGGTGACCCGTCGGCTCCGGTCTCGGCCCGTGGATCGGAAACCCGGCGTCAGAAAACGGGCTCGCCGCCGAAGGAGCGCTGATCGCCGGAGGCGGGACTCTTCAGGATCGGCTAGCCAAGCGGTAGGTTCGCCGGCCCACCGGCCGCGGGGCGAAATTCAAGGGCAGGCTGTGCTTGGAGAGGCTCTTCACGGTGCGACTTCGGACGCGGGTTCGATTCCCGCCGCCTCCACTTCAGGTTTCAAGCCAAGAATGGATCGCGACAATCGTTCCGAACGAGATGGCCGGGCGCCGGATGGGCCAGATCGGACATTGAGGGAACTCCTTTCGTAAAGCGCGGGTTCGCAGGACTTTGGCACGTAAGGGCCGGGCTTGTGGGCTGTTGCCGCACCTCACCGGACCGCTAGAACCCCTTCGTGGGAAAGCCTGTGACGATGGGGTTGCTTTTCTATCCGCGCGGCGGGTCGGCGCAGGTCGCCCGCTATCTCGCGGAAGCCCTCGATCGCAAAGGCTGGCCGGTTTGGCTCTTTGCAGGCTCACTCGGCGAGCCGGGGGCGGTGGCAAACGCGGCCACGTTCTTCGCCGGGCTCGACGTCGCGGCCGCCGACTTCACCCCTGCGCTGGAAGCGTTCGAGCGGGGCGACGACCCGATGGCCGCTGAGATCCCGCTGCATCCATCGTTCGAGGATCGTGCGGGAGCGCCCGACCGACTCTTCGCCTCGCTCGACGATCGAGAGGCAGAGCGACAGGTCGCCGCCTGGCAGCGGCTCTTTGCCGAGGGCGGGGCGGCGGAGGCGGCGCTCGCGCACCTTCATCACCTCACGCCACAGCACGACGCGCTAGCGCGGGTGACACCAAACCTGCCCGTCGTCGCGCATCTGCACGGCACCGAGCTCAAGATGCTCGACGGGATTCGCTGCCGCCGCGAGCTCGCGCTGCGTCTCGGCACCGATCTCAGAGGGATGGCCGCTGGCGCAGGGAGTGGTCGGGTCGAAGCCCGTCTCACCGAGGCCGAGCGTGAACTCTTTCAGGCTACGCGCTGGGAGGCATGGCGACACGGCGACGCCTGGGAGGCTCGCCTGCGGGCTAACGCGCGGCGCGCCAATCAGCTCATAGCGATCTCGCCCCACGATCGCGACGAAGCCGTCCGTCTGCTCGGTGTCGACACGTCGAGAGTCGAGGTCATCTCGAACGGAATCGACCCGGAGCGCTTCGACAGACATCGGCCGGGTACGGGACTGCGACGGGCGCGATGGCGTGCCTGGCTCGTCGACGACCCCCGCGGATGGGATGCCTCAGGTGTGGCCGGCTCGGTCCGCTACGGCGCAGACGACCTGGCCGTATTCGCGGATCCGAAGACGGGCGAGGCGAACCCGGTGCTGCTGTACGTCGGGCGCTTCCTCGCCTTCAAGCGCGTGCCGCTCCTCGTGCGCGCCTACCAGCGGGCACGGTCGAGCTTCGAGCGCCCCGCGCCGCTCGTCGTCTGGGGTGGGTACCCGGGCGAGTGGGAGGGCGAGCACCCTGTCGAGGTGGCGCGCTCCGGCGGGAGCGAGGGGATCTTCTTCATAGGCTGGCGGGGACACGACGAGCTGCCTGAAGGGCTGAACGCGGCCGATGTGCTCGTGGCGCCGTCGGTCGCCGAGCCCTTCGGCCAGGTCTACCTGGAGGCGATGGCCTGTGGGCTGCCCGTGGTCGGGACCGCCACGGGCGGCCCGCTCTCCTTCGTCAACACCACTCCCGGACGTCCGAACGGTTGGCTCGTCAATCCCGACGACGAGCCCGCGCTCGCCGCCATTCTCATCGAGGTGGTCAACGATGCAGCCGAGCGCCGCGCGCGGGGCGAGGCAGCCTACGAACAGATCCGCGATGCCTACGCCTGGGATACGGTCGCGACCCGCGTCGCCTCGCTGTACGAAAGCATGCTCGCCGCAATGGGCACGTCGCAAGCCACGTGATGGCCAGCGTCGTCCAGGCGGTGGGCGAAGGTGCAGAAAACGTCGAAGCCCGCTGACCTTTCGGTCCTCGGACTTCGACTAGGTGAACGCTCACCGGCGATCGTTGTCAACTCCGGGGCGCGGACCCAGCCCACGAGTAACTGCGGTTCTTGTCCGGTCGTCAGTGCGGTGTGCGACGCTGGCCAGCGAGATTCAGGTTCGCGCGTCGCGCCCGGCCTACTCTCGCTGCGAGCACCTCACGCGGGCGGTTGTGTTTCGCTCTCTCCAAACGACGGACGGGCTTTCAGGGCCGCGAAGCCCTCGGACGCGGGTTCGATTCCCGCCGCCTCCATCGGATTAGTTCTGGAGCGAGTTCTGGAATTGTCGACAAGACAGCTCCGGGGCTCGCTCCGAGCACGGATACTCCCGGCGTGAGTCACTCCAACATCGTGCACTGGGACGACGTCGAGGAGCACGACCACGAGGAGGGAGGCATCCACTCCGCCTGGCGGTACCTGGGCGACGCCGCCGGCACGGTCGGCGTCGGCGTGAACCGCATCCGCATCCATCCGGGCTGCCGCTCGACACCGCTTCACTCCCACGGCGATCACGAGGAGGCCTTCTTCGTGCTCGGCGGCTCGGGCCTGTCGTGGCAGCGCACCGAGCGGGGGGAGGACGTCGTCTGCGAGGTTGGCCCGGGGACCTGCCTCGTCCACCTGGCGACAGGGCCGGCGCACACGCTCGTCGCCGGGCCGGACGGCCTCGACGTGCTCGCCTACGGGAACGGGCGGCGCTCGGGGGCCGGCGGCTACGACTGGTTCCCGCGCATCGAGAAGGTCGGGATCGGCCCGTCGCTCTTCGACGTCGACCTGACGCACCAGTGGGAGCTCGAGGGCGCGCTGCCCGAGCCGGAGCTGCCGGAGCCCGGCGAGTGGCCACCGAACGTCGTCCGGCTCGAGGACGTCGAGCCGGAGCTCCTCGACCGCGGCGAGTTCGGCGACAGATCGCGCGAGCTCGGCACGGCCGCGGGTTCGGTCGAAACCGGGCTCAACCACTCGGACATCCCGCCGGGCAAGCTCAACTGCCCGGTTCACTGCCACGCCTCGGAGGAGGAAGTCTTCGTCGTCCTCGAGGGCGACGGCGTCTGCATCCTCGGCGAGGAAGAGCACCCGGTGCGGGCCGGCTCGGTCGTCGCGCGCCCGCCGCGCACGCGGGTCGGTCACGCGTTCCGCGCGGGCGCCGACGGGATGAAGCTGCTCGCTTATGGCACGCGCGAGCCGAACGACATCGCGTGGTATCCGCGCTCGAAGAAGGTCTATTTCCGCGGCGTCGGCCTGATGACGCGTTTGCCCGAGCTCGACTACTGGGACGGCGAATAGCCGTCGCGTCGCCGCCGGCTAAGCAGGACTCGTCGGCGTCCCGAGCGCAGCGCGGGCCGCCGCGACCTTCTCTCGCCGGGCCTTCGTCAGCTCCTG
Organism: uncultured Actinomycetes bacterium; assembly: GCA_963784175.1. Classification (GTDB taxonomy): domain Bacteria; phylum Actinomycetota; class Thermoleophilia; order Gaiellales; family Gaiellaceae; genus JAIBJN01. Next base: position 97,421 of record CAWAQJ010000014.1, on the reverse strand, counting down.
CACGAAGATCTGGATCGTCGCCGCGAGCGGAACCGCGGTGAGCGCGCCGAGGACGCCCAGGAGGGCGCCGAAGAGCGTGACGGCGACGATGATGAAGAAGCCCGAGAGGTTGACGGCCACGCCCTGGATCTTCGGAGTGAGGACGTTGTTCTCGATCTGCTGGTAGACGAGCAGCACGACGCCCATGATGATCGCCGCGGCGAGGCCCTCCTCGGCCCAGAGCGCGGGCACCAGGATGATCCCGGCAATGGTGGCGCCGATGTTCGGGATCATGTCGAGCAACCCCGCGATGACGCCCAGCGCAAGGGCGTAGCTGGAGCCGAGCAGCCAGGCCGTCATCCCCTGTGTGAACCCGGCGATCGCGGCGATCACGACGACGCCGATCGCCCAGCGCGAGATCGAGGTCGTGACCCGCTCCCAGACGCCCAGCCAGCGCTCGTCCTCACCCGGCATCAGGACGCTTCCCAGCGCGCGCTTCATGTTCGCGATGTCGCTGAGCAGGAACACGCAGATGAAGATGATCGTGAAGACCACGAGGAAGCCGGTGAAAAAGTCGCCTGCGAAGCCGAGCACGCCGGCGATCGCGTCCGGCACCGACGCCGAGACCTTCTCGGCTCCCGTCTGAACGTTCTCGGCAGCCCCGCTGTCGTCCAGCCACGAGAGCTCGTCCGACTCGCGCAGCTGCTCGACCATGGCCGGAAGATTCTGAAGGAAGTCCCGCACCGAGCCGACGAGCGGCACCAGGAACAGCAGCGCGACCAGGGTCACGGCCGCGAACGTGCCGAGCACCGTCACTGCCGCCGCCATGCCGCGGGACATCTTCGTCTTCGACATCAGAAACCGCACGGGATACTCGAACACGAGTGCCAGGAAGATCCCCACGAAGACGATCAGGAACGTCTCGCCGATCGCCGCGAGCGCCGCGAGCACGAGGAGCGTCGCAGCAACGAGCAGCACCGTTCGCATGGGCAGAACCAGCTCGACCCGGCGTGTCTCACCACTGTTCATTGCGTTAGGAACACTGAAGTTCGGGGCGGACGGAGGCCGGCCAACAGCCTGACTTTGAAGGAGAGCGTCCCGAGCCCCCCAGTTGGCCCGTCGACGTGTTTCGGTGACGGAGCGTGGATAGGGCAGGGTTGAGGCAGTCCGACGCTTCCCGCAAGATGCTGCCGACGCCGCGCGAGCGCGCTCGCTGCTCGGCGGCCGGCAGGGTCGGCAGCGAATGAGGAAGGGAGCGAGGAATGACAGTCGTATCGGGGAAACGGCCCGGACGAGGATGGAACGCCTACGCGGCGATCCTGCTCATCTTTGCGGGCGCGATGCAGATCATGAACGGGCTGTGGGCGCTCGACAGGCAGGACACCGCCGTCGACTCAGTCTTCTGGAGTGACAACCTCGAAGCGTGGGGCTGGCTCTACCTTCTCGCGGGGATCGTGCTCGTCGTCATCGGGATCTTCATCTTCCGCCGGGCACCCTGGGCGGCGTTGGCGGGCATCGCGGTGGCGTTCCTCGGCGCCATGATCAACCTGTTCTGGATCTTCAGCTATCCGCTCGTCAGCGTCCTCGCCATCACGCTCTACCTACTTGCGATCTACGGGCTGACGGCTTACTCGCTGGAGGAGATGGACTAGCCGGCGCGGCGACAGTCCACCGTTTGGCTTCCATGGGGTCGGCTCCGACTCTCATCCCGAACGACGGCATCCACGCGCAGGCCGAACGGATTCTCGCCGGCCCGCCGAGCCGTCACGCGCTCGTGCTCGCATTCGACGAGAGCACGGCCTCTTCCGTGGAGGTCCTCGTCGAGGGCGCCTCGTTCTACCCGCGAATGCTCGAGGACATCGCTGCCGCCTCGTCGTCCGTGCACATCAACCAGTTCGGCTTCCGGCCGGGTGTGGTCGGCGACCAGTTCGCGGACACACTGATCGCCAAGGCCGCGGAGGGCATCCCCGTCAGGCTCGTCGTCGACCGGCAGGGCTCCGACCCGGAGCGGAGCTCGAAAGCGTTCTACGACCGTCTCACGGCCGCGGGGATCGAGGTTTGGGTCGTGCGCGCCACGAAGCCTCGCGTACCCGCCGGGACGTTGGCGAACGTTGGCAAGACCCACTGGAACCTGCGCGGGCTCGGGCACATCGACCATCGCAAGCTCGTGGTCGTGGACGGTCGAGTCGGTTGGGTCGGGGGCGCAGGCATCGAGGACCATTTCCAGGACGGCCGCTTCCACGACATCTTTGTCCGCGTCGAAGGCCCGGTGGTGGCGCAGCTCCAGCTCGTCTTCCTGGCGAGCGTGCGCTGGCTCGGCGGTGGGATCGACCCGGCAGGGCTCGACGCGCTGTTTCCCTCCCTGGAGGGCGGGGCCGAGCCGGTGCCCGCCCGCGTCCTGCATAACGCCCCCGGCCGGTACCGGCCGATCACGGACGCAATCGCGCACGTCCTCGAGAGCGCGACCGAGACGCTCGACGTCGTCAACCCGTACGTCACCGACCGCGGGATGATCGGGCGAATCGAGCGCGCGGCGCGGCGTGGCGTCAGCGTCCGCCTCTTCGTGCCTGCGAATGCGAACAACTGGGCGTGCGCCGGAGCGCAGCAGTTCCACCACGCGAAGCTCCTGGAGGCCGGCGTACGGATCCTCGAGTACCCGACGATGCTGCACGCCAAGGTCTTCGTTCGCGACGGGCACGAGCTCCTGGCGGGGACGTGCAACCTCGAGGCGTGGAGCCTCAAGCGCTTCTTCGAGATCGACCTCCAGCTCCAGTCGACAGCCGTCGCGGCCCAGTTCGAGGAGCGGTTCAGCGTGCCCGCCGAGGCGCTGTCGACCCCGGGTCGGCCCCTGACCGGGACGAAGAAACGGGCCAAGGCCGCGGCACTCGCGGCGATCTCGCCGCTGCTCTGACTCGGCGACGGTCAGCGAATGTCACTCTTCCCTGCTCTTGACCGCCTTGGGACCCGGCTGTAACGTCGCGGCGGCTCCAGGCGACAGGGGGGAGGTCATGGCCACCGAAACGTCAGTGCTGAGCGGGGTCGAGCCGCGGCCGTTTTGGGGTCACTTCGAGACGCTGACCCGGATCGCGCGCCCGTCTCGTGCGGAGGAACCGCTCATCGAGCACGTCCGGGCGTGGGCGCATGAGCACGAGCTCGAGGTTCAGCAGGATGCCGGCCGAAATCTGGTGATCCGCGTGCCCGCGACCCCCGGTCGTGAGAGCGCGCCGACGCTGGTGCTCCAGGGCCATCTGGACATGGTCTGCGAGCGTGACCCGTCGAGCCCGAACGACCCTGCCGAGGGACGGATTGCGCTCGTCCGCGACGGCGAATGGCTGAGTGCCGACGGGACGACGCTTGGCGCCGACGACGGCGTGGCCATCGCTGCGATGATGGCTCTCGTCGAGGACGAGTCGCTGCCGCACGGCCCGCTCGAGCTCCTGATGACGGTGGCCGAGGAGGTCGGGCTCGAGGGTGCAAACGCGCTGGATCCGGCGCTCATCACAGGCTCGATCCTCGTCAATCTCGACAGCGAGGAGGACGGGCGCCTGACCGTTGGCTGCGCGGGGAGCACGGACACGTGGATCCGGATCGACGCGCTGCGAGAACCGCCGGCGGACGGTGCGGTTGCGCTCTCGGTGACCGTGAGCGGCGGTCAGGGTGGGCACTCCGGCTCCGGTATCGCGCTCGGGCGGTCGAACGCGGTCAAGGTGCTGGGACGGGCGCTACGAGAGGCCCTGCAGGCGGTGCCTTTCCGTCTTGTCTCGCTGGACGGCGGCAAGAGCCGCAACGCAATCCCACGCGATGCCGTCGCCGTCTGCTCGATCCCCGGTGATCAGGAGCAGGCGTTCCGGGAGGCGGTCGGCAACGCGGCGGCGACGATCCGAGACGCGTACGCGAAGACCGATTCCGGTGTCTCGATCTCCGTCGATGCCGCCGAGGCGCCTGCCGACCCGTGGACCGACGTGGCCACGAAGACGCTGCTCGATGCGGTCGCGCTCGTGCCGACCGGGCCGCTCGCCATGAGCCCCGACTTCGACGACCTGGTGGAGACGAGCACGTCGCTCGGAGAGGCGATCACCGACGGCGACCGGCTCACGCTTCACAGCCTTTCGCGCTCGTCCAACGACTCGGCCCTTCCCGAGGTGGTCGCGACCCTCGATGCCGCCGCACGCCTCGCCGGTGGGACGCTCGAGGTCAAGCGCAACTACGGCGGCTGGCGCCCGGACCTCGACTCGCCGGCGCTCGCCGCAGCGAAGTCCGCCTACGAGCGGCTCTTCGGCGAGCCGCCGATCGTCACGGCGGTGCACGCCGGTCTTGAGACGGCCGTCATCGGGAGTAAAGTGCCGGGCCTCGACATGCTCTCCTTCGGGCCGCAGATCGAGTTCCCGCACTCACCTGACGAGCGCGTGAGCATCCCGACCGTGGAGCGCTTCTGGACGCTGCTTGTCGGCTTTCTCGACGAGATGTCGAGGGCGGGAAAGTAGCGATGCGCGACCGTGGGCCGCTCGGATCGTTCATCCTCGTAGTCGTAGGCATCGGGATCGTGATCGTCGTCGCCGCCCTCATCGGCGCCCGCGACAAGAGCGACGAGACGGTGACGGCGGGCGAATGGTCTCACAGCGTCTGCGGCGCGGTCGGCGCCTGGCGCGGCGAGCTCGAGGCGATCGTCGAGGACATCAGGACGCCCGGCGCGTCCGGCGACACGGGCACCGAGGAGCCTCAGTCGGAGACGCCGCAGGGAAGGACGGGATTCATCCGCGCTGGACTCGAGCGCGCCGTTCAGGCGACCGAGACGATGGTCGTGGGGATCGAGAACGCCGGCACTCCCGACACCCCGCAGGGCGAGGCGGCTGCGCAGGTCGTATCCGACTGGGCGAGCTCCACGCAGGACGATCTCGAGGCTGCGCAGGACTCGCTCGACAACGAGGCTGACACGCTCGAGGAGTCGATCGAGCAACTGACCGCTGCCGCGCGGTCGATCGCGGCGGGGCTCACCGGCGGCGTCCAGGCGCTCGTCGAGGTGGCGCAAACCGACCCTGAGCTCACGGCGGCGCTGCGCGACTCGAGTACGTGCCAGCAGGTTCGCGAGGAGACGTCTCGATGAGCACGACCGACTGGATCCTGCTCTGCGTTCAGGGCCTCGTGGTCATCGGCTTCATCGCCCTGGGCGTGCGCACGGGCGGGATCGGCCTCGGGCTCTGGGGCGGCGTCGGGACGCTCGTCCTCGTGTTCGTGTTCGGGCTCGATCCCGGCGAGCCGCCGATCAGCGCGATCCTGATCATCATCGCGGTCATCTCGGCTGCGGCCGCGATGCAGGCCGCCGGCGGCGTCGACTACATGGTCAAGATCGCGAGCGGGGCTTTGCGCGCGCGTCCGAAGTCCCTCAACTTCGTCGCCCCGTACGTCTCGTATCTCCTCACGATCCTCACCGGCACGAGCAACACGTTCTTCTCGATCATCCCGGTGATCAACGAGGTCGCATACGCGAACAAGATCCGGCCCGAGCGGGCGCTTGCAGGGTCGACCGTCGCCAACGCGCTCGGAATCTCGTCGAGCCCGGTCGCGGCCGCGATGGCGACGCTCCTGCCGCTCGTCGAGATCTACAACTACGACCTGGTCGACGTCCTCCTCATCACCATCCCGGCGAGCATCGTCGGCATCTTCGCCATGTCGCTCGTGATGAGCCGCCATGGGCGGGATCTCGACGACGACCAGGAGTACCAGCGGCGTCTGGCAAGCGGCGAGGTGCAACCGCCGGCCCCGGTCGCCGACATCGAGCTCCTGCCGTACGCCAAGCGCAGCGTTGCCATCTTCCTCGCGGGAGTTTTCGCCATCTGTCTGTTCGGTTTCGTCGAGGGGATCCGGCCGACCGTCGCCGCCGAAGGCGGCGGCACCGAGCCGATGTCGGTGACGCCGCTCATCCAGATGTTCATGCTCACAGCGGCCGCGCTCATCCTCGTCTTCTGCCACGTGAAGGCGAGCGACATCCCGGGAACGCCGATCTTCAGGTCCGGGATGATCTCGATGATCGCGCTCTTCGGGATCGCCTGGATGGCGGATACGTTCATCGCCAACAACGAGGATGCGATCGTCCTGGCTCTCGGGAGCCTGGCTGAGCAGTGGCCGTTCATGATCGCGGTCGCGATCTTCCTCGTCGCCGGGCTGACGACGAGCCAGTCCGCAGCCACGCGGACCATGGTCCCGCTCGGGCTCGCGCTCGGGATCGGCGCGGGCTACATGATCGCGATGTGGACCGCCGTGGTCGGGGTGCTCCTCCTCCCCGCCAACGGGACGCAGATCGCCGCTGCGGAGGCCGACACGACCGGCACCACGAGTCTCGGCAAGCGCGTCATCGACCACTCGTTCCAGCTACCGCTGCAGGTCGCGTGGATCGTCACCGCGCTCGTCGGGATCCTCATCGTCTGGCTCTTCTTCGGCGACCAGACGCCGATGCCGCCGACTCCCTGACGTGACCGTCCGCGGAGCCGCCTTCCTCGGCATCGGCGCGATGGTCGGCGCCGGTATCTTCGCGCTGCTCGGCGAGGCGGGCACGGTCGCAGGGTCCGCCGTCTGGCTCTCCTTCCTCCTCGCCGGGATCGTCGCGAGCCTGCTCGGCTACACCACGGTCAAGCTGGGCGTCCGATATCCGTCTTCCGGCGGGCTGATCGCCTACCTTGCCCAGGGCTTCGGCAACGGGCGCCTGGTCGGAATCGCGTCGTGGCTCGGCTACTTCGCGGCCATCGTGATCGTCGGCTCGATGGTGGCCGTTGCCTTCGGAAGCTACGCCACGTCGCTGTTCATCGGGGACGACGCGGGAGCCGCCTGGGACAATGTCTTCACCTCCGTCATCGTGGTCGCCATGGCGGCGATCAACATGATCGGCGCTCGCTTCGTCGACCGGGCCCAGTCGTTGATCGTCATCACCCTTCTGGCCGTCTTCGCGGTCTTCATCGCCGTCACGATCGTCGACATCGACACCAGCCTGCTCGCCTTCGACGGCTATCCGCCGTTCAACGACATCGTCGCGAGCGTCGCGCTCACGTTCTTCGCCTACCTCGGGTTCAGCGTGATCACGTTCACGGTGGGAGACCTGCGCGACCCGGCGCGGGAGCTTCCGAAGGCCATGTACATGGCGCTCGGAATCACGACCGTCACCTACGTCCTCATCTCCATCGGCGTCTTCGGAACCCTGACCGTCGACGAAGTGATCGGCTACGGCGAGACCGCGATCGCCGAAGCAGCTCGACCGGCGCTCGGAGAGGCCGGTTTCGTGATCATGGCGATCGCCGCGCTGCTGGCCACGTCGTCCTCGGTGAACGCGGTGCTCTACGCGTCGTCGGGCCTGACCGCAATGCTCGCCGAGGAAGGGCAGTTCCCGCCGTTCTTCGGGCGCGGCTCACGGCTCGGTAGAAACGGCGGGATGCTGATTACGGCCGCGATCATCCTTGTCATCTCCAACCTCGTCGATCTCTCCGCGATCGCCTCGGTCGGCAGCGCCTGCTCGCTCCTCATCTTCCTGCTCGTCGGCGCCTCCGGCTACCGGCTGAGGAAGGAGACGGGATCCATAGGCGCGATCGTCCTCCTGGCGATGACAACGACCGCGATCGTGCTCGTCTTCTTCGCAATCGACACCCTCCGCAACGCCCCGGAGACGTTCGTCGCGATCGTGAGCGTCACCGCGCTCGCGGTTATCCTCGATCTCGTCTGGAAGCGAATCCGCGGGCCTCGACAGGAGCCGGTGCCGTCCCCCGGCAGTTAGGAGCAGAACAGCAAATGTGCCGCTGGCTTGCATACTCGGGATCGCCGATCGCGCTCGAAGAGCTCCTGCTCAAGCGTGACCGCTCGCTCGTCGACCAGAGCCTGCACTCGCGCGAGGGCGCCACGACGACGAACGGCGACGGGTTCGGCGTGGGCTGGTACGACGAGGGCGAGACGCCGAGGGTCTTTCGGACCACGCATCCCGCCTGGAACGACCGCAACCTGCGCGAGCTCGCGGCCGGGATCCGTTCTCCACTCTTCTTCGCGCACATCCGCGCCTCGACCGGGACGGCGATCCAGGAGACGAACACGCACCCCTTCCGGCACGGGCGTTGGCTCTGGATGCACAACGGGCTCATCCGCGAGTTTCCGCGCATGCATCGAGACTTTGCCCTCGCCGTCGACGACTCGCTGTTCAGCTCGATCGAAGGCACGACGGACTCGGAGACGATGTTCTACCTCGCGCTCACGTTCGGACTCGAGGACGACCCCGTGGCCGCGGTGGAGCGGATGGTCGGCTTCGTCGAGAAGACCGGACGCGAGCACGGCGTCCAGGATCCCATCCAGATGACGGTCGCGACGACCGACGGACGCACGATCTGGGCGTTCCGGTACTCGAGCGAGGGAGCGTCTCGCTCGCTCTACTTCAGCACCCGTATGGACGCCCTGCAGGCTCTCCACCCGGAGAGCACCGAGCTTGCCGGCCTCTCTGAGGAGACGCGCGCCGTCGTCTCCGAGCCTCTCGGCGATCTGGCCGGCGCCTGGAACGAGGTCCCCGAAGCCCACGTCGGCATCATCCAGCCGGGCGCCGACGAGTTGCGGCCCTTCGTTCCATCCCAATAAGGCGCGCGAAGCCCCACCTGACCGCCTGCAGGCGGTTTGCGAGCTCGCGTCGGAGGGGATCAACCGACTGAGCGAAGCTCGGCGCCCAGGCACGTCCGCACAGAAGCGCTAGGGAGCACTCTGGGGGGAGAAGGGAGCTTGCGGTGTCCCTCTCCGACGAACGGCTCGCCAGGAACGAGATCCTCTTTCGCGAGATCAACGAGCGCCTCGATGAGATGTCTGTCCCGTGGTCGAAGACGACGGACTACCTCTGCGAATGCAGCGAGATGTCGTGCACCAAGATCGTCGAGCTCAGGAGCGACGAGTACGAGCGCATCCGGTCCCGCGCGACGGTGTTCGTGGTCGCCCCGGGTCATGAAAAGCACGAGATCGAGAAGGTGATCGAGAGCAACGACGGCTACCTCCTCGTCGAGAAGGTGGTCGCCGTCGAGGAGATCATCGAGCAGGATCCGCGCTCGGACGCCTAGCCGCCGTCGCTGTCGGCGTCGCGTTGGTTTCGCCTTCGTCGTCCCGGGAACAGTGTGTGTCCGCAGTGGAGAGAGGACCGGCCGTGCCTCTTGTAGCGAAAGGGAGGAACGGTGATGTCCGAGTACGCAGCGAACGACAACCTCGATGAGGTGCTCGTCGAGATTCGGCGGCGCGCGGCGGGCATCCGGGACGAGCTCTGCGAGCGGATAGCCCTGCCAGGAGACGACGAGGGTGTGCCGCCCTGCGGCCGCGGCGTGCCCTCTCCTGGCGGGGTCGGTCACCTATCAAAGCTCCAATGAAGGAGGAACAGCACGTGACGAGCATGGATATCTGGACATACCGCGAGGCCGGCGCCCTCGGCGTCGATATGGGCGCTGGCGTCGACATCGTCGGCTTCAGCGTCGAGGCCATCGACGGCGGCATCGGCAAGGTTGACGAGGCGACCAACGACGTCGGCTCGAGCTACCTCGTCGTTGACACCGGTCCGTGGATCTTCGGCAAGAAGGTCCTGCTTCCGGCGGGTGTCGTCGACCGGATCGACTCCGTCGAGGAGACGATCTACGTCAATCGGACGAAGGATCAGATCAAGGACTCGCCCGAGCTCGACGAGTCGACCTACCGCGACGCCGGCTACCGCGCCGAGGTCGGCAGCTATTACGGCCCTGAGGGTCGGGGCTGGAACGGCTAGCTAGTTCTGGTCACTGTGAGCGGCCGGGGACTTTCCCCGGCCGCTCGTCGCTCCGGGGTCGAGCACACCGCTAACGGCGGACCGCGCACGTGCCGATGTTCCGTTCGTGGTCAACATCGACTGGGACACCTTCGACCTCGGGCCGCTCGTTCAGGAGCTTCGCGAGGGTGTGGGCGGACCCGACGGGGAGAAGATGGTGTGGGCATTCGAGCAGGCGCTCGGTGTCGCCCGCATCGACCCCGACCTTCTGGATTACCTCCTCGCCGCTGCCGCGTGCCTGCTGGCTCACTCGTCGGACGCCTCGCCGCGGGATGTTCTCGAGGCGTTTGCCCGCCGGTCGATCCCAGACGGTGAGTGGCACGACCGCTACGCCCCGCTCTTCTTCTCCAGCTCGAACTAGGCGCTCCCGGCTTCGAGACCCGGCTCGGCGTGCCCGCTGGGCGCCGGGCGCGGGCGGAGGAGCACCGCGCCCAGCACCGCCGCGGTGACGGCGAAGAGCGCGCCGACAAGGAAGGCCAGGTGGTAGCCGCCGGTGAGCGCGGCGAGCTCGCTCTCGCCCGCAGCCAGGAGCGTGTCCGTCCGCGACGCCGCGAGGCTCGCGAGCACCGCCAGGCCCAAAGCGCCGCCCATCATGAACGACGTGTTGACGACGCCGGAGGCGAGGCCGGCATCCTGGGGCTCGACGTCGTTCATGGCCGCGAGGAGCACCGGGTTGAAGGCCATGCCGGCGCCGAGGCCCAGCAGGATCATCGCGGGCAGCACGTCGACGACGAAGGTGCCGTCGACGGGTGCGCGGGCGAAGAGCGCCAGGCCGAGGCCGGCAAGCAGGAGCCCCGCGGTGAGCGGCGGCCTGATGCCGAAGCGCATGACGAGCTTGGCCGAGAGGCCGATCGAGAGCGCGCCCATGATCAGGTTCCCGGGCAGGAACGCGAGACCGACCTGAAGCGGGCTGTAGCCGAGCACGAGCTGCAGGTAGAGCGCCGAGAGGAAGAACCAGGCGAACATGGCCGCGCTCCACAAGACGCCCACGACGTTCGCCGTCGAGAGGTTGCGGAGCCGGAAGAGCGAGAGCGGCACGAGGGGCGAGCTGCTGCGCGTCTCGATCCGCAAGAAGACCAGGAACAGCGCCGCGGCGACCGCGAGCAATCCGAGCGTCCGTCCGGTCAGCCAGCCGACGTCGTTGCCGTTCACGATCGCGTAGACGGCGATCATGAGCGCGGTCGTGACCGTGACGGCGCCGGCGACATCGAGTCGCTTGGCGGCGGTCGGCACGCGGGCCGACGGGACCAGGATCAGCGAGAGCACGATCACCGCGATCCCGACCGGCACGTTGACGAGGAAGATCCAGTGCCAGTCGAGGACGTCGGTGAGGATTCCGCCGAGGAGCACGCCGAGCGACCCGCCGCCGGAGGCGACGAAGCCGAAGACGCCCATGGCCTTGGCCCGCTCGGCCGGCTCGGTGAAGAGGGTCATCATCAGCGAGAGCGCGACCGCGGAGACCACCGCGCCGCCGAAGCCCTGAACGGCACGCGCCACGATGAGCATCTCCTGCGAGGTCGCGAGGCCGCAGAGGGCGGAGGCGAGCGTGAAGACGGTGATCCCGATCAGGAACAGCCGCCGGTGGCCGAAGAGGTCGCCCAGGCGGCCGCCGAGCAGGAGGAAGCCGCCGAAGGTGATCAGGTACGCGTTGATGACCCAGGCGAGCGACGCCTCGGAGAAGCCGAGGTCCTCCCGGATCGACGGCAGCGCGACGCCCACGATGGTGACGTCGAGGACGATCATCAGGTCGCCCAGGCAGAGGACGAAGAGCGCGAGCCAGCGGGCTCGGGAATCCATCATGTTCATGACCGCCTCCTTTCGTGGAACGTCGCTTTCGAGCTGAGACCGGGGGCGGGCCAGATTCTCATCGGTGCCATAGGATCCCGCCGCCGACGCCCTTGCCGGGTGCGGGGGCGCGCACGACCCATGGGGGGTTGACGTGAGAAGGCGCAGGCAGATCCTTCCAGCCGCCGCGCTCGCCCTGGTGCTCGTGATGCTGACGCTCTCAGGGAGCGCGCTCTCGAGCCAGACCGCGACAGAGACCGGCTCCGAGCCGGACGCGCAGGTCGAGGTGGCGGACCACTTCAAGCTGATCGGGCACAGCCCGCTGCTCAACCGGGGCATGAACTCCGCTCCGGCGATCTACGGGAACTACATCTACATCGGGAGCCGCACCGACGGCTCGGGCACGCACGCCAACGCCGGCGTGCTGGTGGTCGACATCGAGGATCCGTCCTCGCCGAAGGTCGTCCACGAGATCGGCCCGCCGCTGCACGGGATCCCGGGCGAGACCTCGCGCGAGCTCCGCGTCTGGCCCGAGCAGCAGCTCTTGCTCGTGCTCAGCATGAGCTGCGATATCCCGACGCACGGGTGCAGCGGCGCCTCGGTGATGCCGCGCGTCCGCTTCTACGACATCGCGGGCGCGAAGGCCGCGGCGCCGGAGCTCGTCGCCACGTACATGCCGTCGCGCATGCCGCACGAGATGTACCTGTGGACCGACGGCCCCGACCGGGCGCTCCTCTACCTCTCGACCTGGAAGGCGGGGGCGACTGGGTCCGACCTGATCGTTACCGACATCAGCCGCGCGCGCCTGGGCGTCACGCCCGAGATCGCGCAGTGGAACGGGAACTCGCTCTTCACCGCGCAGTTCCGCAGCCAGAACGTCGTGCGCCTGCACTCGATGGGCGTCTCCGAGGACGGCAGGCGCACGTACATCGCCTACCAGGGCGCCGGCATGTTCGTCCTCGACTCGAGCCAGCTCGCCGACGGCGTCGAGAACCCGCAGCTCCAGCTGCTCACGCCGATCGGGAGCCAGCCGATCTGGGGCAACCCCGGCGCGCACTCGGCGATCAAGGTTCCCGGCCGCGACCTCGTGGTGGCGACCGACGAGGTCTACGGCAACCGGCCGGGAGGCGGCTTCCAGAGCCGCGGCTGCCCGTGGGGCTGGACACGGCTGATCGACATCTCGAACGAGGCCGCGCCGCAGATCGTCGGTGAGTACAAGATCCGCCAGAACGAGGCCGACTATTGCTCGACGCCCGACGGCCAGGATCCGCAGAACACGTGGTTCACGAGCTACTCGTCGCACAACCCGACCGTGCTCGAGGACCTCGCGTTCATCACCTGGCACTCGGGCGGGCTCCACGCGATCTCGCTGGAAGACCCGACCGAGCCGACCCGCCTCGGGCTCTACCTGCCCGAGCCCCTTGCGGACGTGGTCACCGAGGACCCGGTGCTCAGCTCGGGCCGCCCCAAGGTGGTCATGTGGAGCTACCCGATCATCTACAAGGGTCTGATCTACGTCGTGGACATCCGCAACGGGCTCTACGTGCTCCGCTACAACGGGCGGGGCGCGAAGGCCGTGCGAGACACCGAGTTCCTGGAGGGGAGCTCGAACGTCGTCCTCCTCCGCTGGAGCGGGTTCCTCGGCACGTTCAAGGACGCGCCGTTCCTCAACAAGGCGCAGGCCGACGGCATCCAGCGCTTCTGGTTCAGCCTCGGCGGCGACTACGGCCTGGACGTCCTCCACGGAACGCCGTCGTCGCGTCGGATCGACTGCGCGACGTTCGAGCCGCTCGGGCCGTACGAGGCAGCCGAGACGCCGAGCTGGGACACGTTGAGCTACCAGGCGCACACGGGTCGCTACACCTTCCCGTGGCAGACGACGAGCGACTACGCGGGAACGTGCCGCGAGTTCGTCCTCACGCTGCGGGACGGGACCTCGCACTCGGCCTACCTCGAGTTCGTCAAGTAGCGCTGCGGAGGGAGCGCCCGGCCGGCCGGGCGCTCCCTTCAAGCCAGGCGTGGCTGGAGGTCGACCAGGACGAAGCGATCGGTCCGCTCGATGACCTCACCGTGGGACTCGTGCCCCTGGCAAACGACGACGACATCGGGCTGCGAGCGGGCGTACTCGTACTCGGCGGGGGTGAGGTCGATCGTCTCGAGGCATCCGTCCTGCCGGCACTCGCACAGGTACCTCGTCCGGTCGGTCCAGGGAACCTGCACCTGGCTGAGCGAGAGGTCCCGGAGGCGTTGGTTCACCTCTCGGAAGAGAAGCTGATTACGGCTCAGACGCTCGTGAGAGGTCATGCGGCTCACCTCCGGTGCTTCGCGGTGCTAACCTGTGCTGAAACGCCGACAGTAAAATCACGACAGATAATAACCGACACGCAATATACGAAACCTAGGTCGTCTATGTCAACACCCGAGAAGTCCTGGAAGTTCGTCACCAACCACACGCAGGTGCTCCTCTCGATCGCTCGGGACGGAGACGTCCGCATGCGCGACATCGCCGAGACGGTCGGAATCACCGAGCGGGCCGCCCAGCGGATCGTGGCCGAGCTCATCGAGGCGGGCTATGTGTCTCGCGAGCGGGTCGGTCGGCGCAACCACTATGCGGTCAACCCGGAGATCAAGATGCGCCATCCCTCACAGCGAGATCACGAGGTGGGCGGACTGCTGGAGCTCCTGCAGCTGCCGGACCGTCCCGAGTCCCCCGGTCCGTAGTGCCGTCAGACCCCGGGCGCGGCGCTCTGCTCGGCGGTACCAGGCTGAGATCTGGACAAGTCGCGGGTCAGGAACGATGATCGGTAGATGGAGACGTGCGTTTGCGGCCGCGCCGCTCTGACCCTTCGGATGCCCCGGCTCTTGGTGCTCGGCGCCGTCCTCACGGCCGCCCTCTGGCTCGCCGCCGAGGCGCAGTCGGCGGTGAGGGCCTCGGTCGCCCGCGGAACGCTGACCGTGACGGGCAGCGCCCCGGGCGAGCGGATCGCGCTGCGCGCGGCCTCGGGCGGGCGCCTCGTCGTCGACGTCGGCGACAACGGCAGCCCGAACTTCACCTTTCTACGCAGCCGGTTCACGAGGATCGTCGTCTCGGGCGGTCTCGGCAACGACCGCCTGCGGATCAACGAGTCGCGGGGCGCGTTCACGAACACCGAGCGCACAATCCTGAATGGTGGGCCCGGCAACGACACGCTGATCGGCGGGCGCTTCGCCGAGACGCTGAACGGCTTCACCGGCATCGACACGGTCGAGGGGAACGCAGGCGCCGACACCGCCTCCCTGGGCGCCGGCGCCGATCTCTTCGTCTGGGATCCGGGCGACGGCAACGACGTCGTCCAGGGCGGCAGCGAGCTCGACACGCTGCGCTTCAACGGCTCGGCTGCCGCTGAGATCTTCGCCGCGACGGCGATGGGCTCCCAACTGAGGCTGACCCGCAACGTCGGGGCCGTCGTCATGCGTACGCAGGACGTCGAGACGCTGGCGCTCAACGCTCTCGGCGGAGCGGACTCCGTGAGCGTGAGCGACCTGGACGCGACGGACATCGCCACGGCGAACCTCGATCTCGCGGTCAGCGGTGCCGGGGACGCGGCCGCGGACACCGTCACCGTCAGCGGCACGTCCGCGACGGACGTCGTCCAGGCGGTCGCCGTCGGCGCCACGGTGCAGGTCACCGGCCTCGACCCGCAGATCAACGTCAGCGGGCAGGAGGCCGCCAACGACCGTCTCACCGTGAACGGTCTCGGCGGCAACGACACGCTCAGCGGCGGTGCGCTCGCCGCGCTCATGCAGCTCACCCTCGACGGTGGGGATGGCAACGACGTGCTCAACGGCGGGAACGGGGCGGATACGCTGCTGGGCGGGAGCGGGAACGACACGATCGACGGCAACCAGGGCAACGACACGGCCCTTATTGGCGAGGGGAACGACACCTTCGTCTGGGATCCGGGTGACGGCAGCGACATCGTGGAGGGCCAGAGCGGCGTCGACACCCTGCTCTTCAACGGATCCGCCGGCGCCGAGATCTTCACGGCCTCCTCCAACGGCGGCAGGCTGCTCTTCACGCGCAACGTCGGCAACATCCTCATGGACACCGACGACGTCGAGGTGCTCACCGTCAACGCGCTCGGCAGCACGGACACGGCTACCGTCAACGACCTCACGGCAACGGACATCACGAACGTGAACATGAATCTCGGAGTCAGCGGCGCGAGCGACGGGGCGATCGACGCGCTCACCGTCAACGGGACGGCAGGCGTGGACGTGATGAGCCTCTCCGGCAGTGCCGGCTCGGTGACCGTCGCGAGCACCGCGTACACGATCTCCGTCAGCAGCGCAGCACCCGCGAACGACACCCTCACGGTGAACCTGTCGGGAGGCGACGACCTCCTCAGCGCTTCCGGGCTCGCGGCCACGAGCGTGGCGCTCACGCTCAACGGCGGGGCCAACGAGGATGTCCTCATCGGTAGCGATGGTGGCGACACATTCAACTGCGACACCGGCACCGATTACGCCGACGGCGGCCCCGGAATCGACAGCGCCGTGGGCTGCGAGACGACCGTCAACATTCCCTAGAGGGCTTCGACTGAGCAGCGCGGCGGTTTATCCTCCGCAGCCATGAGTGTCGTAGAGCCCCCGCCCGCGTTCCTGCGCCAGGACGGCAAGGAGAAGGTCACCGGGGCCGGGCGGTACACGGCCGACCTGAACCTCACAGGCCAGCTGCACGCGAAGTTCCGCTACGCCGACCACACGCACGCGCGCATCGTCTCGATCGACACGGCGAAGGCGCGGGCGCTGCCGGGCGTCTTCGCGGTCCTCACGCACGAGGACGTCCCCGATGTGCTCTACGGCGACGCGGCCAAGGACCGCAGGTTGTTCGCGCGCGAGAAGGTGCGCTTCGAGGCGGACATCGTCGCCGCTGTCGCCGCGCGGACGCCGGAGATCGCCGCCGAGGCGGCGGCCGCGATCGAGGTCGAGTACGAGCCGCTTCCGGCGGTCAGCGACATCGAGGCGGCGACGGCCGAGGGCGCGCCGTTGATCCACGAGGACTGGGAGACCTACGAGGCCGACGAGGAGCTCGGCCTGAAGGGGAACGTCCTCGGTTTCTCGACCATCGTCAAGGGCGACGCAGACGGGGCGATCGAGGGCGCCGACGTCGTCGCAGTGGTGAAGGGCCGCTACGTGACCGAATCGTCGCAGGGCGCGCCGATCGAGCCGCGGGCGATCCTCGCCGAGTGGCACGGCGACCGGGTGACCGTCTGGAGCTCGACGCAGGTTCCCTACGCCGCGCGGGCCGGCGTCGCGCGCGTCCTCCAGCTCCCCGAGGCGCACGTGCGGATCGTCGTCCCGTTGCTCGGCGGCGGCTTCGGCTCCAAGTGCGACTTCCACTTCGAGGGCCACGTGGCCGCGCTCGCACGCGCGGCCGGCCGGCCGGTGAAGCTCGTCTTCTCGCGCGAGGAGGAGTTCGTCGCGCCCGACCACCGCCGCGAGGGGATGGTCATCGAGCTCGAGACGGGCGCCCGGCGCGACGGCAGCCTCGTGGCCCGCCGCGGCCGGCTCGTCCTCGACGGCGGCGCCTACTGCGGCGAGGGCGGCTTCTTCGCGCAGATGGCGGCGATGCACGCCGTGGGCCCGTACGTGGTCGAGAACGTCAACGTCGAGTCGACGCTCGCGTACACGAACAACCAGCCTTCCGGCTCGATCCGCGCCCCGACGGCGCCGCAGGTCTGCTGGGCCGTCGAGCAGCACATGGACGAGCTCGCCGAGGCGCTCGACCTCGACCCGGTCGAGCTGCGCCGCCGCACGCTCGTGCAGGAAGGCGACGAGGGGCCGACCCGTCAGGTCTTCGGGCCGATCTCGATGCGCGAGACACTCGACCGGGCCGTGGAGATGATCGCTCCGGACGGTGACCTCCCCGAGGACGAGGCCATCGGGGTCTCGTGCGGGTGGTGGCCGTCCTTCGCCAACGCCGCGGGCGCCTACGTGAAGCTCAACGCCGACGGCTCGGGCACGATCGTCACCGGGGCGCAGGAGAACGGCAGCGGCGCGGTCATGGCGCTGCCGCTCCTCGTCGCCGAGGTGCTCGGCATGGAGCCCTCCGCGTTCTCGATCCTCTACCAGGACACGGACGCGGCGCCCTGGGACGCCGGCTCGTCGGGCTCGCAGACCACGATGAACAGCGGACGGGCCGCCGTTGCGGCCGCTGTCGAGGTGCGCGAGCAGCTGCTCGACCTCGCCGCGGAGAAGCTCGAGGTGGCGCGCGAGGATCTCGAGCTCGTCGACGGTCGCGTGCAGGTGATCGGCTCGCCGGCCAAGTCGGTCGAGATCGTCGAGCTGGCGGAATCCGGCGACACGCTCATCGGCAAGGGCTCGGGTCCCGTACCGGAGAGCCCGCCCGTCGATGCGGAAGGCTGCCTCGGCCGTATGGGCAGCGAGTCCTTCCTCGAGCCGCAGGTCTTCACTCATGCTGTCCGCGTCAAGGTCGACCGCGAGACGGGCGTCGTGCGCGTGCTGCAGGTCGCCGCCGTCCACGACTCGGGCACGATCATCAACCGGCTCGGCGCGACAGGCCAGGTCTTCGGCGGCATCGTGATGGGAATCGGCCAGGCGCTCCTCGAGGCCTCGCAGCTCGACGAGGAGGGGCGCCAGCGCAACCCGCACCTCCTCGACTACAAGCTCGTGACCGCCTCCGACGGGCCCCGCATCGACGTCGAATGGATCGAGACCCCGGCCGAGAACGGCGGCCCCAACGGCACCAGGGGCGTCGGCGAGCCGCCGACCGTGCCGACGCCGGGCGCGATCGCCAATGCGATCGCCCGTGTCGTCGGCGGCCGGGTCAGAGAGCTTCCGATGACGCCCGAGCGGGTCTGGGCCGCGGCAGCCGAGAACGGCCGTTGACGTCCGCATTCGTCTCGGCGCAGACCCTCGACGAGGCGCTGGCGGCTCTCGCGAGCGGCGCGCGTCCCGTGGCCGGCGGCACCGACCTCGTCGTCGGCGCCCGGCAGGGCAAGAGCCCGCTTCCCGAGAGCCTCGTCGCCATCCACCGCCTCGACGAGCTGCGCGGTCTGGCCTCCGAGGGCGCACGGATCACCTTCGGCGCACTCGTGACGCACGAGGAGATCGCAGCCGATCAGACCGTCCGTGAGCGCCTGACCGCGATCGCGGACGCCTCGGCCATCGTGGGGTCGTGCGCGACCAGGGCGCAGGGGACGATCGGCGGCAACGTCATGAACGCCTCGCCGGCGATGGAGATCGGCGGCCCGCTCATGGTCTTCGGGGCCGAGGCGACGCTGCGCTCCGCCTCGGGAGAGCGCCGCGTGCCGGTGACCGAGCTCCTGACGGGGCCGGGAGCGACCTCCGCGGCCGACGACGAGCTCCTCACCGCGGTCGAGGTCCCGCTCCCGCCCGAGGGAACGGGCAGCTGCTACGCCAGGCTCGAGTACCGCCGCCAGATGGAGATCGCGGTCGTCGGCGCTACGGCGGCAGTCACGCTCGCGGGCGGCGCCGTCGAGCACGCGCGAGTGGCCATCACGGCGCTCGCCCCTACGATCCGGCTCGTCCCCGAGTCGGAGGAGGCGCTCGTGGGCTCGGACGGAGGCGCCGAAGCGGTGCAGGCTGCCGCGCAGGCCGCAGCCGCGGCGGCCGAGCCGATCTCGGACGTGCGGGCCTCGGCCGACTACCGTCGTGCCATGGCCGAGGTGCTGGCGCGCCGCGTCCTCACGGCCGCGGTGGCGCGTGCCCGCGGCGAGGCGGTCGCGGTGCCGGCGAGCAGCGCGCTCTTCGGGATGGGGGCGTCGTGAAGGTCCCGGTCACCCTGAACGTGAACGGGATCGCCTACGAGCTGGAGCTCGCCCCGTCGCTGACGCTCCTCTTCGCGGTCCGCGACGCTGTCGGCCTCACGGGCGCCAAGGAGGGCTGCGACGACTCCGAGTGCGGCGCCTGCATGATGCTGCTCGACGGGAAGCCGGTGAACTCGTGCTCCTACCTCGCCGTCCAGGCGGACGGGCGCAACGTGACCACCGTGGAAGGGCTCGCCGACGGCGGTGAGCTCGCGCCGCTCCAGCGCGCGTTCCTGGAGCACGGCGGCGTCCAGTGCGGCTTCTGCACGCCCGGCATGCTCATCTCGGCCACCGCGCTGCTCGAGGCGAGCCCGAGCCCGAGCGAGGACGAGGTCAGGATCGCGCTCTCGGGCAACCTCTGCCGCTGCACCGGCTACGACGGGATCGTCAAGGCCGTCCTGGAGGTCTCGCAGGCCCGCAGTTGACATGTAACCATTCGGTTACATAACATGCCGAGCATGGACGCGGTGTTCAAGGCGCTTGCAGATCCGACTCGGCGCGGTCTCCTCGACGAGCTGTTCGAGGACGACGGGCAGACGCTCAGCGCGCTCGAGGGGCGGCTGCCCATGACGCGCATCGCGGTGATGAAGCACCTGCGCGTGCTCGAGTCCGCCGGCCTCGTCACGACGAAGCGGCGCGGCCGCGAGAAGCTGCACTTCCTGAACCCCGTCCCGATCAGGCTCGTCCACGACCGGTGGGTGAGCAAGTACGCAGAGCCCTGGGCAGCGACGCTGACCGGGCTCAAGAAGACGCTGGAGGCTGAGATGGAGAAGGTGTTCGAGATCTACATCAAGACGACGCCGGAGCGGCTGTGGGAGGCGATCACCGATCCCGACCTGAGGGCCCGCTACTCGTTCGGAGTGCGCGTCGAGTCCGACTGGACGAACGGCTCCAAGTACGAGTCGCATGCCGGCGAGCTCGCCATCGCGGCGGGCGAGAACCTGGAGGTGGACCCGCCGCGGCGACTCGTCCAGAGCTTCAACGCGCTCTGGAGCGACGACGTCAAGGCGGAAGGGACCTCCCGGGTCACGTGGGACATCGAGCCGGTGGGCGACTCGTGCCGGCTGCTCGTCACGCACGACCAGCTGCGCGAGGGCGCGAACGACGAGGTCTACGGCGGCTGGCCGCAGATCCTCTCGGGGCTGAAGACGCTGCTCGAGACGGGCGAGAACCTGACCACGCACGGCTCGTTGCTGTACGCGCAGGGGTAGCGCCCGCGCCCGTCAGCCGGCCGCCGGCACGAACGACGCCAGCCGGTAGGCCGGCTGCGGGCCGTCGAAGCCCTTGAGCTCGAGCTCCTCGCGCTCGACGGCGAGCCCGCGGTCGTCCAGCCATTCGCTCACGCGGCGGAAGGCCTCGCCGCTGAGGAGGATCTCGCCGCCGCCCGCGGCGTTCTCCAGGCGGGCCGCGAGGTTCGTCGCCTCGCCGAGGACGCTGACGTTCGCATCGCCGACCGACCGGGTGACGACGGCCGGTCCGACCGCGATGCCGATTCCGACCGGAAGGTCCATGAGCGCGGCCTTGTCGCGGATCGCGAGCGCCGCGTCGAGAGCCAGCACGGCATGGTCGACCCGCGTGCCGGCGGCGTTGAACGTTGCCATGACGGCGTCGCCTGCGAACTTGTCCACGATCCCGTAGCGGCGCCCGACCTCCGCCGCGGCCCAGCGGTGGAGCGTCGTGATTCGGTCGGCGAGGTCTTCGGGCGTGCTCGCGGAAGTGAGCGGCGTGTACCCGCGGACGTCGGCGAACATCGAGGTCACGAGACGCTCGCCCGCGCGCATGACGTCCGGTTCCACCTGGGGCTCGTCCGCGAACGTCGGGACGTCGAGGTCGAGTCGCGCCGCCAGATCCTCCGCCGCTCTCCGGATCCGGCCTGCACCCGCCTCGTGCGCGTCGCGGATGCACGAGGTGAGCAGCTCGCGGGCCGCGTCCGGGTCGCCGGTCGCCGCGGCGGCTTCGGCGGCGAGGACCGTCGTGCGCCACAGCCAGAGCTTCAGACCGGCCTGCTCGAACGCCTGCAGCGCCTGGTCGAGATGAGGCCTGGCCTCGGCCGGCTCGCCCGCGGCGACGAGGAGGCGGCCCTCGGCGAGCTCGATCCCGGCGCCGCCGAGCTGCACCGGGGCGTCCTTCGTCCGCTGGAGCAGCGTCCAAGCCTCGTCCAGGGCGCCGATGGCCACGAAGGCCTCGATCGCGATGCCCGCAGTCTCGCGGAAGGTCATCAGCTTCTCGGGCCCGGCGGCCCGCCGGCCGAGCTCCGCCGCCTCCTCGAGCTCTCCGAGCTCGAGCGCGATCCCCACGCGCGCCGCGGTGTCGTACACGATGTCCTGGAGCTCCTCACCGGGCGAGGGCGGAGGCAGCTCGGCGGCGGCCTCCTCGGCCCTGCCGAGCTCCAGCAGCGCCTCGGCTGCCACCACCCGAGAGCGCCAGCTGAACTTGCTGGCGCCCAGGCTCTCGTGGCGCGAGATCGACCGGCGGGCGGTCTCGAGCGCCTCTGGCAGCCTGCCGACCGCGAGGAGGACGAGGCTCTTCGCGGTCGTCCCGCCGCTCGTCATCCACGGCGTCGACGGGATGTGCTCCAGCTTCACGAGCGGGCCGTCGAGGCCGCCGGCGAGCGTGTGGACGCGGTCCCAGATCTCGTTGTAGAGCGTGTTGCCTGCGATGAGCCCGTAGCCCTTGGCCAACGCCTCCGTGTAGCAGCGGTCGAGGATCTCGAACTCGCGTGACGTGCCGAAGTGCCCGAGGGCGACGTGGGTCAGGGACCAGACGCGCTCGAAGTCCGCCGAGGCCTGCTCGGCGATCTCGTAGGCCCGCTCGGCGGCGGCGAGGCACGCGTCGTAGTCGAGCTCGAACGCGTGCAACCCTGCAATCCGCAGGTACGCGAGGGCGAGCTCCGGCGACGGGCCCGCCCGCTCGAGCACATCCCTGGCTGACTCGAAATCGCGGAATGCCGCCTCGGGCTGGTCGAGCTCCCACCGGCAGCGGCCGAGATGCAGCCGAGCCCGCGCCGCCTCGTGCTCCTCCCCGAGCTCGTCGAGCTGTGCGACGCCGTCTGCGAGAAGTTGCTCCCCGGCCGTCGGCTCGCCGTTCAGCCAGCGGAGATGGCCCATCCGGGCGAGGAGGGACGCATGCTCGTGCGCGTCCGTGACGTGCGGGAGCACGCGCTCGAGCAGCTCGGCCGCCTCGCTGAACGCGATCGCGCGCTCCGCCTCGTCGGCTGCGCGCAGGCAGGCGTCGACGGCCTCCTCGGTGCGGCCGGCGCCCAGCAGATGCCGGGCGACGGCCAGTGCGCTTCCGTCGCTGCGCACGAGCGCGTCGGCGGCGCGTGAGTGGATCCGCTGCCGCTTCGGCACGACCGTGTCGCCGGCGATCGCCTCCTGGGTCAGTGCGTGGCGCCAGGTGTAGCGCTGGGCTCCCTCACCGTCCTCCTCGAGGAGCTGCTGCGCGACCGCAGCCTCGAGGGAGGCGAGCACGGAGGCCTCGTCGGCCTCGGCCACCTCGAGGAGGAGCGCGTAGTCGAACGAGCGGCCGAGCACGGCGGCAGCACGCAGCACGTCGATCCACTCGGGATCGAGCCGGCCCAGGCGTAGAAGCACCGCCTCGCGCACCGTCTCCGGCATGCGCAGCGTGTCGACCGACCCACGCCGCCAGCCGGCGTCGGTCCGCACGATCTCGCCGCGGTCGATGGCTTCGCGCAGCATCTCCTCGAGGACGAACGGGTTGCCCTCCGCGCGCTCGCCGACGAGGCTCGCGAGCTCCTCGTTGACCTCCTCGGCGTTGAGGATCGCTGCGATCATCTCGGTCAGGTTCGCCGGGGTCATCGAAGGGACCGCGACCGCCTCGGCGAGGCCCGACCGCCGCCAGATCTGAACCGTGCGCGTCAGCGGATGTCGGCGATCGAGCTCGTCGCTCCGATAGGTGGCGAGAAGCATCACCCGGCTCTGCGCGAGCCGCCGGGCCGCGTAGTCGAGGAGCTCGCGCGTCGAGCTGTCCGCCCAGTGGACGTCGTCGAGCACGAGGAGCAGGCCACGGTTCTGCGCCCAGAGCTCGAGGAGCGTCACGACCGACTCGAAGAGCCGCAGCTTGGCCTGGGCGGGGTCGCCCTCCGGCGCCTTCGGCGGCCCGTCCGCGAGCTGCGGGAAGAGCTGGGCCAGCTCTCCTGCCGTGGGCCCGAGGGCGGTGCGGAGCGCGACCGGATCCTGTTCGGCCAGGTGCTTGCCGACGGCCTCGACGAACGGGAGGTACGGAAGCGCGAGCTCGGCCTCCGAGCAGCTGCCCCAGAGTGTGTCGCAGCCCAGCTTGTGCGCCCGGCGCGTCAACTCGGTCGCGAGCCGCGTCTTGCCGATTCCCGCCTCCCCGCCCAGCAGCACGAAGCGTCCGTCCCCGCGATTCGCGGAGAGAAGGGCGTCCTCGAGCTGCGACAGCTCCTCCTGCCGCCCGACGAGAACGGGGGAGAGAACCCGCTGGAGCATCCCGGGATTCTCCCAGGACCGCGGTAGGCTCCAGGTCATGACACAGACCGCGAAGGCCGAGCGGTTTCGCGATCTGCATGCCGGCGAGCCGTTCGTGATCCCGAACCCATGGGATGCGGGGTCGGCCCGCGTCATGGCGGCGCTCGGCTTCGAGGCGCTCGCCAGCACGAGCTCGGGCTTCGCGTTCACGCTCGGGCGCCTCGACGGGGGCGCCACGCTGGACGAGGTGGTCGCGCACACGGCCGCCCTCGACCGCGCGACCGACCTGCCGGTCTCCGTCGACCTCGAGAACGGGTACGGCGCCGAGCCCGAGAGCGCTGCCCTCGCGATCACGCGCGCAGCAGAAGCGGGAGCGGTGGGCGGCTCGATCGAGGACTACGACCCGGACGGCCGCATCTACGAGCTCGGCCACGCCGTCGAGCGGGTCGCAGCGGCCGTGGAGGCGGCACGAGCTCTCGACTTCCCGTTCACGCTCACCGCGCGCGCCGAGAACCACATCCGCGACAACCCCGACCTCGAAGACACGATCGCGCGCCTCCAGGCCTTCGAGGAGGCGGGTGCGGACGTGCTCTACGCGCCCGGCCTGCGAACGGCGGACGACATCCGCGCCGTGTGCGAGGCCGTCGCGAAGCCGGTCAACGTCCTCGCCCTGCCGAGCCTGACCGTGCCCGAGATCGTCGAGGCGGGCGGACAGCGCATCAGCGTGGGAGGGAGCCTCACGTGGGTCGCTGTGAGCGCCATGGCCGCCGCGGCGTCCGAGATCCGCGAGACCGGCGACCTCTCGTCGCTCTCCGCGCGGGTCCCGCTCGGCGAGTGGTTCGGCTCCTGAGCCGCGACTCATACCGGATCCAGCTTGAAAGGAAACGCGGCCCGCTTGTAGGAAAACGGGGACATGTCGGCGCGCGCAGTCCTCGCGGCGGCCTTCCTTGCGCTCGGTCTTGCAGGGCCTGCGCCCGCGGGCCGGTACGCGCCGTCGGTGGCGTTCGACGGCACGAGCTACCTGGTCGTGTGGCAAGACCAGCGTCCCGGTGCGAGCACCGATATCTACGCGGCGCGCGTCTCCGAGGCCGGGGTCGTGCTCGATCCGCTCGGCATCCCCATCTCCAAGGCCGCGGGCAACCAGTGGGCGCCCGCAGTCGCCTTCGACGGCACGAGCTTCCTCGTCGTCTGGCAGGACGATCGCTCGACCGCCACGGGCCCTGACCTCTACGGCGGCCGCGTGAGCTCGGCAGGCGTCCTCCTCGACCCCGGTGGGATCCCCATCTCGACAGCACCGGGCGCCCAGCTGATGCCGGCGGTCGCCCGCGCGGGTGCGAGCTCGCTCGTCGTCTGGACGGAGGGAGGGGCGGGCTCCGACATCCGCGGCGCCCGCGTCAGTCCTGCGGGCGCGGTGCTCGACCCGTCAGGCCTGGCCGTCTCCACGGCCCCGGGAGCACAGCTCAACCCAGCGGTCGCCTTCGGATCCTCGAGCTCGCTGGTGGTCTGGGACGACTATCGGGCCGGGGGCGCCGACCTCTACGGCGCGCGCGTCACCGAAGCCGGAGCGCTGCTCGACCCCGCCGGCATCGCGATCGCGTCAGGCGCCGACTCGCAGTGGAACGGAGCCGCCGCGTTCGACGGGACGAGCTTCCTCGTCGGATGGGACAGCTACGCGGCGGGCGTCGGCTCGGACGTCCAGGCGAGGCGTGTGAGCACGTCCGGAACTGGTGCTCGGATCAGGGCCCGTCGCGGTCGCCGCGGCGCCGGGGAGCCAGGCTCGGCCGGCGCTTGCCTTCGACGGCGCGAACTACCTGTTCGCGTGGCAGGACGATCGCGCGTCGGTCTTCGACATCCACGGCGTGCGCGTGACCCCGGCCGGCGTCGTTCTGTCGCCGGTCGCGACGATCTCGGCTGCGGCCCAGGCGCAGCTCGGCGCAGCCGTGGCTCATGGCGCCGCAGGATCGCTCGTCGTCTGGGAAGACAGGCGTGCGGGCCCGGGCTACTCGGACATCGTCGGGTCACGGGTGGCCCTGTCGGGTGCCGTGCTCGACCCTGCCGGGATCCCGATCCCGAGTGCCCGCGACCTGCTGGCGCCGCAGACGCGGATCACGCGGGGGCCGCGCGGACGTCAGACCGCCCGCGCCGCGACCTTCCGCTTCCGCTCGAGCGAGACGGGCTCGACGTTCCAGTGCCGGCTCGACCGCGGCCCCTGGCGCGCGTGCCGCTCGCCGAGGACGTACCGCGGCCTCGAGCTGCGGACGCACGCGTTCCAGGTTCGCGGGCGAGACCGCTCCGGGAACCTCGACCGCTCGCCGGCGCGCAGGCGCTGGCGCGTGGACGATCCGATCCCCGGGCTCCTCCACGTGGTGGGCGGAAGCAGCCGGCGCTCCGGGCCCGGTCCGTTGCGCCGCTACACCGTCCAGATCGAGGACGGCATCCAGGTCGACCGCCGCCAGGTCGCCGACACGATCGCGAGGACCCTCGGGGACCGCCGCGGCTGGGGCGGCACCGGCCGGCTCTCCTTCCAGCGTGTGTCCTCGGGGCGCGTGAGCTTCCGCGTGGTCCTGGCGAACCCGTCGACCGTGAACCGGCTGTGTGCGCCGCTGATCACGGGCGGCATCTATTCATGCGGGATGTACGGGCGCGCCGTTCTCAACGTGATGCGTTGGCGCCACGGCGCGCCGGCGTTTCACGGCGACATGACGAAGTACAGGCACTACCTCGTCAACCACGAGGTCGGCCATCTTCTCGGCCACGGGCACACGTCGTGTCACGCAGCAGGGGCGCGCGCCCCGGTGATGATGCAGCAGACGAAGGGCGTTGGGTCCTGCCGCGCGAACGGATGGCCGCTCGCGTGGGAGCGCGGGTAGTAAGGGGCGGCTAGCCCGAGTTGGCCTTGGCGGGCTTGTCCTTCGCGAGCCCGATCGCCTTGGCCTGCGGGGGAGGCCCGCTGGGCGCCGGCGGCTCGCTCCTCCCGCTCGCGGGAACCCCGCGGCCGTTGGAGCTCTGCGGTGGCGGGGGAGGGTTCTTCGCCTTGCCGAGCGCCTTGCCGTTCACATTCCCGTTCGCGTTGGCGCTCGGGCCCGTGGCCTTAGCCTTCTTCGGCTTGGCCTTGGCTGCGTCGGCCGTCGCCTGACCGTGCGGGCGGCCGCGGTCTGCACGGCCTGACGCCGGCTCGCCCGAAGTGGGCGACTGGTACGCCGAGACGGACACCGAAGACGGGACCACCAAGGCGGTAGGCAGAACGGCCGGCGGCGCGGAAACGGAGGCGTTTGCCGGGGCGGCGGAGGAGTCGCGCTCGCCGCTGCCCGAAATGCCGGCCGGATCGGTCGCGACCACGGTCATCGTGGTCAGAGCGGCGACCGTGACCGCGGTCGCGGCCTTCACGCCCACACCGGCCGCGAGCAGGCCCTTCAGCGCGCTGAGGAGGCCGCCCAGGTCCAGGACATGCAGTGCCTTGAACCGACTGCGCTTGCCGGGGTTCTCGAGAGCGTCGGCCAGGGAGCGCCGAGCGCGGAAGATCAACGTCTCGGCGGCCGAGTGGGAGATCTCGAGGCGCTCCGCGATCTCCCCGTGGGACAGGCCCTGCCACTCCCGGAGCAGGATCGCCCGGCGTTGGCGCTCGGGGAGGCTCATGAGCGCGTCCGTGAGGCCGACGAGCGAGTCGTACGAACGGTCGGGAGCGGCCACTGTCTCCTCGAGAACTGCGATGTCCCCGATCCGCTCGAGACCTTCACGACGCCGTGCTGTGCGGATCCGTGTGAAGCACACGTTCCGCGCGATATGGAGGAGCCACGCGGAGCCGGCCCGGGGGCGGGTGCCGCTGCCGAGGCTTCGGCAGGCGTTCAGATAGGTCGCCTGCACGGCGTCCTCGGCCTCTTCCGGCGAGCGGAGGAGCCGCAGGCAGTAGCCGTACAGCCAGCCTGAATGCTCGTGGAAGAGCTGCTCCGCGGCCCTCGAGACTGTTGGTGACAGCCCGGCGCCGGTCGCTTCCTGCGCGACGGTCATACCGGCATTGTGGCGGACCCGGCGGAACCTTCAAGACCAGAAATGGCGATCTCCGCATGTTCCGGCCCTCGGCGGCGTCTGTGCTCTTAACCGACGGACTCGGGAGGGAGGGGAGAACAGATGCTCGGAGCCAAGGTTTTTGCCGCCGCGTTCACCGCGGTCCTGCTCATACCCGCGGCGAACGCGACTCCTGGGATGGGGAACGGCAGCGGCAGCGGCCATGGTCGCCAGGCATCTGTGGGTGTCGGGAGCGGGGAGAAGGCGAAACCTCCGCAGGCCGAGCGTGGCCAGGCAAGGAAGGCGGAAAACGCGGTGCGGAAGGCAGAGCGGCGGGCGGCGCGGGAAGCCGCTCGCGAGGACGCTCCGACCGGCCCGGCGCGCTCGAATCCAGCCCGGACGTGCAAGTCCGAGCGCGAGGAGATGGGCGACGAGGCTTTCGTCGACGAGTACGGCGTCAACGAGAACGGGGCCAACGCATTCGGGAAGTGCGTCTCCAAAGAAGCCCGCGAGCGGGACGGTGCGGGATCCGGCGATGAAGGGGCATCGCTCGAGCCCGACGATCCCACCGTCATTGGCTCCGCTCGCGAGGCATCGGTGTTCGCGGAGGCGCTGGCGTTCGTCCGCATGGTCGTGAGGTCGATGAGGGAGCTGCTCTAGCCCGGGACAATCTGCGGCGGGCACTGCGGCGCAGGGCGGAGCCTCCGCCTATGCGCGCGTTCCACGCAAAAGAGTCGCCCTCGGCTACGGCCGCCGAGGGCGACCTATTTTTCGGAGCGTGTGCGCTCGCATGCCCGATGATTTCAGGGCTTGCCCCCCGTCCGGCTAGTCCTGCTTGACACCTGATCGCCGGCGAATTATTCGACTAGTAGACAGGGTGACCCGTGAGGGGAGAGCGGGCGAGGAAGGTGGCCGTACACCTCGCGAAAGCTCCATCGCACCCGCGGCAGCAGTAAAAGCGAAAGGAGCACGGATGATTCGACCCCCCAGGCGGAAGCTATGGCTTCTCGCGTGTGCGGCCATCGCGGTTGGCGTCATAGCGCCCACCGCGAGCGCGACGTCGCCGATCAACGCGTACAAGACAGCGGACGCCCATTGGAAGCGAACGTTCGAGTGGACGATCGAGAAGACCGTTTCGCCGGCGTCGTGGAACCTCCTGACAGGGCAGTCGGGCACCAGCACCTACACGGTGACGGTGACGAAGAGCGCCCCGACGGACAACATCTACGTCGACGGCAAGGTCTGCGTCGAGAACGTCAGCCAGGCCCCGACCGAGAACCTCAAGGTGGTCGACCGTCTGCAGGCGCTCGTCGGCGACGACGTCATCACGCTTGCGTCGGTTCCGCTCGACATGAGCATCAACCCCGTTCTCGATCCGGGCGAGTCGCAGTGCTACCCGTACTCGATCCCGTTCGAGCCGGTGGCCGGTGCGACCTACCGCAACAACGCCCGCGTGACCGTGACGAACGACCCACGGGATCCGGGCGAGGAGATGGGCCCGAACGAGAAGGTCGACTTCACGATTCCGGACCCCCAGGTCGTCAACGGCTCGGTCAACGTGGACGACACGAACGGCCTCACGTGGCTCTTCACGGGCTCGGGGTCGCGGACCTACGAGCGGACGTTCACCTGTGACCGCGACGAGGGCAACCACGACAACACGGCGACGATCCGCGAGACCGGCCAGAGCGACGACGCTCGGGTCACGGTCACGTGCACGCCGCCGCCCTCCGACGGCTGCTCGCTCACCCAGGGCTACTGGAAGACGCACTCGAAGTACGGCCCCGCGCCGTACGACGCGAGGTGGGCCTTGATCGGCGAGGACACCGCGTTCTTCAGCAGCGGCAAGACCTGGTACCAGGCGATCAACCAGTCCTCTGCGGGCGGCAACGCCTACTACATCCTCGCTCACCAGTACATCGCGGCGAGGCTCAACATCGCAGGCGGCACCGGCTCGACGCCGGCTGTGAACGCGGCGCTGGCGGGTGCTACGGCGTTCTTTGGCACCTACACGCCGAGTTCGACGCTGTCGGCCACGGTCCGCGCGCAGGCAATCGCCTACGCCGGCACGCTGGCGGACTACAACGAGGGCGACATCGGCCCGGGCCACTGCCCGAGCTAGCAAGAAGCTCTCCTCCCACACGCAGGTCGGCGGACGGGGTCCTTCGGGGCCCCGTTCGCGTTCTGCTCGGCGTTCTCTCTGGCGCTTGAAACTCCGAGCGCGGTCGAGAATACTCACCGCAACTCGGGCGAGCTGGGCTTGAGAAGCCCTGACGGGACTCGGGGAAACCAAGCAGGGGGAACAATGAGACAGAGAACTCCGTCCGTGCGACGCAGGGCTGCCGTGCTTGTCGCGCTGACCGCTGCGTTTCTCGTGACGCTTGCTGCCGCGCCGTCCGCGAGCGCCCAGGCGCCGTACAGCGCGCGGGTCATCGAGCACCAGATCACAGGGCCGCCGAGCTTGCGGATGAACCTGGTGATCATGGCCGACGGCTACACGGCCGACGAGCTGTGGAAGTTCCAGCGGGACGTCGACCGGAACCTCAACATGATGTGGAGCGTCGACCCGTTTCGCAGCTACCGGAACTACTTCAACATCTACTTGCTCGAGATCGTGTCCCCGGAGTCCGGCGTGCGCTGCGACCCGGACGCAAGCCCGCCGAACCCGAATCTCGTCACGGCGCTGCGTCTGCACTACTCGGACGGGTGCACGAACCCGCTCGCGCGTGGGATCACCTACGGGCCCGCGCCCCAGGCGGGCGGCGGGTGCCCGAACGTCCCGGGCGATCCTGCGGCCGGCCTCGGAGATCCACGCTGTACCGGCAACCAGCAGCACGCCAAGTACCTGGCGATCTACATGACGCCGCTCGGCGTCTCGGGCCAGAACGTCCAGACGCTGGCGATCTCGAACACGTTCACGTACGGCGGCATCGGCGGGACCCAGGCGACCACGTCAGGCGGCAGCCCGCAGGGCCCGCTGATCTCGACGCACGAGCTCGGCCACTCGTTGGGCACGCTGGCTGACGAGTACCCGTACTCGAGCCGCGACATCCCCGGTGGGGCTCATCCGAATACGGAGCCCGGCTCGTTCCACCACAGCCGCTTCACGCACGACGAGATGGTCAACGGCCAGCTCAAGTGGTTCCGCTGGCTGTGCGAGGAGAGCCTGTCCGGCGGCATCATCACCGCCCGCGGGAGCACCTGCGGCCCGCCGCACGAGGGTGGGGCGCAGCGGACGACGAACGTCTGGCGCCCGAGCGAGCACTCGATGATGCGGTGGATCGGCTTCCACTTCGACCAGATCGGCCGCGAGAACATGACCTACCGGATCACGGGCCGGCGGAACGCGAACGCCATGGCCCTCGGGCACACGCCCACCGGCGAGGTCGGCCCGCAGGACGTCGTCTGGGTCGAGACCGGCCATCCGAAGTACCACGAGCTGGACGTCACCTGGAGCATCAACGGCGTTGCGGTCCCGGGCACGAACAACAGCCGGAACCTCGACCTCGGCGACCTGACCGTTGCGGCCGGCGACATCGTGTCGGTCACCGTCCAGGACAAGACCGACTTCGTGCGCGACCCCGCCATCCTCAACGGCCCGCGCATGACCCAGACGCGGCAGTGGACCGTCGGGGCGCCGCTTCCGCCGGCGACCGTCGAGGCGGCCATCACGCTCTCGACGGAGACGAGTCGCCCGGTTGGCGGCGAGGACGTGGTCTACGTCGAGACCACGCATCCGAACGACAGGGTCCTCGATGTCACATGGCGCCTGAACGGCGTCGTCGTGCCGAACGGGAACAGGCGGAACTTCGACCTCGACGCCCAGAACCTCGCGTCAGGCGCCTACACCCTGAGCGCGACCGTGACCGACCCGGCCAATCCCGGCGGGCCGTCCGCATCGCGTACCTGGACGGTGGACAACGTCCTCCCGACGGCTCCGCGCGAGCTCTCGGAGGCCGTGTACACCGTGAACCGGCCGGCGCAGCCGACCGAGTACGTCTACACGGGCGACGGCGTGTTCACGATGGGCCTGAGCCCGGTGGACGACCAGCCCGGCTTCGTGGTCGGCGAGTTCCGCCTCGACAACGACGGCTGGTTCAACTATTTCGGCTTCCCCGAGCAGCCGTTCGGGACGCCGATGAAGTTCGGTCCGTCGGGCTTCAACGTGAAGGCGCTCACGTACGGGAACCTCGGGACCGGCGGCCTCTCGAAGGCGACCTTCGAGCAGTCGTTCCCGGACTTCGTCCCGGGCTGGGGTAGGCACACCGTGGAGCATCGGGCGATCGACGCTGCCGGCAACATCGGCAACCCCGACGCGTTCAAGGCGACCGTCCTTCCCTTCGAGGTCGCGCCAAACGAGATCTCGGAGGAGCTCGTCGAGGGCGACTCGACCTCCACGTCGTTCACGATCGAGAACACCCTCGAGTCCGGACGCTCGTTCGACTGGACGATCCGCGAGGCGCCGAGCAGCTGCCTCGCGCCGTCCGACGTCGGCTGGCTGAGCGCCACGTCGGCCGTCTCCACGGCCGCCGGAGCCTCGGCCAACGTCGATGTCACGCTCGATGCCGACGGCCTGACGGCCCCGACCGTCTACACCGCGAAGCTCTGCATCGAGTTCGAGGGCGGCCCGGTGTACGAGGTGCGCGTCTCGCTACAGGCGCAGTACCCGTTCGACGGCTTCCTCGCCACGTTCGAGAACCCGCCGGTCCTCAACTCGGCGAACTCGAACGCGGTGCAGAAGTTCTGGTTCCGCCTTGGCGGCAACCGTGGGCTCGACATCGTTGCGGACGCCTCCTCGCGCCGGATCGACTGCGCGACCAAGGCTCCGATCGGCGGCACCGAGCCTGCCGAGAACCCGAGCTACGACAGCCTGTTCTACCAGGCGCACACGGGCCGCTACTCCTACCCGTGGAGGACGACGACCGCGTACAGGGGCACCTGTCGCGAGTTCATCCTCACGCTCGACGACCAGAGCGTGCACACGGCCTGGCTCCAGTTCGTCAGGTAGTCACCAAGCACAGGAGCGGGGGAGCGTCCGGCAACGGGCGCTCCCCCACTGACTCAAGAGCTACGCGATCGAGAGCGGAGTGTGCAGCGGGACGCGCTTGTAGAGGTCGATCACGTCCGGGATCAACATGCGGATGCAGCCGTGTGACGCGGCGCCGCCGATCGAGGCCGAGTCCGCGGTCCCATGGATGCCCGCGCCGTCGTAGAAGCCCATCCACCGCGCCTTGATCGGGTTGGACGGGTCGTTGCCGGGGATGATCTTGCCCGCGAGGTCGCCGGCCCACTCGCTGTTCGGGACGTACCAGGCGGGGTTGGCCGCCATGCTCTCGATCTCGTACTCCCCGGCGGGTGTGTCGTAGCCGGCCGCGCCGATCCCCACGCGGTAGGTCTTCGCGAGCCGCTGGTTGACGAAGAGCCGGAGCTCCCTCCGCGACCGGCTGATGGCGATGTAGTGGTCGTAGCGCGCCTTGAGCTTCTTCGTCGTCACCTTGGGCCTGACGATTCTCACCGGGACCGCGAAGGTGCGGCTCGAGTCCGGGCTCACGAGGTGGTCGACGATCTCGTTGCGGAGCACGCGCGGCCGCAGGGCGACACCTAGTTGTGCCGGCGTGATCTGCACGCCGGCGAAGGACGCCGAGCTCGTGGCGTCGCGGGCCCGTTGCTGCACCTCGCGCCGGATGCCGGCTACGACTCGGCCGACGGCCTCCTGGGAGTACTCGACCTGCAGCTCGAGATCGCTCTCCTCCGTGCGTCCGGTCAGGTCGCGCAGCGAGCGCGTGAGGAAGTTCCCTTCCCGGCTCTCGGCCATCGCCGACTGAATTAGTGCGTCGACGTTCGTCTGCACGTCGACGAGCGCCGGGTCGACGGTGAAGCGGCGCTTGCGGTGCGTGATGCGGAGCGGCTGGTCGAGGCGGTGGGCGACCTCCTTGCGGACGGCGACCTTCGCCTCGGCCACCGTCATGCCGCCGACGTCCACGCCCGCGACGCTGATGCCCTCCGCAATTTCGTCGGAGCGCGAGCTGTCGTAGCGTTGCAGCGCCGCGGCGGCCGACCCGGCCAAGACGGCGACGGCAAGCGCCGAGATGACGAGTGCTTTGCGCACTGGGACCCTCCCAACCTTAGCGAGGGTTACGAAAATCGCCGGATCGTGGGTCCGGCTAGGCCGCTCTGACCGTCTCTGCGGCGACCTCCGCATGGGCGTTGGCCTCGCCGACAAGCTTGGCCAGGACGGCCTCGAGCTCGATGCAGAGCTGCTCGTCGACCAGTCTGTTGCCCTCGTCGAAGCGGCTCGGCGCGCTCGTGAACGCGACGCCGTCCTCGACGACCCGCGCGCCGATGGTCTTCAGTACCTTGCGCAGCTCCGCCTGCGACCAGACGGCGCCGAACATGCCGGTCGAGGCCCCGACGACGGCCACAGGCTTGTTGCGGAGCTCGTTCGTGGCCAGCGGCCGCGAGATCCAGTCGAGGGCGTTTTTCAGCTGACCCGGGATGGAGGCGTTGTATTCGGGCGTGGCGAACAGGACGGCGTCGGCGCCGGCGATCGCAGAGCGGAGCTCCGCGACGGCCGCCGGCGCCGCCGGCCCGTCGTCGTCCTCGTCGTAGGGCGGGATGGCCTTCAGGCCCTCCCAGACCTCCAGCTCGACTCCCTCGCCGACGTAGTCGGCGGCCGCGCGCAGCACGCGCGTGTTGTGGGAGTCGCGTCGAAGGCTGCCCGAGATGCCGAGGATCGTCATCGTCAGTCGGCCTTCACGAACTGGAGCTCTGCGACGATCGTCACGTCGTTTGCTAGGGCGGGGCCGCCGGACGGGAGCGGCATGTTCCAGTCGATGCCGAAGTCCGTCCGGTCGACAGTCGTGCCGAGCGCGAAGCCGACGCGCTCGTTCCCGTAGGGGTCGCTGAGGGTGGGGGACGCGGTGCCGGTCACGGTGACGGGCTTCGTGACGCCCTTCAGCGTGATCTCCCCGTCGACGCTGACCGCGTCGCCGTCGAGGGCGATCCGCTCGGCGGTGAAGCGCAGCTCGGGATGCCGCTCGGCGTCGAAGAAGTCGGGCGACTGCAGGTGCGCTGCGAGGTTCTCGTCCTTGACGTCGACGCTCGCGACCTGAGCCGTGCCGGACAGGCTGGCGCCGTCGTCCGCGATCTCGAGCGTGGACTGGACCTCGCGAAACTCGCCCTTGAAGGTGCCGGCCAGGTAGGCAATCTCGAAGCCGACCGTCGAGTGGACGGGGTCGAGGCGCCAGGTCCCGGCAGGAGCGAAGGTGCTGGTTTCCGTGGTGCTCACTGGGCTCTCCTCTTAGTAGTTGCGTGCTACACTGTTGTGCACGCAAGCAAATGTAGCAGCAATATGTTGAGTCCGCAAGTAACACACCGAGCCCAGCCGACCGCACCTGCGGTGCGCGCCTGGACGCGCCTCCTACGCGCCTACGCGGCGACCGCGCGGTGCCTCAGCCCGGCGCTGCTCGACGAGCACGGTCTGACGCTCAACGACTACGAGGCGTTGAAGCTGCTGGCGGAGGCCGAGGGCCGTCGGATGCGGCGCGTCGACCTCGCGGCCGCGCTCTCGCTCTCCGCCTCGGGCGTCACGCGTCTCCTGGAAGGGCTCGAGGATGATGGGCTTGTTCAGCGCGCAACGTGCCCGCACGACCGGCGCGTCGCCTACGCGCAGCTCACGGACGAGGGTGCGGTGCGGCTGCAGGCCGCCTCCTGCGGTCACGCGGCCTCGATCCGCGACCTGCTCGAGGACACGCTGACCGAGGACGAGCTCGACGAGCTCGCGGAGCTCCTCGGCAAGGTCGCCGGAGACTAGTACGGAAGCTCGACGTCGCTGACGTCGAGGCCGAGCGAGTTCGCGAGCCGCACGCCGTCGTCGAGGTCCTCGCGCAGGCGCTGAACGTCCCGGCTGTGCATCGCACGGCCGATCCACGCGCGCTCGGGCGGCCGCCAGAGGGCGTGCTTGACGAAGATCGGGAGCATGCGGTTGGCGGCCTCGACGAGCTTCTGCTTCGTCCGCTTGTCGGCGTCCTCGAGCAGGACGCGCTCGTACGCCATGCCCGCGCCGTGGTGGATCCCGTCGTCGATCGTCAATCGGTTGCAGAGGTCTTCGAGGATGGTGCCGCGCGACGAGCGGGCGATCAGCCGGAAGCGGGGGATGATCAGCCGCTCGAAGAAGACCTGCATGAGGAAGACCTTCTCCTCGAGAACGTCGAGCTCGTCGAGGAACATGCGTGCCAGCTCGTCGAGGTACGGATCTCGCGCGCCGGGGCCGCCGACCTCGCCGAGGAGCTTGAGCCAGGCCTCGACGTGACGAGCCTCGTCCTGGGCCATCGTCGTGTAGTAGAGCCGCGCCTCGTGGTGCTCCGCGAGATTCAGGAGCTGCGCGGCCATCTTCACCGCGAGGATGTCCGCCTGGTACTGCTGCGTGATGACCGAGCGCCACACGTCCTTGCGGCGTGCCTGCTTCTGCGCCGACCCACGCGCCTCCGGGATCGGCGGGAGGTCGCTCCACGGCATGTCGTGCGTCTGCCATTCGGCCCGCTTGGCGAGCTCGTAGTAGCGCAGAACGCCGCGCCTTTCCTCGGACGGCTCGGGCTGCATCCCATCCTGGAGCTCTTCGACGGCCATCGTCGGGAGCTTATCGCCGGTCTGTGGAGACCGGTCGGCCGGCCGGCTAGCCGACGGCGACCTTGAGGGCGACGATCAGGAGCCCGAGCGCGAGGTTCGTCCCGATGACGGCGAGCGTCGCCAGGCCGCCCAGTTGCTCGATCCGGGCGTAGCGGAGCCCCTGCACCGCCAGCGTGGCGACGCCGAGCCAGACGGCGAGCCACAGAGCCGTCGAGTCCTTCAGGACGTCGAGTGCACCGAGAACGACGGCCGCGCAGGGGGCGACGGCCGCGAGGACGATCGTCGCCTCGCGACCGCCGACGTCGACGAGCCGGCGGGCGCGCATCGGCTGCTCCTCGCTGACGCTCTCGGCCAGCGCGTGCGCGTAGACGTGTGCGAGCCACAGGACGACGGAGGTCGTCGCGACGATGGCCGCGAGGTGCCACATCCTGCCCTGCGTGTTGGCCGCTCCGGCCACGAGCGCCGCCAGGACGACGATCGTTCCGTAGACCGTCCCGGCGATCGTCTCGCCGGTGCCGAAGACGACGTGCCTGGTCCGGCTCAAGCCGCCGCGGCCCGCTCGTCCGCTGCCCACCGCGCGGTCAGGCTCCGGCAGCGCTCGATCATCTCGTCCTGCCGCTCGGGCTCGACCTCGAGCCGGATCGCGCGCACGACGAGGTCGTCGAACTCGGTGCTCTCGACGTAGTCCACGGTCAGCTCGTCGAGGTGGGGGAGAGACGTCGCACGGAACTCCTCGAAGCGGTCGGCCTGGTAGTAGGCATCGGCGAGTTCCGCGTAGCGGCCGAGCTTCTCCTCGTAGGTGAGGTCCGGATCGTCGCCGATCTGGAAGTACTCGCGCGTCCGCTGGTTGAGGCGCATCGACCGGCCGGTCGCAACGCAGAACGCGCACCACGCCACGAGGGACTTGATCGCCCACGGGAAGTGGTAGTGGAGGCTGACGAGCGCGATGTCGGGCGAGGCGTTCGCGTAGTCGATGGGATGCGCCTCACCGTCCTTCACGATCGTCTCGCAGGAGTTGAACTCCCAGCGGAAGAACGCGTTGACGAGCCGGCTGATGATCGCGGTCTCGCGCTCGAGCTCCGGGGGGAGGAAGTCGAGCCCGACCTGGTAGCGGTAGTGGCCGTGCGCGCCGGGGTCGTACTGCATCACCCGCGTCTGCGGGCCGATGGAGAGGCTGCGGGTAAAGGCGTCGTAGTCCTCGACGCTCGCCTGGAGGTGCATCAGCCGCTCGCCCGATTCGTCGTAGGCTGCGTGCAGCTCCTCGGGCCCGGCGATCCTGGTGACGCCCACCCACATGCCGCCGTCGAACGGCTTCATGAAGTGCGGGTAGCCGACCCGCTCGGCGACCTCGTCGAGGTCGAAGTCCGGGTTGTAGCGCTCCGCCATGTGCACGTATCTCGGGTTGTCGGGCGGGAGCTTGTGCGGGAGCAACCAGGTCTCCGGCACCTTGAGGCCGAGCCGCATCATTGCGCAGTAGGCGGCGTGCTTCTCCATCGCCTGGAACGTGAACGGATTGTTCAGAAGGTAGACCTCGTCCATCAGGGCGATCTTCTTCAGCCATTCGCGCGGGAGGTCGTACCACCAGGAGAGCCGGTCGATGACGAGCGACCAGCGCGGCTCGTGCCGCAGGTTGAAAGGCTCGTTTCTGATCCGCTGGGCCGCGAGCTCGTGCGTCTCGCCCCGGTAGTGGACGGGCCCGACGCGGTCGAGGAGCGCCTCGAAGGCGGTCGGCCAGTCCTCCTCGGTGGCGAGCAGCAAGCCGATCGGATGCTGGCTCCCCATGTGCCTAGGAAGCGCGATGCTACGGGGTCCGAGCTCACCCCGTGAAGGAGGCGCCATGGTGCAGGAGGCAACTCTCGTCAGGACCGAGAACGGCCTCGAGCCCGAAGGCGAGGGCTGGTACGTCGTCAACGCGCGCGAAGCCAGGTGGTACGAGAACGACGAGTTCGGCAGCTGGGTCAACTTCGAGGGAGACGTGCGCTTCGCCCAGGTCGGTTTCAACATCGCGGTGCTCGCGCCGGGGCAGCCCGCCTGCATGTATCACGGTGAGGAGGATCAGGAGGCGTTCCTCATGCTCGCCGGGCAGGGGCGGCTGCTGGTCGAGGGCGAGGAGCGGCCGCTGCGGCAGTGGGACTTCTTCCACTGTCCGCCCTCGACGGAGCACGTGATCGTGGGCGCGGGCGATGGCCCGTGCGTCTTCGTTGCGGTGGGTGCGAGGACGCCCGGCTCGAAGGTCGTGTATCCGCGGACGGACGTGGCGCTGCGGCACGGGGCCGGGGTGGAGGAGGAGACGGACTCCGGGGCCGTGGCGTACGCGCACATCTCCAAGCCCGGGGCTCGCCCTCACCGCGAAGGCGATCTGCCCGGGTGGGAGTAGACTCGGCCGGGGTCGTCAGTCCCAGCAAGCTCTCAGGAGGTATCCCATGGCCGGTCGTAGACAGGCGCCGAAGCCGAAGCCCAAGCCGCGGAGGCGAGCGTCCAAGAAGCGCCAGCCGAAGCGGATCCTGAACGTCGTCCCGTCGCCGGAGACCGACGAGGACTGGACGTTCAGAACCGCGCAGGAGGCGGACATGATCGCCACCGCGCCGCGCATTCCCTCGACGAAGGACCTTCGCGCGGACTGGTGGAGGATCAACGACCAGAAGTCGACGGGCTCGTGCGTCGGCTGGGCCACCGCGGACTCGGTCCTGCGCTGGCACTTCGTCAAGGCGGGGAGGATCCCGCAGACGACGCTGCTCTCACCCCGCTTCATCTGGATGGCCTCCAAGGAGACCGACCAGTTCATCACGCGGCCGACGACGTTCGTCGAGGCCGAGGGCACGAGCCTCAAGTCGGCGCTCGACATCGCCCGCAAGTACGGAGCGGTGCGCGACTCCGCACTGCCGTGGGCGACCGGGAAGCTCTTCGGCGGCTCGGCGAACACGCTCTACGCCCTCGCGGCGCAATTGAAGGTCCTCTCCTACTTCAACCTCGGCGTGACCCCGTCCAACTGGCGCACGTGGCTGGCGGCGAACGGGCCGATCCTGACGCGCCTGGACGTCGATGCGACCTGGGACGCCGCCTCCGACAACAAGGGCGTCCTCGCCGAGTACAAGCCGAAGACGGCGCGCGGCGGGCACGCTGTCGCGATCGTCGGCTACCGGCCCGGTGAGTTCATCGTTCGCAACAGCTGGGGCACCGGCTGGGGCGACAAGGGGTACGCGTACGCCTCGGACTCGTACGCCGAGAACGCGTTCACCGAGGCCTACGGCGTCAGCGTGTAGGCGAGGCGCGGTAACCGAACAGGCGCCCGATCGGGGCGAGGAGCGCGAACAGGACCTTCTGCACGCCGTAGGTCGGCCGCGCGAGCGCGAAGTCGTCCAGGTGCTTGCGGCCGATCACGGCCATGTGGAGGAGGTTCGGGCGCCCCTGCTCGTCCGTCTTGCCGGCCTCGGCGAGGCCGTACATCGTCTCGAGGAAGCCCTCGTAGGTTCCCGCGGGCACGAAGTCGACCACCATCCGCACCGGAGCGTCTCCCTCTACCTTGAAGGTGTGTGCGGCGCTCCTCGGGATCTCGAGGTGGTCGCCGGGCTCCAGGATCCGGATGTCGCCGTGCAGCGCGATCGCCACCCGGCCTTCCTTGATGTCGTAGCGCTCCACGAAGTTCCGGTGGACGTGGAGCGGCGGGCCCTGCTTGTGCGGCTCCGCCGTGACGTCGACCTGGAGGAGCTTGCCGTCCGAGTCGGCGGAGGTGACGACGAAGGTGAGCGTCTCCCCGGTCGCCGGATTTCGGATCACATCGCCTGCGCGCGCCACGCCGGCACACTAGCCATCCTCGCCGCCGGTCGTCTAACCGGGTGATGAGCCTGGATCCTGCCGTGGGAGTGGTCTTCGAGGGCGATCGCGTCGTCCTGGGCGAGTTCCACTGCTGGCCCGGCGACCCGCGCTGGTCGCGGGAGAACTGCGTCGAGGAGGGGCACCTCGTGGTCTTCCCGGGCACCAGCGTCGTGATCGAGCACGGGGGGAGCCCCGTGGTGGCCACCCCGAACCACGTGATGTTCTACAACCCGCAGCAGAGCTACCGCCGCCGCCTCCTGCACCCTCGAGGCGACCACTGCGCGTTTCTGCTGGTCGACGCCGCGCTCCTGGAGGAGGTCGCTGCGCCGCAGCTCTCAGGGATGCGCTTCCCCGTCAGCCACGGGCCGCTCGAGCCGGAGACGTACCTGCTCCATCGGTTGCTCCTGCGGGCCGTGGAGGCCCGGGTCGCCGACCGCCTGCTCGTCGAGGAAACGCTCTGCCGCCTGCTCGCAGAAGCGGTGGTGAGCGGGCTGCGGCTCGTCCAGGCGCCGGGCCGCAGGGAGCGGCGCTCGACCGCCGCGGGGCATGCAGAGCTCGTCGAGGCGACCAAGGAGCTCGTCGCGCGGCGCCTCGGCGATGGGCTGACGCTCGGCGAGATCGCGCGCTCGGTGCATAGCTCGCCCTTCCACCTGGCACGGGTATTCCGTGCGCACACAGGCTTCTCCATCCACGGCTACCGGAATCAGCTGCGCCTCCGCTCCTCGCTGGAGCGCCTCTTCGAGCCGGACGTCGATCTCGCGCTCCTCGGCCGCGAGCTCGGGTACTCGAGCCACAGCCACTTCACGGACAGCTTCCATCGCACCTTCGGCCGCCCACCGTCGGCGGTGCGACGGGCGGGACGGGCGGCGGACCTCGCAGAACTCCGCACGATCGTGGAAGCGCCGCTCGCCGCAGCCTCCTAGCCTCGGTCGAAAGACCGAAGGGGGAGCCATGCGCTGGAACCGTTGGCTGCCCGCCGGCCTCGCCGTGCTCGTCGCGGTGCTGGCTCCCGGCGCGGGCGCAACGAAGGACGACGGGTTCGTCGAGCCCGTCAAGGTGCTGTACACGCTCGCGGGCGAGACGCCGGGAGCGAACTTCGGCTGGGCCGTCAGCGAGCTCGGGGACGTCGACCGCGACAAGCGGATGGACCTGATCGTCGGCGCGCCGTTCTCGAGCACCGGGACGACCTTCGTCTACTCGGGACGGAAGGGGAAGCTGCTCTACCGGCTCGACGGGGCTGCCGGCGACCAGCAGGGCTACGCGATCGCCGATGCGGGAGACACGAGCGGCGACGGCATCTCCGACATCGTCAGCGGCGCGCCGGGCGTGGGGCCCGGCCACGTCTACCTCTACTCCGGTCGCACCGGACGTCTCCTGCACACGTTCACGGGCCTCGGGGCCGGGGACTTCTTCGGCTCCGCCGTCGCCGGCGCGGGGGACATCGACCGCGACGGCCGCGACGACATCTTCGTCGGGGCCGAGCTTGCAGACGCACGCGGCGTCGACTCGGGACAGGCGTACGTCTTCTCGGGCCGGACCTTCGAGCTGCTTCTGGCGCTCGACGCCGGGGACGCCGGCGACCACTTCGGCTCGGCCACGGACTGGACCGAGGATCTCAACCGCGACGGCGTTCCGGACCTGATCGTCGGAGCCCGTGACGCCGGCCCCGCGGCCCAGGGGAGGGCGTACGTCTTCTCGGGCCGCAACGGGAAGCTGCTGCACCAGATCGAGGCTCCGGCCAGCGGCGGCGACGTCGGCTACTTCTTCGTCGCGGGCGTGGGGGACGTCAACGGCGACGGCCGGCCGGACGTCTACGCCGCCGACTTCAGCGACAGCTCGCTGGGGCCGGCCACGGGCCGGGCGGCCGTCTACTCGGGGAAGAACGGGCGCGAGCTCCTGAGCTGGACGGGCTCCGCAGCAGGCGAGGGCCTGGGCCCCGGCCGCGAGGCGGGCGACGTGAACCGCGACGGCCACGTCGACCTCGCGATCGGATCCTGGATCTCCAACGACGGCGCGCCGACGGCGGGCCAGGTCGAGATCTACTCCGGCAAGGACGGATCGCTCCTCCGTCGCATCACGAGCACGACGGCCGGCGAGAACTTCGGGTTCGACGCGGTCGGGCTCGGAGATCTCAACCGCGACCGCATCCCGGACCTCGTGGTCTCCGCGGCGACCGGGGAGACGGTCTACGTGATCGCCGGCAAGAAGCGCTAACCAGGTTCGCCCGAAGACGGCCCGGGGCCTCAGCTCCGGGCCGCTCTCTCCCGGCGAGGCCCGGGGTCGGATCTTGAATCGTGCATGCCCGGCAAGGTTGCACGCGAGATCCGGCCCCGGTGCGCTCTACGTGCCGCCGGCGCAGAACGCGCCAGGAGGATCATGTGTGGCCCGGGCTGTTGCTCCGAGCCGTCGGCCTTACTCGGCCGGAGAGCCTCCGGCAGCGTCGTCCAGGCGGTAGATCCGCGCCTCGCGGCGGCCGTTGCGCCCGGCCTCGATGCGCGCGACGATCTGCTCCA
Source organism: uncultured Actinomycetes bacterium (assembly GCA_963784175.1). GTDB lineage: Bacteria > Actinomycetota > Thermoleophilia > Gaiellales > Gaiellaceae > JAIBJN01. The sequence continues at coordinate 54,619 of CAWAQJ010000014.1, read as the reverse complement.
GCCGCGCCAGGCGCCGGTCGACGGAGCGCCAGCCGTTCGTCACGAGCTCGGTGAGCAGCGCGACGTCGTCGAGGCGGTCGCGGCGCTCGTCCTCGACTCCCGCCGAGACGTCCTCGAGACGGGCGAGCATGCGCTCGAAGAGGGCGCCCAGCTCCGCGACGTGCTGCGCGACGGGGCGGACCTCGACGCGGAGGGCTTCGTAGACGACCGAGCCGACCCCCTGCGGGAGCGTGGTCTCGAGCTCGGTGGCGGTGGCGCGGAAGCGCTCGAGGAGCTCCTCGCGCTCAGGGCCCTCCGGCAGGGCCGGAAGCACCTCGATCCGGGCAGGGTAGGGCGGGTCGCCGAGCGCCTCGATCGCCTCGTGCACGCGCGCCTCGATCTCCTCGCTCACGGGCTCTCCGTGAACGACTCGCAGGACGGTCTCCGCGGAGACGTCCGCATACGCCGCAAGCTCGAGAATTGTCGCCACAGGACGCCTTTACAAAACCTAAACCTCTCAGCCGCCGGGTTCAACAGCGGCTGTCCAAGTGCTTCCAGCGCCACTCTCGACCTTGGCCTGTGTCCATGCGGCTTCCGCACGCGCCAGCACGGACACCGCATCGTCCTCGAAGCGCAGCTCGACCGCTGCGGTGGGCACCTGCCCTTCGACGACGCCGGCCTCCTTGGCTCCGAGCGCGAAGCGCAGCCTGCGCGCGAGACGGTCGGCGTCGCGCCGCGACGATTCGGGGAGCAGGACGGCAAACCTGTCCTCGGCGAGGTGATAGACGAGGTCGGTCGTCCGCACTGCTCCCTCGAGCCGCTCGGCTGCTGTGCCGAGCCGCTCGGGTGGGGCCCCGACGCCGAGGAGCAGGAGACTGAGCGGGTGCGTGTAGCGCCTCGCCCGCGCGCACTCGACGTCGAGGGCCGCCTGGAGAGAACGTCGCCCGCGAAGACCGGTCGCGGGGTCGAGGTCGAGCTCGCGTCGAATCTCCTCGAAGCGGAAGGCGTTCGTGAGGGCCGGGCCGAGAGCCGCCGCCAGGCCTTCGAGCTGCTCGAGCTCCTCCTCGGTCACCTCACGCTCGACCCGCCGCCAGAAGATCCCGAGGGTGCCGATGCGCGCGCCGGACGAGTCCGGGACGGGCAGCGCGAGCCCCCCGCTCAGGCGGAACTCGTCGCGCTCAACCTCGTCGTCGCCGTAGCGGTAGCTGAGAGTGACCGCACGCGCCTCCTCGCCGCCTGGAGGCAGCCCGAGCAGCTCCCGCGAGGACTCGTCGGAGTTGAGCCCGAACGTGGCGATCAGCGGCTCTCCTTCCTGCTGGGGCAGCGCGAGCATCGAGGCGGCTGCGCCGGCCAGGCCGGAGGCCGATTCGAGCACGCGCCTCAGCGTCCTCTCGAGCGTGTCCTGGGCGCCGACGTCACCGAGGTGACGGAGCCATCGCAGCTCGCTCCGCGCACGGGTCGACTGCGCGCGCTCGCGCCTGACCTCCTCCCAGGCACGGTCGGTCTCGTGGCCGGCAGGCTCGTCCGGGCGCTGGGCGGCGCGCCGGAGCCGGCGCGCGAGAACGAGGGTCGTCACCAGCAGGACGGCCGCGAGCGCGGACGCGCCGACGGCGATCCAGGTCGTGATCTCCCAAGTTGACAACAGCGCCCCTCCCCTCACCGGCCGCAAAGCGAGCGCGGGTCCTACTCCCTACAACGGACTGTAGGAACTTTTCAGGAGATTTCCAGGGCCGAGCCGCTCAGCGCACGCGCGCGAGCTTGACGAGCAGCCGCTCCGTCCAGGACGGCCGCCCCGGATCGAAGTGCCCCGTGGCCGCGCTGGCGTACGGAGCGCCGACCCGGCGGGCGTACTCGACGAACCCCTCGCGGCGCAGCGGCGCCCAGTCCTCGCGGTACGGAATGACGACGTCGCGGCCGGCAACTTTCCTCGCCGAGAGCAGGAAGGCCATGCCCATCCCGACCGAGACCTCGAGGAGCGATCCGCGCTCCCGGGCCGCCTCGGCGCGGAGCCCCCGGTAGAGGCCGGCGAGCTCGTCGGGGCCGGGAAGACCGGAAGCGTCGCCCCGGAACTCGCCCAGGGTCGAGCGCAGCTCGGCGAGCTCGAGCGGCGGGATGTCGATCAGCCCCGCCGTGCGGCCGGAGGCGTTCTCGAGCGTCTCCAGGAGCTCGTCGACGGAGCCGATCTCGCGCTCCTCGGCGAGCACCCCCGCGCCCTTCAGCTCGTCGACGAACGCGGCGAGATAGACCCGGGAGCCGTGGGCGACGTCGGATGCCGCTGCGAGCAGCCAGAGAGGCGAGAACCCGAACGCCGCGATCGAGCCGAGCTCGACGACGTTGCCGGCCGCCTTGCGCTTCGTGATCTCCTTGGCCGAGACTTCCGGCGGCTCCTTCGGCGCGACCCGGCCCACGGCCTCGACGGCGATCCGAAGCGCGTTCTTCGCGGTCGCCTCGTAGAGCCGGGACTGCCGCACGAAGCGCGGCAGGAGGACGAGCGCGCTCTCGTGGAGGAGGCCGCCGAGCGTCCCGACGAGCGCCCGCACCGCCCGCTCGGGGAGCGAGACCGCGTACCAGAGCCGCTTAGCCGGATTTCGGTACGGTGCCGCCATGACTCACGCCACGATCCACACTACACAGGGCGCTGTCGCGATCGAGCTCTTCGACGACGACGCCCCCAAGACGGTCGAGAACTTCACGAAGCTCGCGGGTGAGGGCTTTTACGACGGCATCACGTTCCACCGCGTCATCCCCGACTTCATGGTCCAGGGCGGCTGCCCGCGCGGGGACGGCACCGGCGGCCCCGGCTACCAGTTCGAGGACGAGGAGAACGAGCACCGCGTCGTCAGAGGCGCCCTCGCGATGGCGAACGCGGGGCCGAACACCAACGGCAGCCAGTTCTTCATCGTCACCACCGAGGCCGCGCCGTGGCTCGACGGCAAGCACACGGTCTTCGGTCGTGTCACCGAAGGCATGGACGTCGTCGACGCGATCTCCCAGGCCCCGCGCGACGGGAACGACCGCCCGCGCGAGGCCATCAACATCGAGAAGGTCGAGGTCGCCGACGGCTGATCGAGTCGCCGAGGCAGAGCAGCTCGCGGCCCTGCGCCGGATCCACGAGCTGCTCGAGGAGGATGGGGTCGACTACTGGCTGTTCGGCGGCTGGGCCGTGGATTTTCACGCCGGCTCGGTCACGCGCGAGCACGATGATCTCGACCTCGCAGCGTGGGTGGAGGACGCCGACCGGGTAGCCACGTTGCTGCGTGCGGACGACTGGGTGCATGCGCCCGACCCGCAGGAGGATGGCTACACCGTGTACGAACGCGGTGAGCTGAGGCTGGAGCTTGCGTTCATCGCCCGGGGCGAGGACGGGCACGTGTACACGCCGCTCAGGAGCGGCAGCGCGGACTGGCCGGACGGCGCCTTTCAGGACGACCTCCTGGAGCTGCGCGGCGTTCGGGCGCGCGTGATCGCGCTGGGCGCACTCGAGGCCGACAAGTCGGCGGCTCACGACGACCCGGCCGTCGCCGCGAAGGATCGCGCGGACCTCGCCACGCTGTCGCGAGTTGCTCGGCGGAGGGGCTAGGCGGCGCGGCCGTCGGCCGCGCCGTCGAGCGCGAGGAAGACCTCGACGACCTTCGGGTCGAACTGCGTGCCGGCCGCCTCCTCGAGGCGCCGGCGCGCTTCCTTCACCGGGAGGCGCTTGCGGTACGCGCGGTCGCTCGTCATCGCGTGGTAGGCGTCGCAGACGAGGATCACGCGGGCCTCCAGCGGGATCTCCTCACCGGCGAGGCCGTTGGGATAGCCGCTGCCGTCCCAGTGCTCGTGGCAGTGGAGGACGATCTCGCAGACCTCCTCGAGCCGTTCGATCGGCGCGAGGATGCGGGCGCCCAGCTCGGGATGGAGCCGCACCATCTTCCATTCGTCGTCGTCGAGCGGGCCCGGCTTGGCGAGGATCGCCTCGGGGATCCCGATCTTGCCGATGTCGTGGAAGAGGGCGCCGAGCTCGAGACGCTTGAGTGTCTTGGCGTCGAGGCCGAGAGCCCGTCCGACGTGCAGGGAGAGGTCGGTGATCCAGCGGGCGTGCGAGGACGTGTACTCGTCATTCGCCTCCAGCGCGTTCGCGAGCGCCTCGACGGTTGACAGGAACGTCCGCTCGAGGCTCTCGAAGCTCGAGGCGTTGGCGATCGCCAGCTTGACCTGGTGCGCGACGCCGGCCAGCAGCCGCATGCTGCGCTCGTCGAAGGCGCCGCCGCCGGGCTCGCCCCGAACGACGATGCAGGCGAGCCTGTCCGGGTCGATGCAGACCGGAGCGATGGCGATGGGGGCCTCCGCCAGATCGGGGCTCCCTCCGGGAATCACGGTCGAGGTGGTCTGGAACGGCTCGTTCCGGCCGAGCAGCTTGCGTGCCCGCGCATGGGGAAAGGCGATCGACCGCAGCAGAGCGGCGTCCTCCGGGCAAAAGCCGACGAGCGCACGCAGCCGGAGCTCCTCGCCGGAGCCGTCCTGGAGCCAGAGCGACGAGCGCGGCCGGTGGAGGAGGCGCGCAGACAGCTCGACTGCGCGCTCGAGGACCTCGTCGAGCGTCTCGGCGGCCGCGAGCCGCCGGCTGAAGTCGAGCAGCGAGTTGGCGATGTCGAGCGAGTCCTTGGCGCGCTCAGCCTCGAGCCGCTCTGCCTCGTAGAGGCGCGCGTTCTCGACCGCGACGGACGCGTGGCCGCCGAGGACCTCGAGAAGGCGGACGTCGTCCTCGTCGAACTGGGCGACGCCGAGCTTGGAGATGACGACCGCGCCGATCACCCGCGCCCCGTAGCGGAGCGGGACGGCGATCATCGACTCGTCCACGTCGTCCGTGCCGGGGATCGTCTCGGCGAAGTCGCAGTCGAGCGCGTTGTCGAGCAGGATCGACTCGCCGGTGCTTGCGGCACGGCCGGTGATCCCCTCGCCGATGCGGCAGCGGAGCGCCTCGACGCTCTCCTCCGAGTCCGGGTCGAGGTCGCCGCGCCACGCCACGGGGATGAGGTCGTCGCCCTCGACGACGTAGAGGCGGCAGCTGTGGTAGTCGACGAGCATCCGGAGCTCGTCGACGATCGTCTCGCCGATTGGCGGACGTCGTTCAGCCGGTTCAGCTTGCCGGCGAGGCTCTGGAGCATCTTCAGATGCGCGATCGAGCGGACGTCCCTGCGCGCGGAGCCCGGTTCCGGCCGCTCGCCGTCGTGCTCCTCGAAGAGCACCGCCTGGTTCTTGCCGCGCGCCTTCGCGGTCATCATCGCGACCTCCGCGCAGGCCACGAGCTCGCGCGGGTTCATCGCGTGCTCCGGGCCCTGGGCGATGCCGATGGACACGGACAGCCGGCCTGCGGGCTCGATGTCGGTCTCCGCCAGGCGGTCGGTGATCCTGCGGGCGAGCCCGAGGGCGTCGCCGGCGTCGCAGGAGGCCATGATGACGCCGAACTCCTCGCCGCCGAGGCGGCAGACGACGTCGGAGACGCGCACCGTGCTCTGGAGCACGTCGGCCAGCTCGAGGAGCACCTGGTCGCCGATCCCGTGCCCGTGCACGTCGTTGACGCGCTTGAAGTCGTCGATGTCGAGCATCAGGACCGCGATCGGGTCGTGTGTCCTGCTCGCGCGGTTCAGCTCTGCGCGGAGGCGCTCGTGGAAGTAGCGGTGGTTGTAGAGGCCGGTGAGCGAGTCGGTCTGCGCCTGGAGCTCGAGGACGGCGCGCACCTGGGCGTTGTCGAGAGCGAGCGCAGCGGCGTCGCCGAAGCGCTTGGCCAGCTCGAATTCCTCTTCCGTGAACGCGGCTCCCGGGCCGATGCGGTAGACGTTGAGAGCGCCCTTGACGGTTCCGCGCGCGACGAGGGGGACCGAGATGAGGGCCTCCTGCTCGTCCGCGGGCGTTCCCGGGACGGTCTTCACACGCGGGTCGAGATGGGCGTCGTTGACGAGCTGCGGCTCGAGGTGGTCGATCGCCCAGCCCGTGATCCCCTCGCCGAGGAGCGGGCGGGAGCTCATGACCTCGTCGGCCCAGCGGTCGCGTGCCATCACCGGGATGAGAACGCGGCGCGACTCGTCCGCCTGGTAGATCGTGAAGGCGTCGTACGGGATGACGTCGGCGAGGGTGTCGGCGATGCGCTCGAGCACCGTCGAGTGCGTGTGCTCCGACAGGACCTCGTGGAACACGTCCGCAAGCCGACGGTAGGAGTCGACGATCGCGTCCGGGCGCGGGGGCGACTCCTGCTGGTCGGTCGCCTCGACCGCCTCGAACGCCGAGCTTTTCACCGCTTTGAGTTCCACGCGGCCGCAGTTACCTCCTCTTTGCGGCCCCGACGCCGGGGGCCAAGGACAAATTCAACCCTTCCTGCGTAGCCGCGAACCTCCCTCTGAAGGGTGATTCGACTCCGGGAGCTCTTCTTGCCTCCTGGAGGAAGGTCGAGCATGATGGTGGCCCTCGCCCGGCGTTGAAGGAGGTAGTGGTGCCCCATCACTGGTGGCTCATCGAAGGCGACAATCCAGGGCCCAAGCAGCGCGCGGCCGCCGTCAAGAAGGCGGTGGACGACCTGCCGAACGTCGAATGTCACTTCGTCGGTCGTGAGGCCAAGAGCAACCGCTGGTACGCGCTGGTCTGGGTGGATCCGGGCGCGCCGGCGGACGAGCTGCGGACTGCGAAGAAGGGCATCAAGGTCAGGCGCTCGCTGAAGGTCCTCGAATCGTTCGACGACTAGCCGGGAGGTATCTGCATGCCCCACCACTGGTGGCTGATCGATCCGGACAATCCGGGGCCCAAGCAGCGGGCCAAGGCTGTCCGTAAAGCGGCCCGTGAGTACGGCAGCGAGGTCCTGTTCGTCGGCCGGACGCGGAAGAACGCCTGGTTCGCGCTCGTGTACGTCGAGGACCCCGACCGTGAGGACGAGGTGTACAAGGCTGTCGGCGGGCGGGGCAAGCTCTTCGACCTCGAGGGCTTCGAGCCCGAGCCGAAGAAGGGCCGCGCCGGCGAGTAGCGACTACTCGACCGCGGCGACATACGAGACGGCTTCGACCTCTCGATAGAACGCGCTCGCCCGGCGCCGTTCGTCCTCGGCCTCCTCCGGGGCGTCCGCGGCCTCCAGATCCGCGGCGGCGCGCAGGCGTGCCAGGGCTTCGTCCGGCAGCGAGCCGATGCGCGAGAACGTCGAGGCGGCGCGCCGCCAGTCACCCGAGCACGCGCCCTGGGCGGCCTCGAGCCAGCGCGTCTTGGTCGGCGTGCGGCTCGTCGCGTCCATGAGCTCGTCCCCTCGGCCCAGCTCCACCAGAGCGAAGGTGAGGTCCGCGACCCAGAACGACGCGAGCGAGTGTCCGCGAGCGCGGTCGAGCCACTCCGCCAAGAGCTCCTGGGCGACGTCGGATGCAGCCTCTCCCTGTCCCGCCGCCACGAGCGCGTGAGCCTGGAAGGCAAGTACGGGGAAGAGGATCTGCGGGGCGCCCACGGATCTCGCGACCGCGAGCGCCTTCTCGACGCACTCGAGGGCCGGCTCGGCGCCCTCCCGGGCGAGCAGGATCTTCGCCCGGATCAGGAGCACGTCCACCTCGTGGAGCGAGCCGAGCCCGTCTTCGCCCTCGCCGAGGAGGCGGTCTCCGACTTCCAGGGCCTGTGTCCAGTCGCCACGCCAGTAACACTCGTAGACGCGCTCGACGTCCAGCCAGCTGAGCGCCAGCGTGTCGCCGAAGCGCTTGGCGGCCCGTCTGCTCTCCGCGTAGAGCTCGAAGGCGCGCCCGAGGTCGCCCAGGTCGGCCGTGATCGACGCGAGGTTGTTGTAGCCGCGCGCGGCCTGCGGAGAGTTGGCGCTCGAGGCAACCCTGACGCTTTCCTGCAGGTCGCGGAGGCCGTCGAGGTCTCCGATCATCACGCGCGAAAAGCCTCTCGTGCTGAGCGCGTGCGCCCCGAGCTCGTCCAGCCCGAGCTCGTCGGCCATCTGGAGGGCCTCGCCGGCCGTCTCGACGGCCTCCTGAGCCTCGTCGGCCGCCAGGTGCGAGTGGGCGCGGCTTGCCAGCACGCGTGCCTTCGAGCCCGATGAGGGCCGCTCGGCGAGGAGCGCGGCTGCCGTCTCGAAGTGCAGAGTCGCCTCCTCTCGGCGTCCCTGGGTGATCATCAGCAGGTCGCCGAGGAGCACCTGGGCCTCGGCCGCGAGCTCCACCTCGCCGGCGGCGAGCAGCTCGTTCGCCGCTTCGACGAGCACCTCGGCGCCGGTCTGCTCCGCGCGGAAGAGCGCCTGGCCGTAGCGGAGGAGCAGCGCCGGCCGCTCGGGATCGTCCTCGGGCCAGGAAGTGAGCGCCTCGCGATAGAAGCGCACCGCCGGCGCGTAGGCGGAGAGAGCGAGCGCGCGGTCGCCGGCCTCGGCGAGCGCGATCCGGGCGCGCTCGGGGAGATCGCCGAGGCCCCGCCCGGCGGCGCGGGCGAACTGGAGCGCGCTCAGATAGTGGTGCGCGATCAGGTCGGCGATGTCCTCGGCCCGGTCGCCGGCCAACGACTCGAGCCACCCGGCCGTGCGGCGGTGCAGCTCGGCGCGACGCGGCCGCGGGATCTGCCCGTAGGCGACGTCGCGCACGAGAACGTGGCGGAAGACGAAGGCCGTCTCTCCGGCGACCGAGGAGCGGCGCTCGCGCCGCACGAACTCCGTGCGCTCGAGCCGCTGGAGACCCTGCTCGACCTCCGAAGTGGGACGGTCGCTGACCGCAGCGAGGGCGCCGACCCAGAAGATCTTCCCCACGACGGACGCGTCCTGGACGAGCGCCTTCTCCTCGCCCGCGAGCGTGTCGAGTCGCGCGGCGATGATGCCTTGCACCGTCTCGGGAAGCGGCAAGCCGGCGTCGGTACCACTCTCCGCCAGCATGCGAACGAACTCCTCCGCGTAGAGCGGATTGCCGCCGGCGTGCGCGAGCAGGTCGTCGACGCGCGCTGGCGGCACGGAGCGCTCGGCGAGCAGCGCTCGCAGAAGCCGCTCGATGTCGTCGTCCGAGAGCGGCGAGAGGGAGACGGTGAGCGCGCTGCGCTTGCCGCCGCCCCAGCCGGGCCGGCGCTCCAGCAGTTCGGGGCGCGCCGTGCAGACGACGAGGATCGGAACGTCGGTGGCCCAGTCGACGAGGTGATCGATGAAGTCGAGAAGCCCCTCGTCGGCCCAGTGGATGTCCTCGAAGACGAGCACGAGGGGGCGGGTCTCGGCCAGGGACTCGAAGAAGCGGCGCCACGCAGCGAACGCCTCGCGGCGGAGGTCGCCGCCGGCCGCCTCCGGGCCTTCCAGGCCGACGAGCGGGCCGAGATGTTCGTCCACCCATTGCGCCTCGACCTCGTCGTGCACGACGGTCGTGACCGCCGTCCCGAGCTTGGCCGCGGCCTCGTCGGACGAGTCCGACTCGAGGATGCCGGCCTGCGCCTTCACCATCTCGCCGAGCGCCCAGAAGCTCACGCCTTCCCCGTACGGCAGCGACCGGCCCTGGCGCCAGTTGGCGAAGACCTCGGGATCGTCGTCGAGCGCCGCGTAGAGCTCGAACAGGAGCCGGCTCTTGCCGATCCCCGGTGCTCCGACGAGGGTGACGAGCTGCGGGGCCCGCTCGCGCTCGGAACGGGCGAGCGCATCCCGGAGGAGGCGCAGCTCCTGCTCCCGCCCGATCAGCTCGGCGCCGCCGCGGAAGGCGATGTCCACACCGAGGCGGGTTCGCGGCGCAACCACCTCCCAGACGCGGACCGGCTCGGACTTCCCCTTGGCCTGCACAGGCTCGGCGTCGCGGTACTCGATCACCGTCGACGTGGCCCGGTACGTCGTCTCGTCGACGAGGATGCCGTCCACCGGTGCGGCAGACTGGAGGCGCGAGGCGGTGTTGACGACGTCACCGGTCGCCATGCCTTCGCCCTCCTTCGGCCGGGCGGAGAGCGCGATCATCGCCTCGCCGGTCGTCACGCCGATCCGCACGTGCAGGCCGAGGGTCGGGTCGGCCGCGTTCAGCTCGCCCAGGGCGTCTCGTGCGGCTACCGCCGCGCGCACGCCGCGCTCGGGGTTGTCCTCGTGCGCAAGCGGCGCGCCGAAGAGGGCCACGACGGCGTCGCCGATGAACTTCTCCACGGTGCCGCCGTAGCTCTCGAGCTCGGTCTTCACCCGGGCGTGGTAGGGCGCCAGCATCCCGCGGACGTCCTCGGGGTCGAGTTGCTCTGCGCGGCCGGTGAACCCGACCAGGTCGGCGAACAGCACGGTGACGACCTTGCGCTCCTCGAGGATGGGCGGCTGGGCCTCGCCGGGCTCGAAGGCGGCGCCGCAGGCGGTGCAGAAGGGCAGGCCGAGGGCGACCACCTCGCCGCAGTTCCCACATGCGCGCCCGAGCTGAAGCCCGCAGCTGCCGCAGAACAGCGCTCCCGGGCGGTTCTCGAAGCTACAAGACGCACATTCGGCCATGACGCGAACTAGTGTAGGGAGGTTGCAGGCCGAAACCGCGCCGCGCCCCGGCCTCCTGGAGGTCATTGCAGTGTGGACGGGCCTAGGCCTGGTCGCCCTGGCGATTCTCGTCACCTACGCGCGCCTGCCGCTCGACGAGCTCTACAACGTGAGCTACGGCGGGCTCGAGGGCGGTCTCGGGCGCGTGGTCGTCTTCGCCGGCTATCCCACGGCGCTCGTGGCCATCGCGATCCTCGCCGTCGTCGTCGACCGGCTGCGGACGACGTGGGTGTCGGTCGTCGCCGTCGTCGCCGCGATTCTCTGCGTGACCGTCGCCTGGCCGGGGGTCGTGGAGCAGGACGACCTGGACGTCAAGCCGGCCAACGCGCTCGCCGCCGCCGGCACCCTGATCGCGCTCGGGCTCACCATCCTGGCCCTGCGCCGGGGCGGCGTCGGCTACCGGCGGCCGTTCGGGGGCGGCTGGGACGTCGCTCGCCTCGTCGTGGCGGTGATCGTGGTTTTCTCCGGCCTCCCGTGGTTCGCCGCAGCAATTGGCTTCCATCTCGACGACGTCCCGGTTCTGGGCTCGATCTTCCTGACGGGCGTCCCGCGGCCGGAGCCCGGCCACCCGACGCTGACCGCCGTCCATCTGGGGCACCACCACGGCTTCGACGGCACGCTGCTCGCGCTCGTCGCGCTCGCGCTCTCGCGGACGGTCTCCATGCTGCGTTCCGGGATCCTGCGCACCGGGTATCGCTTCTACGTGTCGCTGATGCTCGTCTACGGCCTCGCGAACGCCCTGCAGGACTTCTGGCTCGAGCAGCTCGTGAAGCGCGGTACGACCTCGCTCGAGATCCCGACGCTCACGGTCCCCGAGGCGTCCGCGGCCTGGGCGGCGATCCTTGCAGCGGCTCTCATCATCCATTTCGCAGCCGGGCGCGTAGGAAGGTTGGAACCAGTCATCCCAGGAAGGAGTCCCATGACACGTCGCTTACTGCTGCTCGCGCTGACAGCCCTCGCACTGGTCGTCGCCGTGGCGGCCTGCGGAGGAGACGACGACGAAGAGTCGGAGGCGCCGACCGCCGAGGCCACGACCGAGGACACCGGAGGCGGAGGCGGCGGTGACGCCGTCACCATCATGCTCGCCGCCGACCCGGGCGGAGACCTCGCGTTCGACCAGACCGAGCTCACCGCCGCCGCGGGCGAAGTCACGATCGAGTTCATGAACGAGTCCGGAATCCCGCACAACGTCGAGGTCGAGGGGAACGGAGTCGAGGAGGTCAGCGACACGATCACCGAGGGCTCGACGGATCTCACGCTGACCCTGGAGCCCGGCGAGTACGAGTTCTACTGCGCCGTGCCCGGTCACCGCGAAGGTGGCATGGAGGGAACGCTCACCGTCGAGTAGCGTCCCTCAGGAGTGCAGCTCCTCGACCTCGAGCATCTCGGTCGCAAGCGTGTCATCGCCTCGTACCTCGACGCGGGCGCCGAGCCCGCGCTGGTGGACTGCGGGCCCGCGAGCTGCCTGGAGACGCTCCGCGCCGGACTGGCCGAGCACGGGCTCGAGGTCGGGGACCTGCGCCATCTCGTCCTCACCCACATCCACCTCGACCACGCGGGGGCGGCGGGCACGCTCGTCCGTGAGAACCCGGGGCTCGTCGTGCACGTCAGCGAGATCGGCGCGCCGCACCTGGTCGAGCCCGAACGGCTCGAACGGAGCGCGCGCCGGCTCTACGGCGAGGACTTCGACCGACTCTGGGGCCCGCTCCTGCCCGTCCCTGCCGAGAACGTGAAGGTCGTGGGCGACAGGGTGCTCGACTACGAGGCCTTTCCGACGCCGGGGCACGCGTCGCACCACGTCTCGTTCCTCGCGCCGGACGGGTCTTGCCTGGTCGGAGACGCCGCGGGTGTGCGGATCCCGCCGGCGCGCTGGCTGGCCCCGGTCTCGCCGCCGCCCGACATCGACGTCGAGGCGTGGGAGACGACGCTGGACGCCATCGAGGAGCGCCGGCCGGCACTCCTGCTCCTCCCGCATTTCGGCATCGCCGACGATCCCGAGCGGCACCTGGCCGACATGCGCTCGGCGCTGCGAACCTGGGCCGAGCGCGCCCGCGAGGGCTCCGAGGAGGAGTTCGTGCGGGCGGCCCAGGAGGAGCTGCTCGCGGAGGCCGATCCCGAGACCGCCGCCGTCTTCCAGCAGGCGGGGCCGTTCTGGCAGTCCTACGCGGGCCTCCGCCGCTACTGGGACAAGCGAAGCGAAACGGCAGCCGCGTGATCGGCTACGGTGTCCGGCTGATGCGCCGACCGGCCATCCTAGGGGTCCTACTTGCCACGCTCGCGACGACGCTCGCCTTCCCGGGCATCGCGTCGGCCGTGCGGCTGACCATGGTCGCCGGAGGCTTCGACAACATCACGCAGGTCACTGCGCCTCGGCGAGGCGACCCCGCCCGGACGCTCTACGTCGTGGAGCAGGAGGGCGAGATCTGGAAGCTCAACGGCGGGAGCCGCACGCTCTTCCTCAGCATCACCGACCTGACCGATGACGGCGGCGAGAGGGGCCTGCTGGGCCTTGCGTTCGACCCGCAGTACCAGTCGAACCACTTCATCTACATCAACTACACGAACAACAACGGCGACACGCGCATCGCGCGGTACACGGCCAACGCGGCCCACACCGCGGTGAACGAGAGCACGCGGCGCCAGCTCCTCGCCCTCGACCAGCCCGACACGAACCACAACGGTGGGCGCCTCGTCTTCGCGCCGAACGGCCGGCTGATCACCGCCCAGGGCGACGGCGGCGGGAGCTGCGACCCCGGCGGCCGCTCGCAGAACCTCAGGAGCCGCCACGGCAAGCTCCTCAGCCTCAACCCGCGGGCGATCAGCGCCGGGTGGCGCATCGATGCCTACGGCCTGCGGAACCCGTGGGGCGTCTCCTTCGACCGCCAGACGAACCGGATGTACATCGCGGACGTCGGCCAGGGCCGCTACGAGGAGATCAACACCATGGCGCCCACGAGGCTCGGCAGCACGCCCGAGAACTTCCTCTGGGACGTCTGGGAGGGTCGTGCCCGCAGCGGCTGCTCGAACAACGGCCTGCGCGGCAACGGCGCCCGGATCTTCCCGATCTCGGTCTACAGCCACTCGCTCGGCTGCTCGGTCACCGGCGGGTACGCGTATCGCGGCGCGGTGCTGAGCTCGCTGCGCGGCTGGTACATCTTCGGCGACTTCTGCAGCGGCCGCATCTGGCGCCTCAAGTACGCCAACGGCAGGCTCGTTCGCGGCCGCACGCTGATGCTGGACACGAACCTGAACATCACCTCGTTCGGCGAAGGCGTGCAGGGCGAGCTCTACGTCACGCACCAGCCCGGCCAGGTCTGGCGCTTCGTTCGCTAGCGGCCGGCGTGCGGTACCAGTTCGTCGACTGCCGGTGGGAGCTGGGGAAGCCCGGTCGTGGGCGTGAGCTCTACCTCGAGGGTCACATCCCGGGCGCGTCGTTCCTCGACGTCGAAGCCGATCTCTCGGCGCCGCCCGCGACTCCGGGCGGGCGCCATCCTCTGCCGGCCGTGGAGGACTTCGCGCGGGCCGCGGGCGCTGCGGGAATCGGCCCCGGCGTCTTCGTCGTCGCCTACGACCAGGGGATGAACGGCGGCGCGGCCCGGCTCTGGTGGCTCCTGCGCCACTGCGGCCACGAGGACGTGGCCGTCCTCGACGGCGGCATGGGCGCGTGGATGGGGCCGCTCAACACGGGCGAGGAGGACGTCGAGCTCATGGAGTTCACCGCCCGGCCGCGTCACGACGACACGATCGAGGCCGAGGAGCTCGAGGCGCGGCTCGAGGACGACCGCCTCACAATCGTCGACGCCCGTGTTCCCGAGCGGTATCGCGGGGAGGTCGAGCCGATCGACCCGGTCGCGGGCCACATCCCGGGTGCCCGCAACGCTCCCTTCGCCGACGAGGTTCCTTCCGAGCTGCTCGAGGCCGACGAGCTCGTCGCCTATTGCGGCTCGGGGATCACCGCCGCCGTCGTCCTCCTCCGGCTCCACCAGGCCGGGCGCGACGACGCGAAGCTCTATCCCGGCTCGTGGAGCGACTGGGTCGGCCGCGGGTTACCCGTCGAGACCGGCTAGGCGAGCGAGATTTCGACCACGCCGTCGAAGGCCGGCGCGTCGGGCTCCGCCCGGTAGCGCTCGTAGACGAGCGCGGCGACTGCGAGGTCCTGCACGGCGAGGCCCGTGGAGTCGAACGCAGTGATCTCGTCCGCGGAGGCCCGCCCGGGCGCGTCGCCCAGGAGGATGTGCCCGAGCTCCGTCACGTCATCGCGCGTCATCGACCCGGCGTCGACGGCCCGGCCGATGTCGCCGTTGTGGCTCGCCTGCTCCCACTCGTCCACCACGACGCGGGCGCGCAGGAGCTCCTCGACCGCGATCTCCGCCTTGCCGGGGCCGTCTGCGCCCATCAGCGACACGTGCTGGCCCGGGCGAAGGCTTCCGGGCGGGAACAGGACCTCGCGGCCGGGCGTGACCGTGGCGACGATGTCCGCGCCGAGCGCCTCCTCGAGGGAACCGGCAGCGGCAGCGCCGAGCTCGGCCGCGAGCTCGGCAGTCCGCGCGGCGGCGACGTCCCAGAGGACGACGCTCCGCCCGCGGGCGAGGAACGTCCGCGCGACCGCGCGCCCGTTGACGCCGCACCCGATCACGGCTGCGGGGCCGTCGCCGGCTCCCAGGGTCTCCGCAGCGAGCACGGCGGCAGCGCCCGTACGGAGAGCGGTCAGGGCGCCGGCGTCGAGCTCGGCCAGCAGGCGGCCGTCGGAGGCGTCCGAGAGCAGGACGATGCCGCTGACCGTCGGGAGGCCTCGCTGCGGGTTGTTCGGGAAGGACGTGACCCACTTGACGGCCGCGTAGCCGCCGCCGCGCGCCGGCATGGCCCTGAAGTCGCCGTCGGGCGGCGCCTCGACGTAGACCTTCGAGGGCATGAGCCACTCGCCGCGGGCGTGCGCGAGGAACGCCTCGCGCACGGCGTCGACGGCGGCGCCCCGGTCGACGGCCCCGTAGACATGCTTGGCGGAAAAGACTGGGATGCTCATGGCGGAAGCGCGCGTATCCTAGGCCCCCGTGCAGGTCATCGTCTGTGACGTGGGCCCGCGCGACGGCCTCCAGAACGAGCAGACGGTGCTGGAGCCGCCCGTGCGCGCGCAGCTCGTGAACCGCCTCGCCGCCGCGGGCCTCCCGGCCGTGGAGGCCGTCAGCTTCGTCCACCCGGAGCGCGTCCCGGCGATGGCCGGCGCCGAGGAGGTCGTGGCCGGCATCGAGCGCCGCCCCGGCGTCGTCTACTCGGGGCTCGTCCTCAACGCGAAGGGCGCCGAGCGGTTCGCCGCGACCGAGCTCGACTCGCTGCACTTCAACCTCGCGGCGACCGAGAGCTTCGGCCGGGAGAACCAGAACGCGACGCCCGAGGAGGCGCTTGCAGTGCTGGCGGCGATCGAGACGGACAAGCCGGTCAGCGTCTCGATCAGCGTCGCTTTCGGCTGCCCCTTCGAGGGCGCCGTCGATCCGGCCCGGGTGCTGGAGATCGTCGACCGCGTGAGCGAGCTGGGCGCCGACGAGGTCGTCCTCGCCGACACGATCGGCGTCGCCGTGCCGCGTCAGGTGAAGGGGCTCGTCTCCGAGACCGCGCGACGCGCCCGCAAGACGGGCATTCACCTCCACAACACGCGGAACACCGGTTTCGCCGCGGCCTACGCGGCGCTGGAGGCCGGCGCGACCGTCTTCGAGGCCTCGGTCGGCGGGCTGGGCGGCTGCCCGTTTGCGCCGCGCGCCACCGGCAACGTCGCCACCGAGGACCTCGTCTACCTCCTGCACGGGGAGGGGGTGGAAACGGGTGTCGACCTCGACGCGCTCATCGGCGTCTCCGAGTGGCTCGAGTCACTCCTCGGACGGGAGCTCCCCGGCCAGGTCTACCGGGCCGGAGCCTTCGCGCCGGTCTCGGGCTGAGGCCTTCCCGCTCGTCCTCGCGCTCGGCTCGCTGCTCGCCGGCGCCGGGATCCTGCTCGCGCGCATCCTCGACGACGTCCACGGGAAGCCGCTCTTCGAGGACGAGGCCGTCAGCGGCCTGATCGCCGCGCGGCCGCTCGGCGAGGTCATCGAGACGGTGATGTGGGAGCGCGGCGGCGGCCCGCTCCATTTCGTCTTCTCGCACATCGCGCTCGCCTTCGACTCGTCGCCGTTCACGCTCCGCTGGCTCTCCGTCGTCTTCGCGCTCGCGGCGCTGCCGCTCTGCTGGGACATCGGGCGGCGCCTCGGGGGCCCGGTGGCGGGAGCAGTGGCGGCTCTCGTCGTCGCGACGTCGTCGTTCCTGCTCGTCTACGGGACGTTCGCGCGCATGTACACGCTGTACGTCTTCGCAGCGGCGCTCGCGATCGACCTCTTCCTCGTCGCCAACGAGAAGCGCACCGGGCGCTGGGCGTTCGCCGCTGCCGGCGCGGCCTGGCTGCTGCCCGCGATTCATCCGTACGGCGCTTTCCTGGTCATGGCCGAAGCGGCCGTAGCGCTGTGGCTCTGGCGCGGGCGGCCCTTCCGTCCGGCCATTCCGACGCTCGCGGTCGGCCTGGCGATGATCCCGTTCGCCATTGCCGACCTGCGCCTGGCCGACCGCTTCGCCGTCGGCCTGGACGGCGAGGCGTCGATCGCCGCGCCGACCGACGCCTGGGGCCAACTCGGGCGCGCTTTCTCGGCGACGGCCGGCGGGGCCGGGATCTGGGCCGGCCTCTTCATCGCCGCCATGACGATCGGGCTGGTACTGCTCGTCCGTCGGAACGGGCCGTTCGTCGCGCTCTGCTTGATCGCCTTCCTGCTTCCGCCGCTGCTGCTGCTACTCGGTCGCTCGGGCACCGAGCCCGGTCTCTCGCCGAGGCACCTCGTCTACGTCGTCCCGCTCGTCGGCGCGCTGATCGGCGTCGCGGTAGCGCGGGCCGTACAGGGACGCGGCGAGCTTGTCTCCGCGGGCGCGGTCGTGCTGACCGGCGTTCTGCTCGTCGTCAGCCCGTTCGGCGGCATCCGCGACCCGCGCGACTGGCAGAACGACGTCCTCGGCGGAGGCCCGCCCGAGACGGCTCTCGGGGCGAAATCGCGCGTGGCCGCCCCGGCCGCCTGGCTGAACGACAACGTCGAGGAGGGCGACGTCCTTTACCCGTACTCGGCCGTCTACTGGGCCGGCCTGCCCGCGACCGGCGACGCCGAGGTGCTCCCGTACTCGCAGCGGGAGCTCATCCTGCGCGCCGTCGACCGGATCGAGCCTCCGGTCGAACGAGTGGTCGTCTCCGTGCCCCTCGGCGACGGGACCCTCGATCGCGAGCGCCTGGACGAGCTGCTCGGCGAGGGCTTCACGGTGCACGACTTCGGAGGCTGGCTGCTCGTGGAGGGAACCGGGCCGTACGAGGACCAGCGCGATGTGCTCCTCGTCATCACACACGCCCTGCGCTCGGCGCGGGACTCGATCGACAACAAGAGCTCCGCGCTCGGGTGGTACTTCAACGTGACGCTCGCCACGCTGTGCGGCGCCGCCCGCGAGGGCTGGAGCGACAAGTGCCCGCTCCCGCCGCCGGACGTGCGCTAGCGCTCGGTCTTGAAGAGGAAAGCCCCCGGCGCCGGCGAGAAGCCGGTGCAGAAGACCCGGTCGACGCCGATCCCATCGACCTGGACGGGCAGGTCCGGCGAGCCCGGCGCGACGACAAACACGTGACCACATCCCTCGCCGTCGTCCAGCACGAGGCTTGGATGGCCGGGGAGGTACCAGCTCACCGGGCCCCGGATCGCGTAGGCGGAGCCGAGGTAGGAGAGCTCGTGGGCGCCGCCGGTGATAGATACGAACTCCTCCGCCTCCTCGTCCCAGCCCAGCTCGACGAGGGCGTCCGCGACCTCGTCGTAGGGCGGCGGCGCGAGTTGGATCTCGCGGGCCAGGCCGGCGGCGACGACCAGCACGCACGCGGCGGCGGCAAGGCGCCCCCAGCGCCGAGGTAGGGCGGCGGCGAGTGCAGCGATCGCCACGGCCGCGAACGGCGCGCAGGCGAGGACGTTGCGCGCCGTGAAGAGATTCTCCCCGGCGAGCCAGAGGAGCGCGACCATCCCCACGGGTGCGAGCGCGAGGATGGCGGTCAGCCGCCCGCGCGGGCCCAGTCGCCACGCGACCACGCAACCCGCGACGACCGCCAGGAAAACCCCGACGCGGAGAACCCCCTCGAGCGCGCCTATCTGGACGAGGTCGCGCACGTAGAGAGGCCCGGCGTTCCAGCCGAAGGCCGAGTAGACCGCGACGGCCTTGAGGAGCGAGAAGTCGCCGATCCATGAGAAGCGCTGGTTCTCGACCTGCTGGACGAGCGACGGCAGCCAGAGGAGGAAGGGGAGGACGGCCGCGGCGAGCGATACGGAAACGGGCAGGCGTGACACCCGGAAGGCCGGGGTCGTCCAGAGCCAGGCCACGTGCGGCGAGCGCGACGAAGACGAAGAAGTAGTGCGTCAGAAGCCCGGCAGCAGCGACGCCGGCCAGTGCGGCGAGCCTCCCCCACGAGGGCTTCTCGGCTGCGCGTTCCAGGAGCCAGGCGAAGGCGAGCGCGAGCAACGCGTAGAGCGCGTAGGCACGCAGCTCGGCGCCGCGCAGGACGAGCTGGCCCGCGAGCGCGACGATCAGGCCGGCGAGCCCGGCGGCCCAGAGCGGGAGGAGCCGGCGGGCATAGACGACGACGAGCCCGGCCAGGAGTGCGCTCGCCACGACGCCGATGCCGCGCGCGGCCTCGACGGGGAGACCGGCCTGCTCGACGATCCACGCCAGCCCGTACCAGAGCGGCGGCGTCGACTCCGTGTTCTCGACGCGGCCGATCGCCGCGCCGATCGTCGGCTCGATCATGATCCGCGCCGACGCGACCTCGTCCTGCCAGAGCGGATACCCGACCGCGGGAGGGATGCGAACTGCGACGGCCGTCGCCGCCGCGAGAAACGCGACGACGATCGTCGCGCGGTCGAGACCGGGCCGAACGCTGATAGCGGCCGATCGTAACCGCGCCGTGCATCATCCCGGCGTGCGCGCCCGCCTCCTCGTGCCTGCGCTCTTCGCCCTGGCTGCGGTCGTCTCGGCGCTTCCGGCGCTGCTCGACTTCCGCTCGGAGTTCATCTCCACCGGCCTTCCGGGCTACGGAGAGGCGGCCACGGGCGACCACCTCCAGACGAGCTATCGCTTCTGGCTCGTCGGCCACCAGCTCGGGGCCGGGGCGGAGCCGTGGCGCGATCCGTACAGCTACCAGCCGCTCGTGGAGCCCCAGGTCGTGCTCGGCGGCTGGCCCTACGGCTTCCCGTTCTGGCCGCTCGAGGCGCTCTTCGGCCCGGTCGTCGCCTGGAACCTGCTGGTCCTCGCCGTGACCTTCGCCGCCGGCCTCTTCGTCTACCTCTGGCTCCGCGAGCTCGACCTTCCCGTCGCGGCTGCCGCGCTGGGCGGCCTCGCGTTCGCGATCGCTCCGTACCGCCTCGTCCAGAGCGGCGGGCACCTGCTCGGCTGGATCGCGGTGCTCGTCCCGCTGGCGCTGTGGGCCTTCGAGCGGTCCCGCCGCGCCGAGACCGTCGCGTGGCGCACATGCCTGGGGCGCGCTCACGGCGGCGGCGCTGGTCTCCATCCCGCTCTCGGGCCAGCTCCATCTCGCGCTCGGCGCGCTCCCGCTCGTGGCCGCGTACGCGGCCGTGCGCTTCCGGCTTGTGCCGGCGCTCTGGGCCTGGGGCGGTGCGCTCGCCGCGGTTGCTGCCGGCCTGCTCGCGGAGGCGACGGTGATCGAGGGGACGACGGCGTCCGAGGGCAGGGCGCTTGCCGAGGTCGCCGCGTACTCCGCCGACCCGATCGACTTCCTCAGCCGGTGGCGCCTCCACGGCCTCGAGCAGTTCGTCTACCTGGGCTGGCTGATCCCCGTGTTGGCGATCGCTGGGCTCGTCGTCCTCGCACGGCGCCAGCGGGGCCTGGCGATCGTCCTCGGCATCGCTGCCCTCGTCCCCGCGCTGCTCGCGCTGGGGACGAACCTGCCCCTCTACGAGACGCTGCGCGACGTCTTCCCGCCGCTGCGCTACCCACGGGTGCCGGGACGTTTCCTTCCTCTCGCGACGCTCGCGCTCGCCGCGCTCGCCGCGTTCGCGTGCGCGTGGCTCCTCACCCGTGTCCGCGAGGGGCGACGCCTCGCGCTCGCTCTCGTCCTGCTCGCGCTCGTCGCTGCCGACCTGCTCGTCTTCCCGCTGCGCTCGAGCGCGGCCGACCCGGACAACCTCGCCTATGCCGGCCTGCGCTCGGCAGGGCCCGGGCGCGTCCTCGAGCTGCCGATCTTCGAGCGCGGGAAGGGCCAGTTCGGAAGCGTCTACCAGTACTACACCCTCCAGGCTCAGCGGGAGCGCCCGACGGGCTACTCGCTCGCGCCCGAGGAGGCTTTCGAGTTCACCGACCGCTTCAACCGGCTCGACTGCGGCGCCTGGCTGCCCGGCGACCGCGAGGAGCTCGAGCGTCTCGGGATCCGGTTCTTCGTCTACCACGGCGGTCTCTACGAGCAGTCGCGCACGCCCGGCGCCTGGCACGGATGGGAGGGCCTGTTCCGGGAGGGGCTGGGCATCGTCCAGGGCGGGGAGGTCATCTACCTCTGGACCGAGGGCCCCGGCGGCGTGCCCCCGCCGCCGACGATCGACGAGCCCAGCCGGGACGAGCCGATGCTCTGCGACGGCTGGCAGGACGGTGCGCTGGAGCTGGACGAGGGAGCACTGTGGCTGTACGGGAGCGGCCGGGCCGAGCTCACGTTGGAGGCCGATGCGCCCACGCAGGTGAGCGTCTTCGCGGACGGCCGTCCGCTCACCCCCGAGCTCGTCGACGGCACCGCCACCGTGAGCGTCGATCTCGACGAGGAGGGCTGGCACGCGTTCGTCGTCCAGGGCGCGCCCGGCCTCCGGCTGGCGGGCGCGGCCTTCCGCTAGGTCTCCCCGATGTGTTAACCCTGCGGGATGCTGCGCAGGGTCATCGTGTTCGTGGCGGTCGCAATCGGGCTCGTCGCGTTCTACGAGGGCTACAAGTGGATCTGGGAGACCGCCGGCTTCACGCGGCCCTTCGAGGTGAACGACCGCACGATGCCGCACACCTCACGACATCGATCGGCCAGCTCTTCGAGCCCTCGCGGCGGAACGGCCCGCTGCTCATCGAGGTGCTCTGGGAACGCGGCGCTCTTCACGGCGAAGGAGGCGGCGGTCGGCTTCGCGCTCGGCGCGACCGGTCGGCTTCCTCATCGCCGTCGCGCTCGTCCACTCGACGCTCCTCCAGCCGCGGGTTGCTGCCGTACATCGTCGCGTCGCAGACGATCCCGATCCTCGCGATTGCGCCGATGGTCGTCGTCTGGCTCGGCGGTCGCGGGCTGCCCGACGTGGTTCCCGGTCTCCGTCATCGCCGCCTACCTGACCTTCTTCCCGGTCACGATCAACGCGCTCCGCGGCCTCCAGTCGGCCGACCCGCGCGCGCTCGAGCTGATGAACTCCTACGCGGCCGAGCCGGTGGGCCGTGCTCTGGAAGCTCCGCGTCCCCGCCTCGCTCCCGTACCTCTTCGCCGCCTTCAAGATCGCGGCCACGGCCTGCGTCGTCGGCGCCATCATCGGTGAGCTTCCTGCGTCGATCCAGGACGGCCTCGGCGGCGCCATCCTCAACTTCAACCAGTACTACGCGATCTTCGCCCGAGAGCCTCTGGGCGACCAACCTCATCGCCGCGCTCGCTCGGCATCTCCTTCTTCCTCGTCATCGTCCTCGCCGAGAAGCTCGTCGTCCGCACGCGCCGCCGGAGCGGCTTCGTATGAACGAGCAGTGCCGCGGTCGGTCTCGCTGCAAGTCGGTGACGCAAGCGACTTCGGCGCGCGGCGGCGTCCGATCGCGCTCGCAGGAGCATCGACCTCGAGGTGGAGGCCGCGCGAGTTCGTCTCCCTGATCGGCCCATCGGGCTGCGGGAAATCGACGCTGCTCCGCATCATCGGCGACCTCATCCGACCCCACCGCCGGCGAGGTCGTCGTCAACGGGAAGCCGGCGCGCCAGGCGCGGCTCGACCGCGACTACGGGATCGTCTTCCAGGACGCCGTGCTCTACGACTGGCGCACGGTGGCGAAGAACATCGCGCTTCCGCTCGAGATGCTCGGCTGGGATCGCAAGCGCCGGGTCCGAGCGGGTCGGACGAGATGCTCGAGCTCGTCGAGCTCGCCGGCTTCGAGGGCCACTGCCCGTGGCAGCTCTCCGGCGGGATGCAGCAGCGCGTCGTCGATCGCGCGTGCGCTCTCCTTCGACCCGCCGCTGCTGCTCATGGACGAGCCCTTCGGCGCGCTCGACGAGATGACGCGCGAGCGCATGAACATGGAGCTCCTGCGCATCTGGGAGCAGAGCGGCTGCGACGATCCTCTTCGTCACGCACTCGATCGCCGAGGCGGTCTTCCTCTCGACCCGCGATCGTCGTCATGTCGCCGCGGCCCGGCCCGGATCGCCGGCGTCGTCGCACATCGACCTCCCGCGGCCGCGGACGGTCGGACACGCGCGAGCAGGACCCGCGCTTCTTCGAGCTCGTCACCGCAGGTGCGCGAGCTTCTGCGCGCGGGCGGTGCCGACGCGGCTCGGTGCCGGAGGAGGTCCCGAGGCGTGAGCACCGCCCCCACAGCCGTCCAGCCGCGTGCCGCGCGGGTCGCTCGCGGCGCAGCGATCGGCCGGCGCGCACGCGACTGGGCTGCCCGCGGTGCGCGATCTTCGTCCTCGGGATCGCGCTCTGGGAGGGGCTCGTGCGCGGACTCGACGTGCGAGCGGTTCCTCCTGCCCGCCGCCCTCGGACATCCTCCAGCACGTTCTGGGACGAGCCGCGACACGTTCGTCGCGCGCCGGGCTCGTTCACCTTCAAGGAGGCCGTCGGCGGCTTCCTCCTCGGCTCGGCCTTCGCAGTGCATCGTGGTCGCGCTCGTCCTCGCCCGCTGGCGGCCGCTCGGCATCGGCGCTCATGCCGTACGCGATCGCCGCGAACGCGATGCCGATCATCGCCTTCGCGCCGATCACGAACAACTGGTTCGGGATCCTCTCGCCGGCCTCGAAGATCGTGATCGCGGCCGTCATCGTGCTTCTTCCCGGTGATGATCAACACGCTCCGCGGCCTGACCTCGGTGCCGCCCGAATCCGTCGAGCTGATGCGCTCCTACGCCGCCCGCGAGCGCGACATCTACCGGCTCGTGCGCTTCCCGCACGCGCTTCCGTTCATCTTCTCGGCCCTCAAGGTGGCGACCGTCCTCGCCATGATCGGCGCCATCGTCGGGCGACTACTTCGGCGGCTCGGACCAGGCGCTCGGGATCCTGATCCGGCGCTCCGCGGGGATCTTCGCGTTCGAGGAAGCCTGGGCGGCGATCCTCGTCGCCATGCTTCCTCGGCATCGCCTTCTACGGAGCGGTCGCCCTCGTCGAGCGGCTCGACGATGAGCTGGCACGTCTCCGTGCGCGGAGGCAGCGAATGAGGAGGGCGGACAACGCAGGACAGAAAGGGGTATCGGA
Source organism: uncultured Actinomycetes bacterium (assembly GCA_963784175.1). GTDB lineage: Bacteria > Actinomycetota > Thermoleophilia > Gaiellales > Gaiellaceae > JAIBJN01. The sequence continues at coordinate 30,680 of CAWAQJ010000014.1, read as the reverse complement.
TGAAGCAGTGCTCGATGGTTGCGCCTGGCGGCGCTGGTCGCGGCCGTGCTGCTCGCACTGGTCGCCTGCGGCTGGTGACGACGACGAAGACGGGGACGCTCCGGCGGCGACACGGGCTCGGGCGAGCGGCGCGAGCTCCAACCGGTCACCCTCCAGCTCAAGTGGGTGACGCAGGCGCAGTTCGCGGGCTACTACGCGGCGCTCGCCCAGGGCTACTACGAGGACGAGGGCCTCGACCTCGACGATCAAGCCCGGAGGCCCCGACATCGTCCCCGAGCAGGTCGTGCTCGGCGGCCAGGCCGAGTTCGGGCTCAACTGGCTCGACAACACCGCTCGCGACGCGCGACCAGGGCGGCGAGATCGTCAACATCGCGCAGGTCTTCGCCCGCGTCGGGGATGACCGAGGTGACCTGGGCCGACTCCGGCCTCGACGACGATCACCGCGCTCGAGGGCAAGAAGGTCGGCGTGTGGCTCGGCGGCAACGAGCACAAGCTCTTCGCCGCGCTCACGAAGAACGGGATCGATCCCGACTCCGACGTCGAGATCGTCGCCCAGCCGTTCGACATGAACCTCTTCCTGAACCGGGAGGTCGACGCGGCCGCGGCGATGACGTACAACGAGCTCGCGCAGGTGCTGGAGCAGGAGAACCCGGACACCGGCGAGCTCTACACGCTCGAGGACCTGAACGTCTTCCTCATGTCCGACCTCGGCACGGGCGCCCTCGAGGACGGCGTCTTCGTCCGACGGCGGACTGGATCCAGGACGAGGCGAACCAGGATCATCGCCACCCGCTTCCTGAAGGCGAGCTTCAAGGGCTGGGTCTTCTGCCGCGACAACCCCGAGGAGTGCCTGCAGATCGTGCTCGAGAACGGGCCGACCCTCGGTGAAGGGCACCAGCGCTGGCAGCTGAACGAGATCAACAAGCTGATCTGGCCGAACGAGCTCGGGATCGGGGTCATGGACCCGGCCGGGTTCGACAACACGGCCCAGATCGCGCTCGACTACGGCGTGATCGCAGAACGAGGCGTCCAGCGACACGTACGTCACCGACTACGCGGACCTGGCCATCGCCGCGCTCGAGGAGGAAGGCGTCGACGTCAAGGGCGCCGACTTCGAGCCCGCGGAGGTCGAGGTGACGCCGGGCGGCGAGTAACCGAGCAAGCCTGACAATGTGGCCGCCGGAGGTGATACTTCCGGCGGCCACGTTTTCCCGAGGAGGCGAGCAATGTCGGTTCTGATCAAGGGCGGCCGGGTCGTCACCGCGGCGGACGACTACGTCGCAGACGTGTTCATCGAGGATGAGTCGGTCACGCTCATCGGCGAGTCGCTCGACGTCCAGGCCGACCGGGTCATCGACGCGGCCAACAAGATCGTGCTCCCGGGCTGCATCGATCCGCACACCCATCTCGACATGCCCTTCGGGGGGACGACCTCCTGCGACGACTTCACCTCGGGCACGGTCTCGGCCGCGTTCGGCGGAACGACCTGCCACGTGGACTTCTGCATCCAGGGGAAGGGCCAGACCTTCGCCGAGGCGCTCGAGACCTGGCATGGGAAGATCGAGTCGGCGAAGCCGGTCATCGACGTCGGCTTCCACCTCGCAGTCACCGACCTGCACGAGGGCGGGACGCTCGAGGAGCTCGCGCGCATGCCCGACGAGGGAGTCACGAGCTACAAGCTCTTCATGGCCTACAAGGGCTCGATCATGGTCGACGACGAGACGCTCTTCCGCGTCATGCAGACCGCCGCCGACACCGGAGCGCTCGTGATGGTTCACGCGGAGCACGGCGACTCGATCGACGTCCTCGTCAAGCAGGCGCTCGCGGAGGGCAAGACGGACCCGATCTGGCACGCGCGCACGCGTCCGCCCGAGACCGAGGGCGAGGCGACGAACCGCGCCGTCCAGCTCGCGCACGTCGCCGGCTGCAACCTCTACGTCGTCCACGTTTCCTGCAAGGAGTCGATCGACCCGATCGCGCGCGCCAAGGAGCTCGGCTGGAACGCGCACGGGGAGACGTGCACGCAGTACCTCTTCGTGGACGAGACGTTCCTCGAGCGGCCCGACTTCGAGGGCGCGAAGTACGTCTACACGCCGCCGCCGCGCGCCAAGGAGAACCAGGAGCACCTGTGGCACGCGGTCTCGACGGACATCCTCTCGGTCATCTCCACCGACCACTGCCCCTTCCGCTGGGCCGACCAGAAGTCGCTCGGCAAGGACGACTTCTCGAAGATCCCGAACGGCGGGCCCGGGCTCGAGGACCGGCTGATGATGATCCACGAGTTCGGCGTGCGCGGCGGCCGCATCACGCTCAACCGCATGGTCGAGCTGCTCTCGACGAACCCGGCCAAGTACTTCGGCCTCTACCCGCGCAAGGGCACGGTCGCGGTCGGCTCCGACGCGGACATCGTCGTCTTCGACCCCGACAAGCGCGTCACGCTCTCCGTCGAGCGCAGCCACTCGCGCGTCGACTACAACCTCTACGAGGGTACGGAGGTCACCGGAGCGCCGGAGACCGTACTCGTGAGAGGCAAGGTGATCGTCGATGCCGGGGAGCTCGTGGGCCAGCCGGGCGACGGGCGGTTCGTGAAGCGCGCCCGCTTCGGCGAGCAGTTGACTTCGGCCGCCGGCGCGGCCGCCTAGGAAGGAGGACCTATGGCAGCCCCGGAACGGAGGTTTGGCCGCGGCGGGATCACGCTCGGCGGGATCATCGTCGTCCTCGGAATTCTGATCGCGCTCTTCTGGAGCGTGATCGTCGGGATCATCGTGATCCTGCTCGGCCTGATCGCCTTCGGCGGCTTCGTGCGCGGCCGCTGGTACTAGCGCGGCAGGGGCCGGGTCCAGCGCGTCTGCCGGACGACGGCGATCGTCCGTCTTCGTGACTCGCGGAGCGCCGCCGCCTCGGCGGAGCCGCTCCGCCCGGTGCGCGCCAGCTGCCTGAGCCGGGCGCCGACCGGGACGACGACGAAGTCCGGACGGCGTACGTAGATCGGCACGTAGTCGACGCGCCGCACCGTCACGCGCTCGCCGGCCACCCGGACGCGTGCAACCGCCACGAGCCCGTCCTGCGTCGGGCCGGGGCAGCAGTTCGAGGACTGCGCCGACAGGAAGTTGCCCTCGCCGTAGACCACGAACTTGCCCCACAGGCGCCGGATGGGCTGCACGACGTGCGCGTGCTGTCCCACGATCAGGTCGATGACGCCGCTGCGGCGCAGCTGCCGTGCGACCCGAACCTGGTCGGAGGTGGGCTGGTGCACGTACTCGACGCCCCAGTGGAGATTGACGATCACGAGCTCGGCCCCGAGCCGCCGCGCGCGTCGCGCATTCCGGATGATCTCGGCCGGCCTGATGAGCTTCACCGACCACGGGTCGGGGAGCGGGAGGCCGTTCGTGCCGTACGTCGCGGCGAGGACCGCAACGCGGAGGCCCTTGACGTCCATGAGCAGGATCCGGCTCGCCTCGCGGCGGCTGCGTGCCGTCCCCGTGTGCCGCAGGCCGGCGCGCTGAAGAGCGAGGATCGTCGAGCGCACGCCCGCGCGGCCCTGGTCGACGGAGTGGTTGGACGCCGTCGTGCACGCATCGAAGCCCGCCCACTTGGCCGCGTAGGCGAGCGCGGGCGGCGTGTTGAAGATCGGGAAGCCGCTCGGAGCTCCCGGCCCGAGCGGGGTCTCCATGTGGCAGAGGGCGAGGTCGGCGCCCCGGATCGTCGGCCGGATGGCGGCGAACATCGGCCGGAACCGGTAGACGCCGTTCCCGTTCGCGAGTGCGCGGTCCCACACCGGCTGGTGGATCAGGAGGTCGCCGGACGCGACGATCGTCAGGTCCTGCACGGCGGCTGCGTCTTCGGCGGCGAGCGCACGGGCGTCCGCCGGCGCAAGAGCTGCGAACGCCGCGCACACGAGCCAGAACGCCAACCTCGGGAGGCGCACGCTGCGTTCTTCCAGGCGGGAAGGCACTCTCCCGCCATTGTCCGCCTCCGACCGGCCGCGGAAAAGGCGGAGGCCTTGTAACCGTTCGAGAGCTCGATCGAGAAGTTGTTCTAGAAGGTCGGCGTGCACAGCCGTGCCCAGGCCGTCGCGGTCGCCTACCGCGACGGACATGTCACGGCCTAGCCGGTCGCGGCCAGGCCGGGACGGACGAGGCGCGACGGCCGCCGCAGCCCAGCGTCGTTGACGCTCGGGTTGAGCGGCTCGGTCAGGGGCGCGGCGCCGTAGGCGAGGCGCGTGCGCTCGGCGTCGGGCGTCCCGTAGAGCGTCGTCCTCTGGCGGGGCGTCCGGTCGAGGGCGCGAATCGCCTCCTCCATGCGCTCCGGCGGCATCTCCTGGCCGTGCGCGGCGCCGGCGGCGCGCGAGATCGACTCGTTCATCAGCGTCCCGCCGAGATCGTTCGCGCCCGCTCTGAGCGCAGCCTGCGCCCCGTCGAGGCCGAGCTTCACCCACGAGGCCTGCACGTTCGTGATCCACGGGTGCAGCGCCAGCCGCCCGACCGCGTGCATGAGCACGGCCTCGCGGAAGGTCGGCCCCGGCCGCGCGTTGCCCTTGAGATAGATCGGGGCCTCCATGTGCACGAACGGGAGCGGCACGAACTCGGTGAAGCCGCCCGTCTCCCGCTGCTGGTCGCGCAGCGCGAGCAGGTGGCGCGCCCAGCTTCGCGGTCCCTCGACGGCGCCGAACATGACCGTGGTCGTCGACCGCAGCCCGACGCGGTGCGCGGTCGCGTGCACCTCGAGCCACTGCGCAGTGCTCACCTTGTCCGGGCAGAGCACGCGCCGCACCTCGTCGTCGAGGATCTCCGCCGCGGTGCCGGGGAGCGAGGCGAGGCCGACGTCCTGCAGGCGGGCGAGGTAGTCCTCGAGGGGTAGGCCGAGCGTCGCGGCCCCCTGCCAGACCTCGAGCGCCGAGAAGGCGTGCACGTGGAGATCGGGGAGGGCCTCCTTCACGGCGGCGCAGATCTCCAGGTACGTCTCGCCCGTGAACGCGGGGTGGATCCCGCCCTGGAGGCAGATCTCGACGGCGCCGCGGTCCCAGGCCTCGCGCGCCCGGCGCACGATCTCCTCCACCGGGACGAGGTACGGCTTCCCGCGCAGGTTCGCGGCGAGCTTGCCCTTCGAGAACGCGCAGAACCCGCAGCGGAAGTAGCAGACGTTCGTGTAGTTCACGTTGCGCGTGACGACGTAGGTGACCTCGTCGCCGCAGACTTCCCGGCGCAGCTCGTCAGCCGCCGCGACAACCGCGCGGAGGTCGGCGCCGCGCGCTTCGAAGAGGGCGGTGACGTCGTCCTCGCCGAGCGTCTCGCTGCCGACGCGCGCGAGCGCCCCGGCCACGGCAGGCGAGGGCCCGTGCCCGTTGCCCATGTGCAGCGGCGGCATCCGGCCCGGCGCGCCCGCGGCCCAGCGGTCTTCGCGCGCGAGCCCGTCCGCGTCGATGTGACGGCGGATCTCAAGTGCCACGCGCGCGTCCGTCCAGCGGTCGAGGTCGGCGACGAACTCCGGGTAGATGGGCAGGCGGGCCGCGAGCTCGTGCCCATGCGCCTCCGTCCCTGCGCGCAGCCGCTCGATCTCGGGCCACGGGGCCTCGGGGTTCACGTGGTCGATCGTGAGCGGCGAGACCCCGCCCCAGTCGTCGATCCCCGCCTCGAGGAGCCGCGGGAAGTCGTCGTAGGAGAGGTTCGGCGGCACCTGGAGGTGGACGTCGGCCGGGAGAAGGTCGCGGGCTGTCCGGGCCGTCCAGAGGAGCTCGTCGAGGGAGGGCTCGGGGTGCTCGGCCATCTTCGTTCCCGGCTTGGCGCGGAAGTTCTGGACGATCACCTCCTGAACGTGGCCATAGCGCTCGTGGAGCGCTGTGATGGCCCGGAGCGCGTCGACGCGCTCGTCGCGGGTCTCCCCGATGCCGATCAGGATCCCCGTCGTGAACGGAACGGCCAGTTCGCCTGCGAGGCGGATCGTCTCCAGGCGCGCCTCGGGGAGCTTGTCCGGCGAGCCGAAGTGCGGGCCGCCGCGCTCCGAGAGCCGCAGGGACGTCGTCTCCAGCATCAATCCCATGGACGCGGACACCGGCCGGAGCAGCGCGATGTCCTCCCGCGTCATGACGCCCGGGTTGACGTGGGGGAGGAGCCCGGTCTCCGAGAGGACGAGCTCGCACATGCGGGCGAGGTACTCGATCGTCGTCGCGCAGCCGAGCTCGGCGAGCTCGTCGCGCGCGGCCCGGTAGCGGAGCTCGGGCTTGTCGCCGAGCGTGAAGAGGGCCTCGTGGCAGCCGGCCTCGGCGCCCGCGCGGGCAACGCCCAGCACCTCGTCCGCGGACATGTAGGCGCGCTCGCCCCGACGCGGCGGGTGCGCGAACGTGCAGTAGTGGCAGACGTCCCGGCACAGCTTCGTGAGCGGGATGAAGACCTTGGGCGAGTAGGTGACGAGGCTCATGGCGAGGCGAGGAGGAGCTCGTAGTCCTCGGGGCGGTCGACGTCGAGGGCGAGCGCGGGGTCGTCGACGAGGACGGGGTCGAGGCCGGCCGCGCGCCCCGCCTTGACCATCGTTTCGACGGGCACGCCGAAGAGCGGCCGGAAGCCGTTCACCGTCCGGAGTGCGACCGCGTTGACACCGCCGTCGCGCGCGGGCGCCAGGGCCAGCGGTCGTGCGGCAGCGGCGAGCGCGTCGAGCGACTCCGCGGTGACGAGGGGGCAGTCCGCCATGACCACGAGCGCCCCGTCGGCAGCTCGGTCGTCCGCGAGCGCCAGGGTGACCGCTTCGGCGTGCCCGCGCCCGGCGTCCACCAGCACGTCGACGCCGTCAGGGGCGAGGCTCGGATCTGGCGTGACGAGTAGCGTTCGCGCGATGGCGTCCGCCTCTCCGCACGCGGCCAGCACACGGCCGAGCATCTCCAGGACGAGCCGTGCCCGTGCGTCGGCCGACAGGATCGGCGCGAGCCTCGTCTTCGCGCCGCCGAGATCCTTGACCGGCACGATGGCGAGCACGGCGTGAGCATACCGCCGCCCTCGAACGGTTCCCACGCGGTTCTGTGCGGTGGGCTCGGCGGCTCGCGCTTCGTCGACGCGCTGACGCAGGCCGCCGGCGCCGAGCGGGTGACGGCGATCGTGAACGTCGGCGACGACGTGGAGATCCTGGGCCTGCACGTCTCGCCCGACCTCGACACGGTGCTCTACACGCTCGCCGGGCTGCTGGACGAGGAGCGCGGGTGGGGCGTGAAGGACGAGACGACGAACGCGCTTCAGCTCGCGGCCAGGCTCGGCGGCGAGGGCTGGTTCACGCTCGGCGACCGCGACATCGGGCTCCATCTCGTGCGGACGCGGCTCCTGCGGGACGGCGTCCCGCTCTCCGAGGTCACGCGTCGCCTCTGCGAGCGGCTCGAGGTCGAGGCGACGCTGCTGCCGGCCTCCGACGATCCGGTTCGGACGTATCTGACGACGCCTGCCGGGGAGCTCGACTTCCAGACGTGGTTCGTCGGGCGCCGCCACGCGGACGAGGTGCTCGGCGTCCGCTACGAGGGCGCGGACGAGGCGAGGCCCGCGCCGGGTGTCCTCGAGGCGCTTGCCGCTGCGGACATGGTCTTCCTGGCGCCCTCGAATCCCTTCGTCTCCGTCCAGCCGATCCTGGCCGTGCCGGGGATCCGGGACGCGCTCTCCGGGAAGCGCGTCGTCGCCGTTTCGCCGCTTGTCGGCGGGAAGGCCCTGCGAGGGCCGCTGGCGGAGATGATGGTTTCGCTCGGTCACGAGCCCGGGGTGCGTGGCATCGCCGCGCTCTACGCGGGGATCGCCACCGACGTGCTCGTCGACCCCGTCGACGCCGCGGAGCTCCCCGAAGCCCTCGTCGCGCCCATCGTTATGGTTGACCCCCTGTCGAGAGCGGAGGTCGGGAGAGGCGTCTTGGAGGCCGTCGCGTGATCGGGATCGTCGGTGGGAGCGGTGACTTCGGCCAGGGCCTGGCCGAGCGCCTGCGCCGGATCGGCGAAGAGGTCGTCATCGGCTCCCGCACGCCGCGCGACGACTTCGTCTCGAACGTCGAGGCGTGTATTCGCTCCGAGATCGTCTTCCTGTCCGTGCCCCCGGGCGGGGTCGAGCGCACGTCGACCGAGCTCGCTCGCGATCTCGCCGGGCGCGTAGTCGTCAGCGTGGCGAGCCCCGTCGTCTTCGTCGACGGGAAGGCGGGCGCGGCACCCGGCGAGGTCTCCCTGGCCGAGGTCACCGCTCTCGCGGCGCCGGAGGCGCGGGTCGTGGCCGGCTTCCACACCGTGAGCGCGAAGCTTCTCGCGGATCCCGACAAGGCACTCGACGAGGACGTCCTCGTCTGCGGCGACGACGCCGAGGCCAAGGAGGTCGTCTGCGGGATCGCAACGCGCCTCGTCGAGGGCCGTGCGGTCGACTGCGGGCGGCTGGAGGTCGCGCGCTGGCTGGAGCCGCTCACGGCCGTGCTCCTCAACGTCAACCGCCAGCACCGCACGAACGCGGGCGTCCGCGTCACCGGTCTCCCCGAGTGACCGGCATCCAGATCCTGCCCCTCGAGGGGATCCCCGAGGTGCGGCCCGGGGACGACCTGGCGGGCCTGCTCGGCGATGCGGTCGAGCGCGCGGGCGGCCTGGCCGACGGTGACGTCGTCGTGGTCGCGCAGAAGGCCGTCTCCAAGGCCGAGGGCCGCGTCGAGCAAGCCGACGACTACGTCGAGGTGATCCTGCGCGAGGCGCGGTCCGTGCGGCGCCGCCGCGACGAGCTGATCATCGCCGAGACCGAGCACGGCTTCGTCTGCGCGAGCGCGGGCGTCGATCGCTCGAACACGCCCGGCGACGGGTGGGTCGTGCTCCTGCCCAGAGACCCGGACGCGTCGGCGGCGGGCATCCGCGAGCGGCTGGCCGAGCGCTTCGGCCGTGCGCCGGCCGTGATCGTCAGCGACTCGTTCGGCCGAGCGTGGCGGCAGGGCACGACCGATGTCGCCCTGGGCGTGGCCGGCATGCGCCCGCTGCTCGACCTGCGGGGCACGCGCGACGGGCGCGGCTACGAGCTCCAGACGACGTTGATCGCGGTCGCGGACGAGCTCGCCGGCGCGGCCGAGCTGGTCATGGGCAAGACGAGCGGCGTGCCTGCGGCGCTGATCCGCGGCTACGGCGTCCCGCCCGGCGACGGGCGCGCCCGTGATCTCGTCATGCCGCCTGAGCGGGATCTGTTCCCGTAGGCACGATCCAGGTCGAGCGCGAGCGCGCGAGCACCTCGCCGTCAGCGGTGAGCAGAGCGGAGCCGGCGAAGCGCTTGCGCCCCTCCTCGCCGACGCGCCAGCCGATCACGACGTGCGGCTCGCCGGGTGTCGGCAGCCGGTCGATCTCGGTCGCCATGCGGCCGAGGAGGACGCCCTCGCGCTGGAAGTCGTCCACCGCCCAGCCGCTCGGGCAGTCGAGCGCGGCCCAGACGAGCTCCGGCCCGACGTCCTCGGGCGGCGTCCAGGGCGAGGCGACGATCCCGTCCCTGGCCCTCGACCGGGCCGGCGTAGACGCGCAGCCCGTCCTCCCGGTTCGGCCCGCAGACGTAACAGGTGTTGTAGGCGTGGTGCTCGAAGCCGGCGTAGCGCGCAGACGCGCGCTCGGCTTCCTCGACGGACACGGGCGCCGGGACGTCCACCTGCACCTCGACCGGCTTCGCCTCCGCGACGAGCCTCTCGCCGTCGCGGATCTCCACGCGCCCGTCGTCGCGCACGACCTCCAGCTCGCGGTCGAGCGGCGGCGGCAGGCGCAGCGTCACCTCGGCTACGCCGCCGAGGAGCCCGGCGACGAGCCCGCAGGTGTAGCCGCCGTTCCCGGAGTCCGGCGGGCCGTTGAACCGGCCTGGGACGATCACCGTCCGAGGGTCAGCTCGATGTGCCCGTACGGAGGCCGTGGGTCGGTGTAGACGCGCACACGCTCGTCCGCCTCGGACACCTGCGCGGTGTCCCAGAGCCTGTTCTGACCATCGAACGAGATCTCCGCAACCTCGGGAAATGCATCGAGCACCTTGACGCCCATCTCGTGCACGAGCTCCTGAATCGATGCCGAGTCGAAGGCTGCAAACGTCGCCGTCAGGGAGTCGCGTATCGACTCGCTGTCTGCGCGCGAGCCGAAGTCGGCGTTGCGCCAGTGGACGTCCAGGTGGACGAAGAGGGGACGGTCGCGGGACTCCGGGAGCGTGGTGTACTCGTCCCGGACGAAGCCCTCGAAGGAGCTGCCGGTGAGCTTCATGAGCCTGAGCCCCTCGCGGCCGCAGCGGTGCTCGAGCGTCCCGTCGCGGTCGAGCGCAAGCTCGGCAACGGCGTAGTCGCCGCGGACGCTCTGGAAGGACTGCTCGGAGCGCCGCGCGAACGGCACCTCGCGCCCGTTCAGCTCGATCCGCGCGGCCTGCTCGTACAAGTCCATGAAGCGGCGGGCGAGCACCTCGAGGAAGCCTTCGAGCGAGGCCTCCTCGTACTCGAGCGCCGTCATGTGGATGAAGTTCTTCATCGAGTCCGTGGCCACGACGACCGTGTTGTCGCCCTCCGTGTAGGAGGGGACGAACGCCTCGCCCCGCGCGGTCATCCCGACCTCGGCGGCGAACAGCGTGCTGACGCCGTCCGTCCGGTAGACGGACACGGCCTCCTTGCCGTAGCCGATCCTCAGGAGCTCTGCCATCGGTCCACGGCGATCGCGACGAGCTCGTCGCAGCCGGTCTCGAGCTCCTCTGCGCGCGTGCGCTCGAGCCGCTCGCGCAGCACGGGGACGATCTCGGCGCGCGGGCGGCGGTTGACGAAGACGACGAAGCGGAACCCGAAGCGCTCCTCGTAGGCGGCGTTCAGCTCGGCGAGCTCGGCCATGACCTCGGGATCCTCCTCGGCCGGCGCACCCTGCTCGGCGGCGGAGCGCCCGGCCAGCTTGCGCTCGCCGATCCGCGGGTGATGCGCGAGCGCCTCGACGCGCTGCTCCTCGGGCAGCCCGGCAAGCACCTCGCGCGCGCTGCCGAGCGGGTCCTCCACCTCGGCCAGCGCCTCGACGAAGCGGCTGCGGGCCTGGAAGAGGTCGGCCAGCTCCTGCACGGTCAGCTTCCGCGGTAGATCGCGCACGAGTAGGGGGCGAGGAGGAGGGGGACGTGGTAGTGGCCGGGCCCGAGAACGACCTCGACCTCGACCCGCCGGAAGAACGGCGAGCTCGGATGGAAGACGAGGCGGTAGGCCCCCGGGCCGAGGTCGTCGCCGGCGAGGTCCGCGATGCGCCCGTCGTCGTCGGTCTCGCCCGTGGCGACGAGGTCGGCGCCGCGGAAGAGCTCGACCGTGACTCCGCGGGCGGGCTCGCCGCGCTCGGTGTCCAGGACGTGCGTGGAGATGCTCACGTTCGCGGGCATCGTATTCTTGGCCGGTGGACGAGCGCGAGCGGTTCCTGATCCGCTACGCGGGGTCATTCGCCCCGGAGCCGATCGCGCGCGCCGAGGGAGCGTGGGTCGAGACCGCCTCCGGCAAGCGGATCCTGGACTTCACGTCGGGCCAGATCTGCTCCACCCTCGGGCACAACCACCCGCGCATCGCAGCGGCGGTGCGCTCCGCGCTCGACGAGGTCGTCCATCTGAACTCGTGGATGCTCTCCGAGCCAGTCCTCGCGCTCGGCGAGCGGCTGGTCGGGCTCTTCCCGGACCCGCTCGACCGTGTGCTGCTCCTCAACACGGGGACGGAGGCGAACGAGGTCGCGCTGAAGATGGCCAAGATGCACACCGGCCGGTGGGAGGTCGTCGGCCTCACGCGCAGCTTCCACGGGCTCCTCTCAGGGATCGCGTCCGTCAACTTCTCGATGGCGCACGCGGGCTACGGCCCCGTGCTGCCGGGGTCGTTTGCCATCCCGGCGCCGTACGCCTACCGCTGCCCGGTGCGCCACTGCGACGGTGCCTGCGACTGCACGTGCCTGGAGGTCGGCTTCGAGCTCGTCGACCAGCAGTCGGTCGGTGCGCTCTGCGCGCTCGTGGTCGAGCCCGTGCTCTCGGCCGGCGGCATCATCGTCCCGCCCGACGGCTACTTCCGCCGGGTGCGCGAGCTGCTCGACGAGCGCGGGATGCTGCTCCTGATGGACGAGGCCCAGACGGGCTTTGGGCGCCTCGGGACGATGTTCGGCTTCGAGCACGACGGCGTGGTGCCCGACCTCGTCGGCGTCTCGAAGACGCTCGGCGGGGGCCTGCCGCTAGCGGCGACGATCACGTCGAGCGCGATCGAGCAGGACTGCTACGACAAGGGCTTCCTCCACGTCACCTCGCATGTCTCCGATCCGCTGCCCGCCTCGGCCGGCCTCGCGGTGCTCGACGTGATCGCGGAGGAGGGTCTGGTCGAGCGCTCCGCAGCCCGCGGCGAGTACATGCTCGCCAGGCTGCGGGAGCTCCAGGCGCAGCACGAGCCGATCGGCGACGTCCGCGGCCGCGGGCTCCTCGTCGGGCTCGAGCTGGTCGAGGATCGCGAGACCCGGGCGCCCGCCGACGCGCTCGGCGCCGCGGTCACACGGGAGTGCTACGAGCGCGGCCTCTCCATGAACATCGTCCGTTCCCAGGCGCATGCGAACTGCTTCCGCATCGCCCCGCCGCTGACGGTGACGGAGCAGGAGATCGACCTCGCGGTCGAGATCATGGACGCTTCTCTGCGCGCCGTACGCGAGCCCGCGGCCGCCTGAGAAAACCGGCCGATCCGGCGTCGCGGGTACCCTGTATGCCCCGAGACACGTCACGGGGGCCTCCTAGGGAAGGATCTGCGGATGGGGTCGAGCTCCAAGCGACAGACAACGATGGCGAAGATGGCGCGCGAGCGCCGGCTGCAGGAAAAGCGCGAGCGCAAGGCGGAGAAGAAGGAAGCGCGGAAGCTGGCGGCCGCCCAAGGTCTGGATCCGGACGCGGTTGTGGATGGCGCTCCCGAGGCGGGCGAGGGCGAGGAAACCGTCGCATCCGACCCGTCCGACGAGACCGTTCCGGCCGAGGGCGACGTGACGCCCGACGCGGGCTCCGAGCCCCAGGCCTCCTAGCCCAGAAACCGAGCGGCCTGCACGCGATGCGCGGCCGCGATCTCGCGCTCGTCCGCTCGCGCGAGCTGCCCCTCGAGAACGGCTGCCTCGCCGCCCACGTAGACGCGCTCGGCGCGGTGCGGGCCGGAGAGGATGAGCGCCGCAACGGGATCGTCGGCGCCGCCGAACTGGAGCCCGTCCATGTTCCAGACGGCGAAGTCGGCACACTTGCCGGGCTCGAGTGAGCCGAGATCCTTGCGACCGAGCACCTGTGCGCCGCCGCGCGTGCCGAGCCAGAGCGCCTCGCGCACGGTCATGGCGTCGGGGCCGCCGCGTCCACGGGCGACGAGCAGTGCCTGCTTCACGTCGGCGACGAGGTCGCTGCGCTCGTTCGAGGCGGAGCCGTCCACGCCCAGGCCCACCGGCACCCCGGCCTCGATCATCGCGCGCACCGGCGCCACGCCGGCGCCGAGCCGGAGGTTCGACGTCGGGCAGTGCGCGACGCCCGTCCCTGCCGAGCCGAACGCCTGCACGTCGGCCGGGGAGAGATGGACGCAGTGCGCGCACCAGACGTCGCTCGCCAGCCACCCGAGCTGCTCGAGGTACTCGACCGGCCGGCAGCCGAAGAGGCCCTTGCAGTACTCCTCCTCCTCGATCGTCTCGGCCAGGTGGGTGTGCAGGCGCAGGTCGAGCTTGCGCGCCAGCGCCGCCGACTCGGTCATCAGGCGCTTCGAGACGGAGAACGGCGAGCACGGCGCGACGGCGATCTGCGTCCAGGCGCCGGGGCCCTCCTCGTGGAGCGCGTACAGCCCCTCGGTGTCGGCCAGCACGGCATCCATGTCCTCGACGAGGTCGTCCGGCGGGAGCCCGCCTTCGGACTCGCCCACATCCATCGAGCCGCGCGAGGCGACGATGCGGACGCCGAGCTCCCGCGCCGCCTCGATCTCCGCCTCGACGAGGCCCGTCTTCCCGGGCGGGAAGACGTAGTGGTGGTCGAAGACCGTGGTGCAGCCGCCGAGCACGAGCTCGGCCAGTCCGGTGCGAGCCGCCGCGTACTCGGCGTCGGCGTCGACCCGGCCCCACAGCGGATAGAGCGTCTTCAGCCAGGTGAAGAGGTCGGCTTCCTGCGCACGGGTGCGCGTGAGGGTCTGGTAGAGGTGGTGGTGCGTGTTGACGAGCCCGGGCGTGACCAGCGCGCCGGCGAGGTTCTCGAAGTGCTCGGCGAAGGGCGGTGGGCCGTCTCCGATCTCGACCACGAACCCGTCCTCGACCAGGATCCACGCGCCGTCCACTTCGGTGCCCGCGTCGTCCATGACGACGACGTAGGCGTTCGAAAACAGCGTCCTCACGGGCCGTAATCTGTCAGGTCATGGCGACCGACGCGCCACTCCGTAGAGACGTCCGCCTGCTCGGCGACCTGCTCGGGCGCGTGATGGTCGAGCAGGAGGGGGAAGATCTCCTGGCGCGCGAGGAGGAGATCCGCCACATCTCCCGCCGGGCCCGCGAGACGGGCGACCCCGACGTGCGCGCCGAGCTCGCGCGTGCCGTCGGCGGGCTCGACCTCGAGCAGCAGACGAAGATCCTCCGCGCCTTCACGCTCTACTTCCAGCTCGCCAACATCGCCGAGCAGCATCACCGCATCCGCCGCCGCCGCGACGTCGCGCGCGGGGACGGCGCGCCGCGCGAGTCGCTGCCCGACGCCATCGGCCGTCTGCGGGAAGCCGGCGTGGACGACGAGGCTCTCGCCGTAGCGGCCGCGAACGTCTCGCTCGAGCTCGTCATCACGGCGCATCCGACGGAGGCCACGCGCCGCACGATCCTTCGCTCGCAGGCGCGTCTCGGAGCGCTGCTCGCCGAGCTCGACGACGGCGAGCGGGTCGAGGAGCGTGCCGCCGAGGAGATCACCGTCCTCTGGCAGACCGACGAAGTGCGCCCGCAGCGGCCGCGCGTCGTGGACGAGATCCGCCACGGCCTCTGGTTCTTCGAGCAGTCCCTTCTGGAGGCGGCCGAGGAGCTGGTCGCCGCGTATCGGGAGGCGGTGCCGGGCGCGCCGCTGCCGCTCTCGTTCGGGACCTGGATCGGCGGCGACATGGACGGAAACCCGAACGCGGGCGCGGAGACCGTCCGCGAGGCGCTGGCGCGGGGCCGAACGCTGGCTCTGGCGACCTACCGCGCCGAGGTGCGCGAGCTGGCAGCTGCGCTCGGGCTGACGACGACGCTCGTCGCCGTCTCCGACGAGCTCCTCGAGTCGATCGCGCGCGACGAGCGGGAGCTCCCGGCCTACGCCGAGCAGATCGGCGAGCAGAACCGCGACGAGCCGTATCGCCGCAAGCTCTCCTTCGTCTGGTGGCGGCTCGGCAACGACGCCTATGTGCGCGCGGAGGAGCTGCAGGCAGACCTCGACGTGGTCGACCGGAGCCTGCGTGCGAACGAGGGCGAACGGATCGCCGACGGGCGTCTCGCCGACCTTCGCCGCCGGGTCGAGCTGTTCGGGTTCCACGTGGCGAAGCTCGACGTCCGCTTCCATGCAGCCGAGCTCGCCGAGCGTTCACCTCGCGTGGGAGAGGCGCTCGGAGCGGTCGCGGATGCGCAAGGCCGGTTGGGTGAGCGCGCGGTGGACACCGTGATCGTCTCCGGGACGGAGTCGGCAGAGGACGTTCTGGCCGCTGTCGACCTCGCCGGGGAGGCCGGCGCGCAGATCTCGCCGGTGCCGCTCTTCGAGACGATCCGCGACCTCGGCGAGGCGCCCGCCATCGTCGAGTCGCTGTTGGACGAGCCCCGCTTCGCCGAGCTGATCGAGCGGCGCGGCCGGCGCCTCGAGGTCATGGTCGGCTACTCCGACTCGGGCAAGGACGGCGGCTACCTGACGGCTCAGTGGGAGATCTTCCGCGCACAGGAGCGCCTTGCCGCCCTCGCGGGCGAGCGTGACATCGAGCTGACGATCTTCCACGGCCGCGGCGGGAGCACGGGGCGCGGGGGAGGCCCCACGCACGCCGCGATCCTCGCCCAGCCCGCGGGTCATCCGCCAGGGCGCCTCAAGCTCACCGAGCAGGGCGAGACCGTCTCCTTCAAGTACGGGCTGCCCGGGCTCGCGTACCGGAACCTGGAGGCGGCGCTGGCGGCGACCCTCCTCGCCGCCTTCCCCGAGGTCGCCGGCTCGCGGCCTCCCGAGGGCGCCCAGCAGACCATGGAGGCGCTCTCGGCGGACGCGTTTGCCGCCTACCGCGGGCTCGTGTGGGAGGACGAGCGCTTCGAGGGGTTCTTCCGGCAATTCACGCCGATCGAGGAGCTCGACGCTCTTCGAGATCGGCTCGCGGCCGGCGCGCCGGCCTGAAGGCGGCGAGCTGCTCAGCTCGCTCCGGGCCATTCCGTGGGTCTTCGCCTGGACGCAGAACCGCTGCATCCTTCCGGCCTGGTACGGCTGCGGCACCGCGTTCGCCGGCGCCGACCTCGGCGAGCTGCGCCGCCTCTATCGCGGCTGGGCCTTCTTCCGCTCGCTCGTCGAGAACCTGGAGATGACGCTGGCCAAGTCGAGCCTCGAGATCGCGGCCGGCTATCTCGATCTCGTGGAGGACGCGAGCCTCTACGAGACCATCCGCGCGGAGCACGAGCAGACGGTCGAGGCGGTGAAGGAGATCGTCGAGGCGCAGGAGCTCCTCGACCGCCACCCGGTCGTCCAGCGCTCCATCCACCTGCGCAATCCCTACGTCGACCCGATGAACGCCATCCAGGTCGAGCTCCTCCGCCGCTGGCGCGAGACCGGCGACGAGGAGGTCAAGAGGCCGCTCCTCCGCTCGATCGCGGGGATCGCGGCGGCCCTGCGCAACACCGGCTAGCTACCAGCGGGAGAGAGCGGCGGCCACGTCTTCCAGGCTGGCCAGGCTGTGGCCGCTCCAGAACTGGTCGACGTGGGGGAGGGCGGCGCGCATGCCGCGCGCGAGCGGCTCGTACGCCGGGTCTTCCTTGAGCGGGTTGAGCCAGACGACGCGGTAGGCGAGCCGCGAGAGGCGGGCCATCTGCTCGGCCAGGAGATCGGGGTCGCCGACCTCGAGCCCGTCGGAGCAGATGACGACCACCGCGCCGCGTGCGAGGCCGCCGTGGCCGTACTCGTCGAGGAAGCGCTTGAGGGACTCGCCGATGCGCGTGCCGCCGTCCCAGTCGACCACTTCGGTCGCGGCCCGCGAGAGCGCCTCGTCGGCGTCGGAGCCCTCGAGCTGGCGCGTGACGCGCGTGAGCCGGGTGCCGAAGCAGAACGCCTCCCAGCGCCGGTCGGAGCGCAGCGCCGCGTGCGCGAACATGACGAGCGCACGCGAGTAGGCGTCCATCGAGCCCGAGACGTCGAGAAGCAGGATCAGCCGCCGAGACCGCTTCCGCCGGCGGCGCCAGGCGCGCTCGAGCGGCTCGCCGCCGGTGCGGAACGAGCGGCGGATCGTCTTGCGGAGGTCGGGCGACCCGCCCGCGCGCCGGCTCCCGCCGCCGCGTCCGCCGCCGAGGCACGGCGACGTCGATGCGGCTCATCAGCTCGGCGAGCTGCGAGAGCTCCTCCCGCGAGCAGCGCGAGAAGCTCTTCTCCCGCAGCATCTCGACAGGGCTTGCGAGCCCGACGTCCGCCTCGGCTTCCACCTGCACGCGGATGCGGATCGGCGGCCCCTGTGACGGCTGCGGCGGCCCGAAGAACATGCTGAAGATCGCGTCGTAGATCTCGATCTGCTCGGGCCGCGAGAGCAGCGTCGCCCGCCCGGCCCAGTAGAGCTCGCCGGGCTGGAGGAGCGCCGCCGCCTGCGAGAGCGAGGCGACGCGGTCGGGACCCACGGGTAGGCCGGCGCCGCGCAGGGCACGCCCGAAACGGACGAGCGTTTCGACGGAGTCGCCGGCAGGAGGCTCCAGGGTCATCGTCTCATTGTCGCAACGGAGCTCGCGCCATACGATACGAAGCCGTGCTCCGACTTGCGGTCTTCGTGATGGTCTGCAGCGTGCTGGTCGTGGGCTGTGGCGGCGGCGGCTCGGGCGGCAGCGAGGCGCAGACGGTCATCGAGGACGAAGATCAGCGACAGGCAGACGCTGCGCTGCTGACCCTGGCGGACTTCCCGTCCGGATGGACGGAATCGGGGGATGACGACGGTGAGGAGGGCGAGGACGTCAGCGAGGCCCCGTGCTTCGAGGACATCCAGCCGGATCTCTCCGAGTTGACGGTCACCGGACACGCGGAAAGCGGCACCTTCGAGACCGACGACGCGTGGGTGAGCTCCACGGCGAGCGTCTACCGGACCGAGGAAGAGGCACAACAGGCATTCGAAGGCGGCCGCGACGTGCTTCAGAGCGACGAGCTCGCCGCATGCTTCGGGGACGTCTTCGCGGAGGCGATGGCCGAAGAGGAGAACGACGTCGAGATCGAGGTCGGTGAGGCCTCGGCAAGCGAGGTCGCGCTTTCCGATGTGGGGGCTCAGCGGAGCGCTGCGCTCCGCGTCGAGATCCCGCTCGACGTCGAGGGGCAGGCGGCCTCGGCGTACGTGGAGTTCATCGGCCTGGAGGAGGGGCGGACGATCGGAAGCCTGCTGACCTTCAGCTTCCTGACACCGTTCCCGGCCGACGAGACCGAGCGACTGGCCGAGATCATGGCCGACCGACTCGGCGGGTAACGGATCTAGCCGTCGACCAGCTCGCCCCAGGCGGCTTCCACGCGCGCCTGGTCCTCGCGGTTTTTCACCGCGGCGCCCATCGTCTCCCGGCCGGCGTCGCCGTCGACCGACGTCGCGCCCAGGAGGGAGAGAGCCTGCGCCCAGTCGATCGCCTCCGCGGCGCCCGGGCGCTTGACGAGGTCGAGCGCCCGCAGCCGGGACACGGTCTCGGCGACCGACCGCGCGAGCGCGTCCTCGACGCCGGGAGCGCGCAGGCGGATGATCTCCGCCTCCCGCTCCACGTC
The DNA here is from genome assembly GCA_963784175.1 of uncultured Actinomycetes bacterium. Classification (GTDB taxonomy): domain Bacteria; phylum Actinomycetota; class Thermoleophilia; order Gaiellales; family Gaiellaceae; genus JAIBJN01. Next base: position 11,787 of record CAWAQJ010000014.1, on the reverse strand, counting down.
GGGGAAGTCGATCCAGTGGTAGAGGCAGCGGCGCTTGAGCGCGTCGTGGAGCTCACGCGTGCGGTTCGACGTGATCACGACGGCCGGCGGCTCCGAGGCGGCGATCGTCGACAGCTCGGGCACTGTGACCGTGAAGTCCGAGAGCACCTCCAGGAGGAAGGCCTCGAACTCGTCGTCGGCGCGGTCGAGCTCGTCCACGAGCAGCACGGCTCCCGCGCCGGCGCGGATCGCCCGCAGCAAGCGGCCGCTCGACGAGGAACTCGGGCCCGTAGAGCTCGGCGACCCGGTCGCCGGCCGCGACCTCGCCTTCCTGGAGGGCGCGCGCGTAGAGGAGCTGGCGCGCGTAGTCCCATTCGTAGAGCGCCTGCGAGGCGTCGATGCCCTCGTAGCACTGGAGTCGGATCAGGTCGGCGTCGAGGATGCGCGCGAGCGTCTTGCCGACCTCCGTCTTGCCAACGCCGGCCTCACCCTCGAGGAGCAGCGGGCGGCCCATGGACGTGGCCAGGAAGATTGCGGTCGCGAGCCCGCGGTCCGGCAGGTACGACTCGGCCCGGAGGGCCTGCTCGACTTCGGCGACGGATCCGAAAGGCACGGGTGAAGCGTACGTAAGGTTGACCTGGAAACAACTAGGAGCGTAGGAGTATTCTCGCTCCGCACGGACCGCACCTGGCTCCGGGGTTATCGAAGGAGGCCCAACCGCATGTACCCCGCGAGGTTCGAGTATCACGCTCCGCAGAGCGTCGACGAGGCGCTCACCATCCTGGAGCGCTACGGGGACGAGGGGAAGGTGCTCGCCGGCGGACAGAGCTTGATCCCGCTGATGAAGCTCCGCTTCGCCTCTCCGCGAGCGCTCGTCGACATCAACCGCATCGAAGGGCTCGACTCGATCCAGGAGGACAACGGCTTCCTGTCGATCGGCGCCCTCGTCCGCCACAAGGATTGCGAGCGCTCGGACGCGCTCAAGGGCCGCTACGGCGTCCTCGGGGACGCGGCGCCGCAGATCTCCGACCCGATCGTGCGCAACCTGGGCACGGTCGTCGGCTCGCTCGCGCACGCCGACCCGCAGGGAGACTGGGGCTCGGCACTGCTCGCCGCGGGCGCGCAGCTCGAGGTCACCTCCTCCGGAGGGACACGCACGATCCCGCTCGACGAGCTCTTCCAGGGCCCGTTCATGACGAGCCTGCAGCCGAACGAGATCGCGACGGCGGTCCAGATCCCCGATCCCGGCCCGAGCGCCGGCGGGACGTACCTGAAGCTCGAGCGCAAGGTCGGCGACTACGCCACCGTCGGCGTCGCCGTCCACCTCTCGTTCGACAACGGCACTGTCGGCCGCGCGGGGATCGCGCTGACCGGAGTCGGCCCCCGCAACCTGCGGGCCGAGACCGCCGAGGCGGCGCTCGCCGGCGCCGAGCTGAACGACGACACGATCAAGGCGGCGGCGGAGCTCGCCGCCGAGGCCGCGCAGCCGCGGAGCGACGAGCGCGGGAGCGCCGACTACAAGCGGAGCGTCGTCCGCGTCTTCGTGGAGCGAGGGCTCCGCAAGGCCGCCGAGACGGCGCAGGCCGCCTGAGAGGAGGAACGATGACCGAAGCAGCTGTCGAGACCGGCGCGTTCACCCGCACGGTCACCGCGACGGTGAACGGCACCGCCCGCTCGGCCGACGTCGAGACGCGGCTCCTGCTCGTCCACTTCCTCCGCGAGACGCTGGCGCTCACCGGCACGCATATCGGCTGCGACACGACGAGCTGCGGCGCGTGCACGGTGCTCCTGGACGGAACACCGGTGAAGTCCTGCACGATGTTCGCCGTCCAGGCCGACGGGCGCGAGATCACCACGGTCGAGGGGCTGGCCGGCGCCGACGGGCTCAGCGCGGTGCAGGAAGGCTTCCACGAGGAGCACGGGCTCCAGTGCGGCTTCTGCACGCCCGGGATGATGCTCACCGCCACCGCGCTCCTGGCCGAGAACCCCGACCCGAGCGAGGAAGAGATCCGCTGGGCGATCAGCGGCCAGATCTGCCGCTGCACCGGCTACCAGAACATCGTCAAGGCGGTCCAGTACGCGGCCGCCAAGGGAAAGGAGGGCTAGATGGCCGTCAGCGAAGAGCAGGTCATCCGCGGCGTCGGCCACTCCGTCAAGCGGTTCGAGGACGCCCGCTTCCTCCGGGGCAAGGGCAACTACTTCGACGACATCACGCTCCCCGGGATGCTGCACCTCGAGTTCCTGCGGAGCCCGTACGCGCACGCCCGCATCACGTCGATCGACACCTCCGCGGCCTCCGCCGTCGAGGGCGTCGTCGCCGTCGTCACGGGCGAGCTGCTCGCGCAGCACAACCTCGCCTGGATGCCCACGCTCTCGGGAGACACGCAGGCCGTGCTCGCCACCGACAAGGTGCGCTTCCAGGGCCAGGAGGTCGCGGCGGTCATCGCCGAGTCCCCGTACATCGCCAAGGACGCGTGCGAGCTGATCGAGGTCGAGTACGAGCCGCTGGAGGCAATCACGAGCCCGCAGCAGGCCCTGGCCGAAGGCGCACCGGTCATCCGCGACGAGAAGGAAGGGCAGACCGACAACCACATCTACACCTGGGAGTCCGGCGACAAGGACGCGACCGACAAGGCGTTCGCCGAGGCCGACAAGGTCGTCGAGCTGGACACGTTCTACCCGCGCTGCCATCCGGCGCCGCTCGAGTGCTGCGGCTGCGTCGCCGACGTCAACCCGGCCACGGGGAAGGCGACGATCTACATGACGTCGCAGGCCCCGCACGCGCACCGCACGCTCTTCGCGATCGTGGCCGGCCTGCCCGAGCACAAGATCCGCATCATCTCGCCCGACCTGGGCGGGGGCTTCGGCAACAAGGTGCCGATCTACCCCGGCTACGTCTGCGCGACCGCGGCCTCGCTCCTGATCGGAAGGCCCGTGAAGTGGGTCGAGGACCGCACCGGCAATCTCATCTCGACCGGCTTCGCCCGCGATTACCACATGCACGGTGAGCTGGCTCTCAAGGAAGGCAGGATCACCGCTCTCCGCGTGCGGATGCTCTCCGACAACGGCGCGTTCTTTGCCGACGCGCAGCCGACGAAGTGCAAGGCGGGGCTCTTCCACATCGTCACCGGCTCCTACGACATCCCCGCGGCGCACATCTCCACCGAGGGCGCGTACACGAACAAGGCGCCGGGCGGCGTCGCCTACCGCTGCTCGTTCCGCGTCACCGAGGCCTCGTACCTGATCGAGCGCCTCGTCCAGACCGCGGCGTACGAGACGGGCGTCGACCCGGTCGACTTCCGCAAGCAGAACTTCATCAAGCCGGAGCAGTTCCCGTACAAGTCGGCCACCGGGTTCGAGTACGACTCGGGCGACTACGGGGCGGCCATGGACCTCGCGCTCGAAAAGCTCGGCTACGCCGACCTCCGCCGCGAGCAGGAGGAGGCGCGGGCCGAGGGCAGGCTGATCGGCATCGGCGTCGCCTCGTTCACCGAGGTCGTCGGCGCCGGGCACGGAGCCGACTACGACATCGCCGGCCTGCGCATGAACGACGGCGCCGAGCTGCGGATCCATCCGACGGGCAAGGCCGTCCTCAAGCTCAGCGTCAAGTCGCAGGGGCAGGGCCACGAGACGACGTTCGCGCAGATCGTCGCCGAGGAGCTCGGTCTCCAGCCCGAGGACGTCGAGGTGCAGGAGGGCGACACGGACCACACGCCCTACGGGCTCGGCACGTACGCGAGCCGCTCGACGCCCGTGTCGGGAGCCGCGACCTCGATGGTCTCGCGGAGGATCCGCGCCAAGGCGCAGAAGATCGCCGCGCATCTCCTGGAAGCGTCCGAGGACGACCTCGAGTGGGAGAAGGGCCGCTTCGTCGTCAAGGGCGCGCCCGAGAAGTCGAAGACGATCCAGGACGTCGCCTTCGCCGCCTACACGAACATCCCCGAGGGGATGGAGGGCGGCCTCGAGGGCGTCTACTACTACGACCCGCCGAACATGACCTACCCGTTCGGCACGTACGCCGTGGTCGTCGAGATCGACCGCGGCACCGGTGCCTGGAAGGTGCTCCGCGTGGTCGCCGTGGACGACTGCGGCGTCCGCATCAATCCGATGATCGTCGCGGGCCAGATCACCGGCGGTCTCACCGAGGGCTTCGCCATCGCCGCCATGCAGCTGATCGACTTCGACGAGGACGGCAACTGCATCGGCTCCAACTTCATGGACTACCTGATCCCGACCGCGTGGGAGACGCCGGCGTTCGAGCTGGGCGAGACCGTGACGCCGTCGCCGCACCATCCTCTCGGTGCGAAGGGCGTCGGCGAATCGGCCACCGTGGGGGCGCCCGCGGCCTTCGTGAACGCGGTCGTCGACGCGCTGGCGCACGCGGGCATCCGCAACCTGGAGATGCCGGTGACGTCTGACAAGGTCTGGGCCGCGCTCCAGGAGGCAAACTTGGGGGAGTGACCCCTGCGGACGTCATCGTCGAGGCCGGCCGGCTCGCCGCGGAAGGGAAGCCGTACGCGCTCGCCACGGTCGTCAACGTCGTTCGACCGGCCTCGGCGCGCCGAGGCGACCGCGCGCTCGTCACGCCGGACGGGCGTGTCACGGGCTGGATCGGCGGCGCGTGCTCCGAGCCCTCGGTCGTCCGCGAGGCGCTCCGTGCGCTGGCCGACGGCGAGGTTCGCGTCGCCCGCATGGACGGCGAGTGCGCGTCGGAAGGAGTCGTGGAGGTCTTGATCGAGCCCGTGGTTCCCGCTCCGCTCCTGGCCGTCGTGGGCGAGAGCCCCGCGGCCCGCACGCTGGGCGAGCTCGCGCGCACGGTCGGCTGGCGCGTCACCGAGGACAAGGTCGAGGGCGCCGACGCCGTCGTCGTCGCCACGATGGGCCACGGCGACGAGGACCTGCTCGCCGCCGCCCTGCGGGCCGGGGCCGGCTACGTCGGCCTCGTGGCGAGCGCGCGCCGGGCGACCAGCGTGCTCGCGGGCCTCCGCGACGCAGGGGCTCGACGAGGAGGAGGTCCTGCGCGTCCGCGCGCCCGCGGGGCTCGACCTCGGCCCCTCCACGCAGGAGGAGATCGCGGTCGCCATCCTCGCCGAGCTCGTGGCGTGGCGGCACACGCGGCCCGGCGAGAGCCCGGTGCTCCTCGAGGCCGTCGACCCCGTCTGCGGGATGACCGTCTCCGTCGAGGGCGCGTCCGAGAGCATCGAGCACGAGGGAGCGACCGTCGTCTTCTGCTCGGCGCACTGCCGCGCGCGTTTCGAGGCCGAGCCCGAGCGGTACCGCGTAGGAACGTCGTGAGAGACGTCCTCGAGACACTCGAGCGCTGGGCCGCCGGCGGTGCTCCCGTCGCGATCGCGACCGTCGTCGGCACCGAGCGCTCGGCTCCGCGCGATCCAGGCGCCGTGCTCGCGGTCTCCGAGAGCGGCGACGTCGCCGGCTCGGTCACGGGCGGCTGCGTCGAGCCCGCCGTCTACGGCGAGGCCCGCGAGGTGCTCGCCGGCGGGGCGCCGCGGCTCAAGACCTACGGGATCGCCGACGAGGAGGCCTTCGAGGTCGGGCTCCCGTGCGGCGGCACCGTCCACATCTTCGTCGACCGGCTCGACCCCGAGCTCGTCGCGCCGATCGCCGACGCCGTCCGCGAGGAGCGGCCGATCGCCCTCGAGATCCGCATCACGGGAGACGACGCCGGCGCCAAGCGGCTCGTCACGCTCGACGACGACGGCCCTGCAGCCGAGCTGCTCGCGCGCGGCGACAACGGCATCGTCGACACGCCGGACGGGCAGATCTTCGTCTCCTCGTTCGCGCCCCGCCCGAACATGTACGTCTTCGGCGCCGTCGACCACGCCGCCGCGCTCGCCTCGATCGGCCGCTACCTCGGCTACCGCGTCACGGTCTGCGACGCGCGGGCGAAGTTCGTCACGCCCGAGCGCTTCCCGGACGTGGACGAGCTCGTCGTCGAGTGGCCCGACAAGTTCCTGGCGAACGCGCCCGTGGACGAGCGGACGGTCGTCTGCGTCCTCACGCACGACCACAAGTTCGACGTCCCGGCGCTCAAGGTCGCGCTCGACACGACCGGCCGGCTACGTCGGCGCCATGGGCAGCAGGCGAACGAACGAGAGCCGCAACGAGCTCCTGCGCGCCGCGGGCGTCTCGGACGAGGACATCGCCCGCATCCACGCGCCCATCGGCCTCAAGATCGGCTCGCGCACCCCCGAGGAGGTCGCCGTCGCGATCGCCGCGCAGATCGTCCAGGTCATGCGCTCCCCCAAGCCCCAGGCCCAGGAGGTCCCCGCGTGAAGCTCGAGAACTCGTTCCAGGTCGACGCGCCGCCCGAGAAGGCGTGGGCGCTCCTCATGGACGTCCCGCGCATCGTGCCCTGCATGCCGGGCGCGAAGCTCGACGAGGTCGTCGACGACTCGCACTGGAAGGCGACGATGGTGGTGAAGCTCGGGCCGATCGGGCTCACGTTCGCCACCGACGTCGAGCGAACCGAGGTCGACGAGGCCGCCAAGCGCGTCGCGCTCGGAGCCAACGCCCGCGAGACCAAGAACCGCGGCCGCGCGAGCGCCACGATCGTCTCGTCGCTCGCGTCCGAGAACGGCGGCACGCGCGTCGACATCGTCACCGACCTGCACCTCTCGGGAACGGTGGCGCAGTACGGGCGGGGGATGATCGAGGACATCTCCTCGCAGATGGTCACCAGCTTTTCGCAGTGCCTCCAGGCGCAGCTCGGAGACTCCGCCGAGGAGGCGGAGCAGGCGGTCGCCTCGCAGGCGAAGCCGATCTCCGGGCTCTCGCTCTTCTTCGGCAGCCTTGGGCGCCGCATCCGGCGCCTCTTCGGAAGGAGGTCGTCGCAGTGAGAACGGTCGGGATCACCGTCAACGGAGAGAGCCATTCGGCCGAGGTCGAGCCGAGACAGCTCCTCGTCTACTTCCTGCGCGAGCAGCTCGGGCTGACCGGCACGGTGGTCGGCTGCGACACCTCCTCGTGCGGCTCGTGCACCGTGCTCGTGGACGGCGAGTCGGTGAAGTCCTGCACGGTGCTGGCCGTCCAGGCCGACGGGCACGAGATCACGACGATCGAGGGCATCGGGTCGCCCGGTGACCTCCATCCCGTCCAGCAGGCCTTCCACGAGCAGCACGGCCTGCAGTGCGGCTACTGCACTCCCGGGATGGTGATGGCGACCATCAGCCTGCTCGAGGAGAGCCCGAGCCCGAGCGACGAGGAGATCCGGCACGCGCTGGAGGGCAACCTCTGCCGCTGCACCGGCTACGTCAACATCGTCAAGGCGGTCAAGGCCGCCGCGGCGGCCTGAGGGGAGGGGAGATGGCAACCACCGAGGCCGAGACCTACATCGGCAAGTCCGTTCCCCGCAAGGAGGACGCGAAGCTCCTCACCGGCCAGTCCAAGTTCATCGACGACCTGACCATGACCGGGATGGTGTGGGCGTCGATCGTCCGCAGCCCGTACGCGCACGCGAAGATCACCCGCGTGGACGTCACCGCGGCCCGCGAGGCCGAGGGCGTCGTCGCGGTGTTCTCCGGCGCCGACCTCGCCGACGACTGGGCGGCCACGCTCCCGTGCGTCTGGCTCGTCACCGAGGACACCAAGCAGCCGATGCACCGCCCGCTCGCCACCGACAAGGTGCGCTACCAGGGCGACGGCGTCGCGATCGTGATCGCCGAGTCGCGCGCTCTGGCCAAGGACGCGGCCGAGCTCGTCGAGGTCGACTACGAGGAGCTGCCGGCCGTGATCGACCCCGAGGAGGCGCTCGCCGACGGCGCGCCGATCCTCCACGACGACCTCGGCACGAACCACTGCTTCACGTGGAAGCTCGAGGGCGGCGACGTCGAGGGCGTCTTCGGCAACGCGCCCGTGACCGTGAAGGAGCGCTACCGCCAGCAGCGCCTGATCCCGAACGCGATCGAGCCGCGTGGCGTGATCGCGACCTACGAGCCCTCGACCGACGAGTACACGCTCTGGTCGGCGACCCAGATCCCGCACATCCTGCGCTTCTGGCTCGCGATCGTCCTCGGCGTGCCCGAGTCGCGGCTCCGGGTGATCGCGCCGGACGTCGGCGGCGGCTTCGGCTCCAAGCTCAACGTCTATGCCGAGGAAGCGCTCGCGCTCGCTCTGGCGAAGCGGATCGGCCGGCCGGTGAAGTGGACGGAGGAGCGCTCGGAGGGCTACCTCGCCACGATCCACGGCCGCGACCAGTGGCAGGAGATGGAGTACGCGGCGGACGAGGACGGCAAGATCCGCGGCGTGCGCGCCAAGCTCGTCGTCGGGCTGGGCGCCTACCTCCAGCTCGTCACCGCCGGCACGCCGATCCTGGGCGGCTGGGTCTACGGCGGGCCCTACGACATCGAGGCCTACTCGCTCGAGGTCGTCGGGGCGTTCACGTCGGCCACGCCGACCGACGCCTACCGCGGCGCGGGCCGGCCGGAGGCGACGTTCCTGATCGAGCGAACCATCGACGCGCTCGCCCGGAAGCTGGACATGGACCCGGTCGAGCTGCGGCGAAAGAACTTCATCACGGAGTTCCCGTACACGCTCGCCTCCGGGCTCACGATCGACTCCGGCGACTTCGTCGGTGCGCTCGACCGGGCGCTGGAGATGGTCGGCTACGAGGAGCTCCGGGCCGAGCAGGCCGAGCGGCGCTCCAAGGGCGACAAGAAGGAGCTCGGGATCGGCTTCTCGACCTACACCGAGATGTGCGGCCTGGCGCCGTCGCGGATTCTCGGCGCCATCCTCTACGCGGCCGGCGGCTGGGACGCGGCCACGGTGCGCTGCCTCCCGACCGGAAGCGTCGAGGTCTTCATCGGCACCTCGCCGCACGGGCAGGGGCACGTGACCACGTTCTCGCAGATCGTCGCGGAGCGGCTCGGCGTCCCCATCGACCAGGTGGAGGTCGATCCACGGCGACACGACCACGATGCAGCTCGGCCTCGACACGTACGGGAGCCGGAGCCTCGCCGTCGGCGGCATCGCGCTCTACAACGCCGCCGAGAAGGTGATCGCCAAGGCCCGCGACGTCGTCGCGCACAAGCTCGAGGTCTCGCCCGACGATCTCGAGTACGACATCGGCACCTTCAAGGTCGCGGGCACGGACAAGTCGATGACCGTCCGCGATGCCGCCCTGCACGCGTTCACCGCACACGACCTGCCCGACGGCATGGAGCCCGGCCTCGAGGCGACCTTCGTCTACGACCCGCCCAACTTCAGCTGGCCGGGCGGCGCGCACATCTGCGTCGTCGAGGTCGACACGGAGACGGGCGCGATCGACCTCCGCCGCTACATCGCGGTGGACGAGATCGGCAACGTCATCAATCCGATGGTCGTCGACGGCCAGATCCACGGCGGCATCACCCAGGGCATCGCGCAGGCGCTCTGGGAGGAGGCGATCTACGACGAGGACGGCAACCTGACGACCGGGTCGATGCACGAATACCTCGTCCCCAGCGCCGCCGAGACGATCGACTACGAGCTCGACCGCGTCAACGCGCCGAGCCCGACGAACCCGCTCGGCGTCAAGGGCGTGGGGGAGACGGGCACGATCGCCTCGACGCCGGCCGTCATCAACGCCGTCGTCGACGCGCTCTCGCCCTACGGCGTCACCGACGTGACGATGCCGGCCAAGCCCGAGAACGTCTGGCGCGCGCTGCAGGAAGGAGGTGCGAAGTGATCCCCGCATCCTTCGACTACGAGCTCGCCGAGTCCGTCGACCACGCGATCGAGCTCCTCGGCTCCGGCCCGGACGCGAAGCTCCTCGCGGGCGGGCACTCGCTCCTGCCGCTCATGCGGCTCCGGATCGCCCGGCCGGAGCTGCTGGTGGACATCGGCCGGCTCTCCGACCTCTCGTACGTGCGCGAGGACGGCGACGCGATCGCGATCGGCGCGCTCACGCGCTACCACGACCTCCAGCACGACGAGCTCCTGCGCTCCGCGTGCCCGATCCTCGCCGAGTCCGTCGGCACGATCGGCGACCCGCAGGTGCGGCACCGCGGCACGATCGGCGGCTCGGTCGCGCACACCGACCCCGCCTCCGACGCGCCGACGATCCTGCTCGCGCTCGACGCCGAGCTCGTCGTTCGCGGCCCCGGCGGCGAGCGCACGCTGCCGATCGCCGAGAGCTTCGCCGGCTTCCTCCAGACGGCGCTCGACCCGCAGGAGGTGCTGACGGAGATCCGCGTGCCCAAGACGAGCGGCGGGTGGGCGTACGAGAAGTTCACCCGGCGGGCCCAGGACTGGGCCACGGTCGGCGTCTGCGCCGTGCAGGTGAACGGCGGCGTCCACGTCGGGCTCACGAACATGGGCGCGACCGCGCTGCGCGCGAGCGGGGTCGAGGAGGCGCTGGCGTCCGGGCGCGGATCCGGCCGCGGCCGCCGAGCGGGCAGCCGAGGGCACGAGCCCGCCGAGCGACCACAACGGCAGCTCCGAGTACCGCGAGCACCTCGTCAAGGTGCTCACCCGGAGGGCGCTCGAGCAGGCGCAGAGCTAGAGGAGGCGAAAACCAGGGGGCCATGCCCCCGGAGCCGACGTACTTCGTGCAGATCGCCGACCCGGAAGACCCGGACCGGTGGCACACGGTCGCGCGCGTCGAGGGCAAGGCGCTGGCCGACGAGGTCGTCCGGCTCGCGCAGGGCTCGTACATGCGGACGACCGTGATGGCCGAGTCCCACTACCAGGCACGGGCGCTCTCCCGCTCGCGCCTGCGGCAGGACAAGCGGCTGGCCCACGCCGAGTGGGAGCTGGGCATGGGCGAGCACCGCCACTACGGCCGCGCGCTCGTGGAACGGGCCCGTACGAACCTCTCCCGGGGGTAGCCTGAATCTCGACCTTCGAGGGTCGCGGCCTCGCGGGACGAGGCCGACACTAGTAGGACGGGATGAATCAGGGGTCTACTCAAGACTGCAGGGCTGGCGCTCCTGTGCGCCGTGCTCGCGCTGGCCGGGAGCATCGTCGCGCTGCGCGCGGCGGCGCCGGAGTCGCGCGAGGTCACGCTCGGGACGGTCGACGTCCACGTCGTGCCGGCGCGGAGCGGCGCGGTGGACGTCTACGTGCCGGTCGTCGACTGGGGCGTGCGGGCCGAGCCGTATCGCGCGCCGGTCGCCGTCGAGCTCGAGTTCCGCTCCCTGGATCGGGACGCCGCGCTCGATGCGCTTCGCTCGGGCGGGAGCGCGGACGCGAGCCTGACGACGCTCGAGGGCGAGCTGCGGGACGCGGTCTCCGACGGACTGCGGCGGGCGGCGCTCTTCGCGTTGCTCGGCGGTGTCGTCGGTGGACTGCTCGGCGGCGGCGTGGCGCGGGGCGTTCGGGCGGCGGCGCTGGCTCGTGCTGGGGCCGGTGACCGGCGCCGCGGTGACGCTGGCGGCGATCGCGGTCGCCGCCGGCGGCGTGAGCCGCTTCGACTACTCGGCGCTGCGCGAGCCGACGTTCTACGCGCACGGCGAGGAGCTGCCGCGGCTGCTGGAGTTCTCCGAGCGCCTGCTGGCCGACGGCGAGGGCTACGAGGGCTCGTACGGCGACGCGGTCGCCGGGCTCACGCAGCTGATCGCGGTCGCGGGCGAGCAGCGCGGCGAGCCGCGCGCCGATCGACCGCGCGGTCGTCGTCGCCTCCGATCTCCACTCGAACGGCCTCGTCCTCCCGGCGCTCGAGGAGTTCGCCTCCGGGAAGCCGGTCTTCATGGTCGGCGACCTCACGCAGCGCGGCACGCGAGTACGAGTCCGCGATCGTGCCCGGCGCTCGCGCGCCTCGGCTCACCGGTCGTCGCGGTCTCGGGCAACCACGACTCGCGGCCGCTCATGCTG